>JAKADY010000031.1 GCA_021826065.1 Pseudomonadota bacterium
AGGTCAAGGTCACCATTGGTGGCTGCGGCGGTTGAAGGGACTAAAGCGAGGAAAGGAAAGAGCATGTCGCAGATTCGGATACGCGCTTCGATGGTGGGTGACTCCGCCGACATCAAATGCCTGATGAACCACCCGATGGAGACGGGCCTGCGCAAGGACGCCAAGACGGGTCAGCTGGTGCCGGCGCACTTCATCAAGACGGTGGTCGCCACGGTGGGCAACAAGAAGGTGCTGGATGCGCAGTGGGGCGGTGGCATCAGCCGCAACCCGTATCTCGCCTTCAAGGTCAAGGGTGCCAAGAAGGGCGACAAGGTGGTGGTGAGCTGGGAAGACAACCAGGGCGCCAAGGAGACCGGCGAGGCCACCATCGGCTGAGTCGCGCCGTTCTGTAACACCTGCAAGGCTGACAAGCCCCTCCCCCGCTGGCGGGCGAGGGGCTTTTCGTTTCTGGGGGCCGCTGACTTTCGTCATGCGCCGGGGCCCGCCCCGGCGAAGCGTGATCAGGCCGCCACTTTCGGCAGTTTGGCCAGCGCCGCCTGGATGGCCTCGGTGGGGTACTCGTAGTCCTCCAGCTCGCCGGCGAAATACTTGTCGTAGGCGGCCATGTCGAAGTGGCCGTGGCCGGACAGGTTAAACAACAGGGTCTTTGCCTCGCCGCTGGCCTTGCAGCGCAGGGCCTCGTCGATGCAGGCGCGCACGGCGTGGCAGCTTTCCGGGGCGGGGATGATGCCCTCGGCGCGGGCGAACATGACGCCGGCCTCGAAGGTGGCGATCTGCGGCACCGCCACCGCCTCGATCAGCTTCTCGTGATAGAGCTGGGAGATGAGCGGCGAGTCGCCGTGGTATCTGAGCCCGCCGGCGTGTATGCCGGGCGGCATGAAGTCGTGGCCCAGGGTGTACATCTTCATCAGCGGCGTGTAGCCCGAGGCGTCGCCGTAGTCGTAGGCGTACACCCCCTTGGTCAAGGTCGGGCAGGAGGCCGGTTCCACCGCCACACAGCGCAGCTTCTCGGCCCGTTTGTCGCCGGCGGCCTTGTCGGCTAGGAAGGGGAAGGAGACACCGGCGAAATTGCAACCGCCGCCGCAGGGGGCGAAGATCACGTCGGGGTAGTCGCCCACCTTCTCGAACTGCTTCTTCGCCTCCAGACCGATCACGGTCTGGTGCAGCAGCACGTGGTTCAGCACCGAGCCCAGGGCGTATTTGGTGTCCGAGCGGCCCGCCGCCTCCTCCACCGCCTCCGAGATGGCGATGCCCAGGCTGCCGGGGTTGTCGGGGTCGAGCTCGAGCACCTTGCGGCCGGCCTCGGTCATGTTGGTCGGGCTGGCGAAGACCTCGGCGCCCCATGTCTGCATCATCGAGCGGCGGAAGGGCTTCTGGTAGTAACTGACCTTGACCATGTACACGCGCACCGTGAGGCCGAAGAGCTGCCCGGCCAGGGCCAGGCTGGAGCCCCACTGGCCGGCCCCGGTCTCGGTGGTGAGCCGCGAGATGCCGGCTTGCTTGTTGAAATAGGCCTGGGCCACGGCGGAGTTGGGCTTGTGCGAGCCGGCCGGTGACACCCCCTCGTATTTGAAATAGATCCGTGCCGGCGTGCCCAGGACCTTTTCCAGACGGTGCGCCCGCACGAGCGGCGAGGGGCGCCACAGCCGGTAGGCCTCGCGCACCGGCTCCGGGATGGGGATCCAGCGCTCGGTGCTCATCTCCTGTTCCAGGATGTTGGCCGGAAAGATGGCCAGCATCTGTTCAGGTCCCACGGGCTTGCCGTCGGGCCCGAGCGGCGGCGCCGGCGGGTTGGGCATGTCGGCCACCACGTTGTACCAATGGGTGGGGATGTCCTGCTCCTCGAGCAGTATCTTTGTCAGCGGCATGGCGCTCCTCCTTGGGCGTGAGACAGGCGCCTCATCCTAGACCAGCGCTGCCTCGGGCGCAAAGCCTCCGGCCTTCCGTACGACCGCAGTCACTGCGCCACAAGGACATCCCCGTGCACAACATGGAAATTGTTTGACGATCGTCAAAGCACACCGGGCATCGCCTGGGCATAGTACCAATCAACCATGCCCTCGTTCGGCCTTGCCGTGCCGAGGCGCGACCGTCGTTCTGGTGAGGCACAGACGCGGCGCTCCGACCGGGCCTGTGGGTGTGGGCGGGACCTGGCGTCCGATCGCTATGCAGGTGGACAGCGGCCGATGTGCCACCGGCGTGGGTGGGCTCTGGGGGCACCCTTGGTGATCGATCTGTCAACTAAGAGGAGTCAACCATGAAAGGCATACACATCGACGGCCTCAGGAGGCTTTCCTGGCGGTCCGCCCTGGTTGGGTTGATGGCGTGTGTGGCAAGCCTCACGGCCCACGGCGGCGACAAGGTGCAGGGTGCCAAAGAGCCGCCCGTGCAGGAGACGACCTGCTATGGCTGCCACACACCCATCCGCGACCTGCACCAGGGCAGCAAGCACGCCGCGGTCAACTGCGTGCAGTGCCACACCGGGGTGGCCGAGCACCTCACCGACATCAAGAAGCGGCCTGGCACGCGCACCGACCACCAGGCCTGCGGCACCTGCCACCGCGCCCAGTATGAGAGCTTCTTCACCATGAACTGGGACAAGAAGGCGCGCGAGGAGAAGGCGCTGTACAAGAGCAAGTCGCCCAACCCCGCATGGGACTTGATCATGATGCCGCACGGCTTCACGCGTGAGCACGCCATGCAGCGCTCGCACGCCTTCATGCTGATCGACCACCTGCTGGTCGATCGCGCCTACGGCGGCCGCTTCCAATACAAGGACGGCTGGCGCGGCTTCGCCCTGCATGGCGACCTGAAGGCCTGGGACGTGCTCAAGGAGGTCTACACCGAGGACGCTCACAAGCCCTTCATGCACGGCTCCGGCGCCTTCGCCAACCCGGTCTGCCTCAACTGCAAGACCCAGGACCACATCCTCGACTGGGCCTTCATGGGTGATCCGGTGCCCGGGGCCAAGTGGTCGCGCACCTCCAAGGTCTATCAGTTCGTCAAGGACCTGAACCATCCTTTGAACTGCTTCATGTGCCACGACCCGCACAACACCAAACCGCGCATCGTGCGTGACGCCCTGATCCAGGCCTTCACGCGGCCGGAGGCGGACACCCTGTGGCACCGCGACCCGAACCGCACCAAGATCACCGTCAAGGACTTCGGGCTGCGCGGCTTCACCCGCAAGGTGGCCTATCTGGAGAAGCCCGACTCGGTCCTGATGTGCGCCCAGTGCCACGTGGAGTACAACTGCAACCCCGGCATCGACCCGGTCGACGGCAAGCCGATCGGCATGGCCGACCAGCGCACCAACCACTTCCCGTTCAAGAACGTGTTCGAGAACAACGCGCACTATGACAGCATCCGCTTCCGCGACTTCCGTCATGGCGTGACCGGTGCGCTGCTGTGGAAGGCCCAGCACCCCGAGTCGGAGACCTTCTATAACTCGAAGCACCACAAGGCGGGGGTGGGTTGTGCCGACTGCCACATGCCCAAGATGAAGGACAATGCGGGCAAGGAGTACACCTCGCACTGGCAGACCAATCCCAAGAACTACATCAAGCAGACCTGCCTGACCTGCCACACCTACTGGACCGAGAAGCAGGCGATCTATGTGATCGAGTCCACGGCCAATATGTTGAAGGGCAAGGCGCGCAAGGCCGAGTTCTGGCTCACCCAGCTCATCAACAAGTTCGTCGAGGCCAAGGCGGTGGGCGTGGACGAGGCCATCCTCAACCAGGCGCGCGAGAAACACTGGCATGCGCAGACCCACTATGAGTGGTGGACGGCCGAGACCTCCGCAGGCTTCCACAACATCGACCAGGCCAAGGAGTCGCTCAACACCGGCATGATCCGTTCGATGGAGGGCATCGCCATCCTGGACGATGCGATCAAGGCGAAGCGCGGCACCGACACCACCTTCAACACCCCGGTGCGTCTGAAGCACTTCATCGGCGTGGAGCCGGTCAAGTAAGCGGTCAGCGTGTCACAATGGGCGGGGCCATCCCCGCCCTTTTTTTGAGAGCTTTGACGACTTATGTCATACGCGAACGCCTTGCTGCTTGCACGACGACCCACTGTTCTCGCCCTGGCCGCAGCCATGCTGCTCAGCGCTTGTGGCCCCTCCACTTCCTCCCAGGAGGCTGGCAAGAGCGAGACTGCCCTCGCGAAAGTGGATGGCAAACCGATCTCCGTGGATGAGGTGCGGCTCAGCATCGAGATGTTGCCGGATGCACCGCGCATCTCGCTCACCCATGACAAGGAGGCCTTGCGCCGCTATGTCGAGGAATACGCGCACAAGGAAATGATTTACCGCGAGGCCCTCAAGCAGGGCATCGACAAGGACCCCGAGGTGCGCCGGCGGGTGGCCGCAGCCGAGAAGACCATCATCACCCAGCATATGCTCGACAAGACCCTGGCGGACAAGGTCAAGGTGACGGACGAGGACCTGAAGAAATATTTCGAAGAGCACAAGGACGAATTCACCGCGGAAGACCAGCTGACGCTGGCCCACATCCAGTTCGACAGCCTCAAGGCGGCGCAGGAAGCCGCGGCCCGGCTGGCGCGCGGCGAGGACTTCGCCAAACTGGCCCAGGCGCTCTCCACCGACCCGATGAGCAAGGAGAAGGGCGGCCTCCTGGGTACGGTGGAACGGAGCAAGGCCCCGCCGGAGTTCATCGACACCCTGGCCAAGATGAAAAAGGGCGAGGTCAGCGCCCCCATCAAGACGCAGCACGGCTATCACCTGGTCAAGCTGCTCGATGTCCATCCCGGCAAGCTCGTCGCCTTCGAGGGCGTGCGCGAACCGTTGCGCCGGTTCCTGGCCCAGGAGAAACAGCATCAGGCCCTGGAGGCCTACATCGCCGGCCTGAAGAAGGACTACAAGGTGGAGTTAAACGCGGCCGAGATCGACCGCTTCGTGCAGGCAACGGTGACCCCGAAGAAATGAGACAGTCCCTCCACCCGCACCTGATCCTGGCTTTGTGCGTCGGTCTGCTGCCCGGCGCCGCCCAGGCCAGCCTGGAGCTGGCCGATAAGGCCGGCTGCACCTCCTGCCATGTCGTCGATCAGCGCAAGATGGGTCCCCCCTTCCGCGAGGTCGCCAAAAAATACCAGGACGACCCCCAAGCCTTCGCCCAACTGCGCGAGAAGGTGCGACAAGGCGGGCGCGGGGTCTGGGGCCGTGCGCCGATGCCGCCCTACGGCCCCGACAAGATCAGCGATGCCGACCTCGATGCGCTCCTGCGCTGGGTCCTGGATCTGAGCAAGAGCTCTGCGGCCCAGTGAAGCCGATATATCCCACCCTGGAGGAGACACGCCCATGACGAAGTCCTGGTTTTGCCTGAGTCACAACGTCGCTCGCATCGCTTTGCTCGCTGGCCTGACGGCGGCCGGCACGGCCTGGGCGCAGTTCACCCAGTCGCCGCTGCCCTATGCCTACACGGCCCTGGAGCCGCAGATCGACGCCATGACCATGGAGCTGCACTACACGCGCCATCACAAATCGGCGGTGGATGGGCTCAATGCCCAGATCAAGAACTATCCGGAGCTGGCCAACATGACCATCGAACAGGTCCTGTGCCAGGTCTCCAAGTACAACACCGCCGTGCGCAACAACGGCGGCAATCACTACAACCACGAGATCTTTTGGAAGGTCATGGCCCCGGCGGGCCAGGGCGGCAAGCCCAGCGAGGTCCTGGCCGCCGCCATCGACAAGGCCTTCGGCTCCATGGAGGAGATGCGCAAGCTGTTCAGCGCCGCCGCCGCCGGCCGCTTCGGCTCGGGCTGGGCCTGGCTGGTGGTCACCCCGGACAAGAAGCTCGCCATCACCTCCACCCCCAACCAGGACAACCCGCTCATGGACCTCCCCGAGATCGCGGTGAAGGGCACCCCCATCCTCGGTCTGGACGTCTGGGAGCACGCCTACTACCTGAGCTATCAGAACCGGCGCGGCGACTACATCAAGCACTGGTGGGACGTGGTGAACTGGAACGAGGTCAATCGCCGCTACGAGGAGGCGATGCGCCAATAGCCCGGTCTGGGCCGGCTTTGGTCCTGAACCTGGCCACGCATCGAACCAGGCGCCACGGTCCGGACCGTTGCACGGACACTGAGCGCCAGTTGCCATGCCCAGATGAGCGGCCGTCCGCCGTGGCCGCTGTCTCGGGCATAATGCAATCTCTTCCATGCAACGGATCGCCGCATGCGCGTGGTCGTCATCACCGGGCTGTCCGGCTCGGGCAAGAGCATCGCCTTGAACCTCCTGGAGGACGCGGGGCTCTATTGCATCGACAACCTGCCCGCCGCGCTGCTGGAGGACACGCTGCTCTATCTCGAGCAGTCGGGCTACCGCGACGTGGCGGTGAGCGTGGACGCGCGCAGCGAAAAAGGCCTGGCCGGGCTACCGGAACAGCTGCAGCGGCTGCGCAACCGCTATGACCTGCGCGTGATCTTCCTGGAGGCGAAGGAGGAGACCCTGGTGCGGCGCTACTCCGAGACCCGGCGCCGCCACCCCTTGAGCACGGGCGAGTTGTCGCTGCCGGAGGCCATCCGCGCCGAGCGCGAGCTGTTGAGCGGCCTCTCCGCGCTGGGGCACCGCATGGACACCAGCGAAACCTCGGCCAACGCCCTGCGTGCCTGGCTGCGCGAGTTCCTGGGGCTCAGTAACGCGCGGTTCACCTTGGTGTTCGAGTCTTTCGGTTTCAAGCACGGTATCCCCCTCGATGCCGACCTGGTCTTCGACGTGCGCTGTCTGCCCAACCCGCATTATGACCCCATCCTGCGCCCGCTCACCGGGGCGGACCCGGCGGTGATCGCCTTCCTCCAGGCCGAACCCATGGTCATGCAAATGCTGGAGGACATCCGTACCTATGTGGAGAAATGGTTGCCGGCCTACATCCAGGACAACCGCAGCTATTTCACCGTCGCCCTGGGCTGCACCGGCGGCAAGCATCGCTCCGTGTACTTCGCCGAGGCCCTGGCCGGCTATTTCGGGCAGCACCAGCAGGTGCTGATCCGCCATCGGGAGTTGAGCAGTTGAACATATTCAGCAGCGGCCTGCTGCCCACGTGGGATGGGGTTTCACGCCTGCTGCGACCGGGCGACATCCTGGTGCTGGGGCTCAGCCTGGTCGCCTTGGTCCTCGCCTGGCGCGCCGCCGGCACCGACGGAGACGGCGTCGTCGTCAAACAGGGGGGGCAGGTCTACGCCCAGGCCAGCCTCCGGCTCAACCGCGTGATCGAGGTGCCGGGGCCGCTGGGGACGACCCGGGTCGAGATCCGCGATGGCCGGGTCAGGGTCCTGAGCGACCCCGGGCCACGTCAGCTTTGCGTGCGTCAGGGCTGGCTCGATCCGGGCGAGAGCGCCTTGTGTCTGCCGAATCGGGTCTCCGTACACCGGGGGGTGGTAGCCTATGACAGCCTCAACTACTGAGCTTGCGGTACAGGCGGAGGACCGCCGTATCGCCTGGCTGGCCGCCGCGGCGGTAGGCCTCGGGCTTGCCGAGGCGGCCCTCCCTTCTCCCATCCCCGGCCTCAAGCCCGGCCTCGCCAACATCGTCACACTGCTCGTTTTAATGCGTTATGGCTGGCGTATCGCCGTCTGGGTCACCCTGCTCAGGGTCGTGGCCACCGCCCTGCTGCTGGGCAGCTTCCTCACGCCCGCCTTCGTGCTGAGCCTCGCCGGTGCGCTCGCCGCCCTGGCCACCCTGGGGGTGTGTTCGCGGCTCACCGCCCTTGGGCTCGGTCCGGTGGGCCTGTCGCTGCTCGCCGCCTTTGCCCACGTGGGGATGCAGCTCATGGTGGTCGACCTCTGGCTGATGCCCGGCATCAGCCTGCTCGCCCTGGCACCCCTGTTCCTCACGGCGGCCTGGGTGACCGGGTTCGCCAACGGCCTCATCGTCGCCCGCCTGCTGAGCGTGGGACCTCTGGCGAGCGCACCGGCGCAAGCCTCTGCAGGAGGGCTGCGCCCGTCATGAAACGCGTCACCCTGGCCTGGACAGGGGCCTCCGGCATGGCCTACGGCCTGCGCCTGCTGGAATGTCTGCTGGCGGCGGGTGTGACGGTCGATCTCCTGGTCTCCCAGGCCGCCCGCATCGTCGCGCGT
This sequence comes from Pseudomonadota bacterium, assembly GCA_021826065.1. Lineage (GTDB taxonomy): Bacteria > Pseudomonadota > Gammaproteobacteria > Burkholderiales > Thiobacillaceae > JANWZL01. Next base: position 8,107 of record JAKADY010000031.1, read on the forward strand.
CAGGAGATGGACCTCACCCTGGCCAGCGGCAACGACGAGCTCGCGCGACAACTGCGTGAGCGCTATCCAGGGCTGCCCGGCGCCTTGAGGGTGTTCGGGCGCGAGGCGTGGTTCTCTCCAGCGGCCTCCGGTTCCAACCCCGCCGATGCCATGGTGGTCTGTCCCTGCACGATGGGCAGCCTGGCGGCCATCGCCCAAGGGCTGGCGGACAACCTGATCGAGCGGGCCGCCGACGTGATCCTCAAGGAGCGCCGGCCGCTGATCCTGGTGCCGCGCGAGACGCCCTTTTCGCTCATCCACCTGCGCAACATGACCCGGCTCGCCGAGGCCGGCGCCACCATCCTGCCAGCCAACCCGGGTTTCTACCACCGGCCGCAGACGGTGGAGGCGGTGGTCGACTTCATCATCGCCCGTGTCCTCGATCATCTGGCGATCGCGCACAGCCTCATGCCGCGCTGGGGCGAGCAGGCCGAATAGGCGAGCGGGGACCGCTTGGAAATTCCGCTCTTCCCCCTGAACGCCGTCCTCTTTCCGGGCGGGCGGCTGCGCCTGAAGGTGTTCGAGGCCCGCTACGTCGACATGACCGCCGGTTGTCTACGCAGCGGCAAGCCCTTCGGCGTCTGTCTGATCCGCCGTGGGGGGGAGGTCGGCGCGCCGGCCGAGCCCGCCGAGGTCGGGACCCTGGCCCACATCGTCACGGCCGACATGCGCGCGGCCGGCATCTTCGAGCTGGAGGTGGAGGGCGGCCAGCGCTTCGTGGTGGAGGCAACGCGCGTGCAGGCCGACCGGCAGCTGCTGGGGCGTGTCACCCTGAAACCGGATGAGCCACCCGAGCCCCTGACCGAGGCCTATGCCGCCTGTCTGCGATTGCTGGCGCTCGTGGCGGAGGAATATCCTGACGCCCGGTTGAACCCCTTACGCGACGAGATGCCCTGGGTGGGGTTTCGCCTGGCGGAGATCCTGCCGCTCAGGCTGCCCGTGCGCCAGGCCCTGCTGGAAATGAACGACAGCCGCATGCGGCTCAGTCTCCTGCTCGAATTCATGCGCCGGCAGGGTCTGGTGTGAGCCGCAGGCGGGCGGAGACGGTATGATCGGGTTTTTGCACGCGGATCGCCGACATGCTGCCCATTCCCGATGCCCTCATCCTCAACTTCGATCGCGCCCTGCGCACGCTCTTCGCCCCGGCGGCGAGCCGCCGCCCGCACCCCGACGCGGGCCTGCCCGAGGCTGCCCTGACCGACGCCGAGCGGCGTCACGTGGCCGGGCTGATGCGGGTCAACCACAGCGGCGAGGTCTGCGCCCAGGCCCTGTATCAGGGGCAGGCCCTCACCGCCCGCAATCCGGACATCGCCCAGGCCCTGCAGCAGGCGGCGGACGAGGAGACCGAGCACCTGGCCTGGTGCGAGCGGCGCCTGAACGAACTCAACAGCCACAAGAGCCTGCTCAACCCGCTCTGGTACACGGGGTCCTTTGCCCTGGGGGTGCTGGCGGGGGCGCTGGGCGACCGCTGGAACCTGGGCTTCCTGGCCGAGACTGAGCGCCAGGTCGAGGGGCACCTCGACGGGCACCTGCAGCGGCTGCCCGAGCAGGATGTCAAGAGCCGGGCCATCGTCGAGCAGATGAAGGCCGACGAGATCCGCCATGCCGAGACGGCCATCGCCCTGGGCGGGGCCGAGCTGCCCCTGCCCGTGAAGCTGGCGATGAAGCTCACCGCCAAGGTGATGACGCAGACCGCCTACTGGGTCTGAGCCTCCTCCACGATCTCGAAGTCGTGGGTGATCTGGGCGGTCTTGCCCAGCATGATGCTGGCCGAGCAGTACTTTTCCGCCGAGAGCTTGATCGCCCGCTCCACCATCTCGGGCTTCAGGCCCCGGCCGCGCACCACGAAGTGCATGTGGATGCGGGTGAAGACCTTGGGGTGATCCTCGGCCCGGTCGGCGTCGATCAGCACCTCGCAGCCGGTCACCTGCTGACGGCTCTTCTTCAGGATCATCACCACGTCCACCGAGGTGCAGCCACCTGCGCCCATGAGCAGCATCTCCATGGGCCGCGGCCCCAGGTTGCGGCCGCCGATGTCCGGCGCGCCGTCCATGACGATGGCGTGGCCGCTGCCGCTCTCGCCCATGAAACAGACGTCTTCGATCCATTTGACGCGGGATTTCATTCCGGGACTCCTTTATCAGAACAAGTTGCGGATACGGTACCAGATCAGGCCTATGCCTTCGTGCAGGGCGTAGTGACTGTCGAGCAGGGCGCGCGCCGAGGGGATGAAGTCCATCACGCCCGGCGGCAGCGGTCTGGCATAGCCGATGCCGGCGGGCACCACGGCGAGCCCGGCGCGTTCGAACTCGGGGATCGCCCGCTTGAGATGCCAGGCGTGGCTCACCAGCAGGATGCGCCGCACGCCGGCGGTCTTCAAGAGTTGCGCCGTGTAGCGGGCGTTCTCGCGCGTGTTGTGCGAACGGGTCTCGACCCAGCGCACGGGGATGCCGAATTCCGTCTCCAGCACGGCCTGCATCAACCGCGCCTCCGGCACCCCGCCGGCCGGGTCGCCGCCGGTGACCAGCACTGGCAGCGCCGTCCTGCGCGCCAGATGGGCACCGTAGCGCAGTCGCTCCAGGGTGAGCCGGCCCACCGTGTCGCCACCATACTCCAGGTTGGCGCGGTAGGTACCGCCGGCGAGGATGACGATGGCCTCGGCCGCATCGGCGCGGATGGTTTGCAGTGGCGGCTTCAGGCCGTCGAGCAGGCGGCCGGCCAGGTAAGGGGTGGAGAGCAGCCACAGCATGAGCCCCGCCAACAGGACGAGCCAGCGGCCCAGGCGCTGGCGCCGCCGCTGCCGCATGAGCCACAGGCCCCACCCGCCGAGGACCAGGATGGAGAGCGGGGGCAGCAGGAACGCTGCGAGCAGATTGGTGACAAGCCAGCCGTAGTCCATGCCGGGCATTATCGCGGCTGCAGGCCCTCCCGCAAAACCCGTCGCACGGGCGGTTTGACACGGCGGCGGTTAACCCTTTATCATCCGCGTTTCGCTTCAAAACGATTCAGGACACGTCATGAAGACCTTTTCCGCGAAGCCCCATGAAGTCCAGCGTGGCTGGTATGTGGTGGACGCGAGCGACAAGGTGCTGGGGCGCCTGGCCTCGGAGATCGCCAAGCGTCTGCGCGGCAAGCACAAGGCCATCTATACCCCGCACGTCGACACCGGCGACTACATCGTCGTGGTCAATGCCGATAAGCTGCGTGTCACCGGCAACAAGGCCGAGGACAAGAAGTATTACCGGCACTCGACCTATCCCGGCGGCATTTACGAGACCACCTTCGGCAAAATGCAGGCCCGCTTCCCCGGTCGCGCGCTGGAGAAGGCGGTCAAGGGCATGCTGCCCAAGGGGCCGCTCGGCTATGCCATGCTGAAGAAGCTCAAGGTCTACGCCGGCCCCGAGCACCCGCACGGCGCCCAGCAGCCCCAGGTGTTGGACATCCGCTAACGATAGAGTCAAGGACCGAGCATGATCGGAGAGTATCACTACGGCACCGGCCGGCGTAAGAGCGCCGTGGCGCGGGTCTTCATCAAGGCCGGCAACGGCCGCATCACGGTCAACGGCAAGCCGGTGGACGAATACTTCTCGCGCGAGACCGGCCGCATGATGGTGCGCCAGCCGCTGGTGCTGACCAACCGCGCCGACAGTCTGGACATCATGGTCAACGTGCGCGGCGGCGGCGAGAGCGGTCAGGCCGGGGCCGTGCGGCATGGCATCACCCGCGCCCTGATCGACTACGACGAGGGCCTCAAGCCCGTGCTCAAAAAGGCCGGGCTGGTCACCCGCGACGCGCGCGAGGTGGAGCGCAAGAAGGTGGGCCTGCACAAGGCGCGCCGGCGCAAGCAGTTCTCCAAGCGCTGATCATACGGACCCGGAAAAGCCGCCAGCGATTGGCGGCTTTTTTCATTTGCCGGGTCGAGTCGCCCACACCCAATCGCAAGCCATGAGGAGAGAGGCATGATCAAGGCAGGCATCGTCGGCGGTACCGGCTATACGGGCGTGGAGCTGTTGCGCCTGTTGGCGCAACATCCGCGGGTGGAGATCACCGCTATCACCTCGCGCAAGGAGGCCGGTATGCCGGTGGCGGAGATGTTCCCCACGTTGCGCGGCCGCGTGGATCTGGCCTTCTCCACACCGGAGGCGGCGCCGCTCAAGGCCTGTGACGTGGTCTTCTTCGCCACCCCCAACGGTGTGGCCATGCAGCAGGCGCGCGAGCTGCTCGAGGCCGGCGTGCGGGTGATCGACTTGGCGGCCGATTTCCGCATCCAGGACGTCGCCGAGTGGTCCAAGTGGTACGGCATGGAGCATGCCTGTCCCGATCTCGTCGCCGAGGCGGTCTACGGACTGCCCGAGGTCAACCGGGATCGCATACGCGGCGCGCGGCTCATCGCCAACCCGGGTTGTTACCCGACGGCAGTACAGCTCGGCTTCCTGCCGCTCCTCGAGGCAGGGGTGGTGGACACCGGCTGGCTGGTGGCGGATTGCAAGTCCGGCGTGTCCGGCGCCGGGCGCAAGGCGGAGACCCACATCCTCTACGCCGAGGTCACCGACAGCTTCAAGGCCTATGCCGTACCGGGGCACCGGCACTGGCCGGAGATCCGCCAGGGGCTCGCGCGCATGGCGGGCCAGCCGGTGGGGCTCACCTTCGTGCCACACCTGACCCCCATGATCCGTGGCATTCACGCCACCCTCTATGCCCGGCTCACCCGGGACGTGGACCTGCAGGCCCTGTTCGAGCAGCGTTACGCGCAGGAGCCCTTCGTCGACGTGCTGCCGGCCAAGGCGCACCCCGAGACGCGCTCGGTGCGGGCCTCCAACCTCTGTCGCATCGCCGTGCACCGGCCGCAGGGCGGCGACACGGTCGTGGTCCTGTCGGTGATCGACAACCTGGTCAAAGGGGCCTCGGGGCAGGCGGTGCAGAACATGAACATCCTCTTCGATCTGCCCGAGACCCTTGGGCTCGAGGCCCTGCCGGTGTCGCCGTGAAACCCTGCACCGTGCGTGGTTGACGGGAACTTTTTCCGCGCGAATAATGACTCAACACCCATCTTTTACCAGGAGTACAGCATGAACGCCGTGACCGAAATGACCCCCCTCGTCTTCTCCGACAGCGCTGCCAACAAGGTGCGCGCTCTCATCGAGGAGGAGGGCAACCCCGACCTGAAACTGCGCGTGTTCGTCACTGGTGGCGGCTGCTCCGGTTTCCAGTACGGCTTCACCTTCGACGAGACGCAAAACGAGGACGACTTCGTCATGGAGAAGGGCGGGGTGACCCTGCTCATCGACGCCATGAGCATGCAATACATGCAGGGCGCCGAGATCGACTACACCGAGGGGCTGGAGGGCGCGCAGTTCGTCATCCGCAACCCCAACGCGGTGTCCACCTGCGGCTGCGGCTCCTCCTTCTCGGTCTGAACCGGGCTCATTCGACGGGGGGCGGCGCAAGCCGCCCTTTTCCTTTCTGGCCGACAGCGATGCCGCAACGTCCCCGTAGCGTGAACTGCCCGACCTGCGGCCAGCCGGTCGAGTGGCGGCCAGAGAACCGCTGGCGGCCCTTCTGCAGCGAGCGCTGCAAGCTCATCGACTTGGGCGGCTGGGCCACCGAGCGCTACCGTGTGCCGGCCGAGCCGGCGACGGGGCAGGCGCAGCCGGGGCAGGAGCCGGTCAGCTGAGGCGCACCGACTCGGTCTGGCCTGCCCGCGCAAGATGACCGGCTTGTGGCTTGCGCCGGCTTGGGCTAGGCTAGCGCGCAAGCCCTGAGCCTTGCGCGCATGAAACTGGTCATCCTCGATCGCGACGGCGTCATCAACTACGACTCCGATCAGTTCATCAAATCGCCGGAGGAATGGCGCCCCATCCCCGGCAGCCTGGAGGCCATCGCCAGCCTGAACCAGGCGGGCTTCCGCGTGGTGGTGGCCTCCAACCAGTCCGGCGTGGGCCGCGGGCTCCTGGACATGGCCACGCTCAACGCCATCCATGGCAAGATGCACGCGCAGCTCGCCCGGGTGGGCGGCCGCATCGAGGCGATCTTCTTCTGCCCGCATGCCGCCGATTCGCGCTGTCAATGCCGCAAACCCAGACCCGGACTGCTGCAGGAGATCGCCCTGCGCTTCCACGCCGACCTCAGGGGGGTGCCGGTCATCGGCGACAGCCTGCGTGACCTGCAGGCGGCCCACGCGGCAGGCGCGGCGCCGATCCTGGTGCGCACCGGCAAGGGCCGGTTGACCCTGGCCACGGCCGAGCTGCCGCTGGGCACCCGCGTGTTCGACGACCTAGCCGAGGCCGTGCGCGCCCTGCTCGCCGAGGCATGACCTTCCTGCGCTCGCTGCTGTTCGCCTTTCTGCAGGTGGCGATCACCATCCCCTATGGCCTGATCGCGCCGCTGTTCTACCCCCTGCCCCCCTTGCAGCGCTACCGGGTGATGCGCCTGTGGAGCCGCATCATCATCGGGCTCGCGCGCTGGGTCCTGGGCATCCGCTACCGCGTCATCGGCCTGGAGCACCTGCCCAAGGGGCCCTGCGTGGTCCTGGCCAAGCATCAGTCGGCCTGGGAGACCATCGCCTTCCAGTTGTTCATGCCGCCGCTCGCCTTCGTGCTGAAGAAAGAGTTGCTGAAGATCCCCTTCTTCGGTTGGGGCCTGGCCATGACGAGTCCCATTGCCATCGACCGCAACGCCGGCCGGGAGGCCTTGAAGACTCTGGAGGAACAGGGCCGGCAGCGCCTCGCCCAGGGCTTCTGGGTGGTCATCTTCCCGGAGGGCTCGCGCATGCCGCCGGGTGTGCGTGGTCGCTACAACGTGGGCGGCGCCTGGCTGGCGGTCAAGGCCGGTGTGCCGGTGCTGCCGGTGGCGCACAACGCGGGCCGGCTATGGGGGAAAAACGCCTTCATCAAGCGCGCCGGCGAGATCACCGTGGTGATCGGCCCGCCCATCCCCACGGCGGGCCGCAAGCCGGCGGAGGTGATCGCCGAGACCGAGGCCTGGATCGAAGGCCAGATGGCCGCCCTGGAGGGGGGCTGAGAGGGTGTCGTCCGCCTTGCAGCGAAGACGCCGCGGGGTCACGCGCACCGAGACCCAGGGCCATCTGGAGCTGGACGGCCGCCGCATCCCCTGTTTGCTGCGGCGCAGTTCCGCCCGGCGCAGCCTGGCCATGCGGGTCGAGGCCGACGGCCGGGTGGTGGTGCTGCTGCCGTTACGCCTGCCCGATGGGCCGCTCATGGCCTTCATCCAGCGGCATGCCGACTGGCTGCGGCGTCAGCTCGACCGCGTCGCTGCGTTCCAGGACCCCTGGCATGAGGGCGGCCGGCTGCCCTACCTGGGCGGCGATTTGCACCTCACTCGGGCGGAAGGGGTGATCCATCCCTGCCGCGACGGCGACCGCCTGCTGGTCTCGGACCCCGCCACGGCGCGCCCCGCGGTCCTGGGATGGTATAAGGCCGAGGCCAGAGAGATCCTGGGTGCGCGTCTGGCGGCGATCTGCAGTGCGCATGCGCTGGCGCTGCCGCCCTGGCGCTTGAGCGAGGCGCGCACGCGCTGGGGCAGCCTGTCGGCGCGCGGGGTGGTGGGTCTGAACTGGCGCCTGGTCATGGCCCCCGCGTCGGTCATCGATTACGTGATCTGCCACGAACTGGCACACTTCCGCGAGCGCAACCACTCGCCCGCCTTCTGGCGGGCGGTGGCGGCCCTGTGTCCGGACCATGCGACGGCACGCCGGGCGCTGAGGCAAAATGGCGGCTGGTATTTTCAGTTTTGAGGGATGGAACATGCGCATTTTGCATACCATGTTGCGGGTCGGCGATCTGGACCGCTCCATCGCCTTCTACACGGAAGTGCTGGCATGCGCCTGCTGCGCCGCAAGGACTATCCGGAGGGCAGGTTCACCCTGGCCTTCGTCGGCTACGGCGATGAGTCCGAGCAGGCCGTGCTGGAGCTGACCTACAACTGGGGCGTGGACAAGTACGACCTCGGCAATGCCTATGGGCACATCGCCATCGAGGTGGAGGACGCCTACAAGGCCTGTGAGGCGGTGGCGGCCAAGGGCGGCAAGGTCACCCGCGCGGCCGGGCCGATGAAGCACGGCAACACGGTGATCGCCTTCGTCGAGGACCCGGACGGCTACAAGATCGAATTCATCCAGGCGGGTACGGCCGGCTGGTCGCGTCAGTCGGGTGACTGAAAGGTTGCGGATACCGGATAGTCGGCCAGGGCGGCGAACTCGGCCACACTGAGGGTCTCGCCACGGCGGCCCGGGTCTATCCCCAGGGCGGCGAAGGTGGCCGCGTCGACCATCCCCTTGAGGGTGTTGCGCAGGGTCTTGCGGCGCTGGCCGAAGGCGAGCGCGACCAGGGTGGCGAAGCGCTCGGGGTTGCGGCAGGGCCGCTCGGCCTCGGCCAGGGGGATGAGGCGCACCACGGCGGAGTCGACCTTGGGCGGCGGGTTGAAGCAGCCGGGGGGCACATTGAAGAGTTTCACCACCCGAAAGCGCGCCTGCAGCATCACCGAGAGCCGTCCGTAGGCCGGGGTGCCCGGTGTGGCGGCCATGCGTTCGACCACCTCCTTTTGCAGCATGAGATGCAGGTCGCGCAGGTGCCCGGCCGCCGCGGCCAGGTGGAAGAGCAGGGGGGTGGAGATGTTGTAGGGCAGATTGCCCACGACCCTGAGCCCGGGGCCCAACGCGGCGAAATCGAAGGCCAGCGCGTCGGCCTCGTGCACGCTGATGGGCAAGCCTGCCGCCGCCTCGGCCCGCCAGCGGGCCGCCAGGTCGCGGTCGATCTCGACCAGATGCAGATGGCGGACGTGTGCGAGCAGCGGCCGCGTGAGCGCGCCCAGGCCGGGACCGATCTCGACCATGCGGTCGTCCGGCTGCGGGGCGATGGCGGCGAGGATGCGGGCAATGACACCGGGGTCGTGCAGAAAATGCTGACCCAGGGCCTTTCTGGGTCGATGGGTGGGTGAGGACAGGGTCATCGGCTCATTCCTGGCCATGTGGGCAGCTTTTCGGTGCAGGCGCATGCCTGCGTCGCAGGCGTGATGCCGTAGCCAACGGACATGACTTTGAGAAGACGCCCCTGAACATGAAAGTCATGTCCGTATCCCTCACCCCCAGCCCCTCCCCCGCAGGCGGGAGAGGGGAGCGTCGTGAGTCGGCTCGCCGACTTACACGCTAAAATGCTGTCCCAGTGCCTTGCGTGGTCGGTGTCCCTCACCCCTCACCCCTCATCCCTGACCCGGCGTACCGCCATCTCCGCGGCAAGGGCGATGGCGGCGCGCAGGCTGCCGCTGTCCGCCCGGCCGCTGCCGGCCAGGTCCAGCGCGGTGCCGTGGTCGACCGAGGTGCGCACGATGGGTAGCCCCAGGGTCACGTTCACGCCGCCGCCGAAGGTGGCGTATTTGAGGACCGGCAGCCCCTGGTCGTGGTACATGGCGAGCACGGCGTCGGCTGCGTCCAGGTACTTGGCCTGGAACAGGGTATCAGCCGGCAGCGGCCCCTCGAGCGTCATGCCCTCGCCGCGCAGGGCCTCCAGGACCGGGGCGATGACCTCGATCTCCTCGCGCCCCAGGTGGCCCCCCTCGCCGGCGTGCGGGTTGAGACCGGCCACCAGGATGCGCGGACGGGCAATGCCGAAGTCGCGCTTGAGTCCCGCGTGCAGGATGCGCAGCGTGGCGGTGAGGGACTCCGGCCGGATGGCGTCGGCCACGGTGCGCAGGGGCAGGTGAGTGGTGGCCAGGGCGACGCGGAGGGGGTGAGGGGTGAGGCGTGAGGGGTGAGCGGGGGTGCCCACCAGCATCATCACAACCTGGGGCGTGCCGGTGAGTTCGGCCATGTATTCGGTGTGGCCGGTGAAGGCGATGCCGGCGGCGTTGATCACGCCCTTGTGCACGGGGCCGGTGACGAGCCCGGCGAACTCGCCGGCGCGACAGCCGGCGACCGCCCGCCGCAGGCATTCCAGCACATAGCCGGCATTGGCGACATCGACCCGGCCGGGCGTCACTGCCTCGGCCAGGGGCAGGGAGAGCAGGCTCAGCGGGGCCTTGGTCCCCGCGGTATAGTCGGGCAGGTCGAGAGATCGGCCGAGCAGGCGCGCCCGCTCGGTGAGCAGGGTGCGATTGGCGAGGATCACCAGGCGGATGCCGGCCGGCGGCGACTGCGCGAGGGCCACGCACAGATCCGGCCCGATCCCGGCCGGCTCGCCCGCGGTCACAACGAGTGGTGGGGTTTTCCCCTCACCCTTCACGCCTCACCCCTCACTCACTCATCGAGCCGGTACTCCACATAGGCCCGGTCGCGCATCTGCCGCACCCAATCCTCGAAGGCCTCGTCGGCCTTACGCGCGCGGATGGCCTGGCGTGCCTCGAAGCGGCGGCGTTCCTGGGTGATGTCCTGGTCGCGGCGCTCCAGCACCTGGATTAGGTGCCAGCCGAAGGGCGACTGTATGGGCTGACTCACCTCGCCCGGTTTGAGCGCCTCCATGGCGCGCTCGAATTCCGGCACTGTGTCGCCGGGGGAGATCCAACCGAGGTCGCCGCCCTTGGAGGCGCTCAGGTCATCGGAATGCAGCCGGGCCAGTTCGGCGAAGTCGGCGCCGTTGACGATGCGCTCGCGCAGCAGGCGCAGGCGGTTGCGTGCGTCGGCGTCGCTGACGATCTCGTTGGTCTTGATGAGGATGTGGCGGGCCCGCGTCTGGCGGATGACCATGGGCACGTCCTTGCCGCGTTTGTCGAGCAGCTTGAGGATGTGATAGCCGTTCGAGCTCCTGAGCACGGGGGTGAGGCCCCCCACCGCCAGGTCGCGCACGGCGCCGACGAACAGCGTGGGCAGTTGCCCCTCGGCGCGCCAGCCCAGCACCCCGCCCTGCAGGGCGTTCTGGGCGTCGGAATAGGCGGCGGAGACCTGGTTGAAGTCGGCTCCGGCCTTGAGTTCGGCCAGGGCCTTCTCGGCGCGGGCACGCAGTTGCTCTAGCTGCTCGGGGCTCGCCCCCTCGGGGGTGACGACGAGGATGTGGGCGAGCAGGTATTCCGTCTGCCGGCCGGCATCGGCGCTGGTGTTGGCAAGGTAGTTGTCGATCTCGGCCTCGGTCACCACCACCTTGTTGTCGACCTCCCGCTCGCGCAGCCGACTGATGATCATCTCGTTGCGTACCTGCTCGCGGAAGGCGTTGAAGTCCACGCCCTCGGCTTCCAGCGCGCGCCGGAACTGGTCGAGCGGCAGGTTGTTCTGCTGGGCGATGCGGGCTAGCGCGCGGTCGAGCTGCGGGCCATCGATGCGGATGTTGGTGTCCTCGGCGAGCTTGAGCAGGATGCGCTCGGTGATCATGCGCTCCAGCATCTGCCGCTCCAGCAGATGGCGCGGCGGCGCCGGGGTGCGCTGCAGGGCGAGCTGACGCAGGGTGCGCTCGACGCTGCGCTGCAGCTCGTGCTGGGTGATGACCCCGTTGTCCACCACGGCGACGATGCGGTCGAGGAGGACCGGCGCGGCCTTGAGCGGCAGGCTGGCGGCCAGGAGTAGGGCCGGGATGAGGAGGGCGGAGAGGCGTTTAAGGCAGGTTGAATTCATCGCTCTTGGTGTATCCGCTGATGCTGCGTCTCAGAATTTCCAGGGGGTTGGGGCCCAGCGCGGTGAGCCCCCGCAGTTCCAGCTGCAGGTAGAAGGCGTTGCTGGCATTCGCCGCGCTCACGGCGATGCGCTGGGCCACGCCGCGCAGGGTCCAGCAGCCGGCGTTGTGCTCGAAGCCGATCAGGCCCTCGACCAGGCGCGACTCCTGGAAGGAATAGTTGATGCGACCGAGTCCGTACCACTTTGGTTTCAGGGGCCATTGCCAGGACAGGTCGAGCTGGTCGAGCCCGGCGGCGTAGCGGTCGTTGATGAAGCGGTAATCCAGGTTGAGGATGCGGCCCGGCCCGGCGCGGTAGTTTCCGCCCAGATTGGCCTTGACCGTCTCGCCGGCGTCGGTGTTGACCTGCAGCCCGGCGCTCAGCCGCCAGCCGTCGGTGACCTGGCCGGCGGCCTGGAGCAGGAGGTCGGAGGAGTCGCCGCCGCGTTGCGGCTGGCCGGGCAGATAGACGCGCTGGTCGCTGAAGTAGAAGCGCTGCCCCACGGTGGCTTGCAGCCGCTCGATGCCGGTGGCGCCTTCCAGCCACCGGGTGGTGACCGCCAGGGTGAGCTGGCGCGCGTCGTTGACCCGGTCCACGCCGCTGTATTGGTTTTCCGAGAAGAGCTGGTCCAGGCTCAGGTCGCGCAGCGCCGTGTCGAACACCGGCAGACGCGACTGGTCCTTGTAAGGGATGTGCACGTAGTACAGGCGCGGCTCCAGGGTCTGCAGGAATTGGCGACCGAAGTATTCCCCCTCGCGTTCCAGGAAGAGACCGCTGTCCAGGCTCAGGATGGGCAGGCTGCGCGTCTGGTCGAGCGGGCCGAGCGGCACGCTCGGGTTGGCCGGGTCGGGGTTGCGGTCGAGGTCGTAGCGCGTATAGCGCCAGGCGAGCCGGGGCGTGACGAAGGCGTAGGCGGTGCTGAGCGGCAGGCTGAGCCTGGGGTGGAGGTCTAGCCGGCTGCCCACGGCCTTGTCGGAATCGGGGTGCTCGAAGTGCACCGCCTCGGCCTGGAAGTCCAACTGTAGCGGCATACCCGACGAGAGGATGCGGCTACCGGCGAGGAGGAGCTGGGGCAGCCGGCGGTAGGGCGGGGTGACCGGGGCGGCCGGGTCCTGCAGGGTCTGGTAGCTTTGCAGTCGGCCGCTTGCCTGCCACCAGCCGCCGTCGTAGCGTAGCGTGCCCTCGCGCAGGAGGTTCACGCGCGAGGTCTCGCGGACCTGGCTGGCGAGATCGGCGAAATAGCGGTCGTCGGAGACGCGCTCGTAGTGCAGGCTGCCCGACCAGCGCGGGTCGAACCGATGCGCGTGGCGGATCAGACCGCGGTAACGGGTGCGATCGGCCACCCGGTCGTCGGGCAGGACCTCGACGCCGAGGTCACCGCCGTACTGCCGCCCCAGATAGCGGTATTCGGCACCGAGCTGCAACCCCCGCCGCGACATGAAGCGGGGGTAGAAGGTCGCGTCGCGCTCGGGGGCGATGTTCCAGTACCAAGGCGTGGCGAATTCCAGACCGCGCTGATCCGACACGCCGAAGCTGGGTGTGAGGAAGCCGGACTTGCGGCGGTCGTCGAGCGAGAAATCGAGCCAGGGGGCGTAGAGGATGGGGGTGTCGAGGAAGCGGACCTGCACCTGCCGGGCGTTGCCCAGGCTGCGGGTGTAGTCCAGGTTGAGCGCCCCGGTCTTCAGCACCCAGTCCTCCTGGCCGGCGGGGCAGGTGGTGTAGGTGGCCTCTTCGAGCTGATATCGGTCGCGGCCCTTGAAATGGATCACCCCGGCCTCGCCGCGGGCGAGCCGCCCGGCCTCGTCGTAGAGGGTATAGCGAACCGCGTCGACTTGTCCCAGCCGCTCGGCCAGACGCAGCTTGAGCTGGCTGCCCTCGATACGGTCACGTCCCCGGCTGTAGACGACCCGGTCACCGGCCTCTAGGGTGTCGCTCACAGGGTCGTAGCGCACCCAGTCGGCCGTGACCTGCGCCTCGGCGCGGCGGACGCGCACATCCCCCTGGGCCGTGATGGGGCCATCGCGCCGCCCCTCCAGCCGGTCGGCCTCCAGATAATAGGGGACAGGGGCGGCTGCCATGGCCGGGGATTCGAGCCCCGTGGCCCCCCTGAGGGTGAGGGCGGGAGGCTGCACCGTTTGTGCCACCGCCTCGTTCAGAACGGCCGCCACGAAGATGGGCGCGATCAGGGCGCGGCGGGACATGATGGGGGCGGGTGCGGGTACAATGTGCCTTTTGATCCACGGAATTATAGCTTGGAACGTCTGACACGCCTGCAGGCCTGGGTCGAGCGCGTCCTGCCCGACCCGCTGCTCACGCTCGCGCCGGCCTCATCTGATGCCAGTTTTCGCCGCTATTTCCGGGCGAAGACGGCGAGGGGGAGCTACATCGTCATGGACGCCCCGCCGGCGCACGAGGACTGTCGCCCTTACGTCCATGTCGCCCGCCTGTTCCGCGCCGCCGGGGCCAACACGCCGGAGGTGCTGGCAGAGAACCTGGACGAGGGCTTCCTGCTGCTCACCGATTTCGGCAACACCACCTATCTCGACGCCCTCGATGCGGCCAGCGCCGACCGGCTCTACCGTGATGCCAACGCCACCCTGGTCAAAATCCAGCGCGCCAGCCGCGCCGGCGAGCTGCCCGATTACGACGAGGCGCTGCTCCTGCGCGAGATGCAGCTCTTCCCGGACTGGTATCTTGCGCGTCACCTCAACTACGAACTGAGCAGCACACAGCGCGCGGCACTGGAGGACGCCTTCCGGCGCATCCTCGCCAACAACCTGGCACAGCCGCGCGTCTATGTGCACCGCGATTGGCACTCGCGCAACCTGATGGTCACCGAACCCAACCCCGGCGTGCTGGATTTCCAGGACGCGGTCTACGGCCCCATCACCTACGACCTGGTGTCCCTGTACAAGGACGCCTACATCTACTGGGACGAGGAGCGGGTGCTCGACTGGGTGATCCGCTACTGGGAGGCGGCGCGCGCCGCGGGGTTGCCCGTGCACAGCGACTTCGCCGCCTTCTATCGCGACTTCGAGTGGATGGGGGTGCAGCGCCACATCAAGGTGCTGGGCATCTTCGCTCGGCTGTATCACCGCGACGGCAAGGACGGCTATCTCAAGTGCATGCCGCTGGTCATGCACTACCTGCGCCGCACCTGCGAGCGCTACGGCGAACTCGCCCCGCTGCTGCGCCTGCTCGACGCCATCGAGGGCCGCCAGCCGCAGGCGGGCTACACGTTTTGACGACCCATGCACCCCCCTCTCGCCTCACTCCTCACCCCCCACCGACACCGGGCCATGATCCTTGCCGCAGGTCGAGGGGAGCGCATACCGCCGCTTAGGGCGGAGCAGGGCCCCGCGCCTATGGCGCGGGATGCGACCCCGCAGCGGCGGACGCATGCGCCGTCGTCAAAGGGAGACAGTGGTGTTTAGGGCCATGATCCTAGCTGCGGGCCGAGGGGAGCGCATGCGCCCCCTGACCGAGCGCACGCCCAAGCCGCTGCTCACTGTGGGCGGCAAGCCGCTTATCGTCTGGCAGATCGAGCGGCTGCGCGCGGCCGGCTTCAGCGAGATCGTCATCAACCACGCCCACCTGGGTGAACAGATCGAGAACTTTCTTGGCGATGGCACGGCCTATGGGGTCAATATCCGTTACTCGGCGGAGGGTGAGCCCCTGGAGACCGCGGGCGGCATCGTCTATGCCCTGCATCTATTAGGAGACGCCCCTTTCGTGGTTACGAACGCGGACATCCATACCGATTTCGACTACGCACGCCTGCATGGCATCCTGGCGGCCATGGCCGAAGACCCGGAATGGCTGGCGCATCTGGTGCTGGTGGACAACCCGCCACACCACCCCGAGGGCGATTTCGCCCTTGTCGAAGGCCGGGTGGTCGACCTTTCGCCCCTTACCCCTCGCCCCTCACCCCTCACCTTCTCGGGCATCGGCTGCTACCGGCCCGAACTGTTCGCCGGCATCCCCTCCGGGCATAAGGCCAAACTCGCCCCGCTGCTGATAGCGGCCATGGGTCGGGGGCGGGTGACGGGCGAACATCATCGTGGTCTCTGGATGGACATCGGGACGCCCGAACGTCTGCGAAGCCTGGACGAGACCTTGCGTAGGGACCCTGCCCATGCCTGATCCCACTCCTTACCCGGAGCGCCGCCGGCAGGTCATGCATGCCATGGGCGAGGGGGTGATGGTGATCCCTCAGGCGCCCGAGGTGACGCGCAACCGCGACACCCACTACCCCTACCGCCACGACAGCTATTTCCATTGGCTCACCGGCTTCCCCGAGCCCGAGGCGGTGGTGGTGTTGCTGGCCGGGCGGCGGCCGCGGCAGGTCCTGTTCTGCCGGGAGAAGGACCCCGAGCGCGAGACCTGGGATGGCCACCGCTACGGCCCCAAGGCGGCGGCCGAGGTCTTCGGCTTCGATGCCGCCTACCCCATCGCCCAGCTCGACAAACGCATGCCTCGCTATCTGGCCGACCAGCCGGCGGTACACACCATCCTCGGCCGTGATACCGCCTGGGACACGCGCGTGCTCGGCTGGTTGAATGCCGTGCGGGCGAAGACGCGCAGCGGCGTGCGTGCGCCCGAGCGGTTGATCGAGGCGCGCACTCTGCTCGATGAGATGCGCCTGATCAAGGACGCGCTCGAGCTCGCCCACATGCGCCGCGCCGCTGAGATCTCCGCCGTCGCGCACCGGCGTGCCATGCGCGCCGCCGCGCCGGGACGACACGAGTACGAGATCGAGGCCGAGCTCATCTACGAATTCCGCCGCCAGGGTGCCGCCGCCCCTGCCTACACCCCCATCGTCGCCGGTGGCGCCAACGCCTGCGTGCTGCACTACATCAGCAACGACCAGCCGCTGAAGGACGGCGACCTGCTGCTCATCGACGCCGGCGCGGAGTATGCCGGCTACGCCGCCGACATCACCCGCACCTTCCCGGTCAACGGCCGCTTCAGCGCCGCCCAGCGCGCGGTCTACGAGATCGTCCTGGCGGCGCAGGCGGCGGCCATCGCCGCGGTGCGCCCCGGTAGCTCATGGCATGCCCCGCACGAGGCGGCGGTGCGCGTGCTCACCCAAGGGCTCAAGGACCTGAAGATCCTCAAGGGTGACCTCGATGGCCTGATCGAGACCGAGGCCTACAAGCCCTTCTACATGCACCGCACCGGCCACTGGCTGGGCATGGACGTGCACGATGCCGGCGAATACAAGCTCGCGGGCCAGTGGCGGCCGCTCGAGCCCGGCATGACCTGCACCGTCGAGCCTGGTCTCTACCTGCGCGCCGATGACGAGCGCGTGCCCAAACCCTACCGCGGCATCGGCATCCGTATCGAGGACGACGTCCTGGTGACCGACACGGGCTGCGAGGTCCTGACCCTGGACGCCCCCAAGGCGGTCGACGAGATCGAGGCGTGGATGCGCGAGGGCCGCGCATCGCCGCCAGCCGCCGACATGGGCCACGGCAAGCGGAGGGCTCGATGAGCCTCGTCCCTGAACACGTTGATATTGCCATCGTTGGGGCGGTGTGCGCAGGGAGCAGTGCCTGCCGCCGCCAGGCGGTAGGTGCGACCGGCCGCGCATCACCGCCAGCCGCCGACAGGGGGCGGGGTAAGCGGGAGGGCTGATGAGCAGCAACCCTGAACACGTTGATATTGCCATCGTCGGCGGCGGCCCCATCGGCTGCGCCCTGGCCCTGGCGCTTGCCGACAGCGGCCGTTCGTTCGCCCTGCTGGAGGCGAGGGACGTGCTCGACAGCCGCGACCCGCGCGCCATCGCCTTGTCCCAGGGCTCGCGCCTGATCCTCGAACGGCTTGGGGTGTGGCCGGCGCTGGCCGACCGCGTCACGCCGATTCAGACCATACACGTCTCGCAGCGCGGCGGCTTCGGCCAGACACGGCTTACCGCGCAGGAGGCCGGTGTGCCCGCCCTTGGCTACACCGTCGAATACGGTGACCTCTACCGCGCGCTGGCGCAGACCCTGCCGCAGAGCGGCGCCCATGTGTTGACCGGCACACGGGTCAACGCCGTGGCGCCCGCCGCCGGCTGCGGTCTGGTCACCTACGCACAGGCAGGTCAGGCCAGGGCACTGACTGCGCGTCTGATCGTCCTAGCCGAGGGCGGGCAGAGCCTGCCCGCCGCCGGTGCGCGCAAGGACTACGGCGCCAGCGCCGTCGTCTGCAGCGTGCGCACGAGCCGGCCGCACGCGCACGTGGCCTATGAGCGCTTCACGCCGGAAGGACCCATCGCCCTGCTGCCGTTGCACGACGCTTATGCCCTGGTGTGGACCACCCCGGGCGACCAGGTGGCCACGCGGCTCGCCTGGGATGAGGCGGCCTTTCTCGCGGCGCTGCAGGCCGCCTTCGGCGAGCGGCAGGGGCGCTTCCTCACCGCGGGGCCGCGCGCGGCCTTTCCCCTGCGCCTCGCGGCGGCGCCATCCCCGCGCCCCGGCGTGGTGCGGGTGGGGAATGCCGCCCAGACCCTGCACCCCGTGGCCGGCCAGGGCTTCAACCTGGGGCTGCGCGATGTCTGGAAGCTGGCCGAGGCCATCGCCGATACCGCACGGGAAGACCTCGGAAGTGCCGCATTCGTCGCCAACCATCAGGCGCGCCGGCGCTGGGACGTGGGTGGCGGCATCGCCATGACCGACCTGCTGGTGGAGCTCTTTAGCAACGACTGGACGTTGCTGACTCAGGCGCGGGGCGTAGCGCTGACCTTGCTCGATGCCCTCGCCCCGGCCAAGCGGCTGTTCGCACGCAAGATGATGTTCGGGGCCCAAGCTTGGTGAGGGGTGAGGCGTGAGGGGTGAGGCGGCGATGGACTTCGACGTCGTGGTGGTCGGCGGCGGCCTGACCGGCACCACCCTGGCCCTGGCGCTCGCACGCACGCCGCACCGGGTGGCGGTGCTGGAGCCGCAACCGCCGGCCCCGCCCACCGATAGCTGGGATACGCGCATCTATGCCTTTAGCCCCGGTAATGTCGCCTGGCTGCAGGATCTCGGGGCCTGGGGGCCGCCGCTGCGTGCCGAGCCCGTGCGGCAGATGCGCATTCATGGCGATGCCGGCGGCCGCCTCACCCTGGACGCACTCGACGCCGGGCTGCCCGAGCTCGCTTGGATCGCCGAGAATGGCCGGCTGCAATACACCCTGTTGCGGGCGGCGGGGGCCGCCGGCGTGACCCTCATCCACGGTCAGGCCGAGGCCGTGGCCTGGGGCGAGGCGGATCACCGCCTGCTGCTCGCCGACGGCCGTCGCCTCGCCGCCCGGCTGCTGGTCGGCGCCGACGGGGCGCATTCCTGGCTGCGGCGCCAGGCCGGCATCGCCCTCACCGAGGAGGACTACGACCAGTCCGGCGTGGTGGCCAACTTCGAATGCGAGCGGCCACATCGCGGCATCGCCTACCAGTGGTTCCGCCGTGACGGTGTGCTCGCCTGGCTGCCGCTGCCCGGCCGGCGCATCTCCATCGTCTGGTCGAGCCGCAACGCTGACGTGCCGGAGCGACTCGCGTGGTCGCCTGCGGAATTGGCCGAGGCGGTGGCGGCCGCGGGCGGACACGCACTGGGGCGACTCAGCCTCATCACCCCGGCCGCCGCCTTCCCGCTTAAACGCCGGCGCGCGCGTGAGTGGGTGCGGCCGGGCCTCGTCCTGATCGGCGACGCCGCCCACACGGTCCACCCCCTGGCCGGGCAGGGGGTGAACCTGGGCTTTCGCGACGCGCGGCTGCTCGCCGCCATGCTCGCCAGCGGCGGGAACCCCGGTGAGCCTCGCCGCCTCCAAGCCTATGCCCTGCGCCGGGTGGAGGACGTGGGCACCATGCAGTTCACCACCGGCGGGCTCAAGAAGCTGTTCAACAACGACGCAGCAGTGCTGGCCTGGCTGCGCAACCGGGGCCTGGACCTCACCGACGCGCAGGGCTGGCTCAAGCAGGCCCTGATCCGCCACGCCGTGCTCTAGCCCACCGCGTCGCACCGCATCCCAGACTGAAAGGAAAATTGATGAAATCGTGGTTACCCCTGTGCATCGCCGGCCTCATCGCCCTGCCCGCGCTGGCCAGCGACAAGGAGATCCGTCAGGCCGTGCAGTTGCTCGCGCCGGAGGCGAAGGTGGTGAGCGTCAGCCGCTCGCCGCTGCCCGGCCTGTTCGAGGTGGTGGTCGACGGCCCGCGCGGACCCACCGTGGTCTATGCCAGCGCCAAGGGCGAATACCTCGTCGTCGGCGAGCTGCTGGACGTGAAGAACCGGCGCAATCTCACCGGCGAGCGCATGGATCAGCTCACCGCCATCAAATTCGACAGCCTGCCGCTCAACCAGGCCATCAAGATCGTCCAGGGCAACGGCCAGCGACGGCTGGCGGTCTTCTCCGACCCGGACTGTCCCTATTGCCGCAAGGTCGAGCAGGAGCTGGTCAAGCTCAAGGACGTCACCCTCTACATGTTCCCCTATCCCCTGCCCATGCACCCCGACGCCGGGCGCAAGAGCAAGCTGGTGTGGTGCAGCCGCGACCGCGCCGCCGCCTGGCGCGACATGATGCTCAACAACCGCCTGCCCGAGGGTGGTAAGACCGATTGTGACAACCCCGTGGACAAGAACCTCGCCCTGGGCCAGCGCCTGCGCATCGACGGCACGCCGGCCCTCATCTTCGCCGACGGCCGCCGCCTGCCCGGCTATGCCGAGGCCGAGCGCATCGAGGCCATGCTCGCCGCCGCCGAGCCGGCACGCCGGCGCTAGCTCAGGGTTGCCGCTGCAGCCGCTCCAGCCCCTGGATGCGGCTACCCGCGCGCACCCCCCGCTCGGCGAACCAGCCCTGCGCCATCTCCAGGGCGTACAGGGCGTCGCCCGCGGCGCAATGCGGCTCGAGAGTGAGCGGCTGCATGTTGGCGATGTTGAGGATGTCACCGCGCGCATCCACGAAGGCCACGGACAGCGGCAGCGGCGTATCCCTCATCCACATGCAGATGCGCTCCGGCGCCTCGAAGACGAACAGCATGCCATGGTCGGGCGGTAGCATACGGCGGTGCATGAGCCCGCGCATGCGTTCGTTGGGCGTGCGCGCGAGCTCGGCGGTGAGGGCGTGACCGCCGGCCGTGAGCCTGACCGTCGGGGCGACCGCCTGCGCCCAGGCCATGCAGCCCCAGACCAGCAGCCCCACCGGTAGGAGCGACGTCAGTCGCGACCACAGCACACGGCCGTGGAGTCTCCTGCTCGCGGCTTTCGCCGCTCCTACATAGGCGTTTGCGCGGTGGCGAGGCATCAGCTCAGGGACAGCGCCCCTGTGCATCCAGCCGCATCCAGCGCTTGAGCCACTGGTCGGCCCTCTGCCGGGCATGGCGGGTGGCGATTCGCTCCTCGGGGCCCTGGTCGGCGCGGAAATCGAAGGCGCGGCGGGCGAAGGGGTAGACCTGGTATTCCACCGGCACGCCGCGCTCCCACAGGGCGTAGAAGGCGCGCCCACCGACCATGCGCCGCAGCTCGAAGTCCTGCTCACCGATCAGGAACAGCATGGGGGTGGTCAGTTGCATGATCTCCGGCGCCACGCGGAAGAGTTGATCCGGCTCCGGCGCATTGGGGTTTTGCATGTGGCCGTAGTAGCTGACGATGGCGGCGATGTCCGGCCCGCGTTTGGCGGCCAGGCGTATGGCGTAATAGGGTCCGCGCGACTGGCCGACGATGCCGACGGGGATCTTGCACGCCTCGGGCAGTGCGCGCAGATAGTCCATCGCCGCCTCGACGTCCTTCTCGGTGGCCGGGTTGTGCTCGGAGGGCCAGCGTTCGATCATGCGCCCGCTCTGCCAGTCCGGCATCACCACCAGATACCCCTGTTCGGCCAGCTCGCGGATGTGCCGCTGCTCCGCCTCGTCGATGCCGCGCTTGGCATGGATGAACAGCACCGGCGGGAAGGGCCCCGGCCCGTCCGGCCTGGCGATGTACAGCGGGATGTCGGCCTCGGCGGTGCGCAGCTCGACCTGGCGGACTTCGACCGCTTGGGCGTTCATGAGCAGTAATGCGGCCAAAAGGACAAAAAAGGCGATGGGTTTCATGGACAACGACTCCTGAACTGCTCGACAAACCGCTAGGATAGGCGAGAGTGGGTCGTAATGACATGCGCATTCGTACCATCCGATGACTGAGGCAGAGCCGACACCCGCGCAGGGCGGGGATGGAAGTCCACGCTTTTACCAAGCGCTGGCCATCTCGGCCCTGCTGCACCTGATGCTGTTGGTGCTCATCCAACCGGCCCGCTGGTCGGGGCCCAGTGAGGTGGTGATCCAGGCCCGCCTGGTGCCCGTGCGGGCCGAGACACAGGCTACAGAAGTGGATGAGGCGTTGCTAACCGACCCTGCGGCTGAACAGCCGTCTCCGGAGGTGGTACCGCCCCCGGCAGTGCAACCAGCCGTATCAGCCCCGCCGGCCTTGGCCGCGCAACCGGATACCGCCATCAGTCCAGCGTCATCCAGCGAACCTATCAAAGAGACTGCGACAACGGCCGCGGCCGAGCGGGATGAGGCGCCTACCCTGCCGCTGCCCGAGGTACCCTTGCTCGCCGACACCCGCTGGTACACCGCGCGCGAGGTGGAGCGGCGGCCGGAGCCCCTGGGCGAGATCCTGCCCGCGTATCCCGAGGAGGCCCGTCGCCGCGGCATCGAGGGCAGCGTGGTGGTCGCCCTGCACATCGACGAGGCGGGCGAGGTGCGCGAAGTGGAGGTCCTGGAGAGCAAGCCGCCGGGGGTGTTCGATGCCGCCGTCATCGCCGCCTACGGCCAGGCCCGCTTCCAGCCGGCCGCCCGCGGGGGGCGGCCGGTGCGTTATGTAGGTAAATATCGCGTCCAGTTCGAACTGAACTGAGGGCCTCAGCGGAGGAGCTCACGCCAGGTGACACGGCCACCGGCCAAGGCCGATTCCTCGCCGCCGAAGATCACATTGCCGTTGGCGGCTGGCACAATGGTTGTGATTGTCGTGCCATCAGGCAATATCTGGGTGATGGTCCGTGTCCCGTCGGGATTTTGGGTTTCCATCCGCGTGTAGGTTTTGCCATCACTGTATCTGATCTCCGTGGTGGTGGTATTGCCGCTGGTCGTGGTCGTTATGGACACCACACTGGCCCCTGCTACGAAAGTCCCGAACTTGGGGTCCTCCGAGCCGGCGGCAGGTGTTAGTTTAGTGCCTGGCGGGCTCGTGTCCTCGGGTGGGTTGGGCACCCAGCCGCTGTCGCCGTAGCATTTTTTGTTATCGTGGTGCCAGAAAACGGTGTACTCGGCCAACACGTAAGTCGTGAATTGCGACTGTTTCACACGCCAGCCGTATTTCGGCCCCCCATCGGGATAGTTCAATTCCAAGGCTGAGGCAGGCGTGTCGTGACGGATCAGCTGCAGGGTGAGCGCCCCGTTGTAGCGCTCACCATTGGGTCCCGCCTTGGAGCCTTTGCTTGGCGAACCATCGGCATTGACCTTGTTAACACAACCGGTCTGGGTGGGGATCAGGCCTGCTCGGGGTGTGCCACCATCACCCCACCAATCCTTGGACTTGAAGGCGTCGAGCGGCAGGTTGAACACCATCGTACCGATGTTCGCCCGGCTGTAGATGGGCAGGCCCGCGAGCAGGGCGGCCGCGTCGGTCTGACTGGCAAGACCCTGATAGTCCTTCACACTGGTGAAGCTGCTGCCTGGCCCGATCATGAGTGTGGCAGCGGGATTCAGGTATTGATTCATGACCAGAATCTTGAACTGTAGATTTTGATCTGGGATGGCGTTGGACAAATTGAAGGCCGGCTCACTGGCATTGAGCATGTTGACACCCGTCACATCATATTTGTCGTCATACTCGTGCACGTGCTTCTTTTTGGCATACGCACTGACAGTGGGAGTCGTAGTGTATTGGCAACAGGTGATGTTTTGCTGAAACTCGTCCTTCTTGCCGCATGATGCGCCCGAGGTATAGCTGCTGAAATAACCGTAGCCAGTGCTAAAGCCATTGGCAGTGGAGCAATAGCTCGACAAAGTCCCGAGCTGGCTGTTCATCTCGCTACTCTTTTTGCAGGTGACGTTATTCCGCGTTTGGCAAACACCCGTTGAGGTCGGCGCAGTCGTGATGTTGCCGTAGTAAATGTCGAAATCGAAGTGGCCGCCGGACACGCCTGGGTCATTGGGGTCGTTGACTTCTATGAGCGCATTCGGGTGGGAATTGAACACGGTATTACTAAAAGTGGCGGTGTCGATCAGGACGGGCTGGGAGATGATGCCCGCGCCCAGGTATTTGCTGACAACCACATGGCCGTTCACCTTGTCAGCGTCGTTAATGACACCATCCCCGGTTAATTCGAATATGAGGCTCGGGCTCTCGCCGCCAGACAAATAGTCCAGTTCGTTGAGCCAGGTCGCACCGTGAGGGGGTGAGGCATTGGTCACCGTCGGATTGGTGCTGGCAAAATAATAGCGGCCGTTGTTATAGAATGGGAATTCGCCTAACACCCGCTCGCCGGCGGGCAGTGCGGTTCTCCAACCCTTGTGCGTGGACCAGTCGGGTTTGTGGGCCGTTAGATAGCGAACCCGTAGGCTGCCGAATGTGGTTTCCGTGAACGACTGGTCCACCAGGGTGGTGTTGCTGGACCCTGCGCCATCCCAGATGCCGTAGACGTAGTGGATGGAGTTGTCGCTCAAGTCCGCGGATGAGAGCGTGCGCCCAGTTGCGAACATGACCATGTAACCACCGAGCGGGTGTCGGCGTACGACCGGTGCAACGGTGATGGCCTGAGCGGGCGAGGTCGTGTGCAGGCTGGTCACCTGGAAATTCGCAGGATCCTCATGGTTGAGGTCGAACTTCCAGAGGGTGCCATCGAGATCGCCAGCATAGGCGTGGTCCACCCGGCCATCGTTATCGACATCCACCAGGGTGGGCGTGGACAGGCCGTTGGGCCCACCGCTGCCATTGACTCCCGTGCTGATCTCCCGGATCAGGGCTCCGGTCTCAATGTTGATTATGAACAGCGAGGCCTTGCCGTCGCCTTCGTTCATGTAACCGTTGCCGGCGATCACCACGGCGGTACCGTTTTTGAGGCGCGCGATGCGAGGAGTGCCATAGGTGTAACCCAGGTTGGCGTAGCCTGTGGTGCTCGGTTGTATCTCCCACATGATCTTCGCGGCTGCAGCGGCCTCGTCGGCGGCTGAGGGATCGGTCATGTCCAGTGCATAGAGCCCCCGGCCGCCCGCGCCGAGTGCGCCGACGAGTATGATTTTGCTCCCACCCACACTGGACACCTGGGCGATACTCATACCGCCGTCGACGAAGTAGGTATGTTGGTAAGGATTGGCCGCCAGCTTGTTCAGGTTGCTGATCAGCATGGAGGGAATGTAGGCGAACACCTCCTGCCCGGTGGCTGTGTCTAGAACGTGCACCATACCGTCGTTGCCACCGAAGAACAGGCGGCCGGTGCTGGCGTTGTAGCGCCAATACACGAGGGGGGAGTGGATGATGTCGCCGAGCACGCTCTTGCGCGTACGTAGATTGAGCCCGTTGGGTGCTTCGTTGCTGCGGTCGCCACGGATGAAGTCGAGGATCTTGGGGCCGTTGGTGGCATTGCCCAGGGCAGTTTGTTGCGTGGTGCTCAGATTGCCCCAGCGAAATGCGATCTTGCTGCCATCGCTCTTGAGAGTGACGATCTTGCGCCCGCTGTCGTAATGCTGTGCGTCGATCAACTTGGTGGCTGTGTTCGTACCCCAAGGCGAGTCGCCGCCGATCTCGGCGCTGCTGTCGACATAGCTGGCGATGACGTCGCCAGACCAGTCTTTGAGGTCGTAATTGCTCCGGAACAAGACCGCTTTGCCCGATTTGATGACATAGCTGGTCATTGCCGGGGTCCCAAGCCAGCCACGCGGTTGATCGTTCGGCACGAAACTGGGGGCGCTGTGGGCCGTTGGGATCAGGCACAAGCTCAGGAGCATGAGCAGGCGTCGGTTGGGCGTCATGGTCGATCCTCCGGGTGATGGCTAGACCGTGGGTTGGCAGAGACCGGCACGATGGCGGTGTTGGGTTTGCAACAGCACGACCGTATCGCCGCGCGCGCCGGAGGCGCGGGCGGTGACAAGGAAGAGGACCTCGCAGGGGCCGTTGGGTTGGATGGGTTGTGTCGTGCCCTGGTACTCGATCACATAGCGGGGTACTTGGGCGACCCCAGCCAAAATACTCACATCGGTAACTGTGCGTGTCTTGGTGTTGTCGGCCCAGTCTGCGTCGCTCATGGCCGACCATTTCGGGGCTGCGGGCTGTGACCGGCACAGGCCGCCATGGCATCCTGCAGTGAACTGCCCCTCCTCGAAGGGCTCGAACGGCGCGGTTCCGCCGTTGATCTCGCCCTCTGCGATGCGCAGGGCCGCTTCAGCGGCCTGGAATGCAACACTGCGATCGCGATAGTTCCCGGCCATGCGCTCCTGCAGGGTCCCCGTGGCAACCCCTGATAGAACGATGAGGCTTAAGATCGATAGAACGACCAGGCTGATGATGAGGGTGCTGCCGGTTTGCGAATTGAGGCAGAGGGGTGTGTCCATGTGCTTCACGGGTGGTTTCTCAGCGTTACAACGGCACCGTAGACTCGGCGCAGGCGGCGATCGGTGGGGGTATGGGTCACGCCGCCGATGGTGTAAGCCTGCTGACCCGTCGTGACGCCATCTCGCTCCGACACGAACAGCAGCTCGACGTTGAGGCTCGTGACGGCGGCCCAGTTGGTGACGGCTGTCGCATCGGCATAACCAGCGCTGCCGTTCATTCCATAGCGGACCCGGAGCTCACCCACCCGGTCAACCAGGGCGGTACTTCCCCCGAGGCTGGACTGACAGATCAGCTCTTGATCCACGACCGAGAAATCGATGGTCACGGTCGTCCCCGCCGGCACAGGGTTACCCAGACAGTCACGTACCGTACCATCGGGGCTACCCTGGTAGCGCAACGAGATGGAATTGTTGGTACCGTTGATGATCTGGCCAGCGGCGGGAAATTTCGAATCGGCTGGGAAGATGCTCGCGACAGGGGTGGTGATGTCGCTCCGAAAGCCGGCCATGCGCAGTTCCCGCCCGATCGCGTCGAGCGCGAAACGTGCATTCTCCTGCATACGGGCAGATTCGCCCATCAGACGGTCTGTCTGACCGGAGAACACGAGTACGCCCAGCAGGCCAGCGATGAGCACGAGACCTACGGCGATGGCGATCAGCAGTTCGATCAGCGTCAGGCCGGTCTGCCCACCGTGTGAATTGATGTGAGGGCGTCTTTGCATCACAGCCTTGTGGAGACTTGCATTTGATGGGTCTCGCCATTCGCGGCGGCCGGATCGCCGCTGCGCTCCACCCACTGTACAGTGATGGTGACGACACCAGTGTCGACGTCAATTGCACCGTCACCACCGGGTAGTAGGTTCGATACCTTCAAGAGCCACTCGGCAATGTCCACGTCGCGGCGGCTCGCCGGGGTCTCAGGGGCCTCGTCGTCCATGTCGAGGTCATAGGCGTCCGCGGCAGTGGGATTCGCGCGCATGCGGTCGATCATGTCGTTTGCCAGCATGGCGGCGAGGGACCGCAGATGGGCGTTGTTGTTGTACTTGAGTCCGTTGGCCTGGACGGCTGCCAAGCCCAGCAATCCGAGTGCGAGCACGACCAAGGTCACCAGGACCTCGATCAGGCTGAAGCCGGCCTCCGGTGAGCCCCGGTGGGGTAACGGTCGGACGCGCATTGACGTGTGACGAACATGCTGCATGGCCGCCTCGATTGGGTTCCACTGAAGCCAACCCTGGTGGTCGGTTCAAGGACACCGGCAGACCTGCATGCACGGATCGTGGATGCGGCTCGGCCACCCTGGCTCAGCGCTGTAGGCCCGTAGCTTTGCGCCCCCGCCTTTCGGCAGGTTTGCCCTTGATCCCGATCAGGGATTGATCGCGACTACGCTTAAGTAACGGCCGTTAGCCGCGTGAGTGGATGGTACGTGTGTACTACCCAGATGAATGGCCGTCTAGAGCCGACGAGAGGCAGGTCAGTTCGCCCCGGCCTGAGCGAGCGGGCCGTTGCGGCTGTCGCGGGCGAGGGGATAGTCGCGCGGCAGCAGGACCCACATGCGGCCGCGTTGTTTCATGGCGCCGGCCAGTTGGCCGGCCTCGTCACCGTAGCCCCAGAAGAAGTCGGCCCGCACCGGGCCGCGGATGGCGCCGCCGGTGTCCTGGGCGAGCATGAGGCGCTCCAGGGGTACCGGCGAGTTGGGGCGGGTGGTGGCGAGCCAGACCGGGGCGCCGAGGGGGATGGCGGTGGGGTCGATGGCGATGCTGCGTTCGGCGGTGAGCGGGACCCCGAGCGCCCCCAGCGGGCCGGGCAGGTCGTTGGGCAGTTCGCGGAAGAAGACGTAGCTGGGGTTGACGTTGAGCAGCTCGCTCAGGCGCTGCGGGTTGCGCCGCACCCAGTCCTTGATGCCCTGCATGGAGGCGCGCTCCAATGGCAGTTCCCCATTGTCCACCAGCCAGCGGCCAATGGAGCGGTAGGGGTGGCCGTTCTGGTCGGCGTAGCCGATGCGCACGGTCTCGCCGGTGTCGAGCTGCACGCGTCCCGAGCCCTGCACCTGCAGGAAGAACAGCTCCACCGGGTCGTCCACCCAGAGCAGCTCGCGGCCGCGCACCGGGGCCTGGCCGTTGTCGATCTCGGCCCGGTTGTAGTAGGGCACGACGCGCCGGCCGTCGAGACGGCCGCGCAGGCGCAGGTTGCGCAGCTCGGGGTAGAGCGTGGAGAGGTCGATGACCAGCAGATCCTCGGGCGGGGCATAGAGGGGGTAGCGGTAGCGCTCGGATGGGGTGCGGCTGCCGCGCAGCAGCGGCTCGTAGTAGCCGGTGACCAGCCCCTCGGGGCTGCCGTCGGCCTGGAAGACCTGGTAGGGGGTGAAGTGGCGCTCGAAGAAGGCGCGCGCGGCGCTGGCGTCGGGGGCTGGCATCTGCGCGGCGGCCTGGCAGACGCCGGCCCAGGCGGGCTGGTTGCGCAGGGCGCGGCAGGACTGCAGCAGCGCCGGCCAGGCCTGGGCGAGGTCGTCGCGCTGCCAGTTGGGCAGGTCGCGGAAGCTGGCGGGCCTGGCCTGGGGCGGGATCACCGGTGGGGCGACCGCCGCCGGGGGCGGGGGGGATGGGGTGGGTTGCGGCGTGGCCGTCGGTGGGCTGGCCGGAGGGGTCACGCTGGGGGGGGCGACGGCCGGCGCCGGGGTCGCCGGGGCCGTCGTGGGTGTGACGACGCTGGGGGCGGGCGGCTCGACCTTGGGTGTGCCCTGCGACGGCTGGGCTGGACGGCTGGGGGTGGGCAACTG
>JAKADY010000032.1 GCA_021826065.1 Pseudomonadota bacterium
TACGCTAACATCAATCCCAGCCATCGCTTCCTCCTATCGGTTGATCAACGATTCGACACCGTCAATTTACCGATTCGAAGCGGTGGCTACCTCCACACCCGATTTACAGCAGTTTACGGACTCAATCGGTTAGGCGGTCATCACACAGAAGGTATCTACACCCAGCGGATACCCAGATCCATATGCTGTGACAAGTCGACGAGGCACCCCGGCCGGCGTCCGGTGTGGCCCGTAGCACGGCCGTGGTCTGGCACACATCCCCGGCGGCCATGCCGAGGCTAAACGCGTTCGCCGTGGATAGCGTGGGGCAGGGGTATGGTAAGGGCGAGCGAGGGGCGACGAAGAGGCGTGGCGGGGCCTGGTGTTCTACAGCACTTAGACCATAGTCGTATTCACGCCAAGTAATAAAAAGGTGACAGCGCGGCCTGGTCCTGACGAGCCTGGGCCGGCGCTCAGGTCAGTTCGCGTTGGCCGTAGAGGCGGCCCTGCACGCCGTCGAAGCCCAGCTCGCACAGGGTATCGCGCTGGTCCTCGCGCTCGACGCCGGTGGCGCCGATGGCGATGCCCAGTTCACGGGCGTGGACGCAGAGGGTGGTGAGCAGGGCGCGGGTGCCGGTCTCCTCGCGCGCCTGTCGGCACAGGGCGCCCTCGACCTTGACGCCGTGCGGGCGCAGCTCGCGCAGCCTGGGCAGGGTGTCGAGCTGGGGCACGAAGCGGTCGAGGACGATGGGGAAGCCCGCCGCCTTGAGCCGTTGCACGGCCCCAAGTGCGCCGGGCGTGGCGAGCAGGGCGCTCAGACTCAGCTCCAGGCGCAGTTGCGCGGGGGTGTGCACCAGCTGGATGAGCCAGTCGAGGAAGCCCGGGCTGACCAGGCTGGTGGCGGAAAGGTTCACGGCACCGGGCGTCTGCTTGCCGTCCAGGGCTATCCAGGCGTGCGTCACGACCAGCTCGTCCAGGGTGGCCGCGAGGCCGGCCTCCTCGGCCAGATAGACGAAGGCACCGGCCGGCAGCAGCTCGCCCTGTGGGGTCTGGATGCGGGCATAGGCCTCGAAGTGGTCCAGGGTCTGGTCCTTGCAGCGCAGGACGGGTTGCCACTCGATCTGCAGGGCATGCTGTTGGATCGCCTGCAGCAGGGCCTGGCGTGTGTCGGAGGCACTGGGGAGTATGCCTGCGGCGAGACGATGGCTGCCCGAGGGGCCGAGGCGGGCGTCGCGCAGGGCGGCATCGGCATTGGCGAAGAGGACCGCGCGCCGTGCGCCGGTGGCCAGGGCGGCGCCGACGTGGGCGTGACAAATGGGACCGATCTGCAGCTCGTCGAGGACCTGGGCGCCCGCCTCGCCGAGTCGCTGCGCCAGCTCGGCCAGGGTCGTCTCATGGGTCTGGTCGAGCAGGATGGCGAACTGGCCGCCATCGAGACGCCCGGCCGTGCCGGAGAACTCCGCCGCCAGGACGCCGGTCACGCTGGCGGCCGCCCGCACCAGCTGGTCGCCCAGCGCCCGGCCGCGCTGCGCATTGAGCTCGGCCAGGCCGCTCAAGCGCAGGATGGCGAGCCCCACCGTCTGCCCCGGCTCGCTCAGGGCGGCGTCAGTGGCGGCGAGCAGGTAGGTGCGGTTGAACAGGCCGGTCGCTTCGTCGTGATAGAGCTCCTGCTGCAGCCGCTCGACCAGTTGGCGCTGTTCGTCCAGCATGCGCTCGACCGAGGTGGACATACGGTTCATGGCCTGGCTGATGGCGCTGAGTTCACGCACCGGGTGTAGATCCGGCAGCTGTTCGAAACGGCCTTCGGCCACGTTGAGGGCCATGCGCTCCAGATCGCTGAGGGGCCGCAGGGCGCGGCGCATGAGCCAGATGACCAGCAGGGCGGCGGCCGTGCCCAGGACCAGGGTCCACAGACCGATCGCCCGTATGCTCTGCCAGAGCTGGCGGTAGGCATAGCCGGGGTGACTGACCACCTGGATGACGGCGGCGCGCTGCCAGCCGGCCAGTGACTCGGCCGTGCCGACCGGGGTGTCGAGGGGGAGGAGGCGGACCAGCCACGCCGGCACCCCTTCGACGCGCAGCGGGCTCTCCCGCACCAGGATCACCTCCCCGCCCGGGGTGGTCAGCGCGATGCGCCGGTAATAGCCGCTGTCGAACAGGGCGTCGAGGGTGTTGGTGACGGCGGCCTGGTCCTTGGCCCGGAGGGCCGGGGCGAGCTGCAGGGCCAGGGTGGTGGCGGTGTCCTGGGCATGCGTGCCGAGCTGGCGCGCGAGGAATTCGCGGGTGTGCAGCAGATTGGCCGTGAACAGCACGGCGGCATGGAGCGTGAAGGCCGCGGCCAACAGGGAGACCAGTAGGGTTTTGAGGCTGTAGGCACTCATCTCAACATCCCCGAGCGTTGTTCGCGCAGCCGCTGCTGCAGGTCGTTCCAGTGGCCGATGCGGGTGACCTCCCCCAGCCGGCCCGATTGTCCGCGCTGCTTGGCGGACCACAGGCCCTCGGCGTTGAAGCCCATGGTCGGCGTCAGGTCGGTGCGCTCGCTGGCCGGCCGCACCTCGGCGACCAGATTGTCCAAAATCAATGGCTCGGCATCCGGGAAGGGATAATAGGCCAGGACCATGTGCGATTCCACCCGCTTTTCCCGTGCGATCCAGGCGCGCACGTAGGTCACGCGCAGGCGTTCGTTC
The DNA here is from genome assembly GCA_021826065.1 of Pseudomonadota bacterium. Classification (GTDB taxonomy): domain Bacteria; phylum Pseudomonadota; class Gammaproteobacteria; order Burkholderiales; family Thiobacillaceae; genus JANWZL01. Next base: position 2,667 of record JAKADY010000032.1, read on the forward strand.
GGCACCCCCGCCGCGCGCAGGGTGAAATACTTGGCCAGGGCGAAGTCCTCGCAGTCACCACCGTTCGTGGCCAGCATCTCCAGCGGCGTGGCCCAGTAGTCATCGCGCCCCCAGTGCGCCAGATCGGTGCGGCTGGGGATGCGGTTGAAGAAGCGGTTGACCAGCTCGACCCGCCGCTCCTCGTGCAGGCCGTGGATCTGCCGGACCAGTTCGCGCCACTGGCGCAGCCTGCCTGCCGCCGCGGCGCCGTGGCGCTCGGCCACCCAGGCGATGGTGCGCTCGTCCGGCAGGATGTCGACCTCCGCGGCGGCCGCGGTCAGGACGAGGTATAGCAGACAAGGCAATAAGCGGCGCACGCCAGCCCCAACCGGGCAAGATCGATGCCCGGTTTATCGGCAGGCGCAACCGATTCTTGATGCGCGCAACCCACCCCCCAGTCTGGAGGGGCCAGGCCGCTGGGTGGCACAAAGGCGCGCAGACGTGTACCGCTGGCTCGGTTGGAGCGATCCTATCCGAGGGCAGGGCTCAAATCAGCCGCGCTCTTCTGGCGTCTCCTCGGCCTGCCTGGTGCCCGAGCGCTTGGCCAGATAGTCGAGGCCGCAGTAATGTGCCACGTAGTCGGGTGCCTCCGGGTTGTCCGCCAGCGAGTCCGGCAGTTCCGGCAGGTCGGTCTCGCAATCGACATGCACGCAATGATCATCGAGATCACAGGAGAGCACAGGCGCGCCCGTTGGGGTCAGAGGTGCTTTCATCGTCACATCCTCCTCTCAAGGGATGTACTAGATTTATAGAACGATCAGGATTTTTTTCCACTCAGGAGCCAGGATGCAGGCGCAGGCGGCGGAAGCGCTGCAGACCATCACACGCGAGGTGTGCCAGGGTTGGCTCGCGCCGAGAGCCAAAGACAGCCACAAAGGCGATTTCGGCAACGTGGGCGTCATCGGTGGTGCGGCGGGGATGGTCGGGGCTGCCCTGCTGGCGGGGCGGGCCGCCCTGCACCTGGGTGCCGGCCGGGTCTATGTGGGCCTGCTGGACGAATGCATCGCCGTGGACCTGGTGCAGCCGGAGCTGATGCTCCCGGCGCCGGAGACGCTGTTGAGCCTGTCAGCACCGGCCTGTCTGGTGGTCGGCCCGGGTCTGGGCCGGTCGGAGCGTGCCGTCCGGCTGTTGTATGAAGCGCTGCAGACACCCCTGCCCCTGCTTATCGATGCCGATGGTCTCAACCTGCTGGCGGCGACACCGGCCTTGCAGGCCGCACTGCGCGAACGCACCCAGCCCAGCCTGCTGACACCGCACCCCGGTGAAGCCGGTCGGCTCCTGGGTTCGAGCAGCCGCGCCATCCAGGCCGATCGTCCCGGCAGCGTGCGTGCCCTGGTTGCGCGCTATGGCTGTACCGTGGTGCTGAAAGGGGCGGGCAGCCTGATCCTGGGTCCCGGCGGGCGGATCTGGCGCAACCCGACGGGCAATCCCGGCATGGCCGCGCCGGGCATGGGGGACGTGCTGGCCGGCGTGATCGCCGCACTCGCCGCCCAGGGCCTGCCCCTGGAGCAGGCCGCGGTCCTGGGTGTCTATCTGCACGGTGCGGCGGCGGACGCCGCCGTGGCGGACGGCGTCGGGCCGGTCGGCCTGACGGCGGGCGAGGTGGCGCGGTACGCCCGGCGGCTGCTCAACGCCTGGGTCTACGGCGGGACTATTCCGGCGGACACAGGCGCTGTTTGAGGTAGGCGCTGAACTCCTCCGCCACCTCGGGGTGTTTGAAGGCGTATTCCACCGTCGCCTTGAGATAGCCGACCTTGGAGCCGCAGTCGTAGCGGGTGCCGTCGAAGCGATAGGCAAGCACCTGCTGCTCGTGCAGCAAGGCCTGGATCGCGTCGGTGAGCTGCAGCTCGCCGCCGGCGCCGCGCTCGATGCGGCGGAGGTGATGGAAGATGCGCGGGGTGAGCACATAGCGGCCGACCACTCCCAGGTTGGAAGGGGCCTGCTCCGGTTTCGGCTTTTCGACGATGTGCTGCATGCGCAGCAGGCGATCCGACATCGGTTCACCGGCAACGATGCCGTATGCGCCGGTCTCCGAGGGTGCGACCGGTTGCACGCCCACCATGGAGCACTGGTAGTAGTCGTAGAGGTCGCACATCTGTTTGGTGACCCCGGGCTCGGCATCGATCAGGTCATCGGCCAGGATCACCGCAAAGGGCTCGTCGTTGACCGCGGGCTCCGCACAGAGGACGGCGTGCCCCAGCCCCAGGGCCTCGGCCTGGCGGATGTAGATGCAGTTGACCCCCGCCGGCAGCATCCCGCGCAGCTGCTCCAGGGCCTGGGTCTTGCCCTTCATCTCCAGCTCCATCTCCAGCTCGTAGGCCTTGTCGAAATGGTCGGCGATGGCGCGCTTGGTGCGGCCGATGATGAAGATGAGATCGGTGATGCCCGCCGCCACCGCCTCTTCCGCGGCGTACTGGATCAAGGGCTTGTCGACGATGGGCAGCATCTCCTTGGGATTGGCCTTGGTGGCGGGCAGGAAACGGGTGCCCATGCCTGCCGCTGGAAACACTGCCTTCGATACGCGTTTCATCCTCTCTGTCTCCGATTGATGGTCATCGGTCCGCGCCGAACGTCGGCACGGACGGGGCGCCGAGTGGCCTGGGGTCACCCACCCTCGGATGCCGATGGATCTGACTGCCTCCCGTATGTATCGGACGGTCCCCGTTGGGACTTGATTGCTCAATCTTAACGCAGGTGTGTGAACGGCGTCGTGACGGTTCAACCTGTGTCGGACTCATCCCCCAGCAGACGTAGCAACCCTTCCTCATCGAGGAGCGGGATCTTGAGTTCCAGCGCGCGGTCGTATTTGCTGCCCGGCTCGGCACCGACGACGACGTAGTCGGTCTTTTTCGAGACGCTGCCGCTCACCCTGCCGCCGGCCGCCTCGATCATTTCCTTGGCCTGGTCGCGGCTTAGGTGGGGCAGGGTGCCGGTCAGCACGAAGGTCTTGCCGCTGAGCGGGCCCGGTGTCGACCCTTTGCCCGCGGCCTCGCGCCAATGGACACCGGCGGCACGCAGGGCCTCGATCACCTGCCGGTTGTGCGGTTCGTCCAGGAAGTCGCGGATGGAGCGGGCCACGACCGGCCCCACCTCGGGCACCTGCTGCAGTCGCTCGACGTCGGCGCCGAGCAGGGCGTCGAGGCTGCCGAAATGCTGGGCCAGGTCGCGGGCCGTGGCCTCGCCGACGTTGGGGATGCCCAGGGCATAGATGAAGCGGGCGAGCGTCGTCTCCCGGCTCTTGTCGATGGCGGCGAGCAGATTGCCGGCGGACTTTTCGGCCATGCGTTCGAGGCCGGCGAGGGTGGGCAGATCCAGGCGGTAGAGGTCGGCGGGGGTTTCGACCAGGCCACGGTCGACGAGCTGGTCCACCAGCTTCTCCCCCAGCCCCTCGATGTCCATCGCCCGGCGGCTGGCGAAGTGCAGCAGGGCCTGTTTGCGTTGGGCCGGGCAATACAGGCCGCCGGTGCAGCGCGTCACCGCCTCGCCCGGCTCGCGCACCACCCTGGAGCCGCACACGGGGCAGACCGGGTAGTGCTGCAAGATGTCGAACCGGGGCGGCGGCGGCGAGGGCCTTCGCTCCAAGACCACGCCGACGATCTCCGGGATGACGTCGCCGGCGCGGCGCACGATGACGCTGTCGCCCACGCGCACGTCCTTGCGGTCGATCTCGTCCTGGTTGTGCAGGGTGGCGTTGGACACTGTCACACCGCCGACGAAGACCGGCTTCAGCCGCGCCACCGGGGTGAGCGCGCCGGTCCGGCCGACGTTGACCTCGATCGCCTCGACCACGGTCACGGCCTCCTCGGCGGGGTATTTGTGGGCGACGGCGAAGCGCGGCGCGCGCGCGACGAAGCCGAGCCGCTCCTGATCGGCCAGGTTGTTGACCTTGTAGACCGCGCCGTCGATCTCGTAGGGCAGGACGTGACGGCGGGCGCCGAGCTCGCGGTAGTAGGCGAGCAGCCCGTCCACACCCTTGACCAGCCGGCGCTCGGCGGCCACCGGGAAATGCAGCCGGGCGAGCCAGTCCATGACGCCGGCATGGGTGGGCGGCAGCCCCGTGCCCTCCACCTGGCCGATGCCATAGGCGAAGAAGGTCAGTCGCCGGCGGGCGGTGATGGCCGGGTCGAGCTGGCGCAGACTGCCGGCGGCGGCGTTGCGCGGGTTGGCGAAGACCTTGCCCCCGCTGGCGCGGGCCTCCTCGTTCAGGCGCTGGAAATCGCGTTTGAGCATGAGCACCTCGCCGCGGACCTCCAGCCAGGCCGGGGCCTCGCCCTCGGGCAGACGCAAGGGGATGCTGCGCACGGTGCGCAGGTTGGCGGTCACATCCTCACCCGCATAGCCGTCGCCGCGCGTGGCGCCCTGCACCAGCCGCCCATGTTCGTAATGCAAGGCGACGGCCAGACCGTCGAACTTCGGCTCTGCCGCATACTCGACGGCGGCATCCAGCCGGCCCAACCCCTCCCGCACGCGCCGGTCGAAGGCGATGACGTCCTCGTCAGTGAAGGCGTTGTTGAGCGAGAGCATGGGCAGCCGATGCTGCACCTCGCGGAATTCCTTGGCTGGCGCTGCACCGACCCGCTGCGAGGGCGAATCGGGGGTGACCAGGTCCGGCCAGGCGGCCTCCAGGGCCAGCAGCTCCTGCATGAGCCGGTCGAACTCCGCGTCCGGGATGACCGGGTCGTCGAGGACGTAGTAGCGGTAGTTGTGGTACTCGATCTCGGCGCGCAGGGCCTTGAGCCGTTCCTCGGCCTGGGCACGGGTGAGCATGACGCTACCGGCGGCTGGGGGTGCGGCCCAGGGTGTCAGGGCTGCCGGGGGGCGTTCTGGCGCCGAGCATGCACCCCGCACCGAGCATCGATCAGACGAACAGCCGCAAGGCCCGGTCGCTGCCGGCCTCGATGCCGCGGCTGGCCATGCGCGCGTAGTAGTCGGCCAGGCGTTTGCGGTCTTTCTGCAGGTTCTCCCGCGTCACCACGCGGCCGTTGTCGTCCACCAGCTGGCCGTGCAGGACCTCGGCCATGTGCAGACCCAGGGTGGTCATGCGGTCGAAGACGGTCAGCCCGTCGCGGACCCGCGGCACGTCGAACAGCAGGGTGACGCCGGTCGTAGTGATGCCCACACCACCCTCACGGAAGGGGGTTTCCTCCTGGTTGGCGAGGGAGAAGAGGGTGCGCCCCTCCGCGTCGAGCAGGTGATAGGCACCGTCCCGCCCCAGGGTGAGGCCCGACTCGGTCGCCAGGCGGTGGATGTCCTCCCCCTGGAAGGGACGATTCTCCCGTGCCGTCACGGTGAGCCCGATCAGCACGTCCACCTCCATGCAGAATTGATCGAGCTCGCGCGCCTGCTGCAGGGCGGCGTGCTTGTCCGGACAGGACACCGCGCCCCCTTCGGCGGCGGCGAAGTCGTAGAGGAGTTTGCAGAAGCGGTCGAGCTGAGTCAGCGTGATGGCCCCGTTGCGGTCGGCCAGCTGGATGCCGAACTCCAGGGCCTCCAGGGCATGGCTGGGGTGTCCCCCCAAGGGCTCCCAGCCCAGCCCCGGCTGCTTGCCCATGGCCCGCACCGGCTTGCCGATCTTGCGCAGCCCCTCGAGCAGGCTGGCGTAGGAGGTCACCGCGGGTTGGGCGAAGCGCACGCGGGCCACGTACTCGACCATCTCGTCCAGGCCGCTCTCGGCATGAAAGCCGCCTGTCTCGGTCCGGGGCGCCTCGGGTTTCGCCAAGGCCGCGGGCTGGCTGGGGGCCGACTCCAACGCTGGCGCCGGCTTTGGCCGGGCGGGCACCGTCTCGGCATGGCTGGGCACGACCAGTCCCTCGCCCTCGACCTCGCGCAGCGGGCCCTCGAGCTCTATGTGCAGGGTTTTTGCGGCGGGGGCCTCGCGCGGTGCGGCCGGGGCGACGGGCTCAGCCGCCTTCGCCTGGGGCTGGAGCCTCTCCGGCGGTGTCTCCGCGCGTTCCAGGGGTTTGCTGGTGACGGCCGTGGCGGCGGCCACGCCGCCCCCCCCGGCAGCCGGGCGGTCGCTGCTCACCGTCTCGCCGAGCAGGATGTCCTCTCGCTTGCTGGAAAAGAGCCGGCTGGCCTCCTGGCGGTATTTACGCTCCTGCCACAGGTTGTAGCCGATGACGGCGGCAACGAAGAGGACGCCGACGACGGCCAGGATGATTTGCAGAGAGGTGATCATGGGCGTGTGTGCGGGGCGGTGCCGGTACGAGCGGGTTCGAGTACCTGGAAGAAGACCTCGTCCTCGCGGATCATACCGAGCTCGAAGCGGGCGCGCTCCTCCAGGGCATCATAACCGGTCTTGAGGTCGCGCACCTCGGCCGCGAGCTGGGCGTTGCGCGACTTCAAGGCGGCATTGGCCGCCTGTTGGGCCTCGAGCTGGCGCTCCAGGTCGAAGACCCGGAGCCAGCTCCCCTTGCCCAGCCACAGGGGATATTGCAGCAACACGATCAGCGTCAGCAACACCCAGGTCAGCCCCTTCATGTCTCAGTCAACACAGCGACGGGTTGTCAACCGGCGCACCCCGCAGGCTCAACCACACCCATCGGCCCTCAGCGTGAGGAGTAGAAGGCCTCCAGGCCGGGAAAACCGCCGCGTTCGCCCAGCTCCTCCTCGATGCGCAGCAGCTGGTTGTATTTGGCGATGCGATCCGAGCGTGAGAGCGAGCCGGTCTTGATCTGCAGGGCATTGGTCCCAACCGCCAGGTCGGCGATGAAGGCGTCCTCGGTCTCGCCTGAGCGGTGCGAGATCACGTTGGTCCAGCCCGCCCGTTTGGCCATCTCGATGGCGGCGAAGGTCTCCGACAGGGTGCCGATCTGGTTGACCTTGATCAGCACCGAGTTGGCGATTCCCTTGGCGATGCCCTCGCGTAGGATGCGGGTGTTGGTGACGAAGATGTCGTCGCCCACGAGCTGGATGCGATTGCCCAACTTGGCGTTGAGCAGGGCCCAGCCCTCCCAATCGTCCTCGGCCATTCCGTCCTCGATGCTGAGGATGGGGTATTTGTCCACCCAGTTCGCCAGGTAGTCGGCGAACTCGGCAGAGGTGAGCTGCAGCCCCTCGGAGACGATGTGGTAGCGCCCGTTCTTGTGGAACTCCGAGCTGGCGCAGTCCATGCCGATGAAGGCCTGTTTGCCGGGCTCGTAGCCGGCGGCCTCGATGGCCTGCATGATGAAGCGCAGCGCCTCCTCGTTCGACTTGAAGTTGGGGGCGAAGCCGCCCTCATCGCCCACCGCCGTGTTGTGCCCGGCCTTCTTGAGCAGTTTCTTGAGGGCATGGAAGACCTCGGCGCCGCAGCGCAGGGCCTCGCGGAAGCTGGTGAACCCCGCCGGGATCAGCATGAACTCCTGCATGTCCACGCTGTTGTCGGCATGCGCCCCGCCGTTGATGATGTTCATCTGCGGCACCGGCAGCTGCATGGGCCCCGCCCCGCCCAGATAACGGTAGAGCGGCAGCCCGGCCTGCTCGGCCGCGGCGCGGGCGCAGGCGAGTGAGACGGCGAGCAGGGCGTTGGCCCCCAGGCGCGACTTGTTCTCGGTGCCGTCGAGCTCGATCAGGGTCTGGTCGATGAAGTGCTGCTCCTCGACGTCCAGACCCATCAGGGCCTCGGCGATCTCGGTGTTGACGTGCTCGACGGCCTTGAGCACCCCCTTGCCGCCATAGCGCTTGTCGTCGCCATCGCGCAGCTCGATGGCCTCGCGGCTGCCGGTGGAGGCGCCCGAGGGAACCGCGGCGCGGCCCATCACCCCCGACTCCAGAAGCACGTCCGCCTCGATGGTGGGGTTGCCGCGTGAATCCAGGATCTCCCTGGCGATCACATCTACGATTGCACTCACGTCTTTTTTCCTTTGCTTTTGGCGTTGGATGGTCCAGGGCCCGCCGGCTTTTGGCCGGGCGGGCCCTCTGGATTACGGTTTTACGCGGTCCTCGACGAATCCCTTCTGCTTGACCAGCAGGTCGATCTCCCTGAGCGTCTCCAGCAGTGCGCGCATGAGTGGCAGCGGCCAGGCGTTGGGGCCGTCGGACAGGGCCTTGTCCGGGTTGGGGTGGGTCTCGGCGAAAAGACCGGAGATGCCGGCAGCCACCGCCGCACGGGCCAGCACCGGCACGAACTCGCGTTGCCCGCCTGAGGCGGTGCCCAGCCCGCCGGGTTGTTGCACCGAGTGGGTGGCGTCGAACACCACCGGACAGCCGGTCTCGCGCATGATCATGAGACCGCGCATGTCGGAGATGAGCGTGTTGTAGCCAAAGGACACCCCCCGCTCGCACACCAGGATCGTGTCGGCCCCGCCGTTGGCCGCCTTGGCCTTGGCCACCACGTTCTTCATGTCCCAGGGGGCGAGGAACTGCCCCTTCTTGATGTTGACCGGCTTGCCGGTACGGGCGCAAGCCTGGATGAAATCGGTCTGGCGGCAGAGGAAGGCGGGGGTTTGCAAGACGTCCACCACCTCGGCCACCATGGGGATCTCGGCCTCGGTATGCACGTCGGTGAGCACCGGCACGCCGATCTGCCGCCTGACCTCGCTGAGGATGCGCAGCCCCTCTTCCATGCCCAGTCCCCGGAAGGAGGCCCCAGAGGAGCGGTTGGCCTTGTCGTAGGAGGACTTGTAGATGAACGGGATGCCGAGCTCCGAGGTGATCTCCTTGAGCTGCCCCGCGGTATCCAGGGCCAGTTGCTCGGATTCGATCACGCAGGGGCCGGCGATCAGGAACAGGGGCTTATCCAAGCCGACCTCGAAACCGCACAGCTTCATTCGACACCTCCCTCGCCGGCCTCCTGATGGCCTCCGCGGTCGCATCCCCGCTGCGCGGGGCCCCTGCTCAACGCTGCGGCCATCCCGGCGATCAGGAACAGGGGCTGATCAAGCCCGACATCAAAACCGCACAGCTTCATGTCGATACCTCCACGGCGGGTTCCACCCCCACGGTATACGCGTGCCTGCGATAGGCTAGGGCTGCCTCGACGAAGGCCCTGAACAGGGGGTGGCCATCGCGCGGGTTGGAGGTGAATTCGGGGTGGAATTGGCAAGCCACGAACCAGGGGTGGTCCGGCAGCTCGATCATCTCCGCGAGGTCCGTGCCCGGTGCCCGGCCGCTGACCAGAAGGCCTCGTGCCTCGAGCTGGGCGAGTAGGGTGTTGTTGACCTCGTAGCGGTGGCGGTGGCGCTCGAGGATCTCGGCCTTGCCATAGATGGCCCGCGCCTTGGACCCCTCGGCCAGCCGGCAGATCTGCCCACCCAGGCGCATGGTGCCGCCCAGATCGGAGTTCGCGTCGCGCCGCTCCACCCGGCCCTCGCGGTCCAGCCACTCGGTGATGAGCCCCACCACCGGATAGGGAGTCTCGGGATCGAACTCGGTGCTGTGCGCCCCGGCCATGCCGGCGACATGGCGGGCGAACTCCACCACCGCGAGCTGCATGCCGAGGCAGATGCCCAGGTAGGGCACGCGGTTTTCACGGGCGTAGCGGATGGCGGCGATCTTGCCCTCCACCCCGCGCTTGCCGAAGCCGCCCGGCACCAGGATGGCGTCCATGTCCGCGAGTGCGGCCGTGCCCTCGCGCTCCAAGGTCTCGGAATCGAGGTAATGGATGTTGACCTTGCAGCGGGTGTGCATCGAGGCGTGAATGAGGGCCTCGGTGAGCGACTTGTAGGACTCGGTGAGGTCCACGTACTTGCCGACAAAAGCGATATCCACCTCGTGCTCGGGGTGCTCCAGGGCGTGGACCAGGTTCCTCCAGACGCTCAGGTCGGCCGCGCGCGCGAGGATGCCCAGCTTGTGGCAGACGATCTCGTCGAGCATCTGGTCGTGCAGCATGCCGGGGATCTTGTAGATGGAGTCGGCATCCAGGGCCTCGATCACCGCCTCCGGCTGCACATTAGTGAACAGGGCGATCTTGCGCCGCTCCTCGGCCGGGATCGGGCGGTCGGCACGGCAGAGCAGGATGTCGGGCTGGATGCCGATCTCGCGCAGGTCTTTGACCGAGTGCTGGGTCGGCTTGGTCTTGAGCTCCCCCGAGGTGGCGATGTAGGGCAGCAGGGTCAGATGGATGTAGCAGGTGCGGTTGCGCCCCTCGTCTATGCCCATCTGCCGGATCGCCTCCAGGAAGGGCAGCGACTCGATGTCGCCCACGGTGCCGCCGATCTCGACGATGGCCACGTCGGCATCCCCCGCACCCTCGCGGATGTGCAGCTTGATCTCGTCGGTGATGTGGGGGATGACCTGCACCGTCTTGCCCAGGTATTCGCCGCGCCGCTCCTTCTTGATCACCGATTCGTAGATCTGGCCGGTGGTGAAGTTGTTGCGCCGCGACATCTTGGCGCGGGTGAAGCGCTCGTAATGGCCCAGGTCCAGGTCGGTCTCGGCGCCATCCTCGGTGACGAACACCTCGCCGTGCTGGAACGGGCTCATGGTGCCCGGATCGACGTTGATGTAGGGGTCGAGCTTGAGCAGGGTCACCCGGATGCCACGCGACTCCAGGATGGCGGCGAGCGAGGCGGCGGCGATGCCCTTGCCCAGGGAGGAGACCACACCGCCAGTGACGAAGACGTAGCGAGGCATCGGAATGGGGAACGTGGAATTGCGAAATGATAGCCCATCCGTCCCAGCCCCCGAAAGCGGAGCTTTTTCGCCTTGGCGTGGCCGGCACGGGATGGTGAGTAAAAAAAAGCGGCCCGAAGGCCGCGAATAGGATCACATCCAACAGTTGGCCGCGGTCGTCAGGAGCCGCTGCCAGTATTTTTCAGCATGGCCGTCAGGTGCCGATCACACCACCGTCGTCCTTGGTGATCACCACCACGGCCGAACGCGGCTTGGCCGGTTTGCTGCCGGTAAATGTGGTGGGGCCGTTGGCGCCGTTGTCAGGCCAGGCGGAGTTTTCCGTGAAGCTGTTGATCCAGTCCTCACCCGGGTGCTGGATGCCGACGAACATGGTCTTGCCGTCGGGGGTGGTGACCACACCAGTGACTTCACAGTTGGGCGGGCTCGTCAGGAAACGGCGGGTTTCGCCTGTGGAAGGGTCGGCGCACATCATGACGTTGCCACCGATGTTGACCCAGTCCCCCTTCGCGTCGCCCTGTTGGTCAGTCTGGATCCACAGGCGGCCATCTTTGTCGAACCACAACCCGTCGGGCGCACCGTAGTCGTCACCGACGATGTTGCCGGCGTAGACCTTCTTACCGTAGAGCGGATCGGTCGTGTCCAGCCCGGCAAGGTTGGTCTTGTTGTAGCTGTCGCCCAGGGTCTTGGTGGTGGCTAAGACCTGTTTGTCGCCGCACAGCACGAAGATGTCCCACTCGAAGGTGGTGGCGGTGACATCAACCTTGCCGTCGGCCCAGGAGCCGTCTCGCCAGCGGATGATGTGACCATAGTCATTGTCCGGACGCGGGTTGGCGGCGTCCACCGGCGGGTTGGCGCTGGCGGCGGCGGTCGTGCCATCAACCTTGTTGCTGGAGGCAGGCGTATTGCCGCGCCGGCTGTTGTTGGTCAGCGTCATATAGACCTCGCCCGTGACCGGATGGGCAGCGCCCCACTCGGGCCGGTCCATCATGGTGGCGCCTAGACGGTCGGCGGCCTGGCGGCACTTGATCAGCACCTCGGCCTGGTCGGCGAAGCCGTTCTCTGGGGTCAAGCTGTTCTTGCCCCAGACCAGGGGCAGCCACTCGCCCGTGCCGTCGGCGTTGAACTTGGCCACGTACAGGGTGCCGTGGTCGAGCATGTCACGGTTGCGGGCCCGGTTGCGACGGTCGAGTTTGCGGGAGCAGACGAACTTGTAGATGTACTCGTTGCGCTCGTCGTCTCCCATGTAGAAGGCAACGTTGTCGTTCTTGTCCACCACCACTTGGGCGCCCTCGTGCTTGAAGCGGCCCAGCGCCGTTCGCTTGATCGGGGTGCTGTTGGGATTCCAGGGGTCGATCTCCACGACCCAGCCGAAACGGTTGGGTTCGTTACGGTTACCCTCCGCATTCAGGTCGAAGCGCGGGTCGGCCACATGCCAACGGTAACCGAAGCCGTTGGCTGAGATGCCATAGCGGCGCTCGTGGTTGTTCGGGGTGAAGGCGCCGTTGGCGCCGAAGTAGCCGTTCCAGTTTTCCTCGCAGGTGAGGTAGGTGCCCCAGGGGGTGTAGCCGTGGGCGCAGTTGTTGAGGGTGCCGAGCACATTCATCCCGGTGGGGTCGGCGGCGGTCTTCATCAGCTCATGACCGGCGGCGGGGCCGCTGATCTTGCAGGGGGTGTTGCCGGTGATGCGGCGGTTGAAGGCGGAAGGACGCTGCACCTTCCACTCGCTGCCGACCTTGCGCACCTCCACCACGCTCACCCCGTGAGCTGCCTGCTGGGCACGCACCATGTCCAGGGTGATCGTGGTCGTGGCATAGGCCGAACGCGGCGTGATGTTGTTGACCAGGGGCGGATCGCAATATTCATGGTTAATGACCAGCAGACCACGCGTGTTGCCAAGGTCGGAGTTGCCGGCCTGGGGGAAAGGAAAGTAGTGCATGGCATCGGTGTGGGCGCCAAAGGTGCGCAGCTGTGTGGCCTCGTCCATGGCGCCGACGGCGTCCCAATGCGGCTGGTTGGTCAGCGAGTCGCCCCAGGCGACCAGGACCTTGGCGGTGTAGCCCTTGGGCACGGTGACCGCATCAGTCATCGGTACGACGTTGGCGGGCACGGAGGTGAAGCCGATGCCACCCAGCGGCTTGGGCGCGGCCTGGGCATAGTTGGTCAGGCCGTCGACTAGGCTGCTGCCCAGGGTGGCCAGGGCCGTGGCGCCAGCGGTGGCGCCCAGCGAGGTCTTGAGGAAGCTGCGCCGGGTCATCAGGCGCTGCTCGATGAGGTCGTGGATGGAGGGGTTGCCGGAATCGTTGCAGGTGGTGGAAACCGCCTGGTTACTGGCGAGTTTACCGTCGGGGTGCAGGCTGCTGCTCATGGGCTCTACTTTGCAGTTGTGTCAACCGTTACCCGCACTGGGTTCGTGCGGGTCAGGACGAGAGCCTATCGGTGCAAGATGACAATGCTGTTAAGAGCACCCAGCACCGACATGATCCCCATCGGCTCGAGGTCGGGGTCACTGGCCTGTGATCCCGCAGTGGATAGGGTAGGTGAGATAGACCAGTTTCAGGCCGGCCGCGCCGACACGGCTGATCAGCCGCTCGATCTTGTCGTGTTCGCCGAAGAACTCGACGGTTTCTGGTAATTTTCCCGCCAGTTCGAAGAAGCTGTCCTCCATCAGCCCATGCCGGCCGAAGCCGGCGCTGGCGCGGAAGACGCTACCGCCGGTGATGCCCTCCGCCTTGGCCTGCTCGAACAGCCACTCGTGGATGGGGCGGCCGGCGTGGCGTTCGCCCTCGCGGACGAAGAATTGCACGCAGAGTCCTGGATTCATGTCATCCCCTTAAGAGCTTGATGGTCAGTACACCCAAGCCGGTCATCGCCAGGGAACCGGCCAGGTGCAGGCCCATGGCGGCGAGGGCCAGGCCATATTGGGCGCGCGCGAGCAGGGTGAACACCTCGGCGGAAAAGGTGGAGAAGGTGGTGAGGCCGCCGAGAAAGCCGGTCACCAACAGCAGCCGCCACTCCGGCGCCAGACCCGGGTGTTGGGCGAACCAGGCCAGCGCCAGGCCGATCAGGTAGCCGCCGAGCAGGTTGGCGGCGAGCGTGCCCAGGGGGATGGCGGGATAGACCGCGTTGAGCAGCAGACCGAGGCCCCAACGCAGCCAGGCGCCCAGGGCGGCGCCGACGCCCACGGCGGCGAACGCCATCAGCGCCATGCGTCACGCGGCCGAGGCCGCCAGACCGAGTTCCTGACGCAGGCTGTCGATGAGGCCATCGGCGGCGTCCTCCACCATGTTCAGCACCTGCTCGAAGCCGTCGCGGCCCCCGTAGTAGGGATCGGGCACTTCCAGTCCATGGTAGCGCCGGCTGTAGGAGAGGAAAAGACGCAGCTTGTGTCGGTGCTGCGGGGGGCAGAGGCGTTCGAGATGGGTCAGGTTGGCCCAGTCCATGGCCAGGATCAGGTCGAAGTCGTGGAAGTCCTGCACGCTGACCTGGCGGCCGATCAGGCGCGAGAGGTCATAACCGCGCGCCGCCGCGGCCTCCTGTGCGCGTCGGTCGGGCGGCTCGCCGACATGGTAATCATGGGTGCCGGCCGAATCGACGATGACCCGGTGCGCCAAGCCGGCCTCGATCAGGCGCTGGCGCAACACCCCTTCGGCTGTGGGGGAGCGGCAGATGTTGCCCATGCACACCATGAGGATCTGGATCTTGTGTTGGGGATGATGCTTCATGTGTGATGGCAGGAGCCCGGCGGTTGAGGTTTTTTGGTTGAGGTCTTTGATAAACAGCCTATATTATAGGGCTTGACGCGCTGTAGCATTTGGCCCCGCGCCGCTTGCGCCGTACGACCCAAGCGGCTCGATCTTTTTATCTGATGGGACTAGCGAGTTCTCTCGCATGGAGGCCGTCTCTTGGATACCGTGATCACCGTCAAGCGATCTGAGGTTCCAACCCCTGCCTGCGGGGAGTGATATGCGTAGGTCGGCAATCCCTTGCCGACTTCCACTCATGGCTTAAGCACGTCCGAGCAACGATCAGACCCACGACCGGCGGCATGGGTATGCCGCCCCACGGCGTTCACTCTCGAAGACGTCGACCACGGACGGCTTTGGCCCATCGTCAGGCCGATGATGCGCCACTGCGTCGCTCTCACAACAGGCTTGACACGTTGCCCTGCGGGGATTCGCGTGAGGGTCGCCGCCTCTCTATCATCTGATGGCAGGGGGTGAGGAATGCGGCCATGGCTTTCATGTTTTGGGGCGTCTTCTATTAACCGAAAAACCGCAGTTGAACGCGTCCGAAAGCGGGCTACGCCCGGCAGGCAAGGCGCGACGCCACCGCAGGGTGGGCTACCTGCAGGCAGAAGCAACACAGCCAGACGGGCGAACAAGGCTGAAGGCGGGCGGTTCGCGTGTTCACCCGCTGGGAGAGGCTGCGCGGAGGCAAAAATCTCTTGCATCATCGATCTGTTACGGAACCGCTAGGGAAACACTGATTTAACCCGTGATCGTCATTCCGGCGAAGGCCAGAATCCAGTGTATTCAATGAGATACGAGGGCGCATCGGTTTCGACAGCGATTTAATCAGCGTTTCCCTAGAGCGTTCACCTGCGGTTTTGCGGTTAAAAGCCATGCCCGTGAGGCGGGCGAGGACTCACACCGGATAATGGCCTTCCCAAGGCATGTCCTGAAGGTGCCAATCGGCCCATTCGTTGGGGGTGGCGCAAGTGATCGTTATCGTCGGCGGCTCGCGGTACGGCCCTTCTGTGCAGGTTTGGCCGACTTGGCGTGAGGCGGCCCGCTGACGTCTTCTTCCTCGACCACCCCAAACAACAGCTTCTTCAGGGCGTGCAGCCGGTCGCGCAGGCTGGCCGCCTTCTCGAACTCGAGGTTGCGCGCCGCCTCCAGCATCTCGCGCTCGACGCGCTTGACCTCGCGCGTGAGGTCCTTCTGGCTCATCACCGCGTAGCCTGCCCGCGCCTGCTCCAGCGCGAGGGCCTCTCGGCTCGCCTCGGTGTCGTACACCCCTTCGATGATGTCCTTGATCTTCTTCTGCACCCCCTTGGGGGTGATGCCGTGCGCCGTGTTGTAGGCCATCTGCTTGTGCCGGCGCCGCTCGGTCTCGTCGATCGCCCGGCGCATGGAGTCGGTGATGGTGTCGGCATAGAGGATGGCGGTGCCGTGGATGTGCCGGGCGGCGCGGCCGATGGTCTGGATGAGGGAGCGCTCCGAGCGCAGGAAGCCCTCCTTGTCGGCATCCAGGATGGCCACCAGCGACACCTCCGGGATGTCTAGCCCCTCGCGCAGCAGGTTGATGCCCACCAGCACGTCGAACACCCCCAGGCGCAGGTCGCGGATGATCTCTACGCGCTCGACGGTGTCGATGTCCGAGTGCAGGTAGCGCACCTTGATGCCGTGGTCGGCGAGGTACTCGGTGAGGTCCTCGGCCATGCGCTTGGTGAGCGTGGTGACCATCACCCGCTCGTTGCGCGCCACCCGCAGGTTGATCTCGCTCATCAGGTCGTCGACCTGGGTTGCCACCGGGCGCACGATCACCTCCGGGTCCACCAGCCCGGTGGGCCGCACCACCTGCTCCACCACCTGTTGGGCGTGCTTCGCCTCGTAAGGGCCCGGCGTGGCGGAGACGAAGACGGTCTGCGGCATCATCCGCTCGAACTCGTCGAACCTGAGCGGCCGGTTGTCCAGGGCGGAGGGCAGCCGGAAGCCGTAGTCCACCAGGTTTTCCTTGCGCGCGCGGTCGCCGCGGTACATGCCGCCGATCTGCGGGATGGTGACGTGCGACTCGTCGATGAACATCACCGTGTCGGGCGGCAGGTAGTCGATCAGGGTGGGGGGTGGCTCGCCCGGCCGGCGTCCCGACAGGTGCCGGGAGTAGTTCTCGATGCCCTTGCAGAAGCCCAGCTCGGCCAGCATCTCCAGGTCGAAGCGGGTGCGCTGCTCCAACCTTTGCGCCTCCACCAGCTTGCCATGCGCGTGGAACCAAGCGAGCCGCTCGGCCAGCTCCTCCTTGATCGCCTCGATCGCGCGCAGCGTCGTCTCGCGCGGGGTCACATAGTGGCTCGAGGGGTAGACGGTGAAGCGCGGCGCCTTGTGCAGCACCTGGCCGGTGAGCGGGTCGAACAGGCTGATCGCTTCCACCTCGTCGTCGAACAGCGATACGCGCACGGCCGTCTCGGCATGTTCCGCCGGGAAGATGTCGAGCACGTCGCCGCGCACGCGGAAGGTGCCGCGCTTGAACTCCAGCTCATTGCGCTGGTACTGCATCTCCGCCAGGCGGCGGATGATCGCCTGTTGGCTGATGCGCTCACCCTGCTGCAGGTGCAGGATCATGTTGTGATAGTCGGCCGGGTCGCCGATGCCGTAGATGGCCGAAACGGTGGCGACGATCACCACGTCGCGACGTTCCAGGATCGCCTTGGTGGCGCTCAAACGCATCTGCTCGATGTGCTCGTTGATGCTGGAGTCCTTCTCGATGTAGAGGTCACGCGCCGGCACGTAGGCCTCGGGCTGGTAGTAGTCGTAATAGGAGACGAAGTACTCCACGGCGTTTTCCGGGAAGAACTCGCGGAACTCTGCGTAGAGCTGGGCCGCCAGGGTCTTGTTCGGCGCCATGACGAAGGCCGGCCGCCCGAGTCGGGCGATGACGTTGGCCATGGTGTACGTCTTGCCCGAGCCGGTCACGCCCAGCAGGGTCTGGTAGCGCAACCCCCGTTCGATGCCCTCCACCAGGCGCGCGATGGCCTCCGGCTGGTCGCCGGCGGGTGGGTAGGGCTGGTACAGGGCGAAGGGGCTATGGGGGAAGGTGACAGCCACGTTAAAATCGCGCCAACAAAACCCTGCATGATACTCCCGGCGCCGCCCGCGCTTCGACCTCGGAAGGCTCACACCTTGGAACTCTCCGCCCGCGTCCGCAACATCAAGCCCTCCCCGACCCTGAGTGTTACCGCCCGCGCCGCCCAGCTCAAGGCCGAAGGGCGCGACATCATCAGCCTGGGGGTGGGCGAGCCCGACTTCGACACCCCGGATCACATCAAGCAGGCCGCCATCGCCGCCATCGAACGCGGCTTTACCAAATACACCGCCGTGGGCGGCACGCCCGGCCTCAAGCAGGCCGTGATCGGCAAGTTCAAGCGCGAGAACGGGCTGGAATACACCGCCAAGCAGGTCCTCGTCTCCTGCGGTGGCAAGCAGAGCTTCTACAACCTGGTTCAGGCCTACATCAACCCGGGCGACGAGGTCATCATCCCCGCCCCCTACTGGGTGTCCTACCCGGACATCGTCCTGCTGGCCGACGGCCGGCCCGTCTTCATCGAGGCGGGCATCGAGCAGGGCTTCCGCATCAACCCCGCGCAGCTCGAGGCGGCCATCACCCCGCGCACCCGCATGCTGGTGCTCAACAGTCCGTCCAACCCCACCGGCGCGGTCTACACCCGCGACGAACTCGCCGCCCTGGGCGAGGTCCTGCGCCGCCACCCGCAGGTGCTGATCGCCTCGGATGACATGTATGAGCACATCCTCCTGGGCGACACCCCCTTCACCAACATCCTCAACGTCTGTCCCGATCTCTACGCCCGCACGGTGGTGTTGAACGGTGTGTCCAAGGCCTATGCCATGACCGGCTGGCGCATCGGCTATGCCGCCGGCCCGGCCGATCTGATCGCCGCCATGGAGAACGTGCAGTCGCAGTCCACCTCCAACCCCACCTCCATCTCCCAGGTTGCGGCCGAGGCGGCGCTGAACGGCGACCAGGACTGCATCCGCCCCATGGTCGCGGCCTTCCGTGAACGCCACCGCTACGTGGTGGACAGCCTCAATGCCATGCCGGGCGTGCGCTGCGCAGAGAGTGGCGGCGCCTTCTACGCCTTTCCCGACATGCGCGCGGCGATCGCCCGCCTGCACGCCGCCGGCCGGCTCAAGACCGCGACGGACCTGGCGCTGACCGAATACCTGCTCGAGCACGGCGTGGCCGTCGTGCCCGGCTCCGCCTTCGGTGCCGAGGGTTATGTGCGCATCTCCTTTGCCACCTCGCTGCAAAACCTGCGGGAGGCCATTGCCCGCATCGGCACCGCGCTCGCCTAGCCGCTATTGACCCTGGACCGGGCGTCCGCTATAGTTAAGAGCTCACTGTTCCCCGATAGCTCAGTCGGTAGAGCGACGGACTGTTAATCCGCAGGTCCCTGGTTCGAGCCCAGGTCGGGGAGCCAGACACCATCAGGCCCGCCAGCGAGCGGGCCTTTTTTGCTTCGCCCCTGACCCCAGACACCCCTCGTGCGCACAACCGATATCCGGTGTCACGGGCTGTCGAGGCACGGGCGGGATTGCCGAGTCTAGCTCAAAGGGGGATACTGGCCGCGTCCCGGCTGAGGTGGAAAACCATGATACGCGTCCCAAGACTCACTCCAGAGCGCAGCTTGACCGCTTCAGGCCTATTCGTCTGGCTACTGGTCCTGGCCTGGCTGTTCACGGCCTTGCCGGCCCGGGCGGCGAACGACGACACCTACGATCAGGACTCGGTCCTGCAGGCCGCCATCGAGTTCTTCGGCCAGACCACCGAGGGCCTGGCCAAGGTGATCGAGAAGGCCTTCAGGGACCATGGCCGGCCGGTGGGCTACATCCGTGGCGAGGAGGTGGCGGGGGCCATCACCGTCGGGCTGGTCTACGGCCAGGGCGACCTGATCCTCAAGAACGGCGCCACCGCCAAGGTCTACTGGCAGGGGCCTTCGATCGGCTTCGACCTGGGGCTCAACGCCTCCAAGGTCTTCGTCCTGGTCTACAACCTCAAGCGGCCGGAGGACATCTATCAGCGCTTCCCCGGCGTCGACGGCAGCCTCTACTGGGCCGCCGGCGTCGGCATGAACTACCAGCAGCGCCAGGACATCGTGTTGGCCCCCATCCGCCTGGGCGTGGGCTGGCGTGCGGGCGCCAGCGTGGGTTACATGCACTACACCCGCGAGCGGCGCTGGCTGCCTCTCTAGGCAGTAGAACCCAAACGAATCCGCAGCGGCTGACTCAGCGTCCGGGCGGCCCCGCGACTGCCGAGCCGAGCACAGCGGTCACCGTGACCACGGCCGAGAGGATCTTCGGATCGGCCAGCACCGCCACCGCCTCACCCAGGCGCGGGTCGGACATGGCGGTGATCAGGCGCGAAAGCGTCTCCAAAGTGCGCGGGTCGGCGAGGGCGGCGGCGAGTTTCATGAAACCCTCGGCCGTGCGCGGGTCGGCCGCCACACTCGCCAGTTTGAGCATGCCCTCGATGAATGGGGGGTTCGTCACCAGGGGGGCAAGACGCAGGAGTGTGTCGACCGTCTGTGGCTGGGCGAAGGCGGAGAGCGCGGCGAGGCGCGGGTCGGGCAGGCTGCCGGCCGTCGGTGCTGCGGGCAGGGTGGGTATCGTCGATGGCGGCAGGGCCTGGGTCGGGGCGGCCTGCGGCCAGGCATACGGGAGGGTCCAGGGAAAGGGGAAGGTCGCCTGCGCAAGTTGTGTCGTTTGGGCGGCCTGGGCGGAGAGGCCGAGGGCGAGCAGGGGCAGGGCAAGGCCGGTTGTGAGGCGCATGACGGACTCCTTCGGTGGTCAGTGTCTGTGGTGAGGGGGGCCGGTGTTGGCCACGGGCGCTGCCAAGACGGCTCAGCAGCCCGATTATGACCCGTTAAACGGGCCCGAGGTTGCTCTGGATCCAGAAAGACAGGCACGACCCAGGATGTCTCTGATGCGCGCAGGTTAAGGCCGTCACAGCACAGCCTGTACAATTCGGGCAGGGCTTCTCACAGGGCAGCAACAACCATGGAAATACTGGTCACGGGCGGTGCCGGATACATCGGTTCGCACACCTGTGTCGAACTGATCAAGGCCGGCATGCAGCCGGTGGTGTTGGACAACCTCAGCAACAGCAAGGCGGAGGCCTTGCGGCGGGTGGAGCGCATCACCGGCCAGTCTCTGACCTTCTACCGCGCCGACATCCGCGACAAGGCGGCGCTCAAGGCGATTCTGGCGCGACATTCGGTCAGCGCCGTGGTCCATTTCGCCGGGCTCAAGGCGGTGGGCGAGTCGGTGGCGCAGCCGTTGCGCTATTACGACAACAACGTCGCCGGCACGATCACCCTGTGCGAGGCCATGGCCGAGGCGGGGGTCAAGCGCATCGTCTTCAGCTCCTCGGCCACGGTCTACGGCGAAGCGCAGGCGCTGCCGATCCGCGAGGACTTCCCCGTCGGCGCCACCACCAACCCCTACGGCCGCAGCAAGTTCATGATCGAGGAGATCCTGCGCGACCTGCAGCGCGCCGATCCCGAGTGGAGGATCGCCCTATTGCGTTATTTCAACCCCGTCGGCGCGCACGAGAGCGGGTTGATTGGCGAGGACCCGAATGACGTCCCGAACAACCTGATGCCCTACATCGCCCAGGTCGCCGTGGGCCGGCGACCCTATCTCAACGTCTTCGGCGACGACTACCCGACGCCCGACGGCACCGGGGTGCGCGACTACATCCATGTGGTGGACCTGGCCCTGGGGCACGTGGCGGCGCTGCGCTACCTGGACGGGCACGCGGGCGTGGTCACGGTCAACCTCGGCACGGGCCGGGGCCACAGCGTGCTGGAGATGGTGCGCGCCTTCGAGCGCGCGAGCGGACGCGAGATCCCCTACCGCATCGCCCCGCGCCGGCCGGGCGACGTGGCGAGCTGCTATGCCGATCCCAGTCTGGCCGAACGCCTATTCGGCTGGCGTGCCGAGCGTGGCATCGAGGCGATGTGCGCCGACACCTGGCGCTGGCAGAGCCAAAACCCGCAAGGCTATCCCGATTGACGCAAACCTGAATCCATGGGTGCAGACACATGATCCTCGTCACCGGCGGCGCCGGTTTCATCGGTTCGAACTTCGTGCTGGACTGGCTCGCGGGCAGCCAGGAGCCGGTCCTCAACCTCGACAAGCTCACCTACGCGGGTAATCTGGAGAACCTGGCCGCCCTCCAGGGCGACTCGCGTCACATCTTCGTCCAAGGCGACATCGGCGACCGGGCCTTGGTGGACCGGCTGCTCGCCGAACACCGCCCGCGCGCCATCCTCAACTTCGCCGCCGAGAGCCATGTCGACCGCTCCATCCACGGCCCCGAGGACTTCATCCAGACCAACGTGGTCGGCACCTTCCACCTGCTGGAGTCGGCGCGCGGCTACTGGCAGGGCCTGCCGGATGACGAGCGACAGGCGTTTCGCTTCCTGCACGTCTCCACCGACGAGGTCTACGGTTCGCTGGGCCCCACCGACCCGCCCTTCAGCGAGACCACCCCCTATGCCCCCAACAGCCCCTACTCGGCCAGCAAGGCGGCCTCCGACCACCTCGTGCGCGCCTACCACCACACCTACGGGCTGCCCACGCTCACCACCAACTGCTCCAACAACTACGGACCCTATCAGTTCCCGGAGAAGTTGATCCCGCTCATGATCCTCAACGCGGTGCAGGGCAAGCCGCTGCCGGTCTATGGCGACGGGCTCAACATCCGCGACTGGCTCTATGTCAGCGACCACTGTGCGGCCATTCGGGAAGTGCTGGCGCGCGGGCGGGTGGGCGAGACCTACAACATTGGCGGCTGGAACGAGAAGACCAACCTGGAGATCGTCCACACCATCTGTGCCTTGCTCGACGAATTGCGGCCCGACCCGCAGGGACCCCATGCGCGGCTCATCACCTTCGTCAAGGACCGCCCCGGCCACGACCGCCGCTACGCCATCGACGCGCGCAAGATCGAGCGCGAGCTCGGCTGGCGGCCGGCCGAGACCTTCGACACCGGCATCCGCAAGACGGTGACTTGGTATCTGGAACACATGGACTGGGTGCAGCGGGTCGCCAGCGGGGCGTATCGGGAGTGGGTGAATCGACACTATGGCGCTTGAGCCGCACGTTCAATCCAAGCCCGGTTTGTGGAGACACGGAACCCGGCGCGCACGGCTGAGGGCTCGTGCGTGATATGAGCCACGGACATTGAGCCACAGACATGCCAACCATTTGCGCCTTCTATGGCATCCTGATCCAGATGTTCTGGCAGGATCACGCGCCGCCGCACTTTCATGCACTCTATGCAGAGTATGAGGTATTGATCGATATCCGCACGCTGGAGGTCCTCGAGGGTGAGATGCCCCGAAGGGCTCTGGCCATGGTTTTGGAATGGGCGCAACAACACCGCGCCGAGCTCATGGAAGATTGGGAGCTATGCTCACGCAACCTGCCACCCAGGAAGATACCGCCACTCGATTGAACCCACTGCCAAGCCCACGCTCGCCGTGGCGTGTGTCCGCTGTGGCGGTATTGCCTGATTATCGCTTGAAGGTCCAATTTCTGGATGGAACCGAGGGGATCGTCGATCTCGCGGCCCTGGTCCACTCGCCCAATGCCGGTGTCTTCGCCAGCCTGTCCGATCCCCAGCGCTTTGCCGAGGTGCGTGTGGAAATGGGCGCCGTCAGTTGGCCGGGTGGGGTGGACCTGGCACCGGACGCCATGTATGCCGAGATCAAAAGGTCAGGCACATGGGTCATGGGCGAGAAACCTACAAGCGCATGACGAGCCAGGCCCATCGATACGTCGCCCTGTGCTAAGACCGTTCAACAAATAGAGACCAGCATGACCCGCAAAGGCCTCATCCTCGCCGGCGGCTCCGGCACCCGGCTCTACCCCGCCACCCTGGCGGTGTCCAAGCAGCTGCTGCCGGTGTATGACAAGCCGATGATCTACTACCCGCTGTCGACGCTGATGCTGGCGGGCATACGCGACATCCTGGTCATCTCCACGCCACAGGACACCCCGCGCTTCGAGCAGCTCCTGGGCGACGGCAGCCAGTGGGGGCTGTCGTTCTACTACGCCATCCAGCCGGCGCCCGAGGGGCTCGCCCAGGCCTTCATCATCGGCGCCAACTTTATCGGCGCGGACCCCTGCGCCCTGGTGCTGGGCGACAACGTCTTCTACGGCCATGACCTCGCCCATGACCTGCAGGCCGCCGCCGCACGCGAACACGGCGCCACGGTGTTCGCCTATCCGGTGCACGACCCGGAGCGCTACGGCGTGGTCGAGTTCGATGCCGCCGGCCGCGCCATCAGCATCGAGGAAAAACCCCGGCAGCCCAAATCGCGCTATGCGGTGACCGGTCTGTACTTCTACGACAACCGGGTGGTGGACATCGCCCGTGGCCTCAAGCCCTCCCCCCGCGGCGAGCTGGAGATCACCGACGTCAACCGCCAATACCTCGAATGGGGCGAGCTCAATGTCAGCCTGATGGGACGCGGCCACGCCTGGCTGGATACCGGCACGCACGAGTCGCTGCTGGAGGCCTCGCTGTTCATCGAGACGATCGAGAAGCGGCAGGGGCTCAAGATTGCCTGCCCGGAGGAGATCGCCTACCGTCAGGGTTACATCAGCGCCGAGCAGGTCGAACGCCTGGCCGAGCCGCTCAAGAAGAACGCCTATGGTCAATATCTGCTCGCCCTGCTCAAAGAGCGGGTGTTTTGAGACGATAAATACGCTACGAGCCGCTCATCCCAGATCCCTATGCCCGCCGACCCAGTAAAACCAAGCCCATGAACGTATTGGAAACCGCCCTGCCCGGCGTGCTGATCCTGGAACCCAAGGTCCATGGTGATGCCCGCGGCTTCTTCATGGAGAGCTACAACCGCCGGCGCTTTGCCGAGCTAGGCCTGCCCGACGAGTTCGTGCAGGACAACCACTCGCGCTCCGCCCGCGGCGTGTTGCGCGGGTTGCACTACCAGATCCGGCAGCCGCAGGGCAAGCTCGTGCGGGTTACACGCGGTGCGGTGTTCGACGTGGCGGTGGACCTGAGGCGCAGCTCCCCCAGCTTCGGCCGCTGGGCTGGGGTGGAGCTCACCGAGGACAACCACCGCATGCTGTGGATCCCGCCGGGGTTCGCGCACGGTTTTCTGGTCCTGTCGGAGATCGCCGACTTCCTCTACAAGACGACCGACTACTACGCCCCCGAGCACGAGCGATGCATCCGCTGGGACGACCCTGACATCGGCATCGACTGGCCGCTTGAGACCGAACCGTTGCTCTCGGCCAAGGACAGGGTAGGACGGTCGCTGCGCGAGGCGGAGGTATACGAGTGAGCGGGGTCGATCGCATGCCTTGCAGGAGCGGGCTTGCCCGCGACGCCATCAGCCACGGCGCGGGTAGGCGTAGGAGCGGGCTTGCCCGCGATTGATCGGAGAAGGCATGAGAGCGCCTCCCCACGGCCGGGATCTACGCAAGGGGCGTGTGTCTGAGCGGGGGCGCACCTATGTCGTCACCACCGTGACCCATCGACGGGAGAGGCTCTTCACCGACCTGTACGCCGGGCGGCAGGTGGCGGACTGCCTCAGACAGGCGCATACGGATGGACAGTGCGAGAGCCTTGCCTGGGTGCTGATGCCGGATCACCTGCACTGGTTGTTTGTCCTTGAGGGCATGGCTTTGAGTGACCTCATCCGGCAGGTGAAATCCAGGAGTGCCATCGCCGTCAACCGCATGCTGAACCGGCAAGGCCCGGTCTGGCAGGCGGGTTTTCATGATCATGCCATCCGTGCAGAGGAGGATCTGCGCTCGGTTGCCCGATACATCGTGGCGAATCCCCTGCGGGCGGGACTGGTGCAACGCATAGGTGACTATCCATTATGGGATGCCGTATGGTTGTGAGGTATCTGTTTCGCGGGCAAGCCCGCTCCTACAGCCACCTGACATGTAGGACCGGGCTTGCCCGCGACGCCATCAGCCACGGCGCGGGTGGGTGTAGGAGCGGGCTTGCCCGCGACGCCATCAGCCATGGTGCGGGTGGGTGTAGGAGCGGGCTTGCCCGCGACACCATCAGCCATGGCGCGGGTGGGTGTAGGAGCAGGCTTGCCCGCGACACCATCAGCCATGGCGCGGGTGGGTGTAGGAGCGGGCTTGCCCGCGATGCCTGTTTGAAGTACAAGCCATGACCGCTACCGTGATCCTACTCACTGGCGTGAGTGGCCAGCTCGGCTGGGAGCTGCACCGCACGCTGGCGCCCCTGGGCCGAATCGTGGCGCTGGACAGCCGCTCGCTCGACCTCGCCGATCCGGACGCCATCCGCACCACGGTGCGCGGGATGCGGCCCCGGCTGATCGTCAACCCGGCGGCCTACACGGCGGTGGACCGCGCTGAGAGCGAAGCCGAGCAGGCGCGCGCGATCAACGCCGTCGCCCCGGCCGTCCTGGCGGAGGAGGCGAAACGCTACGGGGCCATCCTGGTGCATTACTCCACTGATTACGTCTTCGACGGCCGCAAGCCCGGTCCCTACCTCGAGGACGACCCGGCAAATCCGCTCAACGTCTATGGTGCCACCAAGTGGGAGGGCGAGGAGGCCATACGCGCGAGCGGCGTGCGCCACCTGATCCTGCGCACGAGCTGGGTGTACGGGACGCGCGGTCAGAACTTCCTGCTGACCATGCAGCGGTTGATGCGCGAGCGCGCAGAGCTCAGGATCGTCGACGACCAGATCGGCGCCCCCACCTGGTCGCGGCTCATCGCCGAGGCCACGGCCCAGATCCTGGCGCAGTGTCTGTCGCCGGCGCGCGGCGCCGACCGGCCCGAGCCTTGGGGGACTTATCATCTGACCTGCGGCGGCGCGACCTCCTGGTACGGTTTCGCCCAGGCCATCGCCGAATCCGGCGGTGTGACCAGGCGGCTGGTCCCTATCCCCTCCAGCGATTACCCCACCCCAGCGCGGCGCCCCGCCAACTCGCGGCTGGACAACGGCAAACTCGCCCGCACCTTCGCTCTGCGCCTGCCCGACTGGCGCGAGGCGTTAGCGCTGTGCCTGCAGACGGATGCATGAGCGTTATCATCCATTGAGAGCGGATTGTCCATGACCCTCTACCCCGTCATCCTCTCCGGCGGCTCCGGCACCCGGCTCTGGCCCCTGTCACGCGCGGCCCTGCCCAAGCAGTTGCTGCCGCTCGCCTCCGAGCTCACCCTGGTGCAGGAGACAGTGCTGCGGCTGCGCGGCCTGCCCGACCTCGCCGCCCCTTTGATCGTCTGCAACCAGGAACACCGCTTCCTCATCGCCGAGCAGATGCGCGAGATCGGGGTAACACCCTTGGCCATCTATCTGGAGCCGGTCGGGCGCAACACCGCCCCCGCCGCCACGGTGGCCGCCCTGATGCTCACCCGGCGCGATCCCGACGCCGTCATGCTGCTGTTGCCGGCCGATCATCTGATCCAGGACGTGCCCGCCTTCCATGCCGCCATCGGCGAGGGGCTCAAGGCCGCCGCAGACGGCCACCTGGTCACCTTCGGCATCGTGCCCGATTCGCCGCACACCGGCTACGGCTACATCCAGCGGGGTGAACCGCTGCCCGGCTCGACCGCTAGGCGCGTCGCCCGCTTCGTCGAAAAGCCGGACCTGGCCAACGCCGAGGCCTTCCTCGCCAGCGGCGAGTATTACTGGAACAGCGGCATGTTCCTTTTCCCCGCCCAGCGTTTTCTCGACGAGGTGCGGCGGCTGCGGCCCGAGCTCCTCGAGGCCTGCGCGCAGGCCCTGGACCGCGGCCAGCAGGACCTCGATTTCCACCGCCTGGATCGTGCCGCCTTTGAGGCCTGCCCGAGCGACTCCATCGACTATGCGGTCATGGAACACACCCAAAGCGCCGCCGTGGTACCTGCCGACATGGGCTGGAGCGACATCGGCGCCTGGTCGGCCCTGTGGGCGGTGGCCGACAAGGACGCCCAGGGCAATGTCTGCCGCGGCGACGTCTATCTCGACGCCGCGCGCAACAGCTATGTCCGCGCCGAGTCGCGCATGGTGGCGGCCATTGGGGTGGAGGGCCTGATCATCGTCGAGACCGCCGATGCCGTCCTGGTCGCCCATCGCGATCGCGCCCAGGAGGTCAAGAAGGTGGTCGAGCACCTGAAGGCCAACGCCCGCAGCGAGCATGCCTTCCACACCCGTGTCTACCGCCCCTGGGGCTGGTACGAGGGGATCGACGCCGGCGAGCGCTTCCAGGTCAAGCGCATCATGGTCAAGCCGGGTGAGAAGCTGTCGCTGCAGATGCACCACCACCGCGCCGAGCATTGGATCGTCGTCTCCGGCACGGCCCGCGTCACGCGTGACGGCAAGGAGGAGCTCCTGACCGAGAACCAGTCCACCTACATCCCGCTGGGCACCACCCACCGCCTGGAGAACCCGGGCAAGATCCCCCTGCACATGATCGAGGTGCAATCGGGGTCCTATCTCGGCGAGGACGACATCGTGCGCCTCGAGGACGTCTACCGTCGCACGTGATCGAGCGGGGCCGGGCGACGCTGGCCTACCACCAGGCCAGCAAACACCATCTGGAACGCTATGCCCCCGGTCCGGGCCATCTCGACTGGGCCAACCAGCCCGACCCCTTCCGCGTCTATGCCGGCGCGCCGCGCACCCCGCTGCCTCTGATCGTCGACCGGCTCGATGTTGGCTACGGCGAGGTGCGCGCGGGACGCCTGCCGCCACCGCGCCCTTTGGACCGCCCGCACATCGGCGCCTTGTTCGAGCTCGCCCTCGGCCTGGCCGCCTGGAAGGCCTATGGGGGCAGCCGCTGGGCCCTGCGCTGCAACCCTTCCAGCGGCAACCTGCACCCGACCGAGGGCTATCTCGTCACCCCCGCGCTGTCCGGCCTGCCGGCCGGGGTCTATCACTATGTCAGCCGCGAGCACCTGCTCGAGCAGCGCGCGGCGCTGCCGCAGGACGCCGGCTTCCCGGCCGTCCTCGGGCTCACCTCCATCGTCTGGCGCGAGGCCTGGAAATACGGCCTGCGTGCCTTCCGCTATTGCCAGCTCGACACCGGCCACGTCATCGGCGCGCTCAGTTTCGCCGCCGCCGCCCTGGGCTGGCGGGTGCGTCTGCTGGACCGGCCGGGCGAGGCGGCGCTCGCCGCCTGGCTCGGGGTGGACCGGACGACCGATCGCGGTGACGCCGAGCCGGAGCTGGCCGAGTGCCTCCTGGCCCTGGAGACCCGTGCTGCAACCGAGGGACCCGCGCTCACCGGCCTGGCCGAGGTCCTGAGACAGGCATCCTGGACGGGCCGGGCCAACCGGCTGAGCCGGGAGCACAGGCACTGGCCTGGCCTCGACGAGGTCGCACAGGCTACGGCGCTGCCGGACCTGCTTGCGGAACCGGCCGCTGTGCGCGTTTCGGTCCAGCCCCCGAGACCCTTGGCGCACGACCATGACCTGGCGACGCTGATCCGCCAGCGGCGCAGCGCCCAGGCCTACGACGGGGTGACGATGCTGCCGGCCGAGGTCTTCCTCGACATCGCCGCCCGCCTCCTGCCGGGCGCCAACAGCCTGCCCTGGACGGCCTGGTCCTGGGCCCCGCGGGTGCATCTGGTCTTATTCGTGCACCGCGTCGAGGGGATGGAGCCCGGCCTCTACCTCCTGCTACGCGATGCAGAGGCCCTGCCCGAACTCAAGGCCGCCTTGCGCCCCGACTGGCTATGGACCAAGGCGGGGCCGGCGGCGCTGCCGCTCTATCTCCTGCTGCCGTACGACTTGCGTGCCACCGCCGCCACGCTGTCCTGCCATCAAGACATCGCCGCGGATTCCTGCTTTGCCGTGGCCATGCTGGCGGATTTCGACGGCCTCGAGGCGGCCCCCTGGCGCTATCGGCTGCGCCACTGGGAGGCCGGCCTCGTCGGCCAGACGCTCTACCTCGAGGCCGAGGCGGCCGGACTACGCGGCACCGGCATCGGCTGCTTCTTCGACGACGCCGTGCACCGCCTGCTGGGCCTGCCGACCGAAGGCCGCTGGCAGGTGGTCTATCATTTCACCGTGGGTGGCGCCTTGGAGGACGCCCGCCTGACCACCCTGCCGCCCTATCCCGAGGAATTCCGACAACGGGTCTGATGATGTCCAAGCGCGTCTCCGGGCCGCCCCGCCGGCCCCGCAACCCCATCGCCCGCGCCGTGCGCACGCCGCAGTACCGTCAGCGGGTGGAAGAGGACCACAGACGCAAACCTGCACCCCCGAGCCGCCGCGACCTGGACGCAGAACTCGAGGAGCCACAGGAATCGACGGAGCAAGACGCGGGGAAAGCGGCGGAAAAAAGTCGGGAGCGGGGCTGCTAGGGCGTATAATCCGTCCCGATGCGCGCATGCCCGTCCACGGACAACAAAAAAGCCAGCCCGAGCAAGAACTCAGACCGGCCTTCGTGTCGTGGTGCCCAGGAGAGGACTCGAACCTCCACGGAGTTGCCCCCGCTAGGACCTGAACCTAGTGCGTCTACCAATTCCGCCACCTGGGCAAGAGCCGCGCATTCTAACGATCCCACCCGTAAAGTGTCAACGAGGAAGAGCATCCCTTGAGCAAGAGAAAGACCACCCGCCGTGGCCAGAAGGCCTTGCGCTGGCAAGACCCCTATCTGGAACGTGAACGCCAAAAATACGGGCAGCCCCTGCCCAGCCGTGAGTTCCTGCTGAAGCTGCTGGAAGAGGCGGGCGAGCCAGTGGCGCCGGAGGAGCTGGCCGAGCGCTTGGGGCTGGAGGCGGAGGAGTGGGAGCCCTTCCTCAACCGTCTGCGCGCCATGCAGCGCGACGGTCAGCTCCTGTTCAACCGCCGCGGGGCGCTTTGCCTGCCGGACAAGATCGAGCTCAAGGCCGGGCGCGTGGAGGGGCACCCGGACGGCTTCGGTTTTTTCATCCCGGACGACGGCTCGGGCGACATGTTCCTGTCTGAGAGAGAGATGCACGCCGTCCTGCACGGCGACCGGGTGCTCGCGCGCGAGCACGGGGTGGACCGCCGCGGGCGCAAGGAGGCGAAGATCGTCGAGGTGCTGGAGCGTGCCAACCACCACCTGGTCGGGCGCTTCTACACCGAAAAAGGCGTGCAATGGGTGGTGGCGGAGAACAAGCGCATCAACCAGGACATCCTCATACCGCCCGGGGCGGAGATGGGGGCCAAGCTGGGCCAGGTCGTCATGGTGGAGATCGTCGACCAGCCCACCAAGCACACCCCGGCGACCGGGCGCATCACCGAGGTCCTGGGCAATTACACCGATCCCGGCATGGAGATCGAGATCGCGCTCAGGAAGCACGACCTGCCGCACGAGTTCTCGGACAAGGCGCTGGCCCAGGCGGCGAAATACCCCAAGGGGGTGACCAAGAAGGACCTGGAGGGCCGCGAGGACCTGCGCGCGCTGCCTTTGGTCACCATCGACGGCGAGGACGCGCGCGACTTCGACGACGCCGTTTTCTGCCAGCGCCAGGGCCGGGGTTTCAAGCTGTGGGTGGCGATCGCCGACGTCTCGCACTATGTGCAGCCGGGCACGCCGCTCGACCTAGAGGCCTTCGCGCGCGGCAACTCGGTCTATTTCCCGCGCCGGGTCATCCCCATGCTGCCGGAGGTCCTGTCCAACGGCTTGTGCTCGCTCAACCCCAAGGTGGACCGCCTGTGCATGGTCTGCGAAATGGACATCGGCGCCACCGGCGGCATCAAGAAATACCGCTTCTACCCCGCGGTGATGCATTCCAAGGCCCGGCTCACCTACACCCAGGTCTGGCAGTGGCTCTCCGGCGAGGCCAAGCCGCCCAAGGCCCTGGCCGGGCTCATGCCGCATCTGCAGGATCTCTACGACCTGTTCAAGGTGATGCTCAAGGCGCGCTGGGCGCGCGGTGCAATCGATTTCGAGACCCTGGAGACCAAGATCGAATTCGACGACCGCGGCAAGATCGCCCGCATCGTCCCTTACGAGCGCAACGACGCCCACCGCATCGTCGAGGAGTGCATGCTGGCGGCCAACGTCTGCGCCTCGGAATACCTGCAGAAAAAGAAACACCCCACGCTCTACCGCGTGCACGAGGGTCCCACGCCGGAGAAGCTGAAGGCCCTGCGCGAATTCCTCGCCGAGTTCGGCCTGCACCTTACGGGCGGCGACGACCCGCACGCCAAGGACTACGCCGAGCTGCTCAAGAGAATCAAGGGCCGGCCGGACGAGCAGCTCCTGCAGACCGTGATGCTGCGCTCCCTGCAGCAGGCCCAGTACAGCCCGGAGAACGTCGGCCACTTCGGTCTGGCCTACGAGGCCTATACCCATTTCACCTCGCCCATCCGCCGCTATCCCGACCTCCTGGTGCATCGCTCGATCAAGGCCTGTCTGGCGGGCGGGCAGTACAACCCCGGCCCCGGACTACAGCATTCCGGGGCAGGCAACTGGGAGGCGATCGGTGCGCACTGCTCGATGACCGAGCGCCGCGCCGACGAGGCCACGCGCGACGTGGTCAACTGGCTCAAGTGCTACTACATGCAGGACAAGCTGGGTGAGGAGTTCGACGGCGTCATCAGCTCGGTGGTGAGCTTCGGCATCTTCGTGGCCCTGAACGACGTGTTCGTCGAGGGCCTGGTGCACGTCTCCGACCTCGGGCGCGACTACTTCCACTACGACCCCGCCCGCCACCAGATGCTGGGCGAGCGCACCGGCCAGCGCTACCGCCTGGGCGACAAGGTGCGCGTGCGGGTGGCGCGGGTGGACCTGGAGACCGCGCGCATCGACTTCGTGCTGGCGGAGGCGCAGCCCGAAGCCGTCGCGCCGTCACCGACCACCGCCGAACCGAAGACGGCCGCCAAAAAGCCGAGCGGGAGCGGGAAAAAGGCCGCAGCCGGCAAGACCGCCAAGGCCGCCAAGCCGCAGCCCGGCAAAACGGCCAAGCCGCAATCCGGCAGCAAAGGGCGCGGCAAGGGCAAGTGAGCTGGATCCAACCCCGTCGGCAAGGGTTTGCCGACCTACGAACGGTTTGGAGACGATGTAGGGCGGCATTCCCATGCCGCCGAAACCGTGACTACTGCCCCCCGGTAGGAGCGACGCGAGTCGCGACTTTTGTCGCTCCTACACGTGTATGGCTGAAGTAGAGGCATGCCGACACACATGACGCAACGCACCCACATCCACGGCTTTGGCTACGGCCGCCCGCTGCGCGGGCTTAACCTGCCTGGCGGCAGGTTAGCCTACGCCGAAGCCGTACGTGCAGCCCCCCGGTAGGAGCGACGCGAGTCGCGACTTTTGTCGCCCCTACACGTGTATGACCGAAGTAGAGGCATGCCGGCACACATGACGCAACGCGCCCTCATCCATGGCAGCTTCGGCTGCCTCCCGCGACAACGGTTGCCTCTATGAGTCAGCGGACTTTTATCCACGGCTTTCATGCGGTGATGTCGCGCCTGCGGCATCACCCCGAGAGCCTGCACGTCATCTACCTCGACGAGGGCCGACGCGACCGGCGCGCGCGCGACCTCATCGAGCTGGCCCAGGCGCGCGGCGTGCGCCTGATCCAGACCGATGCGGCGCGGGTGGACGACATGGCGCACGGCAAGAGCCAGGGGGTGGTGGCGCTCGCCGACCCGGTGCGGTTGGCGCGCGATCTCGACGAGGTACTAGATCATCTCACCGAGCCGGCCCTGCTGCTGATCCTGGACGGGGTCACCGACCCGCACAACCTGGGGGCCTGCCTGCGTTCGGCCGGAGCCTTCGGCGCGCACGCGGTGCTCGCGCCCAAGGACCGCGCCGCCAGCCTCAACGCCACGGCCATCAAGGCCGCGAGTGGCGCCGCCGATCTGGTGCCCTATCTGCCGGTGACCAACCTGGCGCGCACCCTGCGCACGCTCCAAGCGCGCGACATCCTCATCGTCGGCACCGATCAGGATGGCAGCATGAGCGTGAGCGAGGCCGATCTCAGTGGCCCCGTGGCCCTGGTGCTGGGGGCGGAGGGCAGCGGGCTGCGCCGGCTCACGCGTGAGCATTGCGACCTACTGGTGCGCATTCCCATGCAGGGCCAGATCGAAAGCCTCAACGTCTCGGTCGCCGCCGGGGTCTGTCTGTACGAGACACGGCGTCAGCGCGCCAGGGTCACGGTATGATGCGCACCGTCATGCACAACAAGGACATCGAACGGGCCTGGGCCCTGTTCAACCGCGGCGAGCTGCTCTACAGCGCCAGCGAGGTCGAGGCCGCCCTCGACCGCATGGGCCGTCAGATCACCGACGCCATGGCCGACCGCTTCCCCGTGGCGCTGTGCGTCATGGGCGGCGCCGTGGTCTTCGCCGGCCGGCTGCTGCCGCGCCTGGAATTCCCGCTGGAGTTCGACTACCTGCACGCCACCCGCTACCGCGACGCCACCCGCGGCGGCGAGATCGCCTGGGAGGTCCTGCCGCGTAAGGACATCGCCGGACGCAGCGTACTGCTCATGGACGACATCCTCGACGAGGGCCACACCCTGCAGGCGGCGCGGGCGAAGCTGCTGGAACTGGGCGCCGCGGAGATCCGCATCGCCGTCCTGGCCGACAAGGACCTCGGCCGCGCCAAGCCCATCGAGGCCGACTTCGTGGGGCTTAGGCTACCCAACCGCTATGTCTTCGGCATGGGCATGGACGCCTACGGGTTGTGGCGTAATCTAGCGGGAATTTATGCGTGTCAGGTCCCGCCTGATTGTAAACACGTTTTTTGAACAGATCGGGGCGTTTAGCGTACCAGTTTTTGAGGGCCTCTTGAGGAGTGATATGGCCGAGCGCCTTCTG
>JAKADY010000033.1 GCA_021826065.1 Pseudomonadota bacterium
ATCCCGCAGAAGGCGCTCGGCCATATCACTCCTCAAGAGGCCCTCAAAAACTGGTACGCTAAACGCCCCGATCTGTTCAAAAAACGTGTTTACAATCAGGCGGGACCTGACAATTAGACATGATCTACCGTTCGCTGTTTCCCCGCGACCTGTTCGCGGAATTCGAGCGCCTGCAGCGGGAGCTCGATCAGGCCTTCGGGCTGCCCAGCATCCGCGGCATCGCGCGTGGTTATCCGGCGATGAACGTGGGGACCACCCCGCGCTCGATCGAGATCTACGCCTTCGCGCCGGGGATCGACCCCGCGAGCATAGACGTGCAGATCGAACAGGGTGTGCTCACCATCAGCGGCGAGCGCAAGTCCGAATCGGTGCCGGAGGGGGCCACCGTCCACATCGACGAGCGCTTCGCCGGACGCTTCCGCCGGGTCGTGAGCCTGCCCGACGACATCGATCCGAACGCGGTCAGCGCCACCTACCGCGACGGTGTGCTGCATGTGAGTGTGGCCCGCCGCGAGGCTGCACAGCTGCGCCGCATCACCATTCAATGACGGAGGACAGGACCATGAGTGACCAAGTCGTCAAACGCGAAGGCGCAACCCGCGAGGAGGCGGCCCTGCTGCCGCCGGTCGACGTGATCGAGGACACCGGCGGGATCACGCTGTACGCCGACCTGCCGGGGGTGCCCAAGGACAAGCTGGACATCCGCGTGGAGGGGGACACCCTCACGCTGGAGGGTGAGCTGAGTCTGACCATCCCCGAGGGCATGGAGGCGACCCATGCCGAGGTGAGCCTGCCGCGCTACCGCAGGACCTTCACCCTGTCCAAGGAGCTCGACAGCGAAAAGGTCACGGCCGAGTTCCAGCACGGGGTGCTCAAACTGCGCATACCCAAGGCCGAACACCTGCAGCCGCGCAAGATCTCGGTGCAGGTTGCCTGAGCGCTGAGATGGAAGTCGCGTGGCAACTCACGATGTCCCCCCCAGCGGGGGAGGGGCTGGGGGTGAGGGAACCGTTCATGGCCGGCACGTGCGTTTTCATTAGCAGGGGCGGCCCATCGGGCCATGAACGGTTAGGCCGAGCATCGCCGGCCAATGGGCCGGCGATGACGGCGCGCGTTCAGAGCGGTCGCTTGATGGAGATGCCGCCGCGCAGCATGCCAGGGGCATAGCCCGTGGCCTTGTCGTGCGGGTACTCCGTCGCCAGGCGGGCCTTGACCGCCCCCGGGATGGCGTCGGGCGCGCCGTGGCAGGTCGTGCACAAAGGCAGCACGGGCAGGCCGCGCATGTAGCGGTAGACCTTGCCGCTCGGTTCATCCACGACCTGGGCGAACTCCAGGGTCTCCGGCTTGGCGCCCTCGGCCAGGCGCTTCTCCAGGATCCTAAGTGCACCTTGCTCCCATTCGTCCGGGGTACCGAGCAGGGTGTTGCGCGTCTTGAGGCTCACCCGGGTCACCCGCCAACCCGTACTCCGCGACAACTCGCTGGCGATGGCCGGTGCCTTGTCGCGGCAGACGCTGATGGCCGACTCCGGGCCGCCGGCGGCGAGCTGCTTTTGCAGTTCACCACCCAGCTGTTGCTGCAATTTGAGTGCGGTCTGGCGGGAACTCTCCAACAACTGGGCCTCGTTGGCCAAAGCGGCGAGGGGCAGGCAGGTCAAGGCCAACAGCAAGGCAGATTTGCGCATGAACGACTCCTCCATCAAGATGTCCAGGACGACCCCGTGTGGCGTGGTGGGAACAGGCGACCGCACGGCGGTCAGCCGAGATTGTGTCGCAAAAGCGCCGCAACGCAAACCTCGAGCACCTCACATCCCGCGTCTGCCCCGTGACACCCGCGCCGCACGGGCCGGCCGCGCTCGTGGCGATCCCGGTCTATGCGCTCCAACGGGCTTCGGGAGACAATCCAACAAAACGGCCCGAGGCCGGGAACCCCCTGATGCTCTCCAGACCCTGATTTCTGCATGAACAAAAAAAAGATCCTCCTACCCCTGCTCCTGCTCGCGCTCGGTATTGGCGGCTTTGCCGCCCTCAAGGCCACCCGTCCCAAACCCGTCGCCGCCGCGCCGCAGGAACAGGTCTGGCGGGTGGAGACGGTCAGCATTGAGCCGGCCGCCCGCAGCCCGGTGCTCACCCTCAATGCCCGCGTCGAGAGTCCGGCGCTCACCCGCGCCGCCGCGCCCGGAATCGGGCGGGTGAGCCGCGTCCTCGCCCTGGAGGGGCAGGCCGTGCGCCGAGGCCAGCTCCTGCTCGAGCTCGACCCGCGCGATTTCGAGCCGCGCGTGTCGCAGGCGCGCGCCCAGGTGCAGGAGCTGCAGGCGGCCTTGGAGAGCGAGCGGCTGCGTCACGCTGCCGACCTCGACCAGCTCGACCAGGAGCGCCGGCTGCTCGAGTTCGCTGCGGCCGATGTCGAACGCTTCGAGCGGCTGCGGCAGGAGAATTTCTACTCCCAGGCCGCGGTCGATCAGAGCCGCCAGACACTCGCGCGCCAGCAGATCAATCTGCGCAACCGCGAACTCGCCATCCAGGACCACGAGGCGCGCATGGCCCAGTTGCGGGCGCGTCTCACGCAGGCGCAGGCCAACCTGGAGCAGGCCGAGCTCGCCCTCGCGCGCAGCCGTGTGATTGCGCCTTTCGACGGCATCGTTGCCGAACGCCTGGTGGCCGAGGGTGACCAGGTCAACACCGGCCAGACGCTCATCAGCCTCTATCCCACCGCGGGTCTGGAATTGCGCGCCAAGATTCCCGCCCCGTACGAGGCGGAGATCCAGTCTGAACTTAAGCGCGGCCGCACCCTCGAGGCCATCGCCGATGTCGGTGGCGAGCGGATCGGATTGC
Source organism: Pseudomonadota bacterium (assembly GCA_021826065.1). GTDB lineage: Bacteria > Pseudomonadota > Gammaproteobacteria > Burkholderiales > Thiobacillaceae > JANWZL01. Next base: position 2,833 of record JAKADY010000033.1, read on the forward strand.
GTCTGGTCCGTATGTCGGGGGCCGCCGATACCCGTGGCCTGGATGCCTTTTTCCGCGTGCAGTCGGCGACCACACAGCTGCGCGTCGGCGGCCTGGTCACCTTGCTACTGCAAAGGCCGGTCGTGCAGGATGCCATCGCGCTGCCATACTCGGCCCTGCACGCCGGTCGTTACGTCTACCGGGTCGAGGCCGGCCGTTTGCGCGCCATCCCCGTTCAGGTCCTAGGTGAACAGGCCGGCGAGCGGCCCCTCCTGCTGGTGAAAAGCGAGGCGCTCAGGCCGGGCGATCAGGTCATGGTCACCCAGCTGCCCAACGCGGTGACCGGGCTGCGTGTGGCGGTGGTCAAGCCTGAGGCCGACGCCGTCGGGCCCACGCCCTGATCGCGCCTCTTTCTTGCTGGCCGTGGGGGGCTGGTCGATAATCCAGTCGACCCATGCCCTGTCAGAGGAGCCCCATGCTGCAAGGACAACTCGCCCCGGATTTCGAACTCCCCGCCACCAGCGGCCGTGTCGTCCGTCTCTCGGCCCTGCGCGGCAAGCCGGTCGTGCTGTATTTCTATCCCAAGGACAACACGCCCGGTTGTACGACCGAAGGCCAGGACTTCCGCGATCTCTACGACCTCTTCCAGGCCCTCGACTGCGAGGTCTTCGGCATCTCGCGCGACAGCATCAAGTCGCACGAGGGGTTCAAGGCCAAGCTCGGGCTGCCCTTCGAGCTGCTCTCCGACGAGGACGAGAAGGTCTGCGAGGCCTATGGTGTCATCAAACTGAAAAACATGTATGGCAAGAAGGTCCGCGGCATCGAGCGCAGCACCTTCGTCATCGACCGCGAGGGACGGGTCGCTCGTGAGTGGCGGGCAGTGAAGGTGCCCGACCACGCCCGCGATGTCCTCGAGTTCGTCCGCACACTGGCCTGAGCCCTTCTCCCTATCGCCTCCCCACACGCTACTGATGGCGCGCAAACCCAAACCCCAGTCCCAGACCAAGCTGTTCGTCCTCGACACCAACGTCCTCCTGCACGACCCCACCTGCCTGTACCGTTTCCAGGAACACGATATCTACCTGCCGATGGCCACGCTGGAAGAGCTGGACCACAACAAGAAGGGGATGTCGGAGGTTGCCCGCAACGCCCGCCAGGCGAGCCGCTTCATCGAGGAGATCGTGAGCGGGCGTGAGTCCGAGATCGGCGAGGGCACCCACTTGGGGCCGCACAGCCACAACGCCGCCACGGGGCGGCTGTTGCTGCAGACCCACCCGATCGAGAGCGACATCACCTCGGTGCTGCCCTACAGCAAGGTGGACAACCAGATCCTGGGGGTGGTCGGCTATCTCAAGGACAAATACCCCGGCCGGCCGGTGATCCTGGTCACCAAGGACATCAACATGCGCATCAAGGCGCGCGCCCTGGGGATCGCCGCGGAGGACTACTACAACGACAAGGTGCTGGAGGACACCGACATCCTCTACACCGGCGTGCGCGAGCTGCCGGCGGACTTCTGGGACAGCCACGCCAAGGGCATGGAGTCCTGGCAGAAGGAGGGGCGTGTGTACTACCGGGTGACCGGCCCCCTGGTCCCCTCGCTGCTGGTCAACGAGTTCGTCTACCAGGAGGGCGAACGGCCGCTCAACGCCCAGGTCATCGAGGTCAAGGGCAACACCGCGGTCCTGGCCACCATCCGCGACTACAGCCATCACAAAAACAACGTTTGGGGCATCACGGCGCGCAACCGCGAGCAAAACTTCGCCCTCAACGTCCTGATGAATCCGGACATCGACTTCGTCACCCTGCTCGGTCAGGCCGGCACCGGCAAGACCCTGCTCACCCTGGCGGCGGGGCTCACCCAGACCCTGGAGGAGAAACGCTACAGCGAGATCATCATGACCCGGGTGACCGTCCCGGTCGGCGAGGATATCGGCTTCCTGCCCGGCACCGAGGAGGAGAAGATGACCCCCTGGATGGGTGCGCTGGAGGACAACCTCGACGTGCTCAACATGAACGACCAGGAGGCCGGCGAATGGGGCAGGGCGGCTACCCAGGACCTCATCCGCTCGCGCATCAAGGTGAAATCGCTCAACTTCATGCGCGGGCGCACCTTCATCAACAAGATCCTGATCATCGACGAGGCGCAAAACCTCACGCCCAAGCAGATGAAGACCCTGATCACCCGCGCCGGCCCTGGCACCAAGGTGGTCTGCCTGGGCAACATCGCCCAGATCGACACGCCCTATCTCACCGAGGGGAGCTCAGGGCTGACCTACGTGGTCGATCGTTTCAAGGGCTGGCCGCACAGCGGGCACGTGACCCTGGCGCGTGGCGAACGCTCGCGTCTGGCCGATCATGCGGCGAGCGTGCTGTAGTCCAGATCTGACTTGCAAGCAGCATCTAGCGGGATGCGTGCCAGGGTTTCTCGCCTTCGGGCCGAAGTTTGTTGATGCCAAAAACAGGCCATACCCCAGAGGATATCCGTCAGATTCGATATCCGCGGGGTGTGTGAGGCTTCCGGGCTCTGCGATAATGTCGCTGGAGCACCTGTCATGTGCCCACACGAGTTCAACACAGGTCGAATACAACCCATTGTCATGAGGCATCCATGAATACGAATACGGCATTTGCAATCGCTACACTGACCATGGCAATGACAGTGGGTGTTGTGGGTTGCGGCGACAAGAAAACCAGCCAGGAAGGGCAGACTCCCCAGATCGTCGCGAAAGTGGGAAAAGACGAGATCACGGCGCAGGCGCTTGAGTTTGAACTATCCCGGCTCGGTACCTCACTGACGCAGGAGCAGACGCGAGAGGCTGCCAATCGCGTCCTCCGCGGCCTGGTGGATCAGCACCTGCTCATGCAACAGGCCATCGCCGACAAACTCGATCGCGATCCCAAGGTGGTCCAGGCCCTGGAGGCGGCGCGCCGGCAGGTGTTAGCGCAGGCCTATGTGGAGAAGGTCACGGCTGCCGCGGCCAAGCCGACCGAGGCCGAGATCAAGGACTATTACGACAAGCATCCGGAGCTCTTCTCCGAGCGGCGTATCTACCGGCTGCAGGAAATATCAGTGCAGGTCTCCCCGGAAAACGCCACCCAGGTGCAGGAGAAGCTCACCAGCGTGCGCAACCTGAACGAGTTCGTCGAGTGGCTGCGTGCCAACAACATCCCGGCGCGCGGGGCGCAGAGCGTCAAGGCGGCCGAACAGCTGCCGCTCGAGCTGTTGCCCCGGCTGCATGCGCTCAAGGACGGTCAGGCGATCACCCTGGCCGGAAACAATGTCCTCAACATCGTCTATCTCGCCGGTTCACAGACCCAGCCGGTCACGCTGCAACAGGCCACGCCGATGATCGAACGTTACCTGCTCAACGCCAAGAAGCGCGAACTTGCCGAGCAGGCACTCAAGCGGCTACGCGAGACCAGCAAGCCCGAGTTCTTGGGCGAGTACAGCGATGCCGCCAGGATTGAGGCTCCAGCCGTCATCCCGACGGTCAAACCAGGTGCGAATGGCAAGGGCGAATTGCCAACCAACGTTCCCGACCTTACCGCACCAGCGGGTGGCTAGTATCCAGGCATAGGCCACGCTGGCTCTATTGAGGCCGGCAAGGGGCTCTGTATCATGGTGCTCAGACGCCAGATTCTGGTTCGCGTCCTGCCTTTCGCGCTCTTCATCCTGCTGTTGTCACTGAGGGATCCCCTTGGCAGTTGGCTCGGGCCGGATCTCGATGTCCGTTGGGTCTATCCCATTAAAGTCGCGCTGGTGTTGGCACTGGTGGTGTATTTCCTGCGGGATTACACCGAGCTGCGGGAGCTGCCTGCAGACAGCCGGTGGCTGTGGCTGTGGGCGCCCCTGGTCGGGGTGGCCGTCTTCGTCCTGTGGATCAACCTGGATTGGGGTTGGCTCAATCTGGCGTCGGAGGACGGATTCGTCTATGACCCGCGCGCTGCCGACGGCCGTATCGACTGGACCTTGGCGGCGATCCGGCTGACCGGCTCGGCCCTGTTGGTGCCGGTGATGGAGGAATTGTTCTGGCGCTCTTTCCTGATGCGCTGGATCGACCGCCACGACTTCATGTCGCTGGCGCCCGGCCTGGTGAGCCTCAAGGCCATCGTCATCTCCAGTATCGTCTTCGGCTTCGAGCACACCCTGTGGTTTGCCGGTATCCTTGCCGGACTGGCCTATGCCTGGTTGTATCGCGCAAGCGGCAGCCTTTGGCCGCCGATCGTCGCACACGCCATCACGAATGGTATCCTGGGTGTTTGGGTGATCCAGACCGGTCACTGGCAATTCTGGTGAGCCGGATTCTTGTCCAGGACGAGAACTGCCTTGGTTTTCTCGTGAAGCTGTCTTCATGAGCGCCCCCCAATTCGTCCACCTGCGCCTGCACAGCGAGTTTTCCATCCACGACGGTATCGTGCGGGTGGAGGACGCGATCGCGCGTGCCCGCGAGGATGGCATGCCAGCCCTGGCGCTCACCGACCTGGCCAACGTCTTCGGCATGGTCAAGTTCTATACGGCGGCGCGCAAGATGGGGGTCAAGCCGCTGATCGGCTGTGACGTCTGGGTGGCGGCGCCAGCAGCTGCCGACAAGCCGCACCGTATGTTGCTGCTGGTGCAGAACCGGCGCGGCTATCTGACCCTGTGCGAGCTGCTCACGCGTGCCTACCGCGGCAACATCCACCGCGGCCGCGCCGTGATCGCGCCGGAATGGTTCGACACACTGGGCACCGATGGCCTGATCGCCCTGTCTGGCGGGCACTGGGGTGATGTGGGGATGGCGCTGCTCAACGATGCGCAGGCCACGGCCCGTGAGCTAGCGGAGCGCTGGGCGCGCCGTTTTCCTGATCGCTATTACCTGGAGATCCAGCGCAGTGGCCACCCCGAGGCCGAGTTCCATCTGGCCCAGGCGGTGGCCCTGGCCGATACGCTCGGTCTGCCGGTGGTGGCGACCCATCCGGTGCAGTTCCTGGCGCCGGATGACTTCAAGGCGCACGAGGCGCGGGTGTGCATCGCCGAGGGCTATGTCCTGGCCGATCGCCGCCGGCCGCGGCAGTTCACGCCAGAGCAGTACTTCAAGCGCCAGGCGGAGATGGCGGCGCTGTTCGCCGATCTGCCCGAGGCCCTGGCCAACAGCCTGGAGATCGCCCGGCGCTGCAACCTGACGCTGGAGCTGGGCAAGAGCAAGCTGCCCGCCTTTCCCACCCCGGGCGACATGGGGTTGGATGACTACCTACGGCAACGGGCCCGCGAGGGTCTGGCGGCGCGGCTCGAACAGCTCTACCCGGTGGTGTCCGAGCGTGCGGTGCGCACGCCCGAGTACGAAACGCGCCTGGAGACGGAGCTCAGCACCATCATCCAGATGGGCTTCGCCGGCTATTTCCTCATCGTCGCCGACTTCATCAACTGGGCCAAACAAAACGGTGTGCCGGTGGGGCCGGGGCGCGGCTCGGGCGCGGGTTCGCTGGTGGCCTACGCCATTGGCATCACCGATCTCGACCCCCTGCGCTACGCCCTGCTGTTCGAGCGCTTCCTTAACCCGGAGCGGGTGTCCATGCCCGACTTCGACATCGATTTCTGCCAGGACAACCGCTGGCGGGTGATCGAGTACGTGCGCGAGAAATACGGGGCCGACGCGGTGTCGCAGATCGCCACCTTCGGCACCATGGCCGCGCGTGCGGTGGTGCGCGACGTCGGGCGGGTTCTCGACCTGCCTTACAACTTCTGTGACCAGTTGTCGAAGATGATCCCCTCGGCGCCGGGCAAGAACGTCACCCTGGCCCAGGCGCTGGAGGAGGTGCCCGAGCTGAAGGAACGCTACGAGCAGGAAGAGGAGGTGCGCGAGCTGATCGACCTGGCCCGACGGCTGGAGGGGCTCACCCGCAACGTCGGCATGCACGCCGGCGGCGTGCTGATCGCCCCGGGCAAGCTCACCGACTTCTGCCCGCTCTACTGCGCGGAGGGCTCGGACGCCGTCGTCTCGCAGCTCGACAAGGACGACGTCGAGAAGATCGGCCTGGTCAAGTTCGACTTCCTGGGCCTGCGCAACCTCACCATCATCGACCTCGCCCTCAAGTACATCCAGCGCCTGGACCCCAACAGCGAGGTGCGCCTCGATCGCTTGAGCTTCGATGATCCCGCGACCTATGCCCTACTGAAGAAGGCCAACACCACTGCCGTGTTCCAGCTGGAATCGGAGGGGATGAAAAAGCTGCTGGCGAAGCTCGAGCCCGACCGCTTCGAGGACATCATCGCCGTGCTCGCCCTCTACCGGCCGGGTCCGCTTGGCTCCGGCATGGTGGACGATTTCATCCAGCGCAAGAAGGGCAAACAGTCCATCGATTACTTCCATCCTGACCTGCAGGAGATCCTCGCGCCCACCTATGGCGTGATCGTCTACCAGGAGCAGGTCATGCAGATCTCGCAGGTCATCGGCGGTTACACCCTGGGCGGGGCCGACCTGCTGCGCCGGGCCATGGGCAAGAAGAAGCCCGAGGAGATGGCCAAGCATCGGGACATCTTCCGCGAAGGGGCGAAAAAGAAGGGCTACGACGAGCGGCTGGCGATGCAGCTCTTCGATCTGATGGAGAAATTCGCCGAGTATGGCTTCAACAAGTCGCACACCGCCGCCTATGCGGTGATCTCCTATCAGACCGCCTGGCTCAAGGCGCACCACACCGCCGCCTTCATGGCCGCGACCCTCTCCTCCGACATGGACGACACCGACGCCGTCCACCTCTTCTACAAGGACGCCCTGGCGAATGGGCTGGAGGTCCTGGGGCCGGACATCAACCTGTCGGAGTACCGCTTCGTGCCGGTGGACCGCCAGCGCATCCGCTATGGCTTGGGCGCCATCAAGGGCACGGGGGAGTCGGCCATCGCCAACATCATCGCCGCGCGCGAGGCCGGTGGGCCCTTCACCGATCTGTTCGATTTCTGCCGTCGGGTCGACCGGCGCATCGTCAACCGGCGGGTGATTGAGGCCCTGGTGCGCGCCGGGGCCTTCGACCGCCTCAACGACGACCGTGCCAGCCTGCTCAACAGCGTCGGCCTGGCCCTGGAATGGGCGGAGAACCAGGCGCGCAATGCCGTGCAGGACAGCCTGTTCGGCGACGCCGCGACCGAGGCGCCGCCGGCCCTGGCCACCGTGCCGGCTTGGAGCCTCAGGGAGCGCCTGGTGCAGGAGAAGCTCGCCCTGGGCTTTTTCCGCAGCGGTCATCCCTTCGATGCCGACCGGGCCGAACTCGCCCCCATCCTGAGCCGGCCGCTGGCCCAGCTCGCCGCCCAGAACCAGCCACAGACCCTGGCCGGCACGGTCATGGCGGTGCGCACCCAGATGACCCGGCGGGGCAAGATGGCCTTCGTCCTTCTCGACGATGGCACGGCTCAGGTGGAGGTGGCCGTCTACAGCGAGCTCTACGAGCGCCATCGGGAGCGCATTCGCGAGGATCAGACCCTGGTCATCGTCGGCAAGGTCAGCCTCGACAGCTACACCGGCGGTCTGCGCGTCACCGCCGACGAGATCTACGACATGGAGCAGGCACGCACCCGTCACGCCCGCTGCCTGAAACTAAACCTCAACGGCAACGCCGATGCCGGTAGGCTGATGCGGCTGCTGACCCCCTATCGCAGCGACGAGGCCGGCTGCCCCGTGGCCTTGCAATACCGGAATGCGGTCGCCGCCTGCGAGATCGACCTGGGCCAGCATTGGCGGGTCCGGCTGGCCGACCCCCTGCTCAGAGAGCTACGCGACATGCTGGACCCGGAAGGGGTTCAGGTCGTCTACTCATAGGTGTCGTGCGCCCGGCGGACTGCCGAGGGTGCAAGATAAAAATCCAATGAATTCAAATTGTTGTGAGTTCATGCGGGCCGTGTTGCAGGGGTGCAACGAAGCCCTGGCCCAGGCAGGCCCGAGGTCGAAAAGGGTTGCGCAGCAAATTGTTATATTAGACAATGCTAATGACACTGGTGCTCCGGTATCAGTGTTGTCTCCTCCATCCTCCTCCTTTGGTGGATTTCGCCCGATCATACCGATCGGGCTTTTTTTTGCCCTCATGCGGGCCCACCCGGCAGCGCGTACAATCCGTCGCAGGCCGCATGAGGAGGTCATCGAGCGGCCGACCCTGTCGACGATCCCTTCATAGCAGGAATGGCCGTTGCCGCATGAATCAGAGCCTCTGGTACATCCGCTCCGCGGCAGGCGACCAAGGGCCTTTTCCGTCCGGCCAGGTGGCCCAGTACGTCGAGCTGGGGCGTCTTGGCGCGGAGGACATGATCAGCCCGGATGGTGTGCATTGGGTGACGGTCGCGGACAGCGGCCAGTTCGACGAGGCCCTGCAGGTCCGGGCGCGGGCGGTGGCGGCCCAGGCAGGCGGTGAAGGCACCCCCGAGGACTGGGCACGGGAGCGCGCCCTGGCTCGGCTACGCTGGGCCGATGAACGGCGAGCGGCCGTGCCGGTGGCGGCAGAACGACCGGATGGGCGGGCGGGCGAGTCGGTGGCCCTGCTGTCGTTGCGGCAGGATCATGACCTCACGCAAGTCCAGACGCAGCAGGCCGTGCACCGCCATCCGGCGTATCGCTACGCCGGGCTGGCCGGCCTGGTCCTGGCCGCGATCGCCGTTGCGCTCTGGTACGGCCAGAGCCGTCAACCCGAGCCCGCGACGGCGCCGCTGCTGTCGGCGCCCGACTGTACAGCGCCGCCGGCCGCTTATGTCAACTGGCAGGGGTGTGACAAGCGCTGGGCGACACTGCGCGGACGCGACCTCAAGGGTGCCCGCCTGAACAGCGGCCGGCTCGATGCCGCCGCCTTGGATCAGACGGATCTCAGCTATGCCGACCTGCGCAGGGCCAGCCTGCGCGGCACCAGCCTGCGCCGGGCGCGTCTGATCGGCGCCGACCTCACCGGCGCCGACCTCACCGGCGCCGACCTCACTGGGGCGGTGCTGGACTACGCCAGTCTGTCCGGCGCAAGGGTGAGCGGGGTGCGCTGGACGGAGGCGCGTTTGAGCAAGACGGTCTGGGTCGACGGCCGGGTCTGTGCGCCCGTTTCGATCGGCGAGTGCCGCTGAGGCCGCCCATGCAGCTCATCGCCTCGCGGCAAAACCAGCGCTACCGCGCCTTGCGCGACCTGGCCGAGGACAAACGGGCGCGCCGGCAGCGGGGTGAGACCCTGCTCGACGGGGAACATCTGCTGCAGGTCGCACGCACTGCCGGCGCGGCCGTTCGTACACTCATCGCCACCCCCGAAGTGCAGGCCACGGGAAGACTCGATGCCTGGCGCGCCACCTGGCCGCAGGCCGAGACGATCCTGCTCGCCGAGCCACTGCTGCGTGCGCTGGCGCCGACCCAGACCCCGACCGGGATCATGGCCGTGGTCGCCATCCCCCGGCCGGCCGGCCGCACGCCGCGCTGCGTGGTGCTCCTGGAGGACATCCAGGACCCTGGAAACCTGGGTGCAATCCTGCGCACCGCGGCGGCGGCGGGGGTGGACGCGGCCTATCTCTCGCCGGGCTGCTGCGAGGCCTGGTCCCCCAAGGCCCTGCGCGGGGGGCAGGGCGCACAGTTGCTCATCGACGTGTACGAGGGCGTCGATCTCACGGCCTGGGTGCACGCCTGGCGGCGGCCCTGTCACGCCGCCGTGCTGGGGGCGGCGCGGTCGCTGTATACGCTCGACTTACGGGGGGACTGCGCCTTCGTCTTCGGCAACGAGGGGGCTGGCCTGAGTTCGCAACTGCGGGCGGTCTGTGTGCCCTTCAGCATACCCATGCCGGGGCGCACCGAGTCGCTCAACGTGGCGGCCGCCGCCGCAGTCTGCCTGTTCGAGCGGGTGCGGCAGCTGCAAGGGCAGGGGGCCGCCGGCTGAACCGGCGCGGGTGGGTGCCGCACCCGCGGGGCCGAGGCCGTGTATGGTTCGGTCTCAGGCCTTGACGCGGTTGCGGTATTCGCCGGTGGCGGTGTCGATCTCGATCTTGTCGCCGATCTCGACGAAGGCCGGCACCGAGACCTCCAGGCCGGTCGGCTTGATGCGGGCCGGCTTCATCACCTTGCCCGTGGTGTCGCCCTTGACGGCCGGCTCGGTGTATTCGACCTCACGCACCACCGTGGTCGGCAGTTCGACGGCGATCGCCTTGCCGTTGTAGAACACCAGCTCGCAAGGCATGCCGTCCTCGAGATATTTGAGGGCATCGCCCATGCTCTCGGCCTCGACCTCGTACTGGTTGTAGTCGGCGTCCATGAAGACGTACATCGGGTCGGCGTAGTAGGAGTAGGTGCACTCCTTGCGTTCCAACACCACGACCTCGAACTTCTCGTCGGCCTTGTAGACGGTCTCGGTGGCGGCGCCGGTGAGCAGGTTCTTGAGCTTCATCTTCACCACCGAGGCGTTGCGGCCGGATTTGCTGAATTCGGCCTTCTGCACCACCAGCGGCGCGTTGTTGACCATGATCACGTTGCCTGCGCGCAGTTCCTGTGCGGTTTTCATGCGGTACCTTGGAAATCGTCGAAAAATCAGCCTTACATTATAACTTGGATTCGCAGAACCGGACCAGGCGGCTGGCCAGGTCCTCCTGGCTGGCGAGCCCTTCTGCCCAGCGCGCGGCATGTTCGCGCAGGCAGGCCTCTTGCTCGACCGCGGCCGGCCAGTCGAGCGCGTCCACATCCCCGGCGTTCCACGCCCTCCACAAGCGCTCGAGCGGGCGGGCACAGCCCTGGGCCAGCCCCTGCAGGTAGCGTTGCATGAAGGCCTCGAGCTTGGGCCAGTGGGCACCATCCTGCTGGGGGTATGCCTGCCAGACCATGGGGCGTCCGGCCCATTGGGCGCGTACACAGGAGTCCTCGCCGCGCACGAAGTTCCAATCGCAGGCCCAGAGCAGACGGTCGTAGCGGTCCTGCGGCAGCATGGGTAGACAGTGCACGGTCAGCGCCCCGCGCTGCAGGGCCTGCCGGGGCATCGGATCGGCGGCACCGAAGAAGTGGGCCACCCCCTCCAGGCTGCGTCCGGCCGGCACCAGGCAGCGGATGCGCCGCGGGCCTGCGGCCCATTGCTGCAACAACGCGGCGACGGCCGGATTTTCATAGCCGAACAGGGAGATGCGCAGTTCATCGTGCGTCCTCGGTGGTAGGCCGAGTGACTTCCAGAATTCGGCCTCGGCCGTGGGTGAGGCCTGGAACGTCCTCACCCGGTCGATCAGGCCTGCCTCGCGCAACAGTCCGCCGGTGTCCGCAGTGTAGCCGGGGAAGAAAAACCATTGGGTGAGGGGCAGGCGCGGGTGCGGCGAGGGCAGGCCGTGACAGCCGGCCACCCAGTCCTCGGCGCTCAGGTACTCGAGGTTGACCCAGACCGGTGGCGGGTGGCGCTTTGCCATGGCCTGCAGGTAATTGTCCGGGGTGCGGCAGGCTAAGGCCTCGATCACCACGTCGGCTGGGGCGATGTCGGGAAAGGGCCGGGGCCAGAGATGCACCTCCACCCCTTCGAGCCACTGTTGTGACCGGCCTACCTCGATCTCTGGCCGCAGGGCATGGAAGCTGGCGAGGTCGTCCACCCACAGGCGCACCCTGAGGGCGTGTTCCTGCGCCAACTGGCGGGCGAGCCGCCAGCTCACGCCGATGTCGCCATAGTTGTCGACGACGCTGCAGAAGATGTCCCAATGTTCCAGCCGCCGCATGCCGGCATTATGGGCGGTTTGAGTGAGACCGGGGTCCTCGGGTATAAGGTGGCATGAGCAAGGAGAAGACCATCTACGTCTGCCAGGCGTGCGGTGGCCAGACCAGCAAGTGGCAGGGCCAATGCCCGCACTGCCTGGCCTGGAACAGCCTGACCGAGACGGCGGCCGAGAGCGGGCCCGCCCGCTTCCGGCCCCTGGCGGCGACGGGCGGCATCCAGCGCCTGACCGAGGTGCAGGCGCGGGAGACCGCCCGCCTTGCCACTGGACTCGCGGAGTTCGACCGCGTCCTCGGCGGCGGCATGGTGGAGGGGGGGGTGGTGCTGCTGGGCGGCGACCCCGGCATCGGCAAGTCCACCCTGCTGCTGCAGGCCCTGGCCGCCATGTCCGCCCGCCACAAGACCCTTTATGTTAGCGGCGAGGAGTCGGCCGACCAGGTCGCGCTGCGGGCGCGGCGTCTGGGCCTGACGGACGCGGACATCCCGCTGCTCACCGAGATCCGGCTGGAGGCCATCCTCGCCACGCTCACGGCCGAGCGACCGCAGATCGCGGTGATCGACTCCATTCAGACCCTGTACACGGAACAACTGCAATCCGCCCCCGGCAGCGTGGCCCAGGTGCGCGAGTGCGCCCAGTCCCTCACCCGGCATGCCAAGGCGAGCGGCACCGCCCTGGTCCTGGTGGGCCACGTCACCAAGGAGGGCGCCCTGGCCGGGCCGCGTGTGCTGGAGCACATCGTCGACACCGTGCTCTATTTCGAGGGCGACACCGCCTCCAGCTTCCGCCTGATCCGCGCCTTCAAGAACCGCTTCGGTGCCGTCAACGAGCTGGGGGTGTTCGCCATGACCGATCGGGGCTTGAAGGGCGTGGCCAACCCCTCGGCCCTGTTCCTCGCCCGCGACACGCGAGAGGTGCCCGGTTCCTGCGTGGTTGTCGCCCAGGAGGGCACGCGGCCGCTGCTGGTGGAGATCCAGGCCCTGGTGGATAGCGCGGCGAGCCCCAACCCGCGCCGGCTCACCGTCGGGCTGGACCCCAACCGGCTGGCCATGCTGCTGGCCGTCCTGCACCGCCACGGCGGCATCGCCTGCTATGACCAGGACGTCTTCGTCAACGCCGTGGGCGGGGTGCGGATCAACGAGCCCGCGGCCGACCTCGCGGTGCTGCTGGCCGTGGTCTCTTCATTCAGAAACAAACCATTGCCGCACAAACTTGCAGCGTTTGGTGAAGTCGGTCTCGGCGGTGAGGTGCGCCCCGTGCAGCGCGGCCAGGAGCGGCTCAAGGAGGCGGCCAAGCTGGGCTTCAGCCAGGTGCTGGCGCCACGCGCCAACCTGCCGCGCCAGATCCCCGCCAACATGAGCGTGCAGGGGGTCGGCACCCTGGCCGAGGCCCTGGCCTATCTGCGCGATCTCTGATGCAGGGGATCGAGGGGCGGCTCAGGGCCTGAAGGCGATGAGCTGCCCGCGGGTCTGCCGGCCTTGTGGTCCCATCAACTCCACCAGGAGGGGGCACAGGGCCTCGGGCGGGGGCAGCGTGGACTTGTCCTCGGCCGGGTGAGTGCGGTAACGGAAGGGGGTGTGGATGGGTCCGGGGATCACCAGGTTGATGCGAAGATTTACAAGGTCCGCCCATTCGTCCGCCTGCACGCGGAAATAGGCCTCGAGCGCCGCCTTGGAGACGGCATAACCGCCCCAGTAGGCCGCCGGCGCATGGCCGTGCGTCTCGCCGATCAGGATCACCGAGGCGTCCGGCGAGCGCGTGAGCAGCGGCAGACAGACGCGGTTGATGGCAAAGGGGGCCAGGGTATTGACCCGGAACTGGGTCAGCCACTGTTCCGTCGTTTGCTGACTCAAGGGCGACAGCGTGGCCAAGGCGTTGGCGCAGTGGAGGATACCGTCGAGGCGACCGAGCTGGCCGGCAATCGCCTGGGCCAGGGCCTCGAAGTCTCGGTCCTGTGCGGCCGCCAGGTCCGCCGGCAGGATGGCGGGCTGCGGCCCGCCTGCCTGCACGATCTCATCGTAGACCGCCTCCAGCTTGGCCACCGTTCGCCCGAGCAGGACCACGGTCGCGCCTTGCACGGCAAAGGCAAGGGCGGCGGCCCGCCCCAATCCCTGGCCGGCACCGGTGACCAGGATGACGCGTCCTTCGAGGACGCGGGATGGTGCGCCGATTTCGCTCATAGGCCGGACCCGTGCAGGGCGCTGTCCGGGGCGAGCAGGTGCCGACTGCCATGGAAATTAACAAATAAATAGAAGTATTTCTTGTAAGGCATTGTCTTAGCGATGTTCTTGGTTGGTTATCAGGACTCGGTCTACACCGGTAATCATACGCGCACAGGCCACACCGCTGCGCACGGCGCCCTCCAGTGTGGCGGGGTAATCGCCACGGGTGTAGTCCCCGGCCAGGTAGAGACCAGACAGCGGCGTGCGATTGGCCGGCCGGTGCATGCTGGGCACACAGGCATAGGTGGCCCGTTTTTCGATGATGCGTTTGTGGCCAAGCAGGCGGGGCAGGGGGCCGATCAGGGGCTGTAGCCGCTCGATCAAGTGCTCCGACCAGGTCGGGCCGTCTGCGTCCAGGTGCGGTCCCTCGGCGCTGACGACGACCGACAGCAGCCCAGGGACCAGGTCCTGGCGGTCGAACACCCAGGGGCTCTGACCGCCCCCCAGGGCGAGCATGGGATAGGGCAGGCGCACCGGCGCGGCGAAACGCAGCCAGGTCGTGTCGATCGGCTGCCAGCGATAGTCACGCACCTTATCCAGGATCGGCCCGAGTGCTGGCAACCCTCCCAGCAGGGCGGGCAGGCGGGCCGGATGGGTGGCGACGACGACCGCCTGTGCCTCGATCTCGGGGCCCAGCAGTCGCCAGCCGCCCGCGCTCTGGCGTATGCCCTCCACCTTGCAGCCGAGGCGCACCTCGCCGCCATGGCTGGCGATGTAGCGGGCGGCCGGTTCGGGCAGCAGGGCAGCGAGCGGCCCCTGGTGGAACAGGAAGTCGCTGTCGGCGCGGTGCGCGCCCAGGCTGTCGCGCAGGACGTTGCAAAAGACTCGGGCCGAGGCCTGTTCGAGTGGGGTGTTGAGGGCGGCGACGCAGATGGGCGCCCACAGGCGGTCGATCAGGGTCTGTGGCTGCGCGTGCTGCCTGAGCAAGGCATCCACGGTGGTGTCGGCCGCCAGGCGAAAGGCCTGGCGCTTGAGCGCCTGCATGAACCGGGTTGCGGCCAATTTGTCGCCGAGGCCGAGACCGCGCGCGGTCAAAAGCCCGGTAGCCAGGTGTAGCGGTGCGGCCAGCCGCGGCAGGCCAAGCTCGAACTCGGGCAGGATCAGCCGCAACCGGCGGCGCCGCAGGCGGTCGGCGCTGCCGACGCGCTGCGCCAGGCGCAGCGTCTCGCGGTAGGCGCCGATCAGAAGGTGCTGGCCGTTGTCGACGGACACCCCATCCCAGGCCACGGCGCGGGCGCGCCCCCCCAGCTGGCGGGCCGCCTCGCACAGCACCACGGGCATGCCGTGGGCGGCGAGCTCGACCGCCGCCGCCAATCCCGCCCAGCCGCCGCCGACGATGGCCACGCGCGGCATGGCTCAGCCCTTGAGCCAGGTGCGCCAGGCGATCAGCAGCTTGCGCAGGGGTGGCAGGGCGATGCGATGCTCGAGCACGCGAAAACCGTCCAGGCGGACCTCCTCCAGCAGCGTGCGGTAGATGGCCGCCATCACCAGGCCGGGACGCTGCCGGCGGCGGTCGGCCGCCGGCAGCCGCGACAAGGCCTCCGCATAGGTGGCGGTGGCGCGCTGGTATTGGAATTCCATCAGCCGCAGGAAGGCCGGGCTACTGCGCCCGGCGAGGATGTCGGTCTCGCGCACGCCGTGCGCCTCGAGCTCGTCCAGGGGGAGGTAGATGCGGCCGCGCCGGGCGTCCTCGCCCACGTCGCGGATGATGTTGGTCAGCTGAAAGGCCAGTCCCAACAGGGCCGCGTATTTCAGCGTGGCGCGTTCGCTGTAGCCGAAGATCTGGGCGGAGACCTCGCCCACCACGCCAGCGACCCGGTGGCAGTAGAGGCGCAGCGCACGGAAGTCGGCATAACGCTGCTGGCGCAGGTCCATCTCCACGCCGTCCATGATCTCCAGCAACTGCTCGCGCGCGAGCCCATAGGGCTCGACCACCTCGCGCAGCGCCCGCGTGACCGGGTGCTGGGGGACCCCGTCGTATAGGCGGTCCACCTCGCCGCGCCACCAGGCCAGTTTCGCCTGGGCGACGCCGGGGTCGCGGCACTCGTCGGTGACGTCGTCCACCTCCCGGCACCAGGCATAGAAGGCCGTGATCGCCCGCCGCCGCTCGGCGGGCAGGAAGCGGAACGCCTGGTAGAAGCTCGAGCCGCTGGCGGCGGCCTTCTCCTGACAGTAGCGATGCGGGTCCATGTCAATGCGCGCCGTGCCGACCCGAACGCAACAACAGGCCCCTACGGAGGCGGTGCGCGTGGCGAGCCGGGGCGTTCATCCTAGCCGCGGCCGCCGCAGCCGCCACTGCCGCAGGCCTGCGCCGCCTGGCGACGCTTGCCGGGCAGCAGCGCCCGGCGCAGCATGTACAGCCAATCCGTCAGGCCCAGCACCGGCCGCTGCCGGAAGACATCGCCGCGGGCCTCGTGCAGCTTATAGAGGATGCGCTCCCCGCCCAGCACGATCAGCCGCACCTCCAGGCCCAGACGCCCGGGCAGGGCACGTCCCAGCGGGGCGCCGGCGGCGATCATGCGCCGCGCCCGCTCGATCTGTTGCTTCATGAACTGCTGCCACAGGGCATCCACCCGCCCTGCGGCGATCTGCGCCTCGCTGATCCCGTAGCGGGCCATCTCGTCCTGCGGCAGGTAGATGCGCCCCTTGCGGTAATCGACGGCGACGTCCTGCAGCATGTTGATCAACTGCAAGGCCGCGCAGACGCCATCCGACCAGGCCTGGTGCCGGGGGTCGCGGTCGTCGAAGAGGGCCAGCATCAGCCGCCCGATGGGGTTCGCCGAGCGGCGGCAATAATCCATCACCTCGCCGAAGTGCGCATAGCGCGTCTTGGTCACGTCCTGGCTGAAGGCATCGAGCAGGTCGTAGAAGGGCGCGAGCGGCAGGCCATGCTGGCAAACCGTCTGCGCCAGCGCGACCATGAGCGGGTCTGCAGGGGTTTCGCCCCGCCCGATGGCATCGAGCCCCGCGCGCAGGGCCTGCAGCCGCACCAGCCGCTCCTGTGCGGGCATATCGCCCTCGTCGGCGATGTCGTCCGCCGTCCGGGCGAAGGTGTAAATGGTGCGCACGGCCGCGCGCAGACGTCCCGGCAGCAGGATGGAGGCGACCGGGAAGTTCTCGTAATGCCCGGCGTGCACCAGACCGCTGGATGAAGGTGAAAAGCTGAAGTGAAACATGTGGATAGAGATTAATCTCCGGTGCCCGCGGCTGACACCGGTTCCGGCCCTATATTACACTTGGATGTTTGAGCGAAAGTGGCGGAATTGGTAGACGCACTGGATTTAGGTTCCAGCGGGTAAACCCCGTGAGGGTTCGAGTCCCTCCTTTCGCACCAGTTTATGATAAACGCCCCAGCACAAGGACTCAGCATGCAGACACAAGTGGAAACCCTGGAAGGCCTCACCCGCCGCATCACCCTGCAACTGAACATGGCCGAGATTGAGTCGGAGGTCGACCGGCGGCTCAAGCGCCTGGTCAAGACCGTGCGCATGGACGGTTTCCGGCCCGGCAAGGCGCCGTTGAAGGTGGTGGCCCAGCGCTATGGCGGCGAGATCCGTGGCGAGGTGATGGGCGAGGCCCTGCAGCGGGGTTTCCTGGAGGCCGCACGCGCCAACAACCTCAATGTGGCCGGCTATCCGCGCTTCGACCGCGCGCAGGAGGCCGAGGCCGCCTTCACCGCCACCTTCGAGGTCTTCCCGGAGATCACCCTGGGTGACGTGAGCCAGATCAAGGTGACGCGCCCGCAGGTCGAGGTGACCGAGGCGGACGTGGAGCGCACTCTGGAGGTCCTGCGCAAGCAGCGCATCCACTACCATGCGGTGGAGCGCGAGGCGCGCGAGGGTGACCGCGTGCACGTCGACTACGTCGGCCGCATCGACGGCAACCCCTTCCCGGGCGGCGAGGCGAAGGACTACCCGGTGGTGCTCGGCGAGGGGCGCACGCTGAAGGACTTCGAGGGGCAGCTCGTGGGCATGCGGCCGGACGAGTGCAAGACCTTCGAGGTGACCTTCCCGGAGGGCTATTTCGCCAAGGAGCTGGCGGGCAAGACCGCGCAGTTCGAGGTGCACATGAAATCGGTGCACGAGCCGCACCTGCCGGCGGTGGACGAGGCCTTCGCGCGCAGCCTGGGCATCCACGACGGCGATGTGGCCAAGCTGCGCGAGGAGATCGCGGCCAACCTGCGGCGCGAGGCCAAGCGCCGCATCCAGGCCAAGGTCAAGGAGCAGGTCATGCAAGGCCTGCTTGAGGTCACCCCCTTCGAGGTACCCAAGGCACTGGTGGCGATGGAGAGCCATGCCTTGCTCGAGCGGGCGGTCAACGACCTCAAGGCGCGTGGGATGAAGGAGACGGACATCCATCTCAAGGCCGAGGTGTTCGAGCCGCAGGCCAAGCGCCGGGTGGCCCTGTCGCTCCTGCTCAACGAGATCGCCCGCAGCCAGGGCATCCGCGCCGAGCCGGACCAGGTCAAGGCCCTGGTCCAGGAGTTCGCCCAGAGCTATGAGGACCCCGCCGAGGTGGTGGCGTGGTACTATCAGGATGCCAACCGTCTGCGCGAGGCCGAGTCGCTCGTGTTGGAGGACAACATCGTCAACTGGTTGCTCGAGCGGGCGCAGGTCACCGATCAGCCCATGACGCTCGAAGCCTTGATGGGGAACGCCTGATGTCGAACTGGACCCAAGACCCTTCCGCCCTGGGCTATGTGCCCATCGTCATCGAACAAAGCGGGCGTGGCGAGCGCGCCTTCGATATTTATTCGCGCCTGCTCAAGGAGCGGGTGGTCTTCCTGGTCGGCCCGGTGAACGACGCCACGGCCAACCTGGTGGTGGCCCAGCTCCTGTTCCTGGAGTCGGAGAACCCGGACAAGGACATCTTTCTCTACATCAACTCGCCGGGCGGCTCGGTCACGGCGGGCATGGGCATCTACGACACCATGCAGTTCATCAAGCCGGACGTCTCCACCCTGTGCATCGGCCAGGCCGCCAGCATGGGGGCCTTCCTCCTCGCCGCGGGCGCCAAGGGCAAGCGCTATGCGCTACCCAACTCTCGCGTCATGATCCACCAGCCCATGGGGGGCTTCCAGGGCCAGGCCTCGGACATCGAGATCCATGCCAAGGAGATCCTTTACCTGCGCAGCCGCCTGAACACCCTGCTGTCGCAGCACACCGGCCAACCGCTGGAGGTCATCGAGCGCGACACCGACCGGGACTTCTTCATGGGGGCGGAGGCCGCGGTGGAATATGGCCTGGTCGACAAGGTGCTGGCCAAACGCGGCGAAGGTGCGTAAACTTGACTTGATTAATCGGGTATTCGGACGGACACAATGGCTGATAGATCTGGCAAAGACAAACTCCTTTATTGCTCTTTTTGCGGCAAAAGCCAGCACGAGGTGCGCAAGCTGATCGCCGGACCGTCGGTCTTCATCTGTGACGAATGCGTCGAGCTATGCAACGACATCATCCGCGAGGAGCTGACACTCAGCAAGGACGGCAAGGGCGAGGTGGAAAGTCTGCCCACGCCCAAGGAAATATGCCAGGTTCTGGACCAGTACGTCATCGGCCAGGACCTCGCCAAGCGGGCCCTGTCGGTCGCCGTCTACAACCACTACAAGCGTCTGCGCCAGCCCGGTGGCCAGCACAACGACGACGTCGAGCTGGCCAAGAGTAACATCCTGCTGATCGGCCCGACCGGCTCGGGCAAGACCCTGCTCGCCCAGACCCTGGCGCGTCTGCTCAACGTCCCCTTCGTTATCGCCGATGCCACCACCCTGACCGAGGCCGGTTATGTCGGCGAGGACGTCGAGAACATCATCCAGAAGCTGCTGCAAAAGTGCGACTACGACGTGCAGAAGGCGCAGACCGGCATCGTCTACATCGACGAGATCGACAAGATCTCGCGCAAGTCGGACAACCCCTCGATCACCCGCGACGTCTCCGGCGAGGGGGTGCAGCAGGCGCTGTTGAAGCTCATCGAAGGCACGGTGGCCTCGGTGCCGCCGCAGGGCGGGCGCAAGCACCCGAACCAGGAATACATCCAGGTCGACACCACCAACATCCTGTTCATCTGCGGCGGGGCCTTCAGCGGACTGGAGCGGGTGATCCGCAACCGCACCGAGAAGTCCGGCATCGGCTTCGGCGCCGAGGTCAAGAGCAAGGACAACCGCAAGGACCTGGGCGAGATCTTCCGCATGGTGGAGCCGGAGGATCTCATCAAGTATGGCCTGATTCCCGAGTTCGTCGGCCGGCTGCCGGTCATCGCCACCCTGCAGGAGCTTGACGAGAAGGCCCTGGTGCAGATCCTGACCGAGCCGAAGAACGCCCTGACCAAGCAGTTCCAGAAGCTCTTCCAGATGGAGGGCGTGGAGCTCGAGTTCCGCGACGAGGCCCTGCTGGCCATCGCCCGTGCCGCCCTCAAGCGCAAGACCGGGGCGCGGGGCCTGCGTTCGATCATCGAGCACTGCCTGCTCGACATCATGTTCGAGCTGCCCAGTCTGAGGAACGTCACCAAGGTGGTGGTGGACGAGAAGGTCGTCGCCGGCGAGGGCAAGCCCTTGCTCATCTATGCCGAGCAGGCCAGGGCGGCGAGCTCCTGACGAGACCGGTCTTTGCGCTGAACGGCGCTGCGACCTTGATATCCCGCAGGGGATGACCATATAGCGGGAAAGTCCCCGCATTCATCTATCCAGGACCACTCATGAGTCAATCCGTCACCTTCACCGAACCCGTCACGCTGCCGCTGCTGCCCCTGCGCGACGTGGTGGTCTTCCCGCACATGGTCATTCCGCTGTTCGTCGGCCGTCCCAAGTCGATCAAGGCCCTCGAGAACGCCATGGAGGCCGGCAAACACATCCTGTTGGTGGCGCAGAAATCCGCCGCCAAGGACGAGCCGACCTTCGACGACCTGTATCAGGTCGGTGCGATCGCCAGTATCCTGCAGATGCTCAAGCTGCCGGACGGCACCGTCAAGGTCCTGGTCGAGGGGAATCAGCGCGCACGCATCGTCGAGTTCACAGACGAGCGCACCCATTACACCGGACGCGGCGACCCGGTGCAGGAGGTGACGGACCAGAACACCGAGATCGAGGCCATGCGCCGCGCGCTGCTGTCGCTGTTCGACAACTACGTAAAGCTCAACAAGAAGATCCCGCCGGAGATCCTCGCCTCCCTGGCCGGGATCGACGACGCCGGTCGGCTGGCCGACACCATCGCCGCCCACCTGCCGCTCAAGCTCGAGCAGAAGCAGGCCATCCTCGAGATGTTCGACCTCAAGACCCGTCTGGAGCACCTGATGGGCTTCATGGAGACGGAGATCGACATCCTGCAGGTGGAAAAGCGCATCCGCGGCCGCGTCAAGCGCCAGATGGAGAAGAGCCAGCGCGAGTACTACCTGAACGAGCAGGTCAAGGCGATCCAGAAGGAGCTCGGCGAAATGGAGGAGGGCGCCGAGCTCGACGAGCTGGAGAAACGCATCAAGGCCGCCCACATGTCCAAGGAGGCGACCAAGAAGGCCGAGGCCGAGCTCAAGAAGCTGCGCATGATGTCGCCCATGTCGGCCGAGGCCACGGTGGTGCGCACCTACATCGATACCCTGGTGAGCCTGCCCTGGAAGAAGAAGACCAAGATCAGCAAGGACCTCAAGAAGGCCGAGGAGATCTTGGAACACGACCACTACGGGCTGGAGAAGGTCAAGGAGCGCATCCTCGAGTATCTCGCCGTGCAGCAGCGGGTCGACCGCCTCAAGGGCCCCATCCTCTGCCTGGTCGGACCGCCCGGGGTGGGCAAGACCTCGCTGGGGCAGTCCATCGCCCGCGCCACCAACCGCAAGTTCGTGCGCATGGCCTTGGGTGGCGTGCGTGACGAGGCCGAGATCCGCGGCCATCGCCGCACCTATATCGGCTCCATGCCGGGCAAGATCCTGCAGAACCTGACCAAGGTCGGCGTGCGCAACCCGCTCTTCCTGTTGGACGAGGTCGACAAGATGAGCATGGACTTCCGCGGCGACCCGTCCTCGGCCATGCTGGAGGTGCTCGACCCCGAGCAGAACCACACCTTCCAGGACCATTATGTGGAGGTCGATTTCGACCTCTCCGACGTGATGTTCGTCGCCACCGCCAACACGCTCAACATCCCGGCGCCCCTGCTCGACCGGATGGAGGTGATCCGCCTGTCGGGCTACACCGAGGACGAGAAGATCAACATCGCGCTGAAGTACCTGGTGCCCAAGCAGATGAAGAACAACGGGCTGACCGAGGCGGACCTGCACATCTCCGAGAGCGCCATCCGCGACATCGTGCGCTATTACACGCGCGAGGCCGGCGTGCGCAACCTCGAGCGCGAGATCGCCAAGATCTGCCGCAAGGCCGCCACGGCGCATCAGCTCAAGAAGGCGCGCGGCAAGATCAACGTCACGCCCAAGAACCTGGACAAGTACCTGGGCGTGCGCCGCTACACCTACGGCATCGCCGAGAAGACCAACCAGGTCGGCCAGGTGACCGGGCTGGCCTGGACCGAGGTGGGCGGTGAGCTGCTCACCGTCGAGGCGACCATCATGCCGGGCAAGGGCAACATCATCCGCACGGGCCAGCTCGGCGACGTGATGAAGGAGTCGATCGAGGCGGCCCGCACCGTGGTGCGCAGCCGCTCCAATGCCCTGGGCATCCCGAGCGAGAAGTTCGAGAAGTTCGACATGCACATCCACCTGCCCGAGGGTGCCACCCCTAAGGACGGCCCCTCGGCCGGCATCGCCATCTGCACGGCGATGGTGTCGGTGCTCACCGGCATCCCGGTGCGCTGCGATGTCGCCATGACCGGGGAGATCACCCTGCGCGGCGAGGTGTTGCCCATCGGCGGCCTCAAGGAGAAACTGCTGGCGGCGCACCGCGGCGGCATCAAGAAGGTGTTGATCCCGGAGGGCAACGTCAAGGACCTGGTCGACATCCCGGACAACATCAAGAACCGCCTGGACATCCAGCCCGTGAAGTGGATCGAGCAGGTGCTGGAGGTGGCCCTGGAGCGCAAGCCGGAGCCTCTGCCCGAGGAGACCGTGTCCGAAGAAGCAAAGCCCATGCCGCCTGCAGAGGAGGCACCGGCTGTAATCAAGCACTGACGGGCATTCCCGCTAAAAATGCGCTTGACACCGCGCTTTCCGCGTTGCTATAAAGGTCGCGCAGGTGTCCTGCGCCGCTACTCATCCACGGAAAGGGGGAATTTGTGAACAAGTCTGAACTGATCGATGCTATCGCCGCATCCGCCGACATCTCCAAGGCCGCTGCCGGCCGCGCGCTGGATGGTGCCATGGAGGCGATCAAAAAGGCCCTCAAGAAGGGTGACATGGTCACTCTCGTCGGCTTTGGTACGTTCTACGTGGGCAAGCGCGCCGCCCGCACCGGCCGTAACCCGCGCACTGGAGCCGCCATCAAGATCAAGGCGGCCAAGGTACCGAAATTCCGTGCTGGTAAAGCCCTGAAAGATTCTGTAAACTAACGGGCTTTACCGGGTGCTTAGCTCAGCTGGCAGAGCGTCGCCCTTACAAGGCGAATGTCGGCGGTTCGATCCCGTCAGCACCCACCAGTGGTAAACCGGTTTCAGGAGTGGTAGTTCAGTCGGTTAGAATACCGGCCTGTCACGCCGGGGGTCGCGGGTTCGAGTCCCGTCCACTCCGCCAACACCCCAAAAGGCGAACGCGAGTTCGCCTTTTTTCATGTTGTCTGCCTGCCCATGCTCGAGACCATCAGAAGCCACGCCCAGGGATGGATCGCCAAGATCATCCTCGGATTCATCGCCCTGACCTTCGCCGTGTGGGGCGTGAACTGGTATTTCGAAGGGGGGGGGCAGACGGCGCCCGCCATCACCGTCAACGGTGAAGTGGTCACCCAGCAGGAGTTCAGCGACGCGCTGAAACAGCTGCGCGAGGCGACCGATGTCGATCCCGAGGCGGACAAGGCGCTGCGGGAGCGCGTGGTCGAGCAGCTGGTCAACACCCGATTGCTGACCAGCGCCGCCCTCAGGGCCGGCATGCAAGTCACCGACGCCCAGGTCAGCGCCTTCCTCGCCGGCATCGAGATCTTTCAGGAAAACGGCCAGTTTTCACAGCAGCGGCTGGACGCCTGGCTGCGCAGCCGCGGCCTGAGCCCGGCCTATTTCATGCAGATGGTGCGGCAGGACCTGCTGCTGCGCCAGGTCCAAACAGCGTATGGCGAGGGCGCCATCGTCACCCAGGTATCGGCCGCACGCCTGGGGGGGCTATTGGCCCAGACTCGCGAGGTGCAGGAGCGCATCTTCGACCTCAACCAGTACATCAACAGCGTGCGCATCGACGATCAGGCCATCGAGGCGGAATACAACGCCCACCGGCAGGACTACATGACGCCCGCCCAAGTGCGGGTGCAGTACCTGATGCTCACCCCCGATGTCCTCGCCGAACAGGTCAAGGTCGACGAGGCCGCGGCCCGTCAGTACTACGAGGCCAATCCCGCTCGCTTCCAGGAGCCGGAGCAGCGACGCGCGAGCCACATCCTGATCAAGGCCGACGCCAGCATGGATGCGCAGGCCCGACAGGCCGCACGCGCCCGGGCGGAGCAGTTGCTGCAGGAGGTGCGTGCCAACCCGGGCCGCTTTGCCGCCCTGGCCAAACAGCATTCCCAGGACCCCGTCTCCGCCGAGCGGGGCGGCGACCTGGGGGCCTTCACCCGGGAGATGATGGTCAAGCCCTTCGCCGATGCCGTCTTCGGTATGCAGCCGGGAGAGATCCGCGGCCTGGTGGAGACCGAGTTCGGCTATCACATCATCCGTCTCGACGCGATCATCCCGGGCAGCCAGCTCGGCTTCGCGGTGGTCAAGGATGAGCTGATCACCGAACTCCGCCAGCAGGAGGCCCAGCGTCGCTTCGCCGATGCGGCCGACCGGTTCAGCAACCTGGTTTATGAGCATCCGGAGAGCTTGGAGGCGGCGGCGAAAGAGCTCCACTTGAACATACAGGAAAGCGGTTGGATCAGCCGCAAGGAGGCGCAGCCGCGCGTCCTGGGCAACCCCAAGCTGCTCGATGCGCTGTTCAGCCCCGATGCCATCGAGAAGCGGCACAACACCGAGGCCATCGAGGTGGCGCCGAATGTCCTGGTGGCCGCCCGCGTCATCGAACACCGCCCCGAGGGCCAGCGGCCGCTGGCCGAGGTCGCCGGCGAGATCCGTCTCAAACTGGCAGCGAAGGCGGCACGCGAGCAGGCCATCGCCGCCGGGCAGGCGGCACTGAAGGCGGCCGAGGCGGGCGCCGAGCCGGATAGACTCTCGGCCCCGATCAGCCTCTCGCGCATGCAGCCGATCAACCTGCCGCCCGAGGCGGTCAAGGCGATCTTCAAGGCCAAGGTGGACAAGACCCCGACCTATGTGGGTGTGGAGACCCATGAGGGCTATCGGCTCTACCGCATCAACCGGGTGACCCAGCAGGCTGTCAGCCCGGAGCAGGTGGGGCTGATCCGGCGCGACCTGCAGCGCATGGTCGCCCAGGAGGAGATGCGCGCTTATCTCGAAGACCTGCGCAGCAAGGCCGAGATCAAGATCAACAAGAAAGTGACCGAGCAGAAGGCCGACTGAGCCGGGAATCCGCCGTTCCCGGCGCGAGTCGGGAAAACGCATTCGAGCCCACAGTCGGAATTCAGGGCATTATGTTGAATTTCCTGGATTCCGGCCTTCGCCGGAATGACGGTCAGGGGTATGTGGCATGTTTCCCCGACAGTCCTCCGTTTTCAGCAGCCACACGATTACCGGTGGCGCGCAGCGCCACCACAAACCGACTTCCTCAGTCATCCACCGCCAGCCCGGCGGTGCTGTTGAAGCCGGCGTCGACATAGGTGATCTCGCCGGTGATGCCGGAGGCGAGGTCGGAGAGGAGGAAGGCCGCCGTGTTGCCGACCTCCTCGATGGTGACGTTGCGCCGCAGTGGCGAGTGTTTCTCACCCCAGGCCAGGAGCTTGTTGAAGTCGGCGATGCCGGAGGCGGCCAGGGTCTTGATCGGGCCGGCGGACAGGCCGTTGACGCGGATGCCGCGCGGGCCCAGGCTGGCGGCCAGGTAGTAGACGGAGGACTCCAGGCTCGCCTTGGCCAGACCCATGACGTTGTAGTGCGGCACCGAGCGCACGGCGCCGAGGTAGGTGAGGGTGAGCAGCGCCGCCCGCCGACCCAGCATCATCGGCAGGCCCGCCTTGGCCAGCGCGGTGAAGGAGTAGCTGGAGATGTCGTGGGCGATGCGGAAGTATTCGCGGTTGACGCTGTCCAGATAGTCGCCGGCCAGGGCCTGTTTGGGGACGAAGGCGATGGAGTGGACGATGCCGTCGAGACCGTCCCAGTGCTTGCCCAGGTCCTGGAACAGCCGCTCGATCTGCTCGTCGCTGGAGACGTCGCAGTCGAAGCACAGCTCGGAGCCGAAGTCCTTGCGCGCGAACTCGATGACACGATCGCGCGCGCGCTCGCCCTGATAGCTGAAGGCGAGCTCAGCCCCTTCACGGCGGCAGGCCTGGGCAATGCCGTAGGCGATGGAGCGGTTGCTGATGAGGCCGGTGATGAGGATCTTTTTGCCGGCGAGAAAACCCATGGACAGTCCCCTGCTCGTTGATGATGTGCGCATTATACCGTGACGGCATGCGGGGCCTTTTATACACTGGCAGGCATGCGCGCCTGGATCGTGCTGCTGACCCTGCTGCTGGCCGCCTGTGGCGGGCCGCTCAACAACCCCTATGCGCCGGACGAGGCCGCCCAAAACGTGCTTTTCTCCAACTTCGGCCCCGACCGGCCCAAGCACCTGGACCCGGCGCGCTCCTACAGCGAGAACGAGATCGTCTTCACCGGCCAGATCTACGAGCCGCCGCTGCAGTACCACTACCTGCGCCGGCCCTATGTGCTGGAGCCGCTCACCGCGGCGGAGATGCCGCGGGTGCGCTACTATGACGCCAGCGGGCGCGAGCTGCCTTCTGACGCGCCAGCCGAGGCGATCGCCTACACCACCTACGACATCCGCATCAAACCGGGCATCCGCTATCAGCCGCATCCCTGTTTTGCCCTGGATGCGCAGGGGCGTCCGCGTTACGTGCCGATCGCCCCGGCCGAGCTCGAGCGTGTGCGCCGGCTCGCTGACTTCCGCGAGACGGGCAGCCGCGAGCTCGTCGCCGCCGATTACGTCTACCAGATCAAGCGTCTGGCCAATCCGCGCCTCAACTCGCCCATCTACGGGCTGATGAGCGAGTACATCGTCGGCCTTAAGGAATACGGCCAGCGTCTGGAGGCGGTGGTCAAGGACCTGCCGCGCGAGGCCTATGTCGATCTGGAGCGCTACCCCCTGGCGGGCGCGCAGGTGATTGACCGCTATACCTATCGCATCACCATTCGCGGTAAATACCCCCAGTTCATCTACTGGCTGGCCATGCCCTTCTTCGCGCCGGTGCCGCCGGAGGCGGAGCGCTTCTACAGCCAGCCCGGCATGGCGGAACGCAATCTCACCCTGGACTGGCAGCCGGTGGGCACAGGGCCGTTCTATCTCGCCGAGAACGACCCCAACCGGGTCATGATCCTGCGCCGCAACCCCCACTATCACGACGATTTCTATCCGGCCGAGGGCGAGCCGGGCGACGCCGAGGCGGGGCTCACGCGCGATGCGGGCCGGCGCCTGCCGCTCCTCGACGCGGCGGTCTACACCCTGGAGAAGGAGGACATCCCGGAGTGGGCCAAATTCCTGCAGGGGTATTACGATGCCTCCGGCATCACCTCGGACACCTTCGACCAGGCCATCCGCATCGGCCCGGACGGCCGGCCGGACCTGAGCCCGGAGATGCGCGCGCGCGACATCCGCTTGAGCACCGCCGTGCGCACCTCGATCTGGTACGTGGGCTTCAACATGCTCGATCCCGTGGTCGGCGGCACCAGTGAACGCGCCCGCAAGCTGCGCCAGGCCCTGTCCATCGCCCTGGACTACGAGGAGTTCATCTCCATCTTCCTCAATGGACGCGGCATCCCGGCGCAGGGACCGCTGCCGCCCGGCATTTTCGGCCATCGCGAGGGTGAGGCGGGCATCAATCCGGTGGTCTACCGCTGGCAGGGGGGGCGGGCCGTGCGCCGCGATCTCACGGAGGCGCGGCGGCTGCTCGCCGAGGCGGGCTACCCCGACGGACGCGAGGCGGCAAGCGGCCGGCCGCTCACCCTGTTCTTCGACACCATGGCGAGCGGCCCCGAGGCCAAGAGTCGGCTCGACTGGTATCGCAAGCAGTTCGCCAAGCTGGGTATCCAGCTCGTGATCCGTGCGACCGACTACAACCGCTTCCAGGACAAGATGCGCAAGGGCAATGCGCAGATCTTCGAGTGGGGGTGGAATGCCGACTACCCCGACCCGGAGAACTTCCTGTTCCTCCTCTACGGCCCCAATCGCAAGGCCGGGACCAACGGGGAGAATGCGGCCAATTACGCGAACCCCGAGTACGATCGGCTGTTCCGGCAGATGAAGGACATGGACAACGGCCCCGAGCGCCAGCGTGTCATCGACGCCATGGTGGACATCCTGCGTCACGACGCCCCCTGGGTCTTTGCCTACCATCCGCAGAGCTATGGGCTGCGGCATGCCTGGGTGGCCAATGTGAAGCCCAATCTGATGGCCAACAACACGCTCAAATACCGCAGCGTCGAGCCGGCGCTACGAGTGGCCTATCAGGCGCATTGGAACCGGCCGGTGTGGTGGCCGCTGGGGGTGATGTTGATCGTCGCGGCGGCGGCGATGGTCCCGGCGGTCCTGGCCTATCGCCGGCGCCTGTCGGCCACTGCGAAGGACCGGGCATGACCGCCTACATCGTTCGCCGCCTCCTCTACGCCATCCCCATCCTGATCGGGGTGAACCTGATCACCTTCGCCCTGTTCTTCATCGTCAACACCCCCGATGACATGGCGCGCATCCACCTGGGGGCGAAGCACGTCACCGCGGAGGCCATCGAGCGCTGGAAGCGCGAGCACGGCTATGACAAACCCCTGTTCTACAACGGCGAGGCGGCCGGGGTGGCGCGGCTTACCGACACCCTGTTCGTGCAGAAGTCGCTGCGCCTGTTCGTCTTCGATTTCGGCCAGGCCGACGACGGCCGCGACATCGGCCGCGAGATCCGCGAGCGCATGTGGCCCAGTCTGGCCATCGCCCTGCCGACCCTGCTCACGGGGCTGGCCGTCTACATCAGCTTCGCCCTGCTGCTCGTCTTCTTCCGCGCCACCTATCTGGACCTGGCCGGGGTCGTGCTCTGTGTGGTGCTAATGTCCATCTCCGGGCTCTTCTATGTCATCGGCGGCCAGTATCTGCTGGGCAAGCTGTGGAATCTGGTGCCAATCTCGGGCTATCAGCCGGGTCTCGACGCAGTCAAATTCCTCGTCCTGCCCGTGCTGGTGGGGGTGGTGTCCGGCATCGGCGAGTCGACCCGCTTCTACCGCACCCTGTTCCTGGAGGAGATGCACAAGGACTACGTGCGCACCGCCCGCGCCAAGGGGCTCGCGGAGAGCGTGGTGCTGTTCCGTCATGTGCTGGGCAACGCCATGATCCCCATCCTCACCGGGGTGGTGGTGGTGATCCCGCGGCTTTTCCTCGGCAGCCTGATCGTCGAGTCCTTCTTCGGCATCCCCGGATTGGGCAGTTACACGATCGACGCCATCGCCGCGCAGGATTTCGCCATCGTGCGGGCGATGGTCTTCCTGGGCTCGGTGCTCTACATCCTGGGTCTGTTGCTCACGGACCTCTCCTACACCCTGGTCGATCCGCGCGTGAGGCTGGAATGATCCCCAAAACCTCAGTTGACCGCTCTATGGGAAGTGGAAGTCAGGTGAAGAACACACAGTTCCATCTGGTTCTGGACGATGGCTCCCGTGGGATGCGACCGCTACGCGCCCGCCTTCGGCCTCGTGCGCACGCCTGGCTGCGTTGCTCCTCCTTGCAGGGAATGACCCTGCGGCGTCGTCGCGCCTTGCCCGTCGCACGCACAAGCCCGCGTTCGGGCACGTTCAACTGAGCTTTTGGGGATGCTGCCCTTCCAACCGGTCGTGCTGTGGAGCGACGCGCTGCTGTTCCTGCTGCTGGCGGCGGTGCTCGCCTTCGTCCGGCACGTGCGTCGGAACGACCACCTGCGCGAACCGTGGCGGCGGGTGGCGGGAAGCCGTCTGGGCATGGCCTCGGCGGTGATCCTCGCCGCCTATGCCCTGATCGGCCTGCTCGATTCGCTGCACTACCGTCCGCAACTACCCATCCAGCCGGGTCAGCCGGTGCAGTATGCGGCCGAGGTGTTGTCGGTGTTCGATGCCCTGGCCGAGCCGCTGCGCACACGGGTGGAGGAGACCTATTCGGCGCCCTTCGCCACCCATCTCTTCGTGAAGAAGAATCTCACCCAGGACGACGGCCGGGTGGTGCGCGACTATCCGCGGCTCAAGTATGGCGGTGCCCACCTGCAAGACCCCGCGCAGCGAACTGCGGACATCGCCACACGTGCCCTGCGGGGGGCGGGCTGGGGCCTCGCGGCCGCGGTGCTCGCCTGGGGTGTGGCGGTCTTGTGGCTCGGCCGTCGCCGTGAGATCGGGGTGATGGCGGCCGGACGCGCGCTGTTGCACGACCCGGCGCTCGGGGGCGTGCGCAGCGCCCTCTTCACCCTGGGCCTGCTGCTGCTCGCCACCGGCGCCGTGGCGGCGCTGGCCGGCCACTACCACGTCCTCGGCACGGACAAGGTGGGGCAGGACGTCCTCTATCTCGCCCTGAAGAGCATACGCACGGGGTTGCTGATCGGCACCCTGACCACCCTGATCCTGCTGCCGCTGGCCCTGTCTTTGGGGGTGGCGGCGGGCTATTTCGGCGGGCGCACGGACGACGTGATCCAATACGTCTACACGACGCTCAACTCCATCCCCGGCGTGCTGCTCATCGCCGCGGCTGTGTTGGTGGCCCAGGTCTACATCGAGTCGAACCCGGAGTTGTACGACACGGCGGCGGCCCGCTCCGACCTGAGGCTGGTCTTTCTCTGCGGCATCCTGGGCATCACCAGTTGGACCGGGTTGGCGCGGCTGCTGCGCGGCGAGACCCTCAAGCTGCGCGAGCTGGAGTATATCCAGGCGGCGCGCGCCTTCGGCGTGTCGCACCTGGGCATCCTGGGCCGCCACATCCTGCCCAACGTCTCGCACCTGATCCTGATCACCCTGGTCATCGACTTCTCCGGCCTGGTCCTGGCCGAGGCGGTGTTGTCTTACGTCGGCGTCGGGGTGGACCCGGTGATGGCCAGTTGGGGCAACATGATCAACGGCGCGCGGCTGGAACTGGCGCGCGAACCCGTGGTGTGGTGGCAGCTGGCGGCGGCCTTCCTGTTCATGTTCGCGCTGGTGCTGGCGGCCAATCTCTTCGCCGACAGCGTCCGCACGGCCTTCGATCCGCGCAGCGCGGGGCAGCGGTGAGGGGACGCGGTTGAAGGGGCTGCGGCTCACGGGGCTACGCCTGGAGATCGAGACCCAGGGGCGGACCCTGGTGCCGGTCGACGGCCTGTCGCTTACGGTCGGGCCGCGTGAGTGTGTGGCGCTGCTGGGCGAGTCGGGTAGCGGCAAGTCGCTCACCGCGCTCGCCCTCATGCGCCTGTTGCCCGAGGGCATCCGCGTGGCGGCGGGCGAGGCCTGGCTGGGCGAGACCAATCTCTTCGCGCTGCCGGAGCGGGAGATGCGCGCCGTGCGCGGCGGCCGGCTGGCCATGGTCTTCCAGGAGCCCATGCTGAGCTTGAACCCGGTCATGCGCGTCGGACGGCAGATCGCCGAGGCGTTGGGCGCGCACCGCGGGCTCAGCGGGGCCGCGGCCCGCGCCGAGGTCGAGCGGCTGCTGCAGGCCGTGGGGCTCGATGCGCGGTTGGCGGCGAGCTACCCCTTCCAGCTCTCGGGCGGCCAGCGCCAGCGGGTCCTGATCGCCACCATGCTGGCCGGTGAGCCCGAGCTGCTCATCGCCGACGAGCCCACCACCGCGCTCGACGTCACCGTGCAGGCGCAGATCCTGCGGCTGCTCAAGCGGCTGACGGCAGAGCATGAGATGGGGCTCTTGCTCATCACCCACGACCTGGACGTGGCGCGCGACATGGCCGACCGGGTGGCCGTCATCTATGCCGGCGAGCTGGTCGAATGGGCCAGCCGCGCGCAGCTCTTCAGCGCGCCGGGGCACCCCTACACCCAGGCGCTGTTGCGGGTCATGCCTGCGCTCGATCGGCGCGGCGATGCACTGCAACACCTGCCCGGTACGGTACCGGCGTTGGGAACACCACTGCCGGGCTGCCGCTTCGCCCCCCGCTGCCCCAGCGCCTGGGCACGCTGTCATGCCGAGGCCCCCGCCCTGCATGGCTTGGGCGTCGGCCACCAGGTGCGTTGTCATCTGGCCGCACAGCCGGAGGCCGCGGCCAGCGTGCGGACGGGGCCGACCCCCACTGGGGCAGCGGTCGTCCCGGCGCCAGGGCAGCCCATACTGGAGATCGACGGCCTCAAGGTCCACTTTCCGCTGCGCAAAGGCTTGATCAAACGCACCGTCGGCTGGGTCCGGGCCGTCGATGGGGTCAGTCTGCGGCTTGCCCAGGCCGAGACCCTGGCCCTAGTGGGCGAATCCGGCTGCGGCAAGACGACCCTGGCGCGCGCCGTCCTGCGGCTGATCGAGCCCACGGCAGGACAGGTGCGGCTCGACGGGGTTGATCTCGCCGCGCTGTCGGGCGAGGCCCTGCGCCGGATGCGGGCGAGGATGCAGATCGTCTTCCAGGACCCATACGCCTCGCTCAACCCCCGCATGCGGGTGGGCGAGATCATCGAGGAGGTCCTGGTGGC
>JAKADY010000034.1 GCA_021826065.1 Pseudomonadota bacterium
GATCTGTGCAGCAAAGCCCTCATGCCGATGTCTTTCGGATCGGCATCACTTTGCCGCCTTGGGCTATTTCGTCGAGGATGTCCGCCCATTGCTGCATCATGGCCCGCCGCTCCTCCAGATACTCGGCCCGGTTGTAGCTGGCCCTGACCTTGTTGCGCTCGGCGTGGGCTAGCTGGCGCTCGATCACGTCAGGCCGAAAGCCAATTTCATTCAAAATGGTCGAAGCCGTCGCCCGGAAGCCGTGCGCCGAAAAGCCGATGCTGTCTTTGCCGTTGAAGCCCATGCGTTCCAGCGCCCGATTCAGTGTCGTTGCCGTCATGCAGGTTTTCGGGTTGCGGTAGTTGGGGAACAGGAAGCCGCTCCCGCCGGTGTAGGTATGTAGTTCGCGCAGCAATTCCACGGCTTGCCGGGACAGGGGGACAATATGCGGCTCGCGCATCTTCATCCGCTCGGCAGGGATGCGCCATTCCGCCCGGTCAAGGTTGATTTCATCCCACAGCGCCCCGCGCAATTCCACGGTGCGAACGAAGGTCAGCAGCATCAGGCGCAAGGCGATGACCGTTGTCCGATACCCGGCATAACCATCAAGGGCATTCACGAATGCCTTTATCTGGTCGCGGGTCATGGGCTTGCGATGCACTATCTTGGGACGATGGATCGCGCCCCTTAGCGCAGCCGCCGGATCAATGTCCGCCCGCAGGGTTGCAACAGCATAGCGGAAGATGGCCGATGCCCACTGCCGCACCAGCAAGGCGACAGTCTCCGCGCCGCGCCCTTCCACGCGCCGCACGATTTCCAACAGGTGCGCCGCCGTCACGTTGCGAATAGGCAGATTGCCGACGTAGGGGAAAACGTCCGCCTCCAGGAACCGCTCGACTTGCCGCAGGTAGTAAGGCGTCCATCCCGGCTTTTTCTTGGCGATCCATTCCCGCGCCACGGCTTCAAAGGTGTTGGCGTTTCTGGCGGATTGCTCCATCCGCGCCGCTTGCCGATAGTGCGCCGGGTGAATGCCTTGCTTTACCAGCGCCCGGCACTCTTCGCGCCTTGCCCGCGCTTCGGCAAGGGTGAGCATGCCCGCATTGCGCCGGGATTGGGCCTGCTCTTCGGTTTCGCCTCTTGGGGCTTGGACATACTCCCCGACGGCAAAGACGTTTTCCTTGCCAGCGATGCGGTAGCGGTAGCGCCACAGCTTCGCGCCGGTCGGTCGCACTTCCAGATAAAGCCCGCCGCCGTCGGTCAGCTTGATCGGCTTTTCGCCGGGCTTGGCGTTGCGAATTTGGCTATCGGTCAGGGGCATGGTAGCGGGTATCGGGACTTGATACCCGCCACGATACCCGCATTTTTCTCGGAAGGCAATGGACTATGCTGGTTGTTGATGGACAATAACCAATTGATTTTTTGTTATTTTACGTCTGGTATTGGACATCGTCGGACGTCGCCGGAATGCGATACTGCTTTTCGATCATTAGGAGCATGGCCAGCCTCCTTCAATCCGTCGACAGGGCCAGTTCGGCCGCCCGTATGACCGCCTGCGCCTTGTTGCAGGTCTCCTGCCATTCGTTCTCCGGCACGCTGTCGGCGACGATGCCCGCGCCGGCCTGGACGTAGAGCATTCCATCCTTGACCACGGCGGTGCGGATGGCGATGGCGACGTCCATGTCGCCGTTGAAACCCAGATAGCCGACGGCACCGGCATAGACCCCGCGCTTGCTGGGTTCCAGCTCATCGATGATCTCCATGGCACGGATCTTCGGCGCGCCCGACACGGTACCGGCCGGGAAGGTGGCGCGCAGCACGTCCATGGCCGTGAGTCCGGGTCTTAACCGCCCTTCCACGTTGGAGACGATGTGCATGACGTGCGAGTAACGCTCCACCACCATGTTCTCCGTCACCCGCACGCTGCCCACCTGGGCGACGCGGCCGACGTCGTTGCGGCCGAGGTCCATGAGCTGCACGTGCTCGGCACGCTCCTTGGGGTCGGCCAAAAGCTCCGCCTCCAAGCGCAGGTCCTCCTCGCGGGTGGCGCCGCGCGGGCGCGTGCCGGCGATGGGACGGACGGTGACGATCTTGTCCTCACCCTGCCCCTCCAGGCGAACCAGGATCTCGGGCGAAGCCCCCACCACGTGGAAGTTTCCGAGGTCGAAGTAGAACATGTAGGGCGACGGGTTGAGGCTCCTGAGCGCCCGGTAGAGGGCGAGCGGATGGGCGTGGAAGGGGCGCCGCATGCGCTGCGAGAGCACGACCTGCATGATGTCGCCGTCATAGATGTAACGCTTGGCGCGCTCGACCGCGGCCTTGAAGGCGGCCTCGCCGAACTCGGAGACCGGTTCAGTGGGATCCGTCTTCACCACCGCCGGGGCATGTACCGGTTTGCCCAACTCGCGGGCCAGTTCGGCAAGCCGCAATTGGGCGCCGGCATAGGCATCCGGCTGCAGCGGGTCGGCATAGACGATCAGGGTGAGCCGCCCGGTGAGATTGTCCACCACGGCCAGCTCGTCCGACAGCATGAGCAGGATGTCGGGCGTGCCGATGGGGTCGGGTTTGACGGTGTGCGCCAGGCGGCGTTCGATGTAGCGCACGGTGTCGTAGCCGAAATAGCCGGCCAGGCCACCGGGAAAGCGCGGCAGCCCGGGCAGGGGCGCGGCCTTGTAGCGGCCGAGGAAGGCCTCGATGTAGGCGAGCGGATCGGCCTCGTCACCCTGCTCGACCGGCTCGCCGTCCACCTCTAGGCTTACGAAGTGGCCGTGCACCCGCAGCACGGTGCGCGCGGCCAGCCCGATGAAGGAATAGCGCCCGAAACGCTCGCCGCCGACCACGGACTCGAGCAGATAGGTGTAGGGCCGGTTGGCGAGCTTGAGGTAGAGGGCCAGCGCGGTGTCCAGATCGGCCGGCAGTTGCCGGAACACCGGGATGCGGTTGTAGCCCTGGCGGGCCAAGGCGTGGAACTGGTCCTCGGTCATCTACGCCTTTGCCACCACGAGCCTGGCGGCCTCGGCCAGCGAGGGCACCATCGCGTCGAGGTCGAGCGTGTCGACCGGCTGGCCGCGGTTGTAGCCATAGGGCACGCAGAAGACCGGGCAGCCGGCGGCGCGCGCGGCCTGGGTGTCGTTGAGCGAATCCCCAATCAGCAGCAGCTCGGCCGGCGCGATCCCGAACACCTCACAGGCATGCCTGAGCGGCAGCGGCGAGGGCTTCTTCTCCGGCAGGCTGTCGCCGGCCAGGATCAGCTCGAAGTAGTCGTACAGCCCGGTGTCCTTGAGCAGGGGCTCAGTGAAGCGCATCGCCTTGTTGGTGATGCAGGCTAGGTGCAGCCCCTTGGCCTTGAAGGCGTCGAGCCCCTCGATCACACCGGGGAAGGGACGGCTCTTGCGCGAGACCCATTGCGCGTAATACTTCTCGAACACCGGCAGCGCGCGCTCGAACAGTTCGCGCGGCGGCTCGGCCTCCATCTCGCCGGTGAGCACCCGTTTGACCAGGCGGGAGACGCCGTTGCCGATATAGGTCTTCAGCCGCGCCTCGTCCACCGCCGGCACCCCCAGCTCGGCGGCCATGGCGGCCGCCGCGTCGGCGAGGTCGCCGGCGGTGTCGAGCAGGGTGCCGTCCAGATCGATGACGACGGCCTTGACGGGCAGGGGGAAGTTCATGTCGCTATCCGGTCTCGGGACGATCGGCCGCAAGGGCCTCGCCATCGCCGGCTTACCTGTCCCGCCCCGTCAAACCTTGGCCAGTTCCGCCCGCATGGCGGCGATGACGCTGTCGTAGCGGTGCGGATCCGAGTCCTTGCCGGCGCCGAAGATGGCCGAGCCGGCGACGAAGGTGTCCACACCGGCACGCGCCACCTCGGCGATGTTGGCCGGCCCGACCCCGCCGTCGATCTCCAGGCTCACGTCCAGCCCCCGCTCGTCGATCATCTTGCGCACGCGGCGGGCCTTCTCCAGCACATAGGGGATGAACTTCTGGCCGCCGAAGCCGGGGTTCACGCTCATCAGCAGGACCATGTCGAGCTTGTCGAGCACCCACTCGAGCACATCCAGCGGCGTGGCCGGGTTGAATACCAGGCCGGGCTTGCAGCCGTTGTCGCGGATGAGTCCGATGGTGCGGTCGATGTGTTCAGAGGCCTCGGGATGAAAGGTAATGTAGGTGGCGCCGGCCTTGGCGAAGTCGGGGATGATGCGATCCACGGGCTTGACCATCAGGTGCACGTCGATCGGCGCGGTCACGCCGTGTCTGCGCAGGGCCTCGCACACCAGGGGGCCGATGGTGAGATTCGGCACATAGTGGTTGTCCATCACGTCGAAATGCACGATGTCGGCGCCGGCGGCAAGGACATTATCGACCTCCTCGCCCAGCTTGGCGAAATTGGCCGACAAGATGGAGGGGGCGATGCGGTATTGCGGCATGATCTCGTACCTGGCTGGCAAAGCCTTGATTCTAACCGTTCGGCCGCAGTCTGGACAGGGCGGCGCTTTTGCGGTGCAATGAAAGGCTATGCCCAGCAGCAACAAATACAGCATCCAGATCACGCCCCGGGTGGTCTTCGTGCCGGAACAATCGGACGAGGCGGCCGGCCGCTACGTGTTCGCCTACACCATCACCATCGTCAACACCGGCCAGCTGGCCGCCCAGCTCATCTCGCGCCACTGGATCATCACCGACGCCAACCGCGTGGTCCAGGAGGTGCGCGGGCTGGGGGTGGTGGGCGAGCAGCCCCTGCTCAAACCGGGCGAACGTTTCGAGTACACCAGCGGCACGGCTATCGCCACGCCGGTCGGCACCATGCGCGGCAGCTATCAGATGGTGGCCGAGGACGGCCACCAGTTCGACGCGGAGATCCCCGAGTTCGTGTTGTCCATGCCGCGCGTGCTGCACTGACGCACCCACGCGCCCTCAACGGGCCTCGGCCGGCAGACCGTAGAGCAGACCCCGGCGGATGAGCCACTTTTCCAGCTCGACGGCAAAGAAGACCACGCTCGACATCGCCAGACAGAAGGCGAGCTCACCCAGGGTAAGGGGTTGGGTCTTGAACCAATCGTTGAACAGGGGGACGTAGAGCACCGCCATCTGCAGGGCGAAGGTCAGCAGCACCGCGGCCAGCAGCGAGGGGTTGGAGGCGAGCCCCAGCCGGTAGAGCGATTGCCGCTCCGAGCGGACCGCAAGGGCATGGCCCATCTGTGAGAGGGTGAGCACGGTGAAGACCATGCTCTGCCAGTGGCTGCTGCCCTGCCCCAGGGCCCAGGCCTGGGTGAGCAAGGACACCCCGCCCATCAGCAGACCGACCCAGACGATGTGCTGCCACATGCCGTGCGCGAAGAGGCTTTCGCGCGGGTGGCGCGGTGGCCGCTGCATGACGCCCTTTTCCGCCGGTTCCACCGCCAGGGCCAGCCCCGGCAGCCCATCGGTGACCAGGTTGATCCACAGGATGTGGATCGGCAGCAGCGGGATGGGCATGCCCAGGAAGGGGGCGAGGAAGATGGTCCAGATCTCCCCCGAGTTGCTGGTCATGGTGTATTTCACGAACTTGCGGATGTTGTCGTAGATGCGCCTGCCCTCTTTGACGGCGCGCACGATGGTGGCGAAGTTGTCGTCGAGCAGCACCAGGCTGGCCGCCTCGCGCGCGACATCGGTGCCATGGCGGCCCATGGCCACGCCGATGTCGGCGCGCTTGAGCGCCGGTGCGTCGTTCACACCGTCGCCGGTCATGGCGACGAATTCGCCCTTGCGCTGCAGGGCCTCGACGATGCGGATCTTCTGCGCCGGGTCGACGCGGGCATAGACCTGGGTGCGCTGCACCCGCGCCCCCAGCTCCTCGTCGGAGAGCCGTTCCAGATCCTTGCCGGTGAGCACGAGCCCGCCCGCATCCAGGATCCGCAGCTCGCGCGCGATGGCCGCCGCCGTGGCCGGGTGGTCGCCCGTGATCATCACCGGTGTGATGCCGGCCGCCCGGCACTCCTCCACGGCGCGCCGGGCCTCGGGTCGCGGCGGATCCATGAGGCCGGCCAGCCCCAGCAGGGCGAGGCCGTCCTCCAAAACGTCCGGATCCGGCCTTTTCGGCAGGCTGGCGAGCCGGCGCCAGGCAAAGGCCATCACCCGAAGCCCGGCCGCAGCCATGGCCTCGATCTCCTTGTGTACCGGCGCAGGGACGTTCTGGCAGCGCGGCAGGATGGTCTCGGGTGCGCCCTTGACCAGGACCAGCAGCGTCTCCTGCCCCGGCTGAGGCTCGCCGCCTAGGTCGGGCGAGGTCAGCCGATAGAGCCCGTGTATCGTGCTCATCCGCCTGCGCTCGGCGTCGAAGGGCAACTCGGCCAGGCGCGGGTATTCCGCCTCCAGACGGCGTCGGTCGTAGCCGGCCTCGGCGGCCGCCTGGGCCAATGCGACCTCGGTCGGATCGCCCTGGGGCAGGCCGCGTTCGTTGTAGCTACAGTCGTTGTTGAGCGCGAGCGCCCGCCAGAACGACGCCTCGTCCAGGTTGGCCGGCCACCACACCCGCGCCACCTTCATGCGGTTCTGGGTCAGCGTGCCGGTCTTGTCCGAGCAGATGAAGGTGACCGATCCCAGCGTCTCCATCGCCGGCAGTCGCCGGATGAGGGCGTGATGTCTGACCATGCGACGCGCCCCCATGGCGAGCGCGATGGTCACCACCGCCGGCAGGGCCTCGGGGATGGCCGCCACGGCCAGGCTCACGGCGGTGAGGAACATCAGGGTGAGGTCCTCGCCGCGCAGCACGCCGGCGAGAAAGACGATGGCGCAGATCGCCAGTACGGCCCAGGCCAGCCGCTCGCCGAATTGCACCAGCCGCTTCTGCAAGGGGGTCTGCGTGAGGTCCTGCCCGGCGAGCAGGCCGGCGATGCGTCCCAACTCGGTGTCGGCGCCGGTACCCACCACGAGGCCCTGGCCACGGCCGTGCACCACCAGTGTACCACTGTAGGCCATGTTGAGCCGCTCCGCCAGGGTTGTGTCGCGGGGCAAGTTGAGCTCGGGACGCTTGTCCACCGGCTGTGACTCCCCGGTGAGCGCGGCCTCGTCCAGGCGTAGCGCCACGGCCTCGATCAGGCGTAGATCGGCCGGCACCTTGTCGCCCGCCGTGACCGCCACCACATCGCCCGGCACCAGGTCCTGGGCCGGTAGCTCATGCCACTGGCCTTCCCGCAACACGCGGGCGCGCGGGCTGGACAGCTGCTTGAGCGCCGCCAGTGCCCGGTCGGCGCGATATTCCTGTACGAAGCCGATCACCGCATTGAGCAGGACGATGACCAGGATGACGATGCTGTCGGTGGCATCGCCGATCAGACCCGAAACGAAGGCCGCGGCGATCAGCACCAGGATCATGAAGTCCTTGAACTGGCCCAGGAACATGGCCCATGGACCGCGTCTGCGTCCCTCCGGGAGGCGGTTAGGGCCGTGCTGGCCAAGGCGCTGACTCGCCTCCTGTGCGCTCAGCCCCTGCCCGATCTCGACCCGCAGCTGCGCAGCGACCTGCGTGGCCGCGTCCTCATGCCAGCGAGCGGCTTCAGTGCGCATGGAGGTAGAGGGCATAGCCGTTAAAGAGGTAGACGGCGAGCAGGAAGAGGCTCGCCCAGCCCACGGTGCGCAGGACACGGCCCCGCGCCCGGTAGAACAGGCCGATGATGGCGATCCCGCTCATGACCATGGCGGACAGGGCGGACACCGCGTGAGCGGGATCGACGGCGGCCAGCAGAGGCCCCGGCGTGTAGGCGATGTCGTCGAGCGCGAGGATGGCGATGTTGAAGAGATTGCTGCCAAACAAGTTGCCCAGGGCCATGTCCAGGGCCCCGAGGCGCACCGCGGCGATCGACACCACGGCCTCGGGTAACGAGGTGACGGCAGCCACGAACAGGGTGCCAACGAAACCCTCGGCCCAGCCGTGCTGTACGGCCAACATCTTGCCGACGAATGGCAGCCAGATGCCCACCGCCACCACCAGGGCAGCCAGGGCATAGCCGATCAGCGCACGTCGCAACGGCGTGGCCCGGTAGCGCTGATTGCTCAGATCGGCGGTGGGCAGTTCTTGCATCTGCTCATAGAGGAAGATGATGCGCATGGCCAAGGCATAGATGAGCAGTATGAGCGGCGAGTAGAGTCCGACATGGAATACGTAGATGTGCATGCCGGCCTGGGTGAGCAGCAGATTCACGGCCACCAGACCGATCATGACCACGCCGAACCCCGCCGCGAGGGTGTGGCCGATATGGGCGCGGGTGTAGACCGATTCCTCGCGATGCAGGAAGTCCAACACAACGATCATCATGAGATTGATCAGGCAAGCGCCGAGGATATCGCCCAAGGCAATGTCTGGCGTTTGGGCCACCGTCACCGAACTCACGCCGGTGACCAGTTCGGGCAGTGAGGTGACCGAGGCGACCATCACCACCCCAACCCAAGTCCGCGTCAAGGCCAGCTTTTCGGCGATCATGTCGCCGTAGAGGGACAGCCGGTAGCCGGCGACGACGATCAGGAGCAGGCAGAGGGTGAATTCGAGCCAGACCAGCATGCTCTCAGTAAAGCACACTGACGAAGCCGAAATAGGTCAACAAGGTTAAAACGTCCTGAATCACCGTGGCGAGCGGGCCGCTGCCGAAGGCCGGGTCGCGCTTCATGCGTGAGAGCAGCCAGGGCAGCAGCAGCCCCACCGTGCTGGCGAGCCCGCCCGCCACCAGCAGGGCGCCGGCCACTGCCACCGCCAGGCGCAGTTCGCCAAAGGCGAGCCAGACCCCGGGCAGGGTGAGACCGGCCAAGACCAGCCCGATGATGAGCCCCGTTCGCAGCTCGCCGCCCAACAGCCGCCCCAGGCCCACATGGGCCAACGACAACCCACGCACCGCCACCGCCTCGGTCTGGGTGCCGATCGCGTCGGCCAGATAGACCAGACCCGGCACGAAGAAGGCCAGGGCAAGCTGCGTGTTGAGGGCCGCCTCGAAGCGGCTCATGACGAAGGTGGCCAGGGCACTGCCGGCGAGTCCCAGGATCAGCCAGGGCAGACGGTCGCGCGCGCGCCGCAGTGGCGGCGCATCCAACGCACGACGGGCCACGCTGGTCTCACGCCGGATACCGGCCAGGCGGTGCAGGTCCTCCACGTGCTCGTGGCGCAGGATGGTCATCAAGGCCCGCGCCGGCACCACACCCAGCAGCCGCCGACCGGCGTCCACCACCGGCACGCTGTTGAGGCCGTAGTGCAGGGCGATGGAGGCCACCTTCTCCTGATCCTCGTGCGCCTGTACGGCCGGTGGGGCCCGGCGCATCACCGGTTCGATGGCCGCGTCCGCCGGCAGGCGCAGGAGATCGGCGAAGGTCACCAGACCCACCAGGCGCCCCTCCGGGTCGGTCACGCAGACGATCTCGGTGTCCTC
Organism: Pseudomonadota bacterium; assembly: GCA_021826065.1. Lineage (GTDB taxonomy): Bacteria > Pseudomonadota > Gammaproteobacteria > Burkholderiales > Thiobacillaceae > JANWZL01. The sequence continues at coordinate 9,366 of JAKADY010000034.1, forward strand.
CAGCTCGTGCTCGGACAGCCGCGCGCGCACCTCGCCCGCCAGCTCCTGCGGTTGTGCACGGGCGACGGCGGCGGTCAGGTGCTGCGCCGCGGTCTCAGGCAGATGGCGCTTCACGGCCGCCCTGCCTCCGGCGCCAGGGACGCGAGCAGCCTGCGCACAGGGGTCGGCAGGGCGGCGCCGAGCGCGGCCTCGACGGGCAGCCACAGCCGCCCATCCGCCTCGGCGACCCGCGTCGGACGGCCCACGTGCACGAGCCAGGGCTGCATGACCAGCCGGAAATGCGTGAAGCCATGGGTCAGGCGCGGTAGACCCTCGACGCGCTCGGCCCGGCAGCCCAGCGCCAGCGCGGCCTCGACCGGGTCCGCGCCGACTTCGCACTCCGGCAGGCTCCACAGCCCGCCCCAGACCCCCGTGGGGGCACGCCGCTCGAGCAGGATCTCGCCGGCATGCAGCAGCAGCACCGCCTTATGGCGCTCGGGCAGGTTCCTGCGCGGGCGCGGCGTGGGTAACTCGTTCTGCCGCCCGGTGTTGTGTGCGACGCACTCGGTCATGGGGCAGAGATCGCAGCGCGGCCGGGCGCGCGTGCAAATCAGCGCGCCCAAGTCCATCAGCCCCTGCGTGTAGGCCGGCAGGTCCTGCTGTGGCAACAGCGACTCCGCCAGCCGCCACAGGCGGGCCGTCACGGCCGGCTCGCCGGGCCAGCCCTCGATACCGAAGACACGGCATAGCACGCGCCGGACGTTGCCGTCGAGGATGGCCTGGCGCTCGCCGAAGGCGAAGACGGCAATGGCGGCGGCGGTGGAGCGTCCGACCCCGGGCAGGGCGGCGATGGCCGCGAAATCCCGGGGAAAGCGCCCCCCATGTTCGTTCACGATGCGGCGGGCGGCCGCATGCAGGTGACGGGCGCGGGCGTAGTAGCCCAACCCGCTCCACAAGGCCAGCACCTCGTCGAGGGGCGCCGCGGCCAGGGCAGCGACATCGGGTAAGCGTGCGAGAAAGCGCCGGTAGTAGGGGATCACCGTGTCCACCTGGGTCTGCTGCAGCATCACCTCGGAGATCCAGATGCGATAGGGGTCACGGTCCTGCTGCCAGGGCAGGTCGTGGCGGCCGTGCCGGCGCTGCCAGGCGATCAGGCGCTGGGCGAAGTCCTCCATGGTCTACGCGGGCGATAGGGCGATGTCAGTACGCGCCGGGCCGCCCCAAGCGTACTGACAGCCCCCTCGGGGGGCGACGAACACAGTGGGTCGGGGGCATTTCATTCTAGAATGCACGGGTGACGCAGCTTAGCATCAACGACCACGCGCGCGATGTCACCGGCATGACCTATGTCTATCCGGTGGTGTCGCGCCGCAGCCAGGGCGTTTCGGTCGGGGTCAATCTCAACCCCAACAACGCCTGCAACTGGCGCTGTATCTACTGCCAGGTCCCCGATCTGAAACGCGGGGGGCCGCCGCCGATCGCGCTCGACGTGCTGGAGCGGGAGTTGCGGCAGATGCTCGCGGACATCGTCCAGGGCGATTATCTGGCGCGGCACGTGCCGGAAGGCATGCGGCGGCTCAACGACGTGGCCCTGTCCGGCAATGGCGAGCCCACCACGGCGCCCGAATTCCCCGCCGTGGTGGCCCTCATTGGCCGCGTCCTCGCGGACTTCGGGCTCGCCGGCCGGGTCAAGCTGGTCCTGATCACCAACGGCAGCCAGCTCGACCGCCCGCGCGTCCAGGCGGGTGTGCGGGCTATGGCCGGGCTCAACGGCGAGGTTTGGTTCAAGCTGGACCGCGCCACCCGCGCCGGTCTGCGGCAGGTCAACGACACCCGCACCGACCCCGAGCATCACTACCGGCGGCTCAAGACCTGCGCCGGGCTGTGCCCCACCTGGGTGCAGACCTGCGTCTTCGGCCTGGACGGCGCGGCGCCCGAGGCGCGCGAGGTGCAGGCCTATCTGGACCTGCTCGCGCGGGCCATGGCCGAGGGTGTGCCGCTCAAGGGGGTGTTGCTCTACGGGCTCGCCCGGCCCTCACTACAGCCCGAGGCGTCGCGCCTGAGTCGGCTGTCAGATTCCTGGCTGACGTCACTCGCCGCCCGCATCGAGGCCCTGGGGTTGGCCGTCCGGGTTCATCCCTAGGCCGCCTCCCCTAAAGTTCCGTGCCTGCCGGCCGATATCGACAGCAGGTTCACAAAAAATTGTTTTGTCTGATACTATCCCGCGCTGATCCGCCACAGGGAGAGCCTATGAAACGCATGCAACCGGTCTACCGCCCCCCCGTGCGTCACCGCCGCTGGCTGCCCTTGCTCGCCGCCCTGCCCCTGTTCGGTGTCATGGCCGCCTTTGGTATCGCCCCCGACACGATCACCGACCCGGTGCCAACCCAGGTCGTGGTGGAGCCCGTTACCCTGCCCGAGCCGCAGACCACCGACGTCGCCGATGCCGACAGCTTCGATTTCTGGACCGAGGAGCGCATACTGCGCGGCGACACCCTCGCCACGCTCCTCGACCGGATCGGCGTGTCGGCCGAGGAAAAGGCCCGCATCGTCGCCGCCGGCCGGCAATCCGCCGCCCTGCAGCGGCTCGCCTCCGGGCGCACGGTGCTCGCCCGCGTAACGGCCTCGGGCCGCCTCCTGCTCCTGCGTTATCTCGCCGGCGAGGACCGGCTGGTGACGCTCAACCGCGTCGAGGAGCGGTTCGAGGTCGAGGAAGCCCAGGTCACGCTGGAGGCCCGCCCCATCATGCGCTCCGGCGAGATTCGCTCCTCCCTCTTCGGCGCCACTGACGCCGCCGACATCCCGGATTCCATCGCCTCGCAGATGGCCGAGATCTTCTCGGGCGAGATCGACTTCCACCGCGACCTGCGCCGCGGCGATCGCTTCTCCGTAGTCTATGAGGCCTTTTACCACAACGGCAATCTCGTCAAGACCGGGCGTCTGCTCTCCGCCGAATTCGTCAACCAGGGCAAGACCCACCGCGCGGTCTATTTCCGCGACAGCAACGGCCGCGACGGCTACTTCACGCCGCAGGGCCAGAGCCTCAAGCGCGCCTTCCTCAAGTCGCCGATCCCCTTCTCGCGGATCTCCTCAGGCTTCACCAGTGCTCGCTTCCACCCCGTGCTGCAGCAGTGGCGGGCGCATCGCGGCATCGACTACGCCGCCCCCACCGGCACCCCGGTGCGTGCGGTGGCCGATGCGGTCGTCTCTTTCGCCGGTTGGCAAAACGGCTACGGCAACATCGTCATCCTCGAACACCACAAGCCCTACAGCAGCGCCTATGCCCACCTGTCGCGCTTCGCCGCAGGCATCAAGAAAGGCCGGCGGGTCAGCCAGGGGGACATCATCGGCTACGTCGGTGCCACGGGGCTCGCCACCGGCCCGCACCTGCACTACGAATTCCGCGTAGCCGGCGTGCAGCGGGATCCCCAGTCGCTCAACCTCCCCATCGCCTTCACCCTGGATGGGCGCGAGCGCAGCCGCTTCCTGGCCGAGAGCCGGCCGCTGGTCAAGCGGCTGGACCTACTCGCCGGGACCAATCTGGCCTCATTCGACTGACCGTTAATGGCCGGTAGGCCACATCCAACGATGCAAACGTGCCTGCCGGCCATGAACGGTCCCTCACCCCCAGCCCCTCTCCCATAGGTAGAGGAGGGGTTCGCGAGTCGCTGGCGCGACTCTCACACTAACCGGCGGGCGGCCGCTGCGCCGACTTGGGACGGAAGGCCTGCACGACCTCCGGGTGGGTCTCGATATAGGGTCCGCCGATCAGCTCCACGCAATAGGGCACGGCGGCGAACACCCCGTCCAGGGTCTCGCGGATCGCCTTGGGCTGGCCGGGCAGGTTGAGGATCAGACAGGCACCGCGCACCACACCCACCTGGCGCGAGAGGATGGCGGTGGGGACATATTTCAGGCTCACCGCCCGCATCGCCTCGCCAAAACCGGGCAGGACCTTGTCAGCCACCGCCAGGGTCGCCTCCGGGGTGACGTCGCGCCGGGCGGGACCGGTGCCGCCCGTGGTGAGCACCAGGCTGCAACCCTCGTCATCGGCCAGGGTCTTGAGGGTCGCCTCGATCAGCCCCTGCTCGTCCGGGATCAGCCGCTCGACATAGCGTATGGGGTTGATCAGGGCGGCATCGAGCCAGGCCTTGAGGGCCGGTATGCCTTGGTCCTCGTAGACACCGCTCGAGGCGCGGTCGCTGATCGAGACCAGTCCAATCGTCACGGGTTGGGCCATCTTCTCTCCTCCTTCGAGACGCCACAAGTCACAAAGCCTGCAGATCCAGCAGCAGCTGGCGGGTGTAGAGGGGCTTGTCACCCAGGTAATGGTTGATCAGGGTACGCATGAGCAGCTTGCTCTCCGCCAGGGTGCGCGGGTCGCTGTAGTCTCCGGCCGCCATGTCGAGCAGGGCCTTGCCGCTGAAGCTCGTCTCGTGGCCGTTGGCGTGCACCAGGCCCAGACCGAAGGCATAGCCGTAGCGCCCGCCTGGAAGCACCGCCTCGCCCTCGGCGGTGCGGTCCAGGGTCTGGGCATAGCCGAGCTCGGACAGCAGCGCCAGCTCGAAGCGGCGCAATATCGGTTGTGGATCGCCAGCGCCGGACAGCGCCTGCAGCGCCTCCTCGTAGCGGACGAAGAGGGCCTCGTGCGGGTCCTCCGGTGCGAGCAACTTGAGGATCAGCTCATTCAAATAGAAGCCGCAGATGAGCGCCCGCCCGCTCAGGTCCAGGCGTCCGCCCAGCCATTCGGCGGCATGCAGGGTCTTGAGCCCGCCCTTGCCGAACCAGGACAGGGCCAGCGGTTGGAAGGCGAGCAGGCGCGAGCGCAGGGTGCTGTGCACGCGCCGCGCGCCCCGCGCCACCAGCCCGATACGTCCATGCCCGCGCGTGAAGGCCTCGACGACGAGGCTGGACTCCTTCCAGGGATGGCTGTGCAGGACATAGGCCGGCTCGTTGTTGATGCCCCTCACCCTTCACGCCTCACCCTTCATACCCCAGCGAGCGCAGCAGGGCCGCGTTGTCCGCCCAACCGTGTTTGACCTTGACCCAGCATTGCAGAAAGACACGGGCATCGAACAGCCGTTCCATCTCCAGCCGCGCCTCGGTGGCGATGCGCTTCATGCGCTCGCCGCCGTGGCCGAGCAGGATGGGCCGGTGCGATTCGCGATCGACCCAGATGACGACCTCGATGCGCCTGAGCCCACTGTCTTCCTCGACGAAGCGCTCCACAGCGACGTTGACCCCATAGGGGATCTCGTCGCCCGTCAAGCGGAAGATCTTCTCGCGCACGATCTCGGCGGCGAGGAAGCGTTCGCTCTTGTCGGTGAACTGATCGGCCTCGAACAGGGGCGGCGAGGCCGGCAGATGGGGCTTGAGGATGGCCAGCAGCCGCGGGGGATCCTTGCTGTTCAAGGCGGAGAGCGGCACGATCTCGGCGAACTCGCGCAAGCCGGCCATCTCCTTGAGCCAGGGCAGCAGGCCCGCCTTGTCCTTCACGCGGTCGACCTTGTTGGCCACCAGGATGACGGGTTTGTCCGCCGGGAGCAGGTCGAGCACGCGTCGGTCCGCCTCGGAGAAGCGGCCGGCCTCGACGACGAAGAGGATGACGTCCACATCGGCCAGGACCGCCTGTACCGTCCGGTTCATCGCCTGGTTGAGCGCATTGCGGTGGCGGGTCTGGAAACCCGGCGTATCGACGAAGATGAACTGCGCGTCCGCCTCGGTGTGGATGCCGTGGATGCGGTGGCGTGTGGTCTGCGGCTTGTCCGAGACGATGCTCACCTTGGCCCCGACCAGGGCATTGACCAGGGTGGACTTGCCCACGTTCGGCCGCCCCACCACGGCGATGTAGCCGCAGCGGAAAGCGCCAGTCGGTGCCGCCTCTCCGCTCACGCCTCACCCCTCGCCCAGCAACCGCTCCAGGGCCGCCTGCGCCGCCGCCTGCTCGGCGGCCTTGCGGCTGTTGCCGCTGCCCTCCGTGGCGAGCCCCAGCGCATCGATGCGGCACTCGACGGTGAAGGTCTGGGCATGGGCCTGCCCGCTCACACCCAGCAATTGGTAGCTCGGCAGCCCGTGCCGGCGCGACTGCAGCCATTCCTGCAGGCGCGTCTTGGCGTCCTTGCCCTGCACACTGGGGTCTATGCCGGCGATCTTGTCGGCGAAAAGCCCCGCGATCACATGCTCGGCCGCCGCGTAGCCGCCGTCCAGGAAGGCCGCGCCGAACAGCGCCTCCAGGGCATCGGCCAGGATGGAGGGGCGCTCGCGCCCGCCGCTCTTCACCTCGCCCTCGCCCAGGCGCAGATGCTCACCCAGGCCGATGGCCAGCGCGATCTCGTGCAGGGACTGCTGATTGACCAGGTTGGCGCGCAGCCTGGAGAGCCGACCCTCCGGCAGCTGTGGGAAACGCGTGTAGAGCAGGTGCCCCACCACGCAGTTGAGCACCCCATCGCCGAGGAACTCCAGGCGCTCGTTGTGCTGGGCGGAGTAGCTGCGGTGGGTCAGTGCCTGTTGCAGCAGCTCGGGCCGGGCGTAGCGGTAGCCCAGCCGCGCCTGGAGACGCTGCAGCCCCGGAGCTGCGGTCTCCAGGGTCATCGTCTCGGCGCTTCGCTGTCGGCCTTGAAGTCCAGACATAGGTTCACCGGGCCGATGAACGGCTTGCGCACGGTCCAGGCGGCCCTCAGCACGACGCCGTCCTTGACCTTCACCATCTCCAGGTCCTTGCGCTCGACGTCGGTGATGCTGCTGACGTAGAGGCGCTTGGCAAAGGCATCCCGATAGGCGGACAGTCCGCCGCCCTCCAGTTGTGGATCGTTGGCCATGTCCACCAGGGCCTTCCTCACCGCCCAGTAGTCCAGATAGGCCGGCAGCAGGCGCGAGGCAGTGTAGACCACGAAACCCAGCAGGAACAAAAAGAACAAGAGCCCGCCGAAAGTCAGCCCCAGTTGTTGTTTCATCCCACATCCTCCATCGCTAGGAATACGCTGATCAAATCGCTGTTGAAATCGATGCACCCCACAGCTCATGAAATTTTCTGGATTCCGAACTTCGCTGGATGGTGATCTTGGGTTTACCGAGCCATGAACCATCATTCTTTTGCGGCGTAGCCACGAGGGATTTCGAGCAAACGTAATTGAGGATCGATATGACCTTTACGACGGGCGACCCCATAAATAGAATTTTCTTCGACATCTTCATTGCCCCATTGCGTCCAGCCTTGGCGGCGGAAACGTGCGAAAAGCTCGAGATACGGGCCAGGGGAGCACGCCTCGATGATGTCATATATCTCGTCGGGTTTGCGCGAATGTTCACGCTTGCGCGTGGCAATGATATTTACCTGCCTGCGTCCCGCCGGCAGAGTTCGCATGTTGCCACGCACACCGAACAGAATCAACTCGGTCACGTTACGAAAATAGAAACCTACACCTCGCCCGTCCGGTCCGCCATCCCTGCGGATTTTGTACCAGACCAGATTGGATTTGTAGGTGAATCCCCACGCCTCCATGACGCTCAGTCCTTCCTTGAGCAAAGCGTTTGGAACCCACAGATAGAGATGGGATTGCGCCGCCGCCAACTTGGAAACCGGAAGCTCCATGATCTCCCGGAGCTGCATCGTTGGATATCGCAAAAGACGTCGGTGCTCGGGTGCTACCTTTCCAGTCCGATTTTGGAACTGCCAGGGCGGGTCTGCCAATATCGTCGAGAATTGTCCACACAACTTAGACAACAAATCCTCCGACGGATTGGGCCCAGCTATATTATACACTCTGGCCGTCATAGAACCTCCCGGCGTATGGATCATATCGACACGACATCACGGGGAATTCCAATCAATAACAGAGGACAGGGATTGCCAACGCCTCGTCGCACTCGTTCGGCCAATTTTCGCCAATGCGTCGTGGCCTCCCCGAACTTATCAGACACGAATGCGTGAGCCCAGCCTACTTCGAAAGAACCTTTCGCTTTCACGGATCTTTCGATCAATTCGATCTGGCGGGCGGTCGGCGCGTAGTACTTTCCAAGATCCTCCTTTTTGCTGATACCGTGTTTCCTGGCGAATTGGGCGATGATGTCGCGGAGTGAACTTTGCAGCGACTCACCGCGAGTGATGATCGAGCCTATCGATATAACCCCCTCGGCATGCAGTCTTTTGAAATTTTCTAAATCCCTATCAAAAAAAGGATCCTTGTTATTCCACTCGATTTCAAGTGCAAAAGTTCCAGTCTTGAATCGCTTGACATGATCGACCTCGTGCGAAATCGACTCTCTTTCCTGGCCATCCACTATTTTTTTAATCTCAAAGCTGTGTTTTCTCCAACCATAGATCTCCGTCAGGGTTTTCCTGAGTCGCTGTGTCAACTCCCCTTCACCACCTCCGCCGTGAACCAGCTCCTCAGCCTTGATTTCTATTCCAAGTAGCACCTGCTCGAGCTCGACGACCGCCTCGGGCATATCGTGCCTCAAAATCGCCTCTGCATGGTGCAGGGTGAGGATTTCGAACCCTCTGGCCTTGAGTCTTGCGAACATCTGTTGATGCATTCGAGCGTTACACGCCTCTACGCCGGCTACTCGATGGACCGCCCGATGCGCGACAGGTCGCCGAAGTTCATCCAGATGAGGAAGGCCCGGCCGACGATGTTGCGGTCCGGCACGAACCCCCAGTAGCGCGAGTCGTTGCTGGCATCGCGGTTGTCACCCAGCATGAAATAGTGTCCTTCCGGCACCCGGCAGCGGAATCCGCGCTCGTTGTAGGTGCAGTTCTCCCGGTGCGGGAAGGCGCCCTCGACCTGATAGAGGATCACCGGCGGCAGGTCGGGGATCACCATGGCCGTGTACCGATGGCCGTCGATACGCTCCCAGTAGGTCTGCGCACGCACGAAGTTGAGGCCGTCGGCGACGTATTCATAACTGCCGGCCGGCTCCATCGCCACCGGCTGGCCGTTGATGATGAGCCGCTTGTCGATGTACTCCACCGTGTCACCGGGCAGTCCGATCACCCGCTTGATGTAATCGAGCGCCGGGTCCTTGGGGTAGCGGAACACCATGACATCGCCCCGCTTGGGCTCGCCGACCTCGAACACCTTGACGTTGAGGATGGGCAGCCGGATGCCATAGTCGAACTTGTTGACCAGGATGAAGTCGCCGATCTCCAGCGTGGGCAACATGGAACCGGAGGGGATCTTGAAGGGCTCGACCAGGAAGGAGCGCAACAGGAAGACCACCAGGATCACCGGAAAGAAGCTGCGCGCGTAGTCCACCACCACCGGCTCCGGCTCGCCCTCGGCGCGCCGCTTGCGCAGCCAGACGACGTCCGCCAGCCAGATGACACCGGTGAGCACCAGCAGCAGGAAGAGGAAGAGGGCGAAGCTCATGGCGCTCTGGTAGACGAGCACCAAGCCCACAAGGATGAGGCCCCAGAAGACGAACTTCATCGCCTGCATCACTTCTCTCCCACCTGGAGGATGGCCAGAAAGGCCTCCTGCGGGATCTCGACGTTGCCCACCTGTTTCATGCGTTTCTTGCCTTCCTTTTGTTTTTCGAGCAGTTTGCGCTTACGCGTGATGTCGCCGCCGTAGCACTTGGCCAGCACATTCTTGCGCAGGGCCTTGACCGTCTCGCGGGCGATAATGTGGCTGCCGATGGCCGCCTGCACCGCCACGTCGAACATCTGCCGCGGGATCAGCTCGCGCATCTTGGCGACCAGCTCGCGCCCGCGGTACTGGGCGGTGGAGCGGTGGACGATGAGCGAGAGGGCATCCACCCGCTCGCCGTTGACCAGGACATCGAGCTTGACCAGATCGTCGGCGCGGAACTCCTTGAACTCATAGTCGAGGGAGGCATAGCCGCGCGAGGTGGACTTGAGCTTATCGAAGAAGTCCATCACCACCTCGTTGAGCGGCAGGTCGTACTTGAGCATGACCTGGTGGCCCATGTATTTCATGTCCACCTGGGTGCCGCGCTTCTGGTTGCACAGGGTCATCACGTTGCCCAGATGGGCCTCCGGCACCAGGATGGTGGCGGTGATGATGGGCTCGCGGATCTCGGCGATCTTGCCCGGATCGGGCAGCCGCGAGGGGTTCTCGATCAACTGCACGCTGCCGTCGCGCAGCACCACCTCGTACTCGACGGTGGGCGCTGTGGTGATCAGGTTCTGGCCGTATTCGCGCTCCAAGCGCTCCTGCACGATGTCCATGTGCAAAAGCCCGAGAAAGCCGCAGCGGAAGCCGAATCCCAGGGCCTGCGAGGTCTCCGGCTCGAACTGCAGGCTGGCGTCGTTGAGCTTCAACTTCTCCAGCGCATCGCGCAGGCTGTCGTATTCGTGTGCATCCACCGGATAGAGCCCGGCGAAGACCTGCGGCTTGATCTCCTTGAAGCCGGGCAGCGGCGCCTCGGCCGGGCGTGTGGCCGAGGTGATGGTGTCGCCGACGCGGGCATGCTTGAGCTCCTTGATGCCGGCGATGACGAAACCCACCTGCCCGGCGCTCAGCACCTCGCGCGTAACCGACTTGGGCGTGAACACCCCCACCTGCTCGCATAGATACTCCGCCCCGGTGGCCATCAGGCGGATCCGGTCCTTGGGCCTGAGCTCCCCATCCACCACCCGCACCAGCATCACCACGCCGACGTAGTTGTCGAACCAGGAATCGGTGATCAGCGCCTTGAGCGGCGCCTGCGGGTCGCCCTTGGGCGGCGGGATGCGCGTGACCACCGCCTCCAGCACCTCGTCTATGCCCTCGCCGGTCTTGGCCGAGCAGCGGATGGCATCCTGCGCCGGGATGCCGATGATGTCCTCGATCTCCTGGATCACCCGCTGCGGGTCGGCCGCTGGCAGGTCGATCTTGTTGAGCACCGGCACCACCTCCACCCCCAGCTCGATTGCCGTATAGCAGTTGGCGACGGTCTGCGCCTCCACCCCCTGTGAGGCATCGACCACCAGCAACGCCCCCTCGCAGGCGGCGAGCGAGCGGCTCACCTCATAGGAGAAATCGACGTGCCCCGGCGTGTCGATGAGGTTGAGAGAATAGGTCTGCCCATCACGCGCCGTGTAGTTCAGGGCTGCCGTCTGCGCCTTGATGGTGATGCCGCGCTCACGCTCCAGCTCCATGGAGTCGAGCACCTGCTCGGCCATCTCGCGCTCGGTGAGCCCCCCGCAGCGCTGGATGAGCCGGTCGGCGAGCGTGCTCTTGCCGTGGTCGATGTGGGCGATGATGGAGAAGTTGCGGATGTGGCGCATGGGTGAGGCTCTGCAGGCCGCGGACGCAGGGTTGATACCGCGGCTAATTTGGAGATTTTATCGCAGATTTCCGCGCGGGCCGGGCCGCACCCCTTCCACACACAGCCCTGGCCAGAGGCAACGGCAGCTGCAAAGCTGCGACAGAAAAGGTACGGCTTTTACAATACGGGGCACGTCCTTTCCGCGCCCGACCAGCCGATCACATCTCGAAAGGAGGCCCGTGGACGGGCTGCACCAGCCCTCTAGGCGGGCGACAAGGGCTCCAAGTCCAGCCGGCGCTCTATGCGCTCGATCCGTTCGACCAAACGGTCGATGCGCACGCTCTGTTCGGCGGCAGTTTCGTCATGGTAGGCCGCTTCACGACGCAAGGCAGCGATACCCAGCTCTAGACGCCCCAGGCGCACGGTATTTTCGCGAAGCTCGCTGCGTAGACTGGCCACCTCGGATCGTAAGGCCTTGAGATGCTCAAGAATCAGGTGCTCGACGTTCTCCATGTCACCATTCTAGCCCAGCCGACCGCATTGCACCGCGTGGCTGTATTTTTGCGGCTCCCCCTACCGACCAGCAGCCGGGAGGGGGCATGCTTAGGCCAAGTCAATCCAACCGCAGCGGGATATAGATCGAGCTCTCACCGCGCTTGACGAGCAAGGCCACGCTCTTGCGCTGGGTCTCGCTCAGGAGTTTGGACAGCTCCTCGGCGGTGAAGACCTCGCGGTTGTTCACCGCCAGAATCACATCACCCGGGCGCACCCCGGCGCGGGCGGCGGCACCGGAGACGTCCTCCACCAAGACGCCGGACTGGATGTTCAGTTGCCGACGCTGCTCGGGCGAGAGATCGCTCGTCACCAGGCCAGCCCGATCTGGCTGCGCCGTCTCGCGCGCCGCGGCCGCGGTCCTCTCCGCCGGCATCTCGCCCACCACCACGGTCAGGTCGCGCATCGCGCCCTTGCGCCAGACCGTGAGGGTGGCGCGGGTGCCGGGCCGGGTGGCGCCCACCATACGCGGCAGGTCGATGGAGCGCTCCACCGTGCGGCCGTTGAACTTCAGGATGATGTCGGAAACCTGCACGCCCGCCTTGTCAGCCGGGCTATCCTTCTCGACATCGCTCACCAGAGCACCCTGCGGTTTGGCGAGCCCGAAGGACTCAGCAAGATCGGCGGTGACCTCCTGGATCACGACGCCGATGCGCCCGCGCGCGACGCGGCCCGTGCCCTTGAGCTGTTCGGCCACGTCCATCGCCACGTCGATGGGGATGGCGAAGGACAGACCCATGTAGCCGCCGGAGCGGGAGATGATCTGCGAGTTGATGCCCACCACCTCGCCGCGCATGTTGAACAGAGGCCCGCCCGAGTTGCCGGGGTTCACCGCCACGTCGGTCTGGATGAAGGGCACGTAGTTCTCCTGCGGCAGACTCCTTCCCTTGGCCGAGACGATGCCGGCGGTGACCGAGTTCTCGAAGCCGAAGGGCGCGCCGATGGCCAACACCCACTCGCCGACTTTGAGCTTGTCGGGGTCACCGATGGTGACCTTGGGTAGCCCCCGCGCCTCGATCTTGATCAGGGCCACGTCGGTGCGGTCGTCCTTGCCGACGACCTTGGCGCGGAACTCACGCCGGTCGTGCAGGCGGACGACGACCTCGTCGGCCTCGTCCACCACATGGGTATTGGTCAGGATGTAGCCGTCCTCGCTGATGATGAAACCGGAGCCCTGGCCGCGGCGCGGCGGGGTGAAGCGCTCATTGCCCTCGGGCGGCATGAAGCGGCGGAAGAAATCGAACATCTCGTCGGGTTGCGGCATGCGCCCCCGTCGAGGTTTGCGCGCGTCCTGCGTGGTGGTGATGTTCACCACCGAGGGGCTCTGTTTCTCGGCCAGTTCGGTGAAGTCTGGCAATTGACCGGCCGGCATTGCCGAAACCGAGACGAAGGCGAACAAAAGACCCAGGATCCAAACTCTCATAACCTCACCTCATGCAATGCGTTGTCGATCGTATCTCTAGACCTGCCCACAACCGGATGCCGTCTGGCGCAGGATCACCGGCATGGCGGCGCGATGTCCGCGGCGCAGGCGCACCCAGGCAAGCATCAGACCCAAGATCGCCCCCACGACCGCGGCACCCTCGCCCCATTGCGATCCAAACACGGCACCAAGCACCACCAGGCCGAGGGGGAGGAGGTAGCCACGCGCGGCGGCCTTGAGGATGGCCCCGTCCTCGATGCCGATGACCACCCAATCGCCGGGCTGCGCAGCGATGGGATTGTCGACGGGATACTCGGGTTCCCTGGGGTGGAGCAGACGGGCGTAGAGGGCGGAGCCACAGCCCTTGCCCCCACAGGCGCCACAGGAGGCGGGGGCCTCCACCTTCACCCAGGCCGTCTCCCCCTGCAGGCGCGTCACACGGGCGGTGGTTTCGATCATCGCTACAGGCGACTCCGCCGGGGTCAGCGTTCGGCCAGGTTGGTGGCGATGGTCTCGATCGCCGGCCAGGGCGCATCCCCTAACACGGTCACCTGCCAGCTGCCCACCTGGCGCGTGAGCAGATTGAGCATGCCGCGCGGGCTCTCGCCCTTGACCGTCTCGACCGGACGCACGGCCGGCTCGATGAATAGCGAGATGTGCGTGAGCCCGTCGCTGAACACCCACTGGTCGACCTCGTTCGGTCGGTTGGGCAGGCGACGCTTGACGGCGGCCACGCGGGTGTAGCCGGGCGGCAATTGTCGCACCGTGATGACCTCGGTGGCTTGTGCCCGCGCCGTCGGCTCTGCAGATGCCTGCGCCCGCGCGTTGCTGGCGGGTCGGGTGTTGCCGCCGATACGGATCTCGGTGAAGGCGTATTGCTGCAGGGGCCTGCCGGCATCGTTGACCATCATCGCCTTGAGCGGGAGCGCGCTGTCCTTTTCCACGCAGAGGTGATAGCCCCAGCGGAAGGCATCGCGTGGGACGAGGACCAGCCAACGGCATTCGAGACCGGCCACGCGATCCATCTCACCCATGCGCACGCTGTACCAGTTCACCAGGACATTGGCATTGACCGGCAACAGGTCGGGGAAGTGACGGGTGCTCGGGCGCCGCTCGGTGCGCACCACCCCGCCCTCGGTGGTGAGAATCAGGGACTCCCCGCCTCGACAGACGACCTCGCGTGGCGTGCCGTCCAGGGCGAAGAGCTGGGTCTCTTTCTGTGGGCCGACGGCACGACTGACGATGCGCATCGTCTGCATGCTGTCGCCCTGCTGGAAGACGAACTTGCCTTCGTAATTGAGCCGCCGCGCGCTGTCGGCCACCCGCTGCAACCACGCGCCGGCCTCCTGCGCGGGCAGGTCCGAGGCCAGGGCGGTTTCGATGAGGAGTGCCGGCAGCGCGAGCCCAATCATCCAGGGCTTGAGCTTCACCGGCCGTCCTCCATGCCGACCAGGGTGACCCGGGTAAACGCCATGTCAGGCGGTGCGACCACGCCTTGCGAGAAGTCCTGATGCGCGTCGAGGTAGGGCATGACGTGGCTGGCCTGGATCATGACCGCCTCGGGTTTGGCCGCCATCTGCACCGGGCCCGTCTGCGGCGGCAGCGCCGTCCACACCGTCCAGGTCACGGCGGCGACCGCCGCGGCGGCGGCCGTCCAGGCGAGCGGACGCGTGATGCGTGCCGTGTGTCTCTTGCGCATCGGGGCGAGCACGGTCGGCTCCGCCGCCAGCGCGGCGTGCATGCGCTGCATGAAGCCGGGCTGGGTGACGACCTCGCCGCGCAAGGCATCTCCGATCAGGCAGTATTCGGACCAGCAGCGCATCCGGCCGGTGTCCTGAACGAGCTGACGCGCGGCGCGCTCAGCATCGCTGTTTTCCAACTCACCATCCAACAGTGCGGACAGCCATTCCTGCTCGGCCGCACTCACATGGCGTTGTTCCTGCTGCATCATCGTTACCACCTCTGATCTTCCGAGGTCCCCAGGATGGGACGCAGCTTGGCGGCGATCGCCTCACGCGCCCGGAAGATCCGGGACCTCACCGTGCCGATGGGACAACCCATGAAATTCGCAATGTCCTCGTAACTCATACCCTCGATCTCCCGCAGGGTGATGGCCGTGCGCAGCTCTTCCGGCAGGGCCTCCACCGCCTCGTTGACCGCGTAGGCGATCTGTTTCGACAGCAGCTGGGCATCGGGCGTGTCGATGTCCGGCGCTGCGTAACGCTCCTCGCCCCCCTCCTCCTCTTCCCCCGCCACATCGCTCACCGTGAGCATGTTGCGGTTGCGGGCCGCTAGGTAGTTTTTGGCGGTATTCACGGCGATCCGATACAGCCAGGTGTAAAAGGCCGCATCGCCGCGAAACTGGGGCAGCGCCCGGTAGGCCTTGATGAAGGTCTCCTGGGCGATGTCCTCGACCTCTTCCGGGTCCCGGACCATGCGTGACAGCAAGCGCCCGATCTTGCGCCGGTATTTCTCCACCAGCAGTTCGAAAGCGCGTTTGTCACCGTTCCGTACCCGTTCCACCAGGATCAGGTCGGCATCCCTTTCAGTCATCCCTGAGCATCCTCACGTTGTCCACCCTGTGTGGCAGGGCTTCCAAATCGGTTTCGGGGCTAGTATAACCGGCCTGACCCACCTGGCTGCCGGAATGACCGCCGGACGCGGGCCTTAGTTCCCACACCTCTTCGATGGATTTCATGCTGCGCTGCGACGTGCTCATCATCGGCTCCGGCCTGGCCGCCACCACCCTGGCCCTGTCGCTCCCCGAGCGCCTGAAGGTGCTGATGGTCACCAAGAAGGAACCGACCGAGAGCTCCAGCCACTGGGCCCAGGGCGGGATCGCCGCGGTGCACGCGCGCGACGACGACCTCGAATCGCATGTGCAGGACACGCTGACCGCCGGGGCCGGCCTCTGCCACGAGGACACCGTGCGCCGCGTCGTGAGCGAGGCGCCGCAGGCGATCGGCTGGCTGATCTGGCAGGGCGTGCCCTTCGACCGCGAAGGCAACGACTACCATCTGGGCCGCGAGGGCGGCCACAGCCACCGCCGCATCTTCCACGTCGCCGACGCCACCGGGGCGGCGGTGCAGGACACCCTGCTCAAGCGGCTCGCCGCCGCCCCCAACGTGCAGATCCTGCCCTGGCACATCGCCATCGACCTCATCACCGGGCGCAAGCTCGGGCTCGCCGACCAGGCCGTGTACGGCGCCTATGTGCTCGACACCCGCCGCGGCCGGGTGGAGACCATCGCCGCCGGCCATACGGTGCTCGCCACCGGCGGCGCCGGCAAGGCCTTCCTCTACACCACCAACCCCGACACCGCCACCGGTGACGGCATCGCCATGGCCTGGCGCGCCGGCTGCCGGGTGGCCAACCTGGAATTCATCCAGTTCCACCCGACCTGTCTTTACCACCCCAAGGCCAAGAGCTTCCTCATCACCGAGGCCATGCGCGGCGAGGGGGCGGTGCTGCGGCTACCCGACGGCACCCGCTTCATGCCCGAACACGACGAGCGCGCCGAGCTCGCCCCGCGCGACATCGTCGCCCGCGCCATCGACTTCGAGATGAAGAAGCGGGGTTTGGACTGCGTCTATCTCGACATCACCCACCTGCCCGCCAAACAGATCATCAGCCACTTCCCCACCATCCACGCCCGTTGCAAGGCGCTCGGGATCGACATCACCACCGAGTGGATCCCGGTGGCCCCCGCCGCCCACTACACCTGCGGCGGCGTGGTGGTGGACGCGCACGGCCGCACCGAGCTCGACCACCTCTACGCCATCGGCGAGGTGAGCTTCACCGGGCTACACGGCGCCAACCGCCTGGCCAGCAATTCTTTGTTGGAATGCCTGGTCTACGGGCGCGCCGCCGCCGCCCACATCGCCCAAGCCGCGCCCGCGCCCACACGCGATCTACCGCCGTGGGACGAGAGCCGGGTGACCGACGCCGACGAGGAGATCGTCATCGCCCACAACTGGCACGAGCTGCGCCGCTTCATGTGGGACTACGTCGGCATCGTGCGCACCAGCAAGCGGCTGGAGCGCGCCGCCCACCGCATCCGGCTGCTGACCGAGGAGATCCACGAGTACTACAGCAACTTCCGCGTGACCAACGACCTCTTGGAGCTGCGCAACCTCGTGCTGACCGCCGATCTCATCGTGCGCTGTGCGCAGGCGCGGCACGAAAGCCGGGGGCTACACTATTCGCGTGACTATCCCGGGCTGCTACCCCATGCGGCCGATACGATCTTGGAGCCCCAGCGAGGCGGATGACCTGCGCCCCGGTCATCGGGGCCGCGCCAACCGTCAGGTACCCTTCTCCGCCCGCGCGGTGAGGAAGTGCACCAGTAGCGGCACCGGCCGCCCGGTGCTACCCTTCTCCTTGCCGCTCTTCCAGGCCGTGCCGGCGATGTCCAGGTGGGCCCAGTCGTACTTCTTGGCGAAGCGCGAGAGGAAACATGCAGCGGTGATGGTGCCGGCCGGGCGGCCGCCGATGTTGGCCATGTCGGCAAAGTTGCTCTTGAGCTGCTCCTGGTAATCGTCCCACAGCGGCAGCTGCCAGCAGCGGTCATAGGCGGTCTCGCCGGCGTGGATCAACTCGCGCGCAAGCGCGTCGTTGTTGGCCATGACCCCGGTGGCGACATGGCCCAGGGCGATCACGCAGGCGCCGGTCAGCGTGGCGATGTCCACCACCGCCGCCGGCTCATAGCGCTCGGCATAGGTCAGCGCGTCGCACAGGATCAGCCGCCCCTCGGCGTCGGTGTTGAGGATCTCGATGGTCTGCCCGGACATCGAGGTGACGATGTCGCCCGGCTTGTTGGCGCGGCCGCTGGGGAGGTTCTCGCAGGTGGGGATCAAACCGACGACGTTGAGCGGCAGATTGAGCATGGCCGCCGCCTTAAGCGCCCCCAGCACGGCCGCCGCACCGCTCATGTCGTACTTCATCTCGTCCATGTCGGCGCCGGGCTTCAAGGAGATGCCGCCGGAATCGAAGGTGATGCCCTTGCCCACCAGCACCACCGGCTTGTCCTTCTTGCCGCC
Source organism: Pseudomonadota bacterium (assembly GCA_021826065.1). Lineage (GTDB taxonomy): Bacteria > Pseudomonadota > Gammaproteobacteria > Burkholderiales > Thiobacillaceae > JANWZL01. The sequence goes on from JAKADY010000034.1 coordinate 27,570, forward strand.
CCCCTTGTGCTGCAGGATGATGAACTTGGGCGGCTCGTCCGAGCCCTTGGCCACGGACAGGAAGGCCCCCATGCCGAGCTTTTCGATCTCGGGGCGGTCCAGCACCTGGACCGTGAGGCCATGCTCCTTGGCCAGGGCGCGGGCCTGATCGGCCAGATAGCTCGGCGTGCAGACGTTACCGGGGAGGTTGCCGAGGTCCTTGGCGAGCTTCATGCCGGCGGCGATCGCCTGCCCGCGCGCCGCAGCGGCCTCGCCGGCGGCCAGCAAACCGCGTTTGGACACCGCCAGGATCAGCTTGCGCAGGGGCCGGCGCGGCTCGTACTCATGCCGGGTCTTCAACTGCTCGAAACGGTACTGCGCTTCCATCGCCACCAAGACGGCCTGCTCCACACACCAAGCCTCATCGTGACGGCGTACCCCCGCCTCGGTGAGGTAGAGCGCGGCATCGGTGGCGCCGGTCTTGTCCAGGGTCTTGACCGCCGCGCGCACCGCGTCGCGGTATTGTTTTTCGCGGAACTCACGCTCCTTGCCCAGCCCCACAAGCAATACACGCTCGCCGAGGACCTGGGGGACATGGTGCAGCAGCAGGGTCGAACCCAAGCGGCCATCCATGTCACCACGGCGGAGGATCTCGCTCAGATAGCCGCCCGAGGCCTGGTCGATGACCTGGGCCGCCGCGGTCAGGCGCCTCGGCTCGTAGACACCGACCACGACACAGGCCACGCGCTGTTTCTCGGGGCTACCGCTTTTTATGCTAAATTCCATGCAAGGCTCCTTTCGATTGGGCATTACCAGCGATTGATCAAACCTGACCGTCTGGTCGGGCCGAAATTCCCAAGCTGCATCCCGCGCCGCCGGGTCTACCTTTTCTATTCTAAGCCAATCACCCAGTGCGTCTCTTCAACTCTGCCCTGATCCGCGAGATGAGCAGCATGGGCGGGGTTGCCCTGCTCGCACTCACCGGCATCGTGCTCGTCACCCTGCTGGTGCGCATCCTCGGCCGCGCCGCCGTTGGGCGCATCGACGATGCGGCGGTGTTCCCCTTCATCGGCTTTGGCATGTTGCACGTCTTGCCAATGCTGTTGTCGATGGCCCTGTTCCTCGCGATCTTCCTCACCCTCTCGCGGCTTTGGCAGGACAACGAGATGGTGATCTGGCAGGGCGCCGGTGTCGGCCCCTTGGGCTGGCTCGGCCCGGTGCTGCGCTTCGCGCTGCCCGTTACCGTGCTGGTCGCCTTCCTGAGCCTGGTGGTGATCCCCTGGGCCGCGCAGAAGCGCAGCGAGTTCGAGCGCTTGCTGTCCAGCCGGGACGAGACCTCGGCCATCACCCCCGGGGTGTTCGTCGAGTCCTCCAACGGCAGGCGGGTGTTCTTCGTGGAGGCGATCGACAGCGCGAGCGGACGTGTGCGCAACATCTTCATCCAGTCGCTGCAGCACGGGCGCTATGGGGTGATCGTCGCCCGCGAGGGCGAGGTTCGGGTGACGGACGAAGGCGACCGTTATCTGGTGCTGAGCCAGGGCCGGCGCTATGAGGGCACACCGGGCGCGGCCGATTACCGCATGATGGAGTTCGAGCGCTACGCCGTCCGGCTGGACACCGCCGTGGCCGAGCAACAGGCGAGCACCCCGCGCAGCACCCCCACGGCCGAGCTGCTGGCCGACCCCACCCCCCCCAATCTCGCCGAATGGGTCATGCGCGTGAGCTTTCCGGTCAGCGCCCTGCTGCTGGCGCTCTTCGCCGTACCGGCCAGCCACCTCACGCCCCGCGCCGGGCGGTCGCACAACGTGATATTCGCCCTGCTGGTCTATGCGCTCTACAGCAACCTCATCGGCCTGTCCGAGGCCTGGGTGGCGCAGCAGAAGCTCTCCGCCAACGCCAGCCTGCTGCTCACGCATGGCGTGATGCTGGCCCTGGTCGTGGGCATGTATTGGCGCCTCAACCGCTCCGCCCCCAGGGCCTGGCGATGAGCATACTGGCCCGCTATCTGGCACGCGAGATCCTCGCCTCGGTCGGGCTTGCCCTGCTCGCCCTGCTCACGCTGTTCGTGCTGCTCGACGTGATCAACGAGGTCACGGCCGTGGGCCCCCGTTACACGGTCAGCCTGGCCCTGCTCTATGTCCTGCTGATGCTGCCCTCGCGCGTGTTGGAGGTCCTGCCCGCGGCGACCATCGCCGGCGCCCTCTTTGCCTTCGCGCGGCTTGCCAGCCGCTCCGAGTTCACCGTCATGCGTGCATCGGGGCTGTCAGTGGCCCGGCTCGCCGGCTACATGCTGGTGCTGGGTCTGGCCCTGGCGGCATTCGCCCACGTCTTGGGCGATTACGTCGTCCCGCACAGCGAACGTGCGGCGCACCAGCTCAAGACCCGCGCCACCACGGGGGTGGTGGCCCAGCAGTTTCAGACCGGGCTTTGGGCCAAGGACGGGGCGAGCTTCATCAACATCCAGGAGATGAGCACCGACGCGAGCCTGAGAAACATGCGCGTCTACGTCTTCGACGCCGATTTCCGCCTCACCACCATCCGCCAGAGCGAGAAGGCGCTGTGGGACGCCGACGGTGCCTGGCGCCTGCTCAACACCGTGGAGACCCGGATCAGCGCCGAGGGCACCGAGGTCAGGCATGTACCGGAGATGCGCTGGCGCTCCGACCTGAACCCGGATCTGCTGGCGGTGCTCATGATCCCGCCGGAGCGCATGTCCATCCAGGCGCTGCGCACCTACATCGAGCACCTGCGCGAGAACAAGCAGCGTACGGCGCGCTACGAGCTGGCGCTTTGGAACAAGCTCTCCTTCACGCTCGCCGCGCCGGTGATGCTGCTGCTGGCGCTGCCTTTCGCCTACAGCCCGCCGCGGACCAGCCACTGGGGCGGGCGGGTGCTGATCGGGCTGCTGATCGGCCTGGCCTTCCACCTCCTCAACCGGCTGTCCGGGCACATCGGCCTGCTGAACGACTGGCCGCCCATGCTCAGCGCGCTATCCGCCCTGGTGCTGTTCGGGCTGGGGGCCACCGTGGCGCTTTGGCGCGTCGAACGCGGTTGATTCCACGAGACGCGTCCCTGCCAGTCGGTCGTGCAGGAACTGGCGCTCGCGGTCCCACAGCGCCCACACGAACCCCAGGCCGCAGGCGGCCAGCCCCAGCAGGGCCAGGCCGTAGCGCAGCCAGGCCTGACGGCTGCCCACCGTATCGCCCGAAGCGCTGACCAGGCGGATGCGCCAGGTCTTCATGGCGAGGGTCTGGCCGCCGTGCGTCCAGAACCAGACCAGATAGCCCCCCGCCACCACGAGCAGGTAGAGCTGCTGGAAGTGCCTGCCCCAAGGCGCAGGCATGGCCTGTACCAGGGGCGCGACGGGGAAACTCGCGATCACCAGCACGGCCAGGAGCAGCAGGACCTCGTAGACGAGGCTCAAGAGCCGCCGGCGAAGGCCGGCCGGCCTGGCTGTCGGGCCCGACCCAGCCGCAACCGCGTCAGGGGTTAGAGTTGGGCTTGGGCTCACAAGCCCCCTGCCAGCGCTGCAGGATCCGCGCGCGTTCCTGCTCCGGCAGCGCGCTCAGACGGTGGTAGTTCTGCCGTGCCACGGCGCGCTGCTCTGGCGTGAGCACGGCCCAGTACGGCAGTCGCTCGTGGAACAAACGTCGCTGGCGTTGGTTCAGGCGCGGGTATCCCGCGCTCAGGCGGATGAGGCTCGCGCGTTGGTCGGCCGGCAACTGCGCCCACACGTCGGCCAGCGGCGCCAGGGCCTCGCGCTGGGCCGGTGTGAGCGTCCGCCAATCGGCCCCCTCGTCGGCCGGCACCGCCAGCGGCAGCACGGCCAGCATCAGGAGCGGCACAAGCCGGGCCGGTTTGGCCATGCCGGGAAGTCCTGGTCGAGATAGGCGTTGGGCGGCAGCTCGCCGGTGAGCAGCAGGAGGTCCATCTCCGCCGGCTCGCCGCCGAGCGGGCGGGGATTGGGCGACAACCAGACCAGACTCGTACCCACCAGCAACAGGACGGCAGCCGCCGCATAGGGCAACGGCCAGGCCTTGACACGCAAACTGGTCGAGCGATGGCAGTCGGCCGCGCTCAGCGCCCGTTGCCGTGCCGCGGCCAATGCCTCGGCGATCCGCGGGTCGACATCCGACCGCCCCGCCCGCAGATGTTGAACCAGGCGCCGGGCATAGGCCTCTTCCGCCTCCGTATTCATAACGCGATCCCCTTTGCCTTGAGTTTCTTCGCCAGGGCGTGGATGGCACGATGACAGTGGGTCTTGACACTCCCTGCCGAACAGCCCATCACCCGGGCGACCGCTTCCACGTCCATGTCCTCCCAATAACGTAACAGAAAGGCTTGACGTTGACGCAAGGGCAGCTCGGCGATGGCGGCCTCGATGGCCGCCATGGTCTGCCGGCCATCGGCGAGCGCCAGGGGGTCCTGGCCCTGGGCCGAGGTGTCGGCGGCATCCAGCTCCTCCAGGCTCTCGCCGGGGGAGGACTCCTCCTGATCGCGCATGGGGGCCATCAGCCGGAGCCAGAAGTTGCGCACACGTGCGCGCCGGTGGTGGTCGGTGATGGCATTCTGCAGGATGCGCTGGAAGAGCATGGGCCATTCCTCCGGCGGCCGGTCGCGATAGCGCTCACACAGCTTGAGCATGGCGTTTTGCACGATGTCCAGCGCGCTGTGATGGTCCTGCACGGTGAACAGCACGCTCCGGTAGGCGCGGCGTTCGACCTCGGCCAGAAAGCGGTCCAGGGCGTCTTTGTCGGTCAAGTTCCGTCTCGATCCAGGGGATGGCTGCACTATACCCAACCGCCCTGCCAAAGGACGTGAAGGCGGTGATTGCAATGACCATGCGGGGCCGGTAGAATTCTCGGTTTGCTGAACTGATACTGCCTGGAGTCCAACATGTATGCGGTCATCAAGACCGGCGGCAAGCAATACAAGGTCGCCGCCGGCGGTAAGCTCAAGGTCGAGAGCCTGCCCGTCGAGGCGGGCGGTACGGTCGAGATCAAGGACGTGCTGCTGGTCGCGGACGGCGACAACGTCACCGTCGGCACCCCGCTCGTCGCCGGCGCCACCGTGCGGGCCACAGTGCTCGGGCACGGCCGCGGTGAGAAGGTCCGCATCTTCAAGATGCGGCGGCGCAAGCATTACCGCAAGACCCAGGGCCATCGCCAGAACTACACCGAGATCCGCATCGACGGCATCTCCCTGGCCTGATCGAGGAGTCACGAAACCATGGCACACAAGAAAGCAGGCGGCAGCTCACGCAACGGGCGCGATTCCAAGCCCAAGATGCTGGGTGTGAAGCGCTACGGCGGCCAGTTCGTGCCGGCGGGCAACATCCTGGTGCGCCAGCGCGGCACCCAGTTCCATCCCGGCCGTAACGTCGGCATGGGCAAGGACTACACCCTCTATGCCCTGGTCGACGGCGTGGTGGAATACAGCGTCAGGGGCCCGTTCAAGCGCCGTACGGTCAGCGTCCTGCCGGTGCAGTCCTGACCCGCACGCCACCCTGCCCGGCCCCGGTCGTCTTCGATGTCTGAGGACTGAGGCCAGGGGATCGTCGATACACGCCGGCGCATCGCGCCGGCGACACCCCTCTCCATTCCGTCTTCACTCCGCCGCCCTCTGACATGAAGTTCATCGACGAGGCGCGCATCGAGGTCATCGCCGGCAAGGGCGGCAACGGTGCGGTCTCCTTCCGCCGCGAGAAATACGTCCCGCGCGGCGGGCCCGACGGCGGCGACGGCGGCCGCGGCGGCAGCATCTGGGCGGAGGCCGACCGCAACCTCAACACCCTGGTGGAATACCGCTACACGCGGCTGTTCCGCGCCGAGAATGGCGAGAACGGGCGCGGTTCGGACTGCTACGGCCGCGGTGGCGAGGACCTCACCCTGCGCTTTCCGGTCGGCACCGTCATCCAGGACGAGGACACCGGCGAGGTGATCGCCGACCTCACCCACCATGGCCAGCGGGCCCTGATCGCCCGGGGCGGCAAGGGCGGCCTGGGCAACCTGCACTTCAAATCGAGCACCAACCGGGCCCCCCGCCAATCCACGCCCGGTGAACCGGGCGAGGCACGGCGGCTGCACCTGGAACTCAAGGTCCTGGCCGACGTGGGACTGCTGGGCATGCCCAATGCCGGTAAGTCCACCTTCATCCGCGCGGTGTCGGCCGCCCGCCCTAAGGTGGCGGACTACCCCTTCACCACCCTGCACCCGAACCTAGGCGTGGTTCGGGTGGACAGCGAGCGCAGCTTCGTGCTCGCCGATATCCCCGGCTTGATTGAGGGCGCAGCCGAGGGGGCGGGGCTGGGCCACCAGTTCCTG
>JAKADY010000035.1 GCA_021826065.1 Pseudomonadota bacterium
TCGCCCTTGGGCGTGACGCGAAAGCGGGGCGCGCGCGGGTTGCGCAGCACCTGGTTGAGCCCCCGCAGGCTGTAGAACGACTGCAGCATCTCGTAGAGCTCGGAGACGAAGCTCCAGCGCACCCGCCCGTAGAGCAGGTGGCCGGCCAGCATCACCCCGGCCAGATGCGGCAGGGTATAGGCGGCGAACTGCGCCAGATTGGCGTGGTAGACCTGCAGTCCGAAGATCAGCCAGGCCGATGGGATCAGCAGGAAGACCGTGCGCGCATAGGGAAACAGCCAGAAGGCGCTGCTGTTGAGATAGCCCAGCTTCTGCCAGGGCTTGAGCCCCCGGCGTAGCAGCGGGTTTTTCAGCAGCAGGATCTGCATCATGCCCTGCGCCCAGCGCACCCGCTGGGTGATGAAACCGGAATAGGTCTCGGGCTGCAGCCCGGAGATGAGCGGGCGGCCGTAGTAGACGCTGCGCCAGCCCCGGCTGTGCAGTTCCAGGGCGGTCTCGGCATCCTCGGTGATGGTCTGGCCGGTGAACCCCCCCACCTCGTCCAGGGCGGCGCGCCGCAGGACGGCCGCCGAGCCACAGAAGAAGGAGGCCTCCCAGAAGTCCAGTCCGTACTGGATGGCACCGTAGAACATCTCGTTCTCCGGCGGCATGCGCCCGAAGATGCGCAGGTTGTGCTCCACCGGGTCGGCGTTGACGAAGAAGTGGGGGGTCTGCACCAGGAACAGGCGCTCATCGGCGAGAAAGGCACCCACGGTGCGCTCGAGAAAGTCCACCGTCGGCACGTGGTCCGCATCCAGCACCACGACCAGCTCGCCATCGATGTGCGGCAGGGCGGCATTGAGATTGCCTGCCTTGGCATGCTCGTTGCGCGCGCGGGTGCGGTAGTGCGCACCGATGCGCGCGCACAGCGCCTGCAGTTGGCTGCGCCGCAGCCGGGCGGCCGTGGCCCTGATGGGGTCGGGGTCGCTGCACTTCTGATCGGTCCCGCCGTCGTCGAGCAGATAGACCCGGCAGCGGCCCTCGGCATAACGCATGTTGAGCGCCGCCAGCAACGTGGTCTCCAGCAGGGCGGCATCCTCGTCATAGCTGGGCACCAGCACATCCACCGTCGGCCAGCGGCTGCGATCCGCCGGCAGCGGCGGCAGTTCGCGCTGCAGGGGCATGAGATTGATGAAATTGCCCAGGAAGAAGATCGCCACCGCATAGAGCTCGGCCAGGAACAAGGCGAGCATGGCTAGGGTGGAGAAGGGGTCGGTCACCACCAGGGTCTCGCTCGCGCGCCAGGCGATGTAGCGCGCGGTGAGCACCCCCGCCAGGGCGAGAAAGGTCAGGCGCAGGAGGGGGCGTGCGCGCGCCAGGCGACGCATAAGCAGCATGGCCGCCAGCACGCCCAAGGCGAACCACCCCTGACTGGCGGTCTTGACCGGCAGGACGGCCAGCAAGACCCAGCCGAACGCCGCCAGCGCCCACGCAAGCGGCAGCCCCACAGGGGCGAGCCGCTGCCTCAGGGCGGACCAGCCTTCGCCCGATCCCATTCGCTTGCCGACGATGTGCACCATGGATCCATCGATATCGGGCACGGCCGTGCCGTGCCCATCGGTCTGCCCGAGATAACAGCGCGGCCGGGGCGAACTTAAGTCGCCGCACACCCCGGACAGGCGTGCCGCACGGCTGGCCGGCACGGTCGGTGCTATAACGGAGTGAGACCGCCCCTCGGGAGACCGCCATGGCGAAGAAGTCGACCACCCTGTCGGCCAAGGACCGCAAGGCCCTAGCGCACAAATACACGCTGCCGGACGACCTGTTGGGCCCCGCCCCAGCCGCCCGTGGCCGTACACGGGGCAAGGCGCGGGCGCGAGGGGCCGAGCCCATCGGGATCGAGACGCGCAAGTTCTACCCCGACTTCCCCATCGGCCGCTTCGAGGGCCAACCGCACCTGGTCTGGGTGGCGCCCGACCTGTTCCTGCACGAACCCCAGACCGCCAAACCCTTCCGCTTCATCCGTGCCAACGGCGAGGTGATCGCCCCGGGCCGCATGTTCACCGATGGCGGTTCGATCCCGCGCGCCCTGTGGTCCATCCCCAACCTCTCGCCCTGGACCTACGGCCCGGCCTTCTTGGTCCACGACTGGCTGTTCGATCTGCACCACTGTGACCTGGACACGCGCAGCTTCGAGGCGGTGCGCGACATCATGCTGGAAGGGGTGCGCACCCTCATGGAGACCGGGGTCTGCCAGATGAACCGCCTGACCTTCGACCTGATCTACGCCGGCAGCGACTCCCTCATCGCCCGTGCGATCTGGGACCGGCCTGGTTGCACCCTGCCGGCGCAGGGCTGACACGATCGCGCCATGCGCCGGCGGGCCGACGTCGCGCGCCTGACACCGCAGGGTAAGACACCATCCCGCATGCGCCGCCTGTTGCCGGCGCTCTTGGCCCTGCTGTTGGTCGCCGTGGCTGCGGCGGCCTGGCTGCTGGGGGACCTCGCCGGCTTGGGCAGTGCCTTCACCGCCAAATATCTGTGCTCGCAGGTCTTCGTCGCCGACCGTGCGGCCGAGGCGGTGGCGCGGGAGGATCTGCCCGCGTTCCGCTCCGCCATCCTCGATCGCGTGCGCTGGCGCCTGGACAGGGCCGGACAGCGCGTGCAGGCCGACCTCCTGGGCCTGGGCCGGCGGCTGGCCCGGCATCGCCCCGGACTGGGCTGCAGCCTGGCCCTGGCGGGTCCGCCCGCCGACGTGCCACCACCCCAGCCGCCGGCACCCTCTGCGCCTTTCACCGAGGCCGCGGCGCCACCCGCGCTCGCACGGGTCGTGGAGGCCGCCTTCGCCGAGCCCGACCCGCGGCGTCCCCGCCGCACCCGGGCCGTGCTGATCCTGCAGCACGGCCGGCTGCTCGCCGAGCGTTACGCCCCCGGCTTCGATGCCACGACGCGCTTTCCTGGCTGGTCCATGAGCAAGAGCGTGCTCAACGCCCTGCTCGGCATCCTCGTGGCCGAGGGCCGGCTCGCCTTGGACGACCCGATACCCGTACCCGAGTGGTCGGCCGCGGGTGACCCGCGCCGCGCCATCACGTTGCGTCATCTTCTACAGATGTCCAGCGGGCTCGCCTTCGACGAGGACTACGACAACCCGCGCTCGGACGTCATCCGCATGCTTTACGGCCGCCGCGACAGCGCCGCCTATGCCGCGGCCAAGCCTCTCGTGTCCACGCCCGGCAGCCGCTTCAGCTACTCCACCGGCACCTCCGCCATCCTGTCGCGACTGGTCGCCGACACCGCCCCTGAACCATGGCCACATTTCGCCCAGCGGGCGTTGTTCGCCCCGCTGGGCATGGCGAGCGCCGTCATCGAACCGGACAGCGCCGGCACACCGGGGCTCGCATCGTCCGTCTGGGCGCGCGCCCGCGACTGGGGTCGTTTCGGCCAGCTCTACCTGCAAGACGGGGTCTGGCAGGGTCGGCGCCTGTTGCCGGAGGGTTGGGTCGCCTTCAGCCGCACACCCGCACCGGCCGATCCCCTGCGCGAATACGGCGCCCACTTCTGGATTCGGGTGCCGCACCCGGACCGCCTGGACGCCGGCCGCCCGCACCTGGTGCCCGCCGACGCCTTGCACGCCGCGGGGCATGGGGCGCAGTATGTGAGCATCCTCCCCTCGCAAGGGCTGGTGGTCGTGCGGCTGGGGCTGACCCTCGACCCCGGCAGCTGGGACCACGAGGCCTTCCTGCACGACGTGGTCGCCACCCTGGCCACTGATGAGGCGCGGCAGCCATGACCGGCCGACTTTCCCATAGACCGTTTCCCCTCTAGACTCTGACGCCATGCATGCGCTAGACGCCTGGCGCGAGGAGATGTGCTCGGCCTATCTCTATCGCGTCGTCTCCGACGAGGAATCCGGCACGCCGCGCCAGCTGCTGTTTCTGGAGCTGGCCAGGGCGGCCGAGGAACAGGCCGGCATCTGGGCCGAGCAGATCCGCCGGGCAGGGGCGGCGCCGCCCGCCGGCTACCGGCCGGACCTGCGCACACGGTTGGTAGCCCGGTTGGTGCGCGCCCTCGGCGTGGCACCGATGCGGCGGGTGCTCGCGGCGATGAAGGTACGCGGCATGAGCCTGTACCACGCCCCGGCACCGCACGGCATGCCGGTGTCCGCCGACTTCAAGGAGCGGCGACACCGCACCGCCGACGGCGGCAACCTGCGCGCCGCGGTGTTCGGCGTCAACGACGGTCTGGTCTCCAACGCCAGCCTGATCCTGGGCGTGGCCGGTGCCGGCACCGAGCCCACGCTCATCGTCCTGTCGGGCGCCGCGGGGCTGCTCGCCGGCGCGCTGTCCATGGCGGCGGGCGAATATGTCTCGGTACGGGCGCAGAAGGAATTCTTCGAGTACCAGATCGGCCTGGAGCGCGAGGAGCTCAAGCAATATCCCAAGGAAGAGGCGGCCGAGCTCGCCCTGATCTACACCGCCAAGGGAGTGCCGCGCGAGGAGGCGCAACGCATGGCCGAGCGCCTGATCAGCGACCCGGACAAGGCGCTCGACACCCTGGCGCGCGAGGAGCTGGGTCTCAACCCCGAGGAGCTGGGCTCGCCCCTGGGGGCCGCCATCTCGTCTTTCCTCGCCTTCGCCGTAGGCGCCGCCATCCCGCTCGCCCCCTACCTCTTGTTGAGCGGCGAGATCGCCCTCACCGGCACCCTCCTGGTCAGTGCCGTGAGCCTGTTCGGCGTGGGCAGCGCGCTGAGCCTGTTCACCGGCAAGCCGGCCTGGCGGGGGGGGCTACGCATGCTGGCCATCGGCGGCGGGGCGGGGCTCACCACCTGGCTCATCGGCCGGGCGCTGGGTGTGGCCCTGGGTTAGAATCGCGCCTGCCGCCCCACGCCTCACGCCTCACGCCTCACGCCTCACGCCTCACGCCTCACGCCTCACGCCTCACGCCTCACGCAAAATGGACCGCGTCTTCAGCATCGAATTCTTCCCGCCCAAGACCCCGGAAGGGGTGGAGAAGCTGCGCGCCACCCGCCGCCAGCTCGCGCAACTCAAGCCCAAGTTCTTCTCCGTCACCTTCGGCGCCGGCGGCTCCACCCGCGACCGCACCCTGGAGACCGTGCTGGAGATCCAGGCCGAGGGGCTGGAGGCCGCGCCGCACCTGTCCTGCATCGGCTCCACCCGCGAGAGTATCCGTCAGATCCTTGAGACCTATCGCGCGCATGGCATCCGCCACATCGTTGCGCTACGCGGCGACCTGCCCTCCGGCATGGCCGAGCCCGGCGAATTCCGCTATGCCAGCGACCTGGTCAGCTTCATCCGTCAGGAGACAGGGGACTGGTTCGAGATCGAGGTGGCGGCCTACCCGGAGATGCACCCGCAGGCCCGCAACTATCGCGAGGACCTCGCCAATTTCAAGCGCAAGGTCGAGGCCGGCGCAAATGCCGCCATCACCCAGTACTTCTACAACGCCGACGCCTATTTCAATTTCGTCGACGACTGCCGGGCCCTGGGCGTGGACATCCCCATCGTGCCGGGCATCATGCCCATCTCCAACTATGCCCAGCTGGCCCGTTTCTCGGCCGCCTGCGGTGCGGAGATGCCTCGCTGGCTGGCGAAGAAGCTGGAGGCCTATCACGACGACAGCGCCGCCATCCGCGCCTTCGGGCTCGACGTCGTCACGGCGATGTGCGAGCGCCTGCTCGCCGGCGGCGCCCCGGGTCTACATTTCTACACCCTCAACCAGGCGGGCCTGACGGTTGCCCTGTGGCAGAGGCTGGGGCTCAGCCGCACGAATCGGCCATAAAAAAACCGGACTTGACGTCCGGTGGAGGCAAGAGTCCTGATGCGACGATGGGTTGTTGTTGTCCTCCCCGACCGCCTGGATGGACTCTGATCGCGAGAAGCGCAGACAGTATGACCGGTCCCGGCATGCCTGCCCATTCGCCTAAAGTTAGAACCGCCTATATCGAAAGTTATAGGCACGGCACTGCGGTGGCCCGATCAACCTGTTTGTGAGAGGACGCCAAGGTCGGGGAGGTGGGCTTGAAACTGCTCTTGGCCGACGACCACCCCTTGTTCCGTGAAGGGATCAAACCCCTGTTGCGCAAGCTGGATGCCGAGGTCGAAATCATCGAGGCGCAGGACTATCCGAGCGCCTTTGCGGCGATGCAGGCGGCCGGCGAGGTCGATCTCGCCCTGATCGATCTGTACATGCCCGGCATGCGCGGCCGCGAGGGCATCGCCCAGTTCCGTGCCGCCTATCCGGATGTGCCGCTGGTGATCCTTTCGGCCTCGGAACAGCCCGATGACATCCAGCACCTGCTCGAGGCCGGCGCCCTGGGCTACATCACCAAGTCCTCCCCGGGCGAGGTCATCTTGCACGCACTGCGCCTGGTCCTGTCCGGCGGGCTCTACATCCCACCCAGGCTCCTGGTTGGCCAGGCGACCGCCGATGTGGGCGGCGAGACCGGCGACGGCGCAGCGATCGCCCTGACCGGGCGGCAGCGGGCGGTGTTGCAGCAGCTGGCGCTGGGCAAGAGCAACCGCCAGATCGCCGCAGCCCTGAACATCACCGAGGGCACGGTCAAGGTCCACCTGGCCACCATCTTTCGGGCGCTCAGGGTCAGCAGCCGCACGGAGGCCTTACTGGCGGCGCAGCGGCTGGGCCTCATCGCGGCCGCCGGGGACACCGGTCCGCTCGTCTGAGCGGCCCCTCAACCACGAGATCGGAGCGACCCACCGGTGCATCGCCAGGCGCGCATACGGGGCTCACCGGCCGAGGGCGCGCGCCGGCCAGGCCTGCGGCTGCGCCTGCTGGCGATGGCCCTGACCCCGGCGGTGATCGGCATCGGGCTCAGCACAGCCTACCTCTACGAACGTGCCCTGAAGACTGCCGGGGAGGCCCTGGACACGCGCGGACGCGAGCTTGCGGGCCAGCTCGCCCTGGCCGCCGAATTCGATGCATTCGATGGCGACCGCAGGGCCCTCAGGCGGCTGCTCGACCATGCGGCCGCCCAGCCCGAGGTCCTCAGCGTGGGCATCCTGCAGGCCAACGGCCAGTGGCTGGTGCCCAGCCGGCAGACCCAGACGCCCTCCCCGGTCCTGCCAGCGGCGGGGACGCACGCAGGCAGCTCAGGGGGGCAGCGGGTGTACATCCACCCACTCCGGCCGGCAGGGGAGGCCGCCCACCCCCCCGTCGCGCGCCCCCAGGGACCCGGCGGCCAGGCCGTCGTGGTGCTGAGTGCGCATGCGCTGGATGAATTGCGCTGGCGCATCCTGAACGGCGCGGCCCTCGTGCTGGCCGTCGTCCTGCCCCTGGTCGCCCTGCTGGCTTGGCGCCTGGGCCTGGGCCTGGAGCGGCGCCTGCAGGCGGTCAACCAGGCGGTCGCGCACCTCGCCGACGGCGGGCTGTCGGACCGCCTGACCGTGGGCTCAGCCGATGCGCTCGGCCAGATCGAGGCCAACCTCAACCGCCTGGCGGCAACCCTGCAGGCCAGCCGCGCGGCGCTGGAGGCACGCCTGCAGGCCGCCACCGCGGATCTGACCGCCCAGCGGCAGGCAGCCGAGGCGGCCGTGCAGGCGAAGTCGCGCTTTCTCGCCGCCGCCAGTCACGACCTGCGCCAGCCGCTCCATGCCCTGACCCTGCTGGTGGCCGCCCTCAAGGAGCGCCTGACATCGAACGAGACGCTGCATCTCGCCCGGCAGATCGAAGCCTCGGCCCTGGCCATGCAAACCCTGCTCAACGCCCTGCTGGACCTCTCGCGCCTGGATGCCGGTGTCGTGCAGGCCAACCCGCAATGTTTTCCCCTGATGCGCCTGCTGCAGGGCCTGCAACGGCAATATGCACCGATCGCCGCCGAGAAGGGCCTCACCCTGCAGGTGCGTCCCACCCAGGCCTGGGTGCAGACCGACCCGGTCTTGCTGGAACGCATCCTGGGCAACCTGCTGGCCAACGCCATCCGCTACACCGAGACCGGCTGGGTGGCCATCGGCACCCGTCTGGAACAGGAGCACCTCAGGGTCGAGGTCTGGGACACCGGCCCCGGCATCCCGCCGGCCTACCAGGAACGCATCTTCGAGGAGTACTTTCAGCTGCACAACCCGCAGCGCGCGCGCGACAAGGGCCTGGGCCTGGGGCTGGCCATCGTCGCCCGGCTGGCCCGCCTGTTGGGCACACCGGTCAACCTGGATTCTGCCCCTGGACGCGGTTCCTGCTTCAGCCTGCGCCTGCCGATCTGTGCCCCGCAGGCGCAGACGCCTGAACCGGAAGGCCCACCCGCGGGCACCGCCCTCCAGAACGCACTGGTGGCCTTCATCGACGACGACCCGGGCGTCCTGGAAGCGATGGTGCTGCTGTTGGACGAATGGGGGGTGGAGGTCGCGGCGGGGATGGACGTCGCCCAGGTCCAGGCCGATCTCGCGCAGCTTGGGCGACGCCCGGATGTGATCGTCGCGGATTACCGGCTCGGCAGCGGCACCGGCATCGAGGCGATCGCCACCCTGCGCCAGGCGTTCGGCGCGGACATTCCCGCCCTCCTCGTCACCGGCGACACCGCCCCCGAGACCATCCGGGCCATCCAGGCCTCGGGCCAGCCGGTCCTGCACAAACCGCTCAAGCCGGCCAAGCTGCGCGCCCTGCTGGCGCATCTGGTCATGGGGAGAGAAGAGAGAGAAGATGCGAGAGAAAAGAGAGAAAAGGAGGGGGGAGACTGAGCGGGTATCCCCCCGCGCGGTCTCTTTTCTCTCACCGCTTTTCTCTCTTCTCTCCCCTCACCCCCTCCCCAGCACCTGCCCCAAGGCCTCCAGGCAGTACCGCACGTTCTTTGCCGTACAGGCGTGGCCCATCAGGCCGATGCGCCACACCCGGCCGGCATAGGCCCCGAGGCCGGCGCCGATCTCCAAGTTGAACTCGTTGAGCAGCCGGGCGCGCACCGCCGCGTCGTTCACGCCCTCGGGCACGAAAATGGCGTTGAGCTGCGGCAGCCGCTCGGCCTCCGGCACCACGAAGGCAAGGCCCAGGCGCTCAAGCCCCGCCTTGAGGGCCTCATGCAGGCGGCGGTGCCGGGCCCAGGCGTTCTCGATCCCCTCCTCGGCGAGGATGCGCAGGGCCTCGTGCAGACCGTAAAGGGGGTTGATGGGCGCGGTGTGGTGATAGGTCCGGGCCCCCTCGCCGCCCCAGTAACCGAGCACCAGGTTCAGGTCCATGAACCAGCTCTGCACGGGGGCCTTGCGCGCTTGCACCCGCTCGATGGCGCGCTCGGAGAAGGTCACCGGCGACAGTCCTGGCGTGCACGACAGGCACTTCTGGCTGCCTGAATAGGCGGCATCGATGCCCCAGGCGTCGATCAGCACCGGTGTGCCACCGAGCGAGGTCACACAGTCCATGATGGTCAACGCCCCGTATCGCCGCGCAATGGCAGCCAGCGCGGCGGCGTCAGACTGCGCCCCGGTGGAGGTCTCGGCGTGGACGAAGGCCAAGACCCCGGCGTCGGGATGGGCCTTGAAGGCCGCCTCCACCTTGTCGGGATCCACTGCCCGGCCCCAGGGGTCCTCCACCACCACCGGCACGCCACCGCAGCGCTTGACGTTCTCCAGCATGCGGCCACCGAACACCCCGTTGCTGCAGACGATCACTTTGTCGCCCGGCTCCACCAGGTTGACGAAACACATCTCCATGCCCACCGAGCCGGGGCCCGAGACGGGGAAGGTGAGCCGGTTCCCGGTCTGGAAGGCATAGCGCAGCAGGGTCTTGAGCTCCTCCATCATGCCCTGGAAGGCCGGGTCCAGATGGCCGATGGTGGGCCGCGCCATGGCGGCGAGCACGCGTTCGGGCACGTCCGAGGGCCCCGGCCCCATGAGGATGCGGCGGGGTGGAGTAAAGGCGTTAAACTGGGGGGCAGTTTGGGTCATGATGGCAACGTTATGGAGGCAAGCAGGCAGACCGCCCCGAACGCGACGAGTATGACGGGGGCGTGTCTTCCGGCAAGTATCGCCCCAACCGCCAGAAAAATTTACCCCTTTGGTTTCATGGACTTGTCATGCGTGGATATGTGATCATCATCGGCCTGGGCCAGTTGGGCCGCGTCTTCGCCGGCGGCCTGCTGCGCTCGGGCTACACCGTGGTGCCGGTCAACCGGGGCGACGACATGGACCGCGTCGCCGCGCGCTGGCCGCAGCCCGAGCTCGCCCTGGTGGCCGTGGCCGAGGCCGATCTGCACCCCGTCCTCGAGGGCCTGCCGGCCGCCTGGAAGGACCGCGTGGGGCTCTTGCAGAACGAGCTGCTGCCGCGCGACTGGGAGGCGCACGCAATTGCAAGCCCCACCGTGGTGTCGGTCTGGTTCGAGAAGAAGAAGGGCACCGACGCCAAACCGTTACTGCCCTCGCCGGTGTACGGCCCGCAGGCACAGTTGCTGGTGGATGCCCTCAAGAGCATCGAGCTCCCCGCCCGGGTGGTGGCGGACCCTGATCAGATGCTTTGGGAGCTCGTGCGCAAGAACCTCTACATCCTCACCACCAACATCGCCGGCCTCAAGGTCGGCGGCACGGTGGGCGAGCTGTGGGAGAAGCACCGGCCGCTGGCCGAGGCGGTGGCGGGCGACGTGCTCGACCTGCAAGAGGCACTGACCGGCCGGCGTTTCGACCGGTCGGCGCTCCTACAGGGCATGGTGGAGGCCTTCGCGGCCGATCCCCAGCACGCCTGTGCGGGGCGCACGGCGGCGGCACGGCTTGCGCGCGCCCTGAACCTCGCGGATGCGCTGGGTCTGGCAGTAGCCAAGCTCCGACAGATCCGGCCATCTACGGCGTGACGATCGCCTGCCCCGCACCATCCGCACTCAACCTGCCCACCACCGCCGCCCGCTCGAAGCCATGCAGCCGAAAGACCTGCATGACCTCGTCCAGCGCCGCCTCTGAGCAGGCGACCAGTAGGCCGCCGCTGGTCTGCGGGTCGGTGAGGATGGCGCGCTGCCAGTCGGCGCAGCCCTCGAACAGCCGCACGCTCGCGCCGTAGCTCGCCCAGTTGCGGCCGCTCGCGCCGGTGACGAAGCCCGCCTGGGCGAGCGCCGCCGCCTGCGGCAGGACGGGCAGACGCGCGAACTCGAGCTCGGCGGTGAGGCCGGAGCCGCGGGCGATCTCCAGGGTATGGCCGAGCAGGCCGAAGCCGGTGACGTCGGTCATGGCGTGCACCCCCTCGATCTCGGCCAGTTCGGGCCCCGCGCTGTTGAGCTGGGTGGTGGAGGCGATCATGGCCGCATAGCCCTCCTCCGGCAGGGCGTCCTTCTTGAGCGCCGCCGAGTAAATGCCCACGCCCAGCCCCTTGCCCAACACCAGCAGGTCACCGGCCTGGGCGGCGTTGTTGCGCTTGATGCGCGCCGGATGCACCACACCGATCGCCACCAGGCCATAGATGGGCTCGGCGGCGTCGATGGAATGGCCGCCGGCGATGGGGATGCCGGCCGCCCGCGCCGCGGCCTCGCCGCCGGCGAGGATGCGGCGGATGACCTCGGGCGCGAGCTTGTCGAGCGGCATACCGACCAGGGCCAGGGCGAAGAGCGGCCGGCCGCCCATGGCGTAGACGTCGGAGATGGCGTTGGTGGCGGCGATGCGGCCGAACTGGAAGGGGTCGTCGACGATGGGCATAAAGAAATCGGTGGTGGCGACGATGGCCTGCTGGTCATTCAACCGCCACACCGCGGCGTCGTCCCCGGTCTCGATGCCCACCAGGAGATCGGGGAAGGCCGCGGCGATGCCCTTGGCATAGGGGGTCTCCGACAGGATCTGTTCGAGCACGGCCGGGGCGATCTTGCAGCCGCAGCCGCCGCCGTGCGACAAATGGGTCAGTCTCAGGGTCATGGGGGCAGGCCCGTTTTCTTGAAAAACCTTGAACCTAAAAACCGCAGTTGACCGCTCTTATGGCTTCGTAACAGCTCGCTGATGCAAGAGATTTTGCCTCCGGTCCTCCTCTCCCAGAGGGTGAACACGCTCCGCGCCCGCCTTCGGTCTTGTACGCCCGTCTGGCCGCGTTGCTCCTCCTTGCAGGCAGCCCACCCTGCGGCGTCGTCGCGCCTTGCCAGCCGGTCGTACAAACCCGCTTTCGGGCACGTTCAACTGCGGTTTTTAGGTTGAATCTTACCGCCGCCGGGCGGTGCGCCCCAAGCCTGCCGCCACGGCAAGGAACACCACCGCCAGCCCCAGCGCCGCTGCATCCCCCCAGCGGGCGTAGGGGGTCAGGCCGCTGTAACCCTGCGCCGTGCCATGCAGGACGCCAGTGGTGAAGGGGGTGAGCCGCGCCACCACACGCCCACGTGCATCGAGGATGGCGGTGATCCCCGTGTTGTTGGCGCGCAGCCACCAGCGCCCGGTCTCCAGCGCCCGCATTTGGCTGATCTGCAGGTGTTGCCAGGGGGCAAGCGAATCGCCGAACCAGGCATCGTTGCTCACGTTGACCATCAAGGTGGCCGCCGGCAGGGCGTGGATCAGCTCCGCCCCGAAGACGTCCTCGTAGCAGATATTGACCGCCACCCGCTGCCCCGCCACCTGCATGGGCGGCTGGTCGGGCCGGCCGCGGGCGAAGTCGCCCAGGGGGATGTGCATCAGATCGATGAACCAGCGAAAACCCGGCGGCACGAACTCGCCGAAGGGCACCAGGTGAACCTTGCGGTAGACCTGGGGCGCGGCCGTGCCGAGCGAGACCACGCTGTTGTAGTAGCGATCGCCCTCGCGCTCCGGCACCCCCAGCAGCAGGTCGCCGCCGTTGCGGCGGGCGTGTGCGGCGAGCTCGGCGAGGTAGTCTGGTGGGGCGGTGTCGAGGAAGACGGGCAGCGCCGTCTCCGGCAGGACGATGAGGCGTGCGGGGCTTTCCAGGGTGAGGCGCCGATAGGTGGCCAGGGTCTCCGCGAGCTGTTCCGGCCGGAATTTGAGCGACTGCGCGATGTTGCCCTGTATGAGGCTCACCGTCACCGGCGCGCCCACCGGCCGGGTCCAGGGCACCTGCAGCAGCGCCCAGCCGACGAGCCAGACGAGGGCTGCTACAGCGATGGGAAGCCAGCGCGCCAGGGCGAGCGCCCCGGCCGTGAACACCGCCACGCCCGTCACCCCCAGCACGCCCAACACCGGCGCATAGCCGGCCAAGGGACTCATTGGCACCTGGGCATAGCCGATGGCCTGCCAGGGGAAGCCGGTGAACAGGGTGCCGCGCAGCCAATCCGTGAGCAGCCAGAGCGCCGGGGCGGCCAGCAACCAGCGCACCGCCTCCGGCAGGGGCCAGCGCACGGCGAGGGTCAGGGCCAGGGCGGGGAACAGGGCCAGGTAGGCGGCGAACAGGACCACCGCCAGGGCGGCGAGCGGCGCGGGCATGCCGCCGATCGCGTGCATGCTGACATAGACCCAGGACACCCCGGCCAGGAACCAACCCAGGCCGAAGGCATAGCCCAGGGCGAATGCCTGGCGCGGGCCGCGGCCGTGCAGCAGGCGGATGAGCAGCGCCAGGGCGAGGATGGGCAGCGGGAACCAGTAGAACGGGGCGAAGCCGAACACGCTCACCGCGCCCAGGCCCAGGGCCAGGGCGGCCGGGCGCCAGGCGGCGAGCTGTGTGAGGCGGCTCATAGCGGCGGCGGACATGGTCCGGCGATGATGCCGGAAAGCCGATGACGAAGGAATCGTGAGCCACCCCCCGCGTGCATGCCTTGCCGCATGCGGGTCCGCCCTGGCCCGAGGCGCGCCCACCTGCCTTGCCGGCGCGCTTTTGCGCATCGGCGCATGCGGGTAGAATTCGCCCCCTTCCGCCCTGCTGACTTCCATGCGCATCGGTCCCGTCCCACTGCCCAACCGCCTGATCGTCGCGCCCATGGCCGGCGTGACCGACAGGCCCTTCCGCCAGCTCTGCAAGCGCCTGGGCGCGGGGATGGCGGTGTCCGAGATGGTGACCTCCAACTCCCTGCTCTACGGTTCGGCCAAGACCCGCCGCCGCGCCGATCACCGCGGCGAGGCAGCGCCGATCTCGGTGCAGATCGCCGGCGCCGACCCCGCCATGATGGCCGAGGCGGCGCGCTACAACGTCGCCAACGGGGCGCAGATCATCGACATCAACATGGGCTGCCCGGCCAAGAAGGTCTGCAACGTCATGGCCGGCTCGGCCCTGCTCCGGGACGAGGCCCTGGTCGGACGCATCCTCGAGGCGGTGGTGCGCGCCGTGCCCGAGGTGCCGGTGACACTCAAGATCCGCACCGGCTGGGACCGCGAACACCGCAATGCGCTCAACATCCTCAGGATCGCCGAGGCGGCCGGCATCCAGGCCCTGGCCATCCACGGCCGCACCCGCGCCTGTGGCTACAGCGGGGAGGCCGAATACGACACCATCCGCGCGGTGAAGGCCGAGGCCAAAATCCCCATCATCGCCAACGGCGACATCACCACGCCGCAGAAGGCCCAATACGTGCTCGACTACACCGGGGCGGATGCCATCATGATCGGCCGCGCCGCCCAGGGCCGGCCCTGGATCTTCCGCGAGGTGGCGCACTATCTCGCCACCGGCGAGCTGCTGCCGCCGCCCGAGGTAAGCGAGATCCACGCCCTGCTTTTGGAACACCTCGACGACCTTTACCGCTTCTATGGCGAATTCACCGGCGTGCGCATGGCGCGCAAGCACATCGCCTGGTACACCCGCGGGCTCGCCGATTCGGCCAGTTTCCGCCATGCCATGAACCGTCTCGAGTCCACCCGCGAGCAGCTCAGGGCCGTCGACGATTTCTTCACACGCGCCGCCCAGCGACACCCGCGTCTGATCTATCAGGCCCCGTCGGCCTGCGAGCGCCTGGCCGCGTGAATCAACAAGGGAGACCGACATGACCACCATCGACGAGAGCGAGCTGGCCGCCTGTGTGCGCCGGGAGCTGCAGAAGTATTTCAAGGATCTCGACGGTGAACCCGCCAGCCGCATCTACGACATGGTCATGCATTGCGTGGAGAAGCCGGTCATCGAGGTGGTGCTCGACCACGCCGCCGGCAACCAGAGCCGCGCCGCCGAGATGCTGGGCATCAACCGCAACACCCTGCGCAAGAAGATGCAGCAGCACGGCATCAAATGATCTGGGCGATCGGCGTGACAGCCGCCGCATGGCCTCACCCCTCCTCACCCCTCACCCCTCACGGAACACCATGATCCAACGCGCCCTGCTTTCCGTTTCCGACAAGACCGGTCTGGTCGATTTCGCTCGTGCACTGGCCGCGCGCGGGGTGGAACTGCTATCCACCGGCGGCACCGCCCGCGCCCTGCGCGAGGCCGGTCTGCCCGTCATTGAGGTGGTCGACTACACCGGTTTCCCGGAGATGCTGGACGGCCGGGTGAAGACCCTGCACCCGAAGATCCACGGTGGCATCCTCGCCCGGCGTGACAACCCCGAACACGTCGCCGCCATGCAAAGCCACGGCATCGGTGCGATCGACCTGGTGTGCGTAAACCTCTATCCCTTCGCCCAGACCGTCGCCCGGCCCGACTGCACCCTGGAGGCGGCGATCGAGAACATCGACATCGGTGGTCCGGCCATGGTGCGCTCGGCGGCCAAGAACCATGCCTTCGTCGTGATCGTCACCGACCCGGCCGACTACGCCCGCGTGATCGCGGAGATGGACGCGCACGGCGGTGCGGTGTCGGCGGCCACCCGCTTCGACCTGGCGGTCAAGGCCTTCGAACACACCGCTGCCTATGACGGCGCCATCGCCAACTACTTCGGCAAACGGCTGACGGATTCCGCCTTCCCGCGCCGGCTCAACCTGCAGTTTGCGCACGCCCAGGCCCTGCGCTACGGCGAGAATCCGCACCAGCAGGCCGCCTTCTATGTCGAGCCCGGGGTGACCACCGCCACCGTGGCCACCGCCCGCCAGCTGCAGGGCAAGGCGCTGTCCTACAACAACATCGCCGACGCCGATGCCGCCCTGGAGTGCGTCAAGCAATTCGACGCGGGCCCGGCCTGCGTCATCGTCAAGCACGCCAACCCCTGCGGCGTGGCCTATGGCGCGACCCTGCTGGAGGCCTATGACCGGGCCTACGCCACCGATCCGGAGTCGGCCTTCGGCGGCATCATCGCCTTCAACCGCGCGCTCGACGCCGACACCGCGCGTGCCATCCTGGGGCGCCAGTTCGTCGAGGTCATCATCGCCCCCACGGTCAGCCCCGAGGCGGCCGAGGTCTGTGCCAGCAAGAAGAACGTGCGCCTGCTCGAATGCGGCGAATGGCCGGCCGAGCCGCCCGTCCAGCTCGACTACAAGCGCGTCAGCGGCGGCCTGCTGGTGCAGGAGGCCGACCAGTCGCTCTACGCCGAACTCAAGGTCGTCACCCGGCGGGCGCCCACCGAGGCGGAGATGCGCGACCTCCTGTTCGCCTGGCGCGTGGCCAAGTTCGTCAAGTCCAACGCCATCGTCTATGCGCGCGACCAGATGACCATCGGCGTGGGCGCCGGCCAGATGAGCCGGGTGAACTCCGCCCGCATCGCCGCCATCAAGGCGGAACAGGCGGGGCTCGCCGTGGCCGGGTCGGTCATGGCCTCGGATGCCTTCTTCCCCTTCCGCGACGGTATCGACCAGGCCGCCGCCGCCGGCATCCGCGCCGTGATCCAGCCCGGCGGCTCGGTGCGCGACGAGGAGGTGATCGCTGCCGCCGATGCGCATGGCATGGCCATGGTCTTCACCGGCATGCGCCACTTCAGGCACTAAAGGCGCGAGAGAAGAGAGCAAAGCGTATAGAGAAAAGAACAGGGGCGGGGTGAGGGTAAAATGACGATCACTGCCATCGCTGACACCCCACAGACGACATCATGAAACTGCTGGTCATCGGTGCCGGCGGGCGCGAGCATGCCCTCGCCTGGCGCCTGGCACAGAGCCCGCGCGTGCAAAAGGTCTACGTCGCGCCGGGCAACGCCGGCACGGCCCTGGAACCGGGTCTGGAGAACCTGCCGGTCACCGAGTTCGCCACCCTGATCGCCTTCTGCAAACGCGAGGACATCGCCTTCACCGTGGTCGGGCCCGAAGCGCCGCTCGCCGCCGGCATCGTCGACGCCTTCCGTACCGCGGGCCTCAAGATCTTCGGCCCGACCCAGGCCGCCGCGCGGCTGGAGTCCTCGAAGGAGTTCGCCAAGGCCTTCATGCAGCGGCACGGCATCCCGACCGCCGGCTACGCCAGCTTCACCGATGCCGCGGCCGCCCACGCGCATATCGATGCCCACGGCGCCCCCATCGTCGTCAAGGCCGACGGGCTGGCCGCCGGCAAGGGCGTGGTGGTGGCGCAGACGCTGGCCGAGGCCCACGCGGCGGTGGACGACATGCTCGCCGGCAACCGCCTGGGCGAGGCCGGCCACCGCGTCGTCATCGAAGACTATCTCGCCGGCGAGGAGGCGAGCTTCATCGTCATGGTCGATGGCGAACACATCCTGCCGCTGGCGACCAGTCAGGACCACAAACGTCTGCTCGACGGCGACCAGGGCCCCAACACCGGCGGCATGGGCGCCTATTCCCCCGCCCCGGTGGTCACCCCCGAGCTGCACGCGCGCATCCTGCGTGAGGTGATCCGGCCCGTGGTGGCGGGTATGCGCCAGGAGGGCGTGCCCTACACGGGCTTTCTCTATGCCGGCCTCATGATCGGCGAGGATGGCAGCCCGCGCGTGCTGGAGTTCAACTGCCGCCTGGGCGACCCGGAAACACAACCCATCATGATGCGGCTCAAGAACGACTTCGCCCATCTGATCGAGGCCGCCCTCGAGGGCCGGCTGGACCAGGTCGAGGCGGAATGGGACCGGCGCTATGCCCTGGGCGTGGTCCTGGCCGCTGCCGGGTACCCGGACAACCCACGCAAGGGTGACGCCATCACCGGCCTGGGTGTGAGTGGCGAGGACTTCCACGTCTTCCACGCCGGCACGGCGCTCGCCGGCGACCAGGTCGTCACCGCCGGCGGCCGCGTGCTCTGCGTCACCGCCCTGGGCGACACGGTCAAGATCGCCCAGGCGCGGGCCTATGAGATCGCCGAGAGCATCGCCTTCGAGGGCAAGCAGATGCGCCGCGACATCGGCTGGCGCGCCATCCAGCGCAAGGGCAACGCACGCGGCAAGGCCGACCCCGCCGGGCGTGGCTGAGCCCGTCGCGGCCGCCCCGCCCCCCTATCGCGCGCCCGCGTGGCTGCCCGGGGGGCACCTGCAGACCATCTGGCCCTATCTGCTGGGCGCGTCCCCCGTGCCCCTGTGCCGCGCCCGCTGGGAGCGCGCCGACGGCGACTTCAACGACCTCGACTGGCTCGACGGCCCGGCCGGGGCGCCGCTGGTGGTCCTGTTCCACGGCCTCGAGGGCGGCAGCCGCAGCCACTACGCGCGCGCCCTCATGCAGGCCCTGCGCGCGGCCGGCTGGCGCGGGGTGGTGGCCCACTTCCGCGGCTGCTCGGGCGAGCCCAACCGCCTGCCTCGCGCCTATCATGCCGGCGACTCGGCCGAGATCGCCGCCCTGCTCACCCACCTGCGCCACCAGGCGGGCACCGCACCGCTCTTTGCGGTGGGGGTGTCGTTGGGCGGCAACGCCCTGCTCAAGTGGCTGGGCGAGTGGGGCCCCCGCGCCCGGGATCTCGTCCAACGCGCCGCCGCGGTCTCGGCCCCCTTGGACATGGTGGCCGCCGGCCAGGCACTCGACCGGGGGCTCAACCGGCTGTACGCCTGGCACTTCCTGGTGAGCCTCAAGCGCAAGATCCGCCAGAAGCGCGCGGCCCACGTCGCCCATTTGGGTCACCTGCGCCTCACCGGGCTGTGGACCCTGCGCGCCTTCGACGACCGCGTGACCGCGCCGCTGCACGGATTTCGCAACGCCCTCGACTACTGGCAGCGCGCAAGCGCAAAGCCCCTGCTGCGACACATCCGGGTGCCCACCCTGGTGCTCAACGCGCGTAACGACCCCTTCCTGCCCGCCAGCGCCCTGCCCGACGCCTCGGCCGTCTCGCCCCAGGTGACCCTGGACTATCCCGAGACGGGTGGTCACGTGGGCTTCCTCACCGGCCCCTTTCCCGGCAAGCTGGATTGGCTGCCGCGCCGCCTGCTCGCCTTTTTCCTGCTCGGACGGTAGCGCCGTCTCAACGCTTGGCGGAGATCTGCTCGTAGAGCTGGGCGAGGTTCAACTGCGCCTTGACGTGCCCTTGAGCGGCGGCGCGCTTGAACCACTCGATGGCCTCGGCCACATTCTTGCGCACGCCGATGCCGTCGCGCAGCAGCACGCCCAAGTTGTTCTGGGCGTTGCGCTCGCCCGCCTCGGCCGCCTTACGGTACCAGCGCGCGGCCTGGGCATAGTCCTTGGCCACGCCTTTGCCTTGCTCGTACATCACGCCGAGGTTGTTCTGCGCCGCGGCGTCTCCCCCTTCGGCGGCGCGTGTGAGCCATTTCAGCGCCTCGGTGTAGCGACCCTGTTTGTAATGCAGCCAGCCCAACCGCCCCTGCGCCTTGGGCAGCCCGCCCTCGGCCGCGCGCTGATAGTGTTCGAGGGCGGCGGGCTCATCCACTGGACCGCCTTGCCCCTGCTCGTGCATGAGCCCCAGGTTGTACCAGGCCAGCAGCTCGCCCTGCTGCGCGGCGCGTTGCAGCCACTGGCGCGCCTCGGCGTGGTTTTGCGCGACACCGCGCCCGTCGCGCAACAACACCCCCAGGTTGTTGGCGGCAAGGGCATCGCCGGCCTCGGCCGCCTGGCGATACCACAACGCCGCCGTGGCCGGATCGGCGCTGCCGAAACTGCCCGCTTCATAGGCAAGCCCCAGATAGGTGGCGGCGGCCCGCTCGCCGCCCTGGGCCGCCGCCTTGAGCCAGTTGAGCGCCTTCTGCGCGTCGCGTGACGCCCCCAGCCCCTTGTCCAGGGCGAGCCCCAGGCGGTACTGGGCCAGGGCATCGCCCTTGTCGGCGGCGCGGGAGAACCAACGCACGGCCGCCAGCGGATCGACCGCCACCCCGTGCAGGCCGTCCATGTAGATCACGCCCAGGTTGGTCTGCGCCGTGACGTATTCCGCCTCGGCCGCGCGCAGGAGCCAGGCGAGACCCGCCTGGACATCGCGCTCGACCCCACGCCCTTCGAGCAGGCGCAGACCCAGGTTGTTCTGTGCCGCCGGCTCGCCGCCATCAGCGGCGCGCTTGAGCCAGGCGAGCGCAGCCGCTGGGTCGGCCGCCAGATGCTGGCCGGCCTCCAGCAACTCGGCCAGCTTGAGCTGGGCGCGCGCCAGCCCCCCTTCGGCCGCCTGCTTGAGCCAGGCGAGACCCTCCTGGGCATCGGGCGAGCCCGGCGCCGCCTCCAGCAACTGCAGGGCCAGGTTGTACTGGGCAGCGGTCTCGCCCTGACGGGCGGCGCGGGTGTACCAGCGGCGCGCCTCGGTGGGGTCGCGCGCGACCCACTGACCGTGGGCATAGAACCAACCCAACTTGAACTGGGCCGTGGCCTCGCCCGCCTCGGCGGCGGCGCGATAGGCCGCGAGCGCCAGCTTCTGCGCCTCGTCGGGCGTGGGTAGATCGCTGGCGGGCGACGCGCTGCACACGAGGCTCGTCACGAGCAGGGTGAGGATGGTCCGCATGGTGTTCTCCTTCAGTCGCTGAATTTGTAGACCACGGGCAGGCGCACGGTGGCGGCGCGTGGCCGGCCCTGGCGATCGACGATGTCGAAACGGGCGCAGCCGCGGGTCTGCTCGATGGCCAATCGGTCCAAGCGTGGCTCGCCGCTGCCGCTGTCCAACGTCACCTCCGCCGGCCGGCCGGTGGCATCCACACGCACACGCAGCACCACACGCCCCTGCGCGTTCCACTGCGCCGGGGGTGAGGCGTAACAGGCGCGGCTGTATGGGCTGAGCCGGGCCAGGGCGAGGGCGCTGCTGGGGGCGTCCTCCGCCTCCAGCAGGCTCAGGGTATTCGCCGCCGCCGTCCGCAAAACGCCCGGCGGTCGCGTGACTTCAGCCGTCTGGGCGCGAGTCTCGGACGCCGGCTCGGCCACCATCGCCGGCTCGGGCGTGCGCAGGGCCTGGGGCTGGGCCGAGGCAGCCATGGGTAGGGCGGCCGCCCAGGGGGTCTCGTCGCGCTGATGCGCCTGGCTTGGGGGCTGGCCGGCCGCGAGTTGGGCCGCCGACGCGAGCGTATCACCCGACTCAGCGACCGGCCGGGCGGGGCCCGCCAGGGCCTCTATCGCACCGGCGCGGCGCACTCCCTGGGCGATCGCCGTGTGTGCCGGGACCGTAGCGGCAAGCCCTCCATCGGCAGCCTCAGCGGGGGCTGGTGCCGCGGTGCGCGGCCATCCTACCGGCATCGCCCCGGCCGGGCCGGCCTGGCGGAGAACGCCGGGGGACGCAGCCGCCTTGCCCGCAGCAGTCGAGGCTGGCAGAGCCTCCGTGGACTGGGCAGCGCCGTCTGCGGCATGCGTGCTGGTGGCCCCCGCCAGGGAGGCGGTGTCGTGCGCACTGCGCAGGATGGCGGGGACCGCGGACGGCAGGGCGGGTAGGGCGGCCTCCGCCGCCGGCTCGGCGAGCTCTGGCGCCACACGCTTGACCGGGGCCGTCTTCGCAGGTGTGGCGGCAGTGGGGGAGTCAGCCGAGGCGGACGCTCGAGCGGGCGCGGACACCTGCGCAAGCAGGCGTACTTGGAGCGGTGGCGAGGTCTCAGGTGGGGCTACGGCTTGCACCGGCAGCCAGGCGAGCGCCGCACCATGCGCCATGAGTGACACAAGCACGGCCCATTTCAGCTCGCGTGACCAGAGGGGTGGCATGGGGTGGCATAGGCATGCGCTGCGCTCAGAGCGTCCAGTTTAACCCGATATAGACGTTGCGGCCCGGCCCCGGCACCGGTGTGCCCCATTGCGGGTAATTCGGCAGCGGCGGGTTGGTCATCGTGGTGCCTTGGCCGACATAGGCCCCGCCCAGCGGCAGGTCATAGCCCTTGTCGAAGACGTTCTCGATGCCGAAATCGACACGCACGGGCTTGGCGCGATAGCTCGCGCGCAGGTGCACGAGACCATAGCCCGCGGTGGGTACCTCCTGACGCACGCTGGAGACCTTGTCCTTGTCGGCGACGAACTCGCCCTCCACGCGCCAGGACCACGCGCCGCGCGCCTGAGTGAGCGCTAGCTTGGCGTTGAGCGGCATGATGTCATAGAGGTTGTCCTTGCTGGTGCGGTTCTTGCCGCGTGTATAGGCGATGCTGCCTTCGAGGCCCAGATCGGCGTCAAAGGCCCTCCCCAACCGCCCGCGTGCGCTCAGCTCGGCGCCGTAGATCGTGGCGTCGTGGTTGGCGTAGCGCAGGATACGGAATTTATTCGGCACGCAGTTGGCGATGCAGACCGCATCGATGTAGTCATCCACCCGGCTGTAGTAGGGCGATAGACGCCAGGTCCAGCCGTCCGTGCGCCACTCGCCGGCGGCGCTCAAGGTGTAGGCCTTCTCCGGCTTCAGGTTTAGATTACCGACATAACCGTTGCCATCGCCGACGAAGTTGTTCATCAGCGCCGCCATCTGCCAAGTGGACCAGACATAGCGCTCATAGAGCCCCGGTGAGCGGGTCTTGCGCGCCAGCCCCAGCTCGTAGGTCTGGGCGGCGTCGGGGGTGTAGCGCATGAGCCAGGCGAGGTCCCAATTGCGATCGGTCTTGGATCGATCCGCCGCGTTGAAGGCCGCGCTCTCGGCAATCTGGTTGCCGACATCCATCCCCGGCATGGGTGCTGTCGTGATCACGGTTTTGTAGCCCTGCACCGGCCCGGCGTCCATACGCACGATCTCATGACGCAGCCCCAAGATGTGGGTGACAGAGCCGCGCCGGCCCTCCCACTCGGCGAACAGGGCGTAGCGATCACGCTCGCCGTCGCGGATGTTCCAGAAGGTGCCTGGCCACATGCCGGCCCCCGAGGGCGCCCACCAGTCGTCCAGCCGCTGCGCCCGGTACTCCAGCCCGATACGGGCCTTGTCGGTGTCGCCCAAAGGCAGCTCCCCTTGCAGGCTCAGGCCCGTGTTCCGGCCCTCGGTGTACATAGGCATGCCGGCGGCACAGGTGGGACCTATAGGCGAGCACGCCGTAGCATTGCCCCCGGGCGGGTTGTTGCCACCGGAGGCCGAGCCATACCAGTAGCGCTTGTCGGGGCCGAAGTCCATCTCATGGTCGATCTGCTCGTAGAAGGCCCGTGCCTTAAGCGTCCCCCAGCCGTAGCGGCTGGTGAGCGCCAGGTTGAGCTTGTCGCTCGTGTTGTCGGTCATGTCCATGCGCTGGTTGGGATACCCCTGAAAGGGGGTCTGCTGGCGCGTATAGCGCAGGTCCACCAATGAGGTCTCGTTGCGCCAGGCCAGCGCCAGGGCATGGTTGGCCGTTTCATAAGCGCTGGAGCCGACTTCGTCCAGGGCCAGCGTGTGGCCGGCGCGGCCGGTGAAGGTGTAGGTCTTGAAGGCCTTGCCCGCCTTGTAGTTATCGGCCTTGGCATAGGCCCCGTCGTAGGCCACGGCCAGGGTCTCCGTGCCATAGCCGGCGCGCAGGTTGCCGCCACGCGCCTGCCCATTGCTGCGATAGAAGGCGCCTGCCTCCGCCGTGCGCTGCGCGGCCGCGCCGGCGGGAGCGAAGGCGGGCGCTGCGGAGCTCACGAGCACTGCGCTGCCGATGGCATCGCCGCCGGCGGAGACGGGGCTCACCCCGGCATAGACCTCGATCGTCTCCACGCGGCTGGGGTCGATGTAGGAAAGGGCCGGGTTCATGTGGTTGGGACAGGCGGCCAGCAAGTCCATGCCATCGACCTGCACCCGCAGCCGCTCGTCGGCCAGGCCGCGGATGACCGGCAGGCCGCTGCTGCCGCCGGCGGCTCGGGTCTGTGCACCGGGCAACAGGCGCAACAGGGCGGCGCTGTCGCTGCTGGCAGGCTGCAGCCGGTCGAGCGCCTCGTTCTGCAGCCGCGTTGCCAACGGGGGCGTTGGGCGTCGGGCGGTCACCCTCACCTCGCCCAGCTCGACCACGGGGTCGGCCGCGAAGACCGGTCCCAGGCAGGGCAACATCAGGGCAACCGTCAGGGGCTTGTATCTAAACAACATGGCGTCTCCGATCTCGCAGGGTGTACATCCGATGCGTGAAACGGGCGGCATTCTAGCCAGGCGCGGCGCGGCTGGGTATGCGACCGATTGTCGCAGCACGGCGCCCGGCGGCGGGGTTGCGGCGGTCGCTTTGGCACCACGCAAAGCCTTGCCATGACGTAAAATCTGCCGGCGAGCGAGAGAACTGTGAGAGATGAATCCCGACCGAGTCAAGGAATTCCTCCTGGAGCTCCAGGAGCTGATCGTCGAACGCCTGGAACAGGTGGACGGCAAGCCTTTCCTGCGTGACGAATGGCAGCGCCCCGAAGGCGGCGGCGGTATCACCCGGCTGATCGAAGAGGGCAACGTCCTGGAGCGCGGCGGTGTGAACTTCTCGCATGTCATGGGGGAGCGGCTGCCGCCCTCGGCCACGGCGCACCGCCCCGAGCTCGCCGGTCGTCCCTGGGAGGCGATGGGGGTGAGCCTGGTGCTGCACCCGCGCAATCCCTACGCCCCCACGGTGCACCTGAACGTGCGCTTCTTCTGCGCCTTACCGGCAGCGGGCGCCGCGGGCGAGCCGGTCTGGTGGTTCGGCGGCGGCATGGACATGACACCCTACTACGGCTTCGAGGAGGACGCGGTGCACTTCCACAGCATGTGCAAACGCGCCCTCGACCCCTTCGGCCCTGACTACTACCCCCGCTTCAAGCGGTGGTGCGACGAGTATTTCTTCCTCAAGCACCGCAACGAGCCGCGCGGCATCGGCGGCATCTTCTACGACGACTTTAGCGAGGGCGGCTTCGAGCACGCCTTCAACCTCACCGAGAGCGTGGGTGACCACTTTCTGCCGGCCTATGTGCCCATCCTGGAGCGCCGCGCCGACACCCCCTATGGCGAACGCGAGCGCGACTTCCAGGCCTACCGCCGCGGCCGCTACGTGGAGTTCAACCTGGTGTGGGACCGCGGCACCCTGTTCGGGCTGCAGTCGGGCGGGCGCACCGAATCCATCCTCATGTCCCTGCCGCCGATCGTGAAGTGGCGCTACGACTGGCACCCCGAGCCGGGGACGCCGGAGGCAAGGCTGTACACCGACTTTCTCAAGCCGCGCGACTGGCTGGCCTGAGGCCGCATGGAAGGAGGTGCCCTGTTTCGCCGCGCGCCGCGGCGCTGGCTGTGGCCGGTCGGCATCCTGGCTGCGCTCGCGGCGGCCGCCATCGCCGCCTATGAGCTGATCGCCTCGCCCCTGCAGGCGCAGTTCCTGGCCCGCTACGGCGAGCGTCTGACCTTCAGCCTGGGCGAGGGCCCCAGCGACCGCATCCGCTTCCCCGATACCGGCCCGCACGACATCCGCCTGGGCTATGTGGGGCTGCCCGGCTTCATCGAACGGCTCAAGACGGCCGGCTTCACCATCACCCGGCAGGCGCGTATCTCGCCGGAGATGGCCAAGCTCGACGACCTGGGCCTGTTCCTGCCCTACCACGAGAAGACCGTCGCCGGCCTCGACGTGCGCGACTGCCGCGGCGACTCGCTCTACACCGTGCGCTACCCGCGCCAGTCCTACCCCGACTTCGAGTCCATCCCGCCGGTGGTGGCCAACACCCTGCTCTACATCGAAAACCGCGAGCTGCTCGACCCCAACCACCCGCAGCGCAACCCCGCCGTGGAGTGGGACCGCCTGGCCCAGGCGGTGCTGGAGAAGGGCATGCAGCTCATCGACCCGAACCGCAACGTGCCGGGCGGCTCCACGCTGGCCACCCAAATCGAGAAATACCGTCACTCGCCCGACGGCCTGACCCTCACCGCCACCGACAAGCTGCGCCAGATGGCCTCGGCCAGCCTGCGCGCCTACCTGGACGGGCCCGACACCCGCACCACCCGCCGGCGCATCGTCATGGACTACCTCAACAGCGTGCCGCTCGCCGCCGCCCCCGGCTTCGGCGAGGTGCACGGCCTGGCCGAGGGGCTCAAGGCCTGGTTCGACCTCGACTTCGACCAGGTCAACCGGCTGCTCGCCCGGCCCGATCTCACGCCCGAGGCGGCACGGGCCTACAAGCACGTGCTGGCCCTGCTGGTGTCGCAGCGCAAGCCCTCCTGGTATCTCATCAGTGGGCGTGGGAACCTGGAGCGCCAGGTCGACGTGCACCTGGGCCTGCTCGCCGATGCCGGTGTGATCCCCGCCCAGCTGCGCGACCTCGCCCGCAAGGAGCGCATCCGCTTCGTCACGCGCAATCACAAGCCGGTGAACGGACGCGCCAACTTCATCGAACAGAAGGCGGCCAACGCCATCCGCGTGGAACTGGCGCAGCGGCTGGGGGTGCCGGGCCTGTACGACCTCGACCGGCTGGACCTCACCGCCGAATCCACCCTGCACATGCCCACCCAGCGCGCCATCGCCGATTTCCTGAGCCGGCTGGACGACCCGGTGCTGGTGGAGGCGGCCGGCCTCTACGGCCCCTACCTGCTGTCGCCGGGCAATGACCTGAAAAAACCGATCTACAGCTTCACCCTCTACCAGCTCACCGAGCGCGGGGCACTGCTGCGGGTGCAGGCGGACAACCTCAACCAGCCCTTCGACATCAACCGCCAGGCCAAGCTGGACATGGGCTCCTCGGCCAAGATCCGCACCCTGATCACCTACCTGGGCATCATTGCCGAGCTGCACGGCCAGTACGCGGGCCTCACCGCCAAACAGCTCGCCGCCGTCCGGCCGGCCGACAAGGACGTCCTCACGCAATGGGTGGTCAACTACCTCAGGACCGCGCCGGACAAATCGCTCATGGCCACCCTGGAGGCGGCCATGTCGCGCATGTACTCGGCCAGCCCGGCCGAGACCTTCTTCACCGGCGGCGGCGTGCACCGCTTCGTCAACTTCAAGCGCGAGGACGACGACAAGGTCATGGACCTGTGGGAGGCCACGCGCAACTCGGTCAACCTCCCCTTCATCCGCTTGATGCGCGACATCGTGCGCCACTTCATGTACCGCGCGCCGAGCACCGCCGCGCGCGTGCTGGCCGACGCCGAAAACCCGCAGCGCCGCACCTACCTGGTCAAGTTCGCCGACCAGGAGGGGCGCGCCTTCCTCGCCCGCTTCTACAAGAAATACAAGGGTCTCAACCCCGAGGACGCCACCGCCAACCTGATCAACCATCTCGCCGCCCACCCCCGGCGGCTGGCGGCGGTCTATCGCTATCTCGAGCCGCAGGCCGACCTGGAGGCCTTCAAGGCCTTCATGAAGCGGCGGCTCGCCAACCCCGGCGCCTTCGACGACCAGGACTATGCCGCCTTGTACGAGACCTATGGCCCGGACAAGTTCAACCTGTCCGACCGCGGCTACATCACCCAGATCCACCCGCTGGAGCTCTGGCTGGTCGCCTACTTGCGCCAGCACCCGCAGGCCGGCTGGAACGAGATCGTCCAGGCGAGCGCCAAGGAGCGCATCGAGGTCTACGACTGGCTGTTCAAAACCGGGCGCAAGAACGCCCAGGACATCCGCATCCTCTCGCTGCTTGAGATTGAGGCCTTTCAGGAGATCCACCGCCGCTGGCAGAAGCTGGGCTACCCCTTCTCCAGCCTGGTCCCCTCCTACGCCACCGCCATCGGCTCCTCGGCCGACCGCCCGGCGGCGCTCGCCGAGTTGATCGGCGTCATCCTCAACGACGGCGCGAGGCTGCCGCCGGTGTCGCTGACCCGGCTCGAGTTTGCCGCCGGCACGCCCTATCACACCGTCATGGAACGGGAAAAACCCAAACCAGAGCAGATCTACCCGCCCGAGGTGGCGCGGGTGATGCGCAAGGCCTTGATCAACGTGGTGCAGGAGGGCACCGCCCGGCGTCTGAAGGGCGCCTTCCCCCTAGCCGACGGCAGCCATCTCGTCATCGGTGGCAAGACCGGCACCGGCGACCACCGCTACGAGGTCTACGGCCCCGGCGGCGTCGTGCTGGAGTCCAGGGTGGTCAACCGCACCGCCACCTTCGCCTTCTTCATGGGCAACGACTTCTTCGGCGTGATGACCGTCTTCGTCCCCGGCGAGGCCGCCGCCGACTACAAATTCACCAGCGGCCTGGCGGTGCAGATCGTCAAGGCGATGGAGCCGGCGCTGCGTCCACTGGTGATCGCCGAGCCCCCGCCCGAGCCGAGCTGGGAGCAGCTCGTCGCCCAGTTCGAGACCGAGGCGCGGGCGCCGGGCGCGGTCGCCCCCAGGGTCTCCAGCCTGACCGAACAACCGCCTGTGGCCAGCGAGCCCGTGGCAAATCCCCCACCCGCCCCCCGCCCGGCCACCCCCGGCGCTGCGCCGACGGTCCAGCCCCCGGCCCCGGCGGCCAAACCCACGCCCGCCAAGCCACCCGCGCCGATGCCGGCGGCACCCGTGACCAAACCCGCCCCAGCGAAACCTGCCGCCGTCAAGCCCGCCGAGCCAGCGGTGCCGGAACCACCGCCGGCACCGGCCACCCCCGCGCCGGCAGCCGAGCCACCAGCCCCGACCAAGCCTGCGGAACCCGCCAAACCGACACGCCGTCCGAGCGCCTGGGATGACCCCGAGCACAGCCTTCCCTGAACGCGCAGCGTGCGCGATTGGGTACAATGCCGGGCTCGATCGATCGTGTTTTCAATGACATGCAGCTCCTGGCCTGCGGCGTGAACCATCACACGGCGCCGGTGGCGATCCGCGAGCGGGTCGCCTTCCCGCCCGAGGTCCTGCCGCGCGCGCTCGCCGACGTCACCGGCCGCGCGGTGGCGCGCGAGGCGGCCATCCTCTCCACCTGCAATCGCACCGAGATCTATTGCAGCGCCGCCGAACCGGAGGGGGTGGTGGAGTGGATGAGCCGCTTCCACAACCTGGAGCCGCGCGAGGTCAAGCCCTACATCTATCTGCTGCCCGGCGACCAGGCGGTGAAACACGCCTTCCGGGTGGCCTCCGGCCTCGACTCCATGGTCCTGGGCGAGACCCAGATCCTCGGCCAGATGAAGCAGGCCGCACACAAGGCCCAGGCCGCCGGCACCCTGGGGCTGATGCTCAACAAGCTGTTCCAGCGCACCTTCTCGGTGGCCAAGGAGGTGCGCTCTACCACCGAGATCGGCGCCAACACCGTGTCCATGGCCGCCGCCGCGGTCACCCTGGCCGCGCGCATCTTCCCGGACATCTCCGAGCAGGCCGTGCTCTTCGTCGGCGCCGGCGAGATGATCGAGCTGACCGCCACCCACTTCGCCGCGCGCAAGCCCCGGCGGCTGATGGTGGTCAACCGCACCGAGGAGCGGGCGCGCGAGCTCGCCCGCCGTTTTGGCGGCGAGGCGGCGGCGCTCACCAGCCTGCCCGAGCTCCTGCCCGACTTCGACATCCTGGTGACCTCCACCGCCAGCCCCCTGCCCATCATCGGCCTGGGCCTGGTCGAGCGGGCGGTGAAGCTGCGCAAGCACCGGCCGATCTTCATGGTCGATCTCGCCGTGCCGCGCGACATCGAGCCCGAGGTGGGCGAGCTGCCCGACGTCTTCCTCTACACCGTGGACGAGCTGGGCGAGGTGGTGCGCGACGGCCAGGATGCCCGCCAGGCCCAGGTCGTCCAGGCCGAGGCCATCATAGCCGCCAGCGTCAACGAGTTCATGCACTGGGTCGAGAGCCGCCGCGCCGTGCCCACGCTGCGGGCCCTGCGCGACCACGCCGAGCGGCTGCGCCGGCACGAGCTGGAAAAGGCGCACAAGCTGCTCGCCAAGGGCGCCAAACCCGAGGAGGTCCTGGAGGCGATGAGCCGCGCGCTCATGAACAAGTACCTGCACGACCCCAGCCATGCGCTGAACCAGGCCACGCGGGACGAGCTCGACGAACTGACCCGCACGGTCCGCCGGCTCTACAACCTGCACACCGATTCCTAGGCAGGGCGACGCCCCCGCCAACGGCCTTGCGGCCGCAACCCAACCCTCACCATGAACCCCCGCCTGCTCGCCAAACTCGACCAGCTCACGGATCGCCTGCGCGAACTCGACGGCCTGCTCGCCCAGCCCGAAGCGACCGCCGACCTCGACAACTACCGGCGCCTCACACGCGAACACGCCGAACTGGCACCGCTCGTCGAACGCTACCGTGCCTGGCGCAAAGCCAAAGAGGACCTGGCGGCGGCCGAGGCCTGGCTCAACGACCCCGAGATGCGCGAGCTCGCCCAGGAGGAGCAGGCCGCGGCCGAGGCCCGCCTTGCGGCGCTCGAGCGCGAGCTACAGGTCCTGCTGCTGCCGCGCGACCCCAACGACGCCCGCAACCTGTTCCTGGAGATTCGCGCCGGCACAGGCGGCGACGAGGCCGCCCTGTTCGCCGGCGACCTTCTGCGCATGTACACCCGCTACGCCGAGCGTCAGGGCTGGCGGGTGGAGGTGCTGTCGGAGAGCCCCGGCGAGGTCGGCGGCTACAAAGAGGTGATCTGCAAGGTCAGCGGCGAGGGCGCCTATTCCCGGCTCAAGTTCGAATCCGGCGGCCACCGCGTACAGCGCGTGCCGGCCACCGAGTCGCAGGGCCGCATCCACACCTCGGCCTGCACCGTGGCGGTGATGCCGGAGGCCGACGAGGTGGGCGAGGTGGAGATCAACCCGGCCGAGCTAAAGATCGACACCTTCCGCGCCAGCGGCGCCGGCGGCCAACACGTCAACAAGACCGACAGCGCCGTGCGCATCACCCACCTGCCCACCGGCATCGTCGTCGAGTGTCAGGAGGACCGCTCGCAGCACCGCAACCGCGCCATGGCCCTGGCCGTGCTGGCGGCGCGGCTCAAGGACCGGCGCGAGCGCGAGGCGCGCGAACGCGAGGCGAGCACGCGCAAGGGGCTGATCGGCAGCGGCGACCGCTCCGACCGCATCCGTACCTACAACTTTCCCCAGGGCCGCGTCACCGACCACCGCATCAACCTCACCCTGTACAAGCTCGATGCCGTCATGGAGGGCGAACTCGACGAGCTGATCGACGCGCTCACCGCCGAACACCAGGCCGAGCAGCTCGCCGCCCTGGCGGGCGAGGGGTGATAGGTGCGGGGGCATCCTTTGGATAAAACGAGAGCGATGCGAGCCGCGCCTGGTTGCGCTGCCCCGTCCCCCTCGAGGGGGACAGGCTGGGGTGGGGGTGAAACGCCGACGACCCTAGCCGACTGGCTGAGCGCGGCCACCACGGGGTTGCAGGCGGCCCTGGACCTCACCCGGCGCGAGGCCCGCCTGGAGGCCCAGCTCCTCACCGGGCATGGCCTGGGGGTGGACCGCCCCTGGCTCATCGCCCATGACGATCACCGCTTAAGACCGCGTCAACAAGAAGACCTGCTGCTCTTGCTTGCGCGCCGCTTAGGCGGCGAGCCCATGGCCTACATCCTCGGCCGGCGCGCCTTCTACGACCTGGAGCTCGCGGTCACCCCCGCCGTGCTGATCCCGCGGCCGGAGACCGAGCTGCTGGTCGAGGCGGCCCTCGAGCGCCTCCAGCCCGAGGCCCCCTGCCGCCTCCTCGACCTGGGCACCGGCAGCGGCGCCATCGCCCTGGCCCTCGCCCGCCACCGAACCGAGGCGCTGATCACCGCGGTGGACCGCTCTGCCGAGGCGCTGGCCGTGGCCCGGGCCAATGCCCGGCGGCTGGGTCTGGGCCACGTCCGTTTTGTCCTGAGCGACTGGTATGCGGCGCTCGCGGGTGAGGTCTTCGACCTGATCGTCGCCAATCCACCCTATGTCGCCGAGGACGACCCCCACCTGCAGCGGGGCGACGTGCGCTTCGAGCCGGCACAGGCGCTGCGCGCCGGCCCCGACGGCCTGGCCGCCATCCGCGTGATCGTCGCCGGCGCCCCTGCTCATCTGCGGCCCGGCGGCTGGCTGCTGCTGGAACACGGCCACGACCAGGCCGCGGCCAGCCAGACCCTGCTCGCCGCGGCGGGCTTCGAGGCCGTCTTCACCCTGAGCGACCTCGCCGGGCTGCCGCGCGTGAGCGGCGGCCGCCTTCCTGGGCACGCGGCCGCATGACCGCGGACCCCCACTATCGCCTGCCGCCGGGCGTGGCGTTCCCGCGCTGGCGCGAGGGCCCGGCCGCCGAGGAATGGGTGGTGTACCACGAGGGCACCGGCCAGACCTTGCGCCTGAGCGCCGCCGCCTGCGTCCTGCTCGACGCCCTCGCCCGGGGGCCGCTCGACCGCGGACGACTCTCCGAGGCCCTTGCCAGCGCCTTCGCTGATCCACCCGGCCCGGCCGAGCTCGAAAGCGCCCTCGACGGCCTGTTGGAGGGACTGGTCAGGCATGAATTGATCGAGACGCTCGAGGCGCCGGCAGTCCCGGCCGTGAATCACGACCCCCCCCAGCCCCCGGGTGGTGAAGTGCCCAGGGGCGCGGCAGCACCTACACTCCAGGCCCGGACCAGGCCCCGCGACCCTCCGACCACAGGCACGCAACGCCTGGGCGAGCTCAGCCAGGCCGAGGTGAGCGCGCGGCTGCGCACGGGGCTCGCGCTCGTCACCGGCCCCTTCGTCTTCCGTATCGTGAGCCACCTGCCGCTCGTTGCCGCCAACCTGCACCGGCTCTACGCCGACTTTCCGCTCGCCGAGGGCACCTTCGCCGACTTCCACGTGCGCGTCGACCCCGTCGCCGGGTCGCGCCGCTGGTTCAAGCCGCAGGCCCAGTTCTGGCTGGACGGCCTCACCCCCTTCAAGCCGCTGCCGCGCGACCAGGCCTATGCCATGCTGGAGTGGGGCATGAACTGGTGCATCGCCGGCCATGCCCACCACTACCTCATGCTGCACGCCGCGGTGCTGGAGCGCGCCGGGCGGGCGCTGATCCTGCCCGGTGACCCCGGCGCGGGCAAGAGCACGCTGACCGCCGCCCTCATGCTCGACGGCTGGCGCCTGCTGTCGGACGAGATCACCCTCATCGACCGGCGCGACGGGAGGCTCTATGGCCTGGCGCGGCCGGTGAGCCTCAAGAACGCCTCCATCGAGGTGATCCGCGCCCATGCCCCGGCGGCCGTCTTCGGCGATGTGGCGCGCGACACCCACAAGGGCACGGTCTCACACCTGAAACCCACGCCCGACAGCGTCGCCCGCACCGGCGAGCCGGCGCAGCCGGCCTGGATCGTCTTCCCACGCTGGAAACGGGACACCCCCGCCCGGCTCACGCCGCACCCCAAGGCCGCCGCCTTCCTGCACCTGGCGAGCCACGCCTTCAACTACAGCCTCCTGGGCGCGACCGCCTTCGATCTCACCGCCCGGCTGATGGACGCCTGCACCTGCTGGGACTTCGAATACGGCCGTCTGCCCGAGGCCCTGGCCGTCTTCCGCGAACTGGCTGAGGCTTGAACCTAAAAACCGCAGTTGACCGCTCTCACGGTTTCGTAACAGATTGCTGATGCAAGAGATTTTTGCCTCCGGTCATCCTGTCCTGGAGGGTGAACACGCTCCGCGCCCGCCTTCGGTCTTGTACGCCC
>JAKADY010000062.1 GCA_021826065.1 Pseudomonadota bacterium
ATACAACCAGTCCATCCCGCAGAAGGCGCTCGGCCATATCACTCCTCAAGAGGCCCTCAAAAACTGGTACGCTAAACGCCCCGATCTGTTCAAAAAACGTGTTTACAATCAGGCGGGACCTGACAGTTACCCGAGAAAACGGCGTCGGCTGTGCGATCGACCGTGCCGCAAGCTCAGACCGCTCAGCCTGGCCGGGGCGAGAGTTGACCCGATCGGCATGCCTGGCATCTCTCCAGCGTTTACCACCCACGCCCGGCGAGGAAATCGTGACCCAGCCCTGCCAACGGGTCATCGATCCCCTCACCATGGGACGGGCGGCTCGCCAGCGGCAGAGATCATCGGGATGTTTCGCTGTTGGGGGTTACCACAGGGCGTCGAGTCCCACTGACAGGTCCTCGGCGTGCAGAATGGCCTGCGGCTCGAACAGATGGATCAGGGTCAAGCCCAGCGCATGATCTCGGTAGGCCGGGCCGTGACGGTAGCCCACCGCGCCGGCGAGTTGCCAGCGCGGGGCGAGGCGGGTCACCGCGCGCAGTTCGACCTGGGTGGCCAGCCCTTCTTTGCGATCGCCGGCATAGCCGCCGCTGCAGCTCGAAAGGGTGACCGGGGGCGGCAGCGGGTGGCAGGGGGCGGCCTCGCGCACGAGCCGCTGCCACTGCGCGCTCAGGCGGCCGGCCAGGCGCCAGTCGGGGCGTTCCGCGGTTTCGAACTGCAGGGCCGCACCGACCTGGGTGAAGTCGCGCGGACTGAAATAGCCGCCGTGGCCCCAGGTGTAGGCCGAGAGATCGCGCCGGTAGCCCTCCCAACCGAGCGTGGGGCCGGCCTGGAGAAAGCGAAAACCGGGCACATGCAGGCTGTGCATCAGCTCGATCTGTGCGGCCAGGTGCTGGTTGTCGTCGACAGAGCGGCCCGTGAGCCGCTCGATTCGTGCCTGGCCGGCCAGGGACCAGGGTCCCGTGCCCAGCTGCTGATGACCGCCCAGGCTCAGACCATCGCGCATGACCCGGCCCCAGGCCTCGCCGCTGGCGGGGTCGCGCTGGCCGAGCAGCGACAGCACCGAGTCGCGCACGGGCTCGCGGTAGAGTGCGGCCCGCCAGGCGTGATCGTCCTGCGTCTCGCGCCAGGCGAGGGTGAGGGTGGCGGTGGCGGGTACCGGTGCACCCACGGCGGTGGTGCCGATGCTTAGTTCGGGGCCGGCGGAGGCCAGACTGGACCAGCGCAACTGCAGGGCTCCAGAGGCGCCGACCCGAGTTGGTATTGGGCCCTGGCCGGGCACTGCGGAACCGAACGGCAGGCCCGACGTAGTCATCCCGGCATCGGCCGCCACACCGCTCAGCTCCGCCTCGAACCAGCCGCCGGCATGGGGCGCGGCGTAGCGCAGCTGCGGTGCGAGCTTGAGCCGCAGACGACCGCCGCCGCTGTCGCCGGACTTGCTGCGTCCGGCCAGTCCCAGCCCTAAGCGCGGAGCGAGCACGCCGTTGAGTTCGGGCAAGGCCCCCGCCGGTGCCACGCGGGCGGCGGTGCGGGCCTGCCCCTGAGCCAGTAGGCGACGCGCCTGCCAGGTCTGCCACCAGCGCGCCAGGGGCCCGTTGTCGGCCGCAGCCAAGCGGGCCAGCTCCGCCTCGCGACCAGCCCGCAGCAGGCTGCCCGCCCAAGCCTCGGCCATGCCGGGGTCTGGCCTGAGGGCGTAGGCCTGTGACCAGTGTCCGGCCGCCTCGTCCCATAGACCTCTGGCCTCGGCATTGCCGGCGAGACGGACATGGACGTCGGCATTGGCCGCGTCTTCGCGCAAGGCGGCCTGCAACCACTCGCGCTCCGACTCGGTACGGCCCTCGGCGCGGGCACGATCCGCCAGCGAAAGCGCTAGCGCCGCGCGCCAGGCGGCGGCATCGGGCAGCCCCTGCAGGACCCGATGGGCCTCCGCGAGCTCGCCCTGGGCCTGCAGCCCTGTGGCCAGGGCCTCGCGCCAGGAAGGCCGGTCTTCCACGGCGAGCAGTTGGCGCCAGGTGGCGATGGCCTGCGCCCACGCCCCGCGCCGCTGCACGTTCCAGGCGAGCCGCTCGCGCAGGCTCAGGTCAACGCCAACGGTCTCGGCCAGGGCACGCTCGAGCCAAAGCGCTTCGTCGGCGTCATCGCCGCGCACGCGCGCCTGCTCGGCCAGGGTGTCGGCCAGGGCGCGGCGCTCCATGGCCGCCTCCGGCAAGGGGGCGAGCAGCGCATAGGCCTCGGCGAGCTGGCCACGACGGGCGAGGCTCAGGGCCAGCCCCCGGCGCGCGGCGGAGCTGGC
Source organism: Pseudomonadota bacterium (assembly GCA_021826065.1). GTDB lineage: Bacteria > Pseudomonadota > Gammaproteobacteria > Burkholderiales > Thiobacillaceae > JANWZL01. The sequence continues at coordinate 2,288 of JAKADY010000062.1, forward strand.
GGGGTCACGCGCCAGGGCCAGGGCGAACCAATGTCCGGCTTGTTCGCTGCGGCCGTCGGCGAGGAGCACCCAGCCCAGGCGCTGGAGCAGGTCGGCATCGGCCGCCTGTTCCAGCCAGTCCGTCTCGGCCTCGACGTGGGCGAGCAGCTCGGGACTCAGACCATTCCGCTCGGCTGCGCTCAGGCGCGCTTGCCACAGGCGCTGCGGTTCGGGCTGCGGTGGGGGGGGAGCCTGCTCAGCCTGAGGGGTCACCGCTGCCGCCGCCCGTCTGACCGGTCTGGGCCGCTGTGCAGGGGGTGTCGGTGCGGCGCTGACCTGGGCTGCCACCGGTGTGGGCGACGACGCGGCGGTCTCGTAGCGGCGCAAGATCTTGAGTCCGGCATCCTCCAGCCTGAGGAGATGCAGGTCCTGGGTCTGGCGCTCCCAGCGCTGGGGCAGACCCGCGGCCTGGGCACCCAGGGTGCAGGCGGCGACCAGGGCAAGCGGCCATCTCATGGCCTGCCCTCCCGTGCCGCCAGCCGGGCCAGCAACAGGACCGTGGCGGGGTAGTAGTCGAGTTCCTCGATCCGGGGCCTGCCCTTACTCAGCGCGTTCAGCCCGAGCAAACCGGCGACCGCCTGGACACCTGCAAAGCCGCCCCAGGCATCGACCGCGTCCAGGTCGAAATCGGTCCAGGCCGGCAGGCGCCCGGTGCAGGCGTAGGCCTCCCAATAGGCCCGGTAGGGGGCAAGCAAGGCCTCGTCGCGCACCCCGCCCCAGACGAGGTGCAGGGGGATGCGCAAGGCGTCGTAGCCGAAGCGCGACGGCCAACCCGGTGCGGGGCGCAGGGGATCGGCCAGCAGCAACCAGTCCGGCGGCAGCCCCCAGCGACCAAAACGGGCCAGGCGCAGGAGCCTGAGTCCACTCTCGCGCAGGGCCGGCCACACCGGGTCGGGGTCGACGCGGGCGAGCGCGTCCAGGGCGGGGAAGACCCAGTAGGAGAGGTTGACCACCAGGCCATCGGTGCGGTCGAAACCGGCGGGCGCGGGCTTGAGCACGGGCCCCCAGGCGGTCTGCACGACGAGCTGGCGGCGGACCGCGGCGGCCAGCGCCTGCGCCTGCTGCCGGTAGTCGGGGCGTCCGAAGCGCTCGGCCGCACGGGCCAGTGACCAGGCCACGAGCAGGTCGCCATCGGCAGCGGCGTTGTCGTCCTCCACCCCGCGCACAGGGTGGTAGCGCCAGGCGAGCAGTCCGTCGGGGCGCAGCGCGAGATGCTGGCGGGTCCAGGCCCACAGCCGATCGAAGCTCACCGCGTCGCCGGCGGCCACGGCCAGCAGCATGCCATAGCCCTGTCCCTCCGAAGTGCTCACCCCGCCTTGTCCGGTGTCGACCACCCGCCCATCGGCCGTGACGAAGCGCTCACGCCAGGCCTGCCACAGGGCGGCGTCCAGGGCCTGGACGGCGGACGACAGGCAGGCCAGGCTAAGGCCCAGGGCCAGCCAGACCCAACGCCTCACGCCTCCTCCTCACGCACGCCAGGGTGTCGGCGCGCCTTGAAGCGCAGCAGCAGCGCCCGTGTGCTCCAGGCGAGCAGCAGGATCAGAAGCCCTGCACCGACCCAGTACACCGGCCGCTGACTGAGCAGGTAGCTCAGCCGCATAGCCCAACCGGCGCTGCCGCGCATGCGGGTGTCCCCCACCCGATCGGTATGGACGGTATCCGCGTCCTGCCACAGCATGACATCGCCCTCGAGCCGCCCCCACACAGCCGGCTCGATCAGGGTCTGGACGCGGCTTTGCAGCAGCGCCGGATCGTCGGCGGCAAGCCAGGTGAGCAGACGCCCCCGCTCGTCGAGCCATTGCAGCAAGGCCCCCTGCCGACCGAGCGAGGGCGCCTCGACCGTGACGCTGACGGGTGCCGGACGTGCGGCGGCCGCGGGGACCCCTTGCACGAGCCAGCTGAACCACCGACGCCAGACGCTCGCCGGTGTCTCTGCCAGCGGATCGAGCTCACCGTGCAGGATGCGCCCATCGGCACGCAGCGGGGCGGGGACGAGGGTGCCTGGCGGGAACTGCCTGGGGGTACCCACCAGGATGAGGTCCTCTGTTCCCTCAGGCGGTGTCGGGCCGACGCTCACGCGCAGTGGCGGCAGGAGCGCGGTGCGGGTCTGTGCCAGGCGGGCCAGCAGCGTCCACGCCGCCGCCAAGGTCTCCGAGTCGCTGCCGCCCAGCCACAGGCCCAGGCTGCGTGCCTCGGCATAGGGATAGGCGCCACGCCCGAGCAGACGCAGATCCGGCACCGCCGCCACCTGCGCATGAGGCGGGAGCTGCAAAGTGGAGTCGTTACGCACCGTCAGCCGCATCGACTCGATGGCCTGCTCGATGCATTGCCCGCCTTCGGAGGGGATCAGGTGGGCGGACAGCAGCACGCGGTTGTGCCCGGGCTGCAGCATGGCCAGGGGGATGCGCACCTCATAGCCGTCGTAGCGTGTGCCATCCCGCCCGTCGAGCGGCACAGCGTGGGCGAAGTGGCCGTTGACCACCACGTTGAGCGCCGAGTCCTTGCGCAATCCGGCGCCATAGACCAGGTTGAGGCGCAGGGAGAGGAAGTCCTCGCGTGGGGTGTAGAAGTCCGCCGGCAAGGTGAATTCGATGGCGCGGCTGCCATAGCGTCCCCGCACCTCCAGATCCCCGGTCCAGCCCAGGGCCTGCAGGCGCACCGGCCGATCGACCGGCAGAGTAGTCGGTATGGGGGCGGCGGAGACCGCGCCGACCCCGGTTTCCGCCCGATCCGGCAAGGGCACGCGCTGGACGGCGAGGGCCTGCAGGGCCCGCTCCATCTCCTGGGGGGTCCCCTCGACGACGAGCATCGGCCGCTCCGGCCATCCGGTCAGGCGGTGCAGGGCGACCCGGGCGCCGCCCCGCGGCGTTCGCCCGAGGACGGCGGCCGTCGCCTGGGGTGCACCGAGCAGGACGACGGGACCGTGGTCGTCAGTGGCCTGGAGCAGGGCATCCAGGGCGTCGGGTCGCGGGGCGAGCGGGCGATGCACCACCCGCAGCGGCCGGTAACGCAGCCGCAGAGCGGCGACCTGGCTAGCAAGCGCCCCCAGCCGCACCACGTCGGGGGTGACCGCCCCGACGGTGGCGATGGTGAGCTGCTGCGGCCCCCAGCGGCGGGCATCGAACAGCCGGTCGAGCTCGGCCAGGCTGAGCGGCTCGCCTCGCGGGCGCGCCTCCAGCTTTAGCCAGGAGCGCCGGGTGTCGATCTGCGTCCACAACTCGGGCGCTGCCGGGTCCTCGCACGCCTCGGTGTAATGCTGGGCAGCGTCGAACACCAAGCGGTGGTAGCCGGGCTTCAGCCCCTGGACCGGCAACTCGATGCTCGCCTCGATGCGGGGCAGCTTGGGATCGAGCGGAATCTGCGCGACCAGCGCGTCGTCGAGCAGGACGCGCAACACGGAACGCTTGGACATGAGCGCCACGGAATTGGCCGCGGCGAGATAGAGGGTCAAACGCTGCGGTTCCAGTCCGGCGGCGATGGGGATGGCCACCTCGGCGCGCGCATGCGCCCCGCGCAGATCGATCGGAGTGGGCTCGGGCATGAAGTGGATCAGGGCGGCGGCCGTGGGGGTCGGCTCGCTCGGCGCCGGGGGCAGGCCAGCGACGGCAAGGCGAACCAGACCCAGGCCGAGCAGAAAAAGCAGGAATAGGGGTTTCATACGAGCCCCACGGCTTGCGTGGCTTTGGGGGCGGCGGGTGTTGCCGCCGGCATCGCCACCGGTATCCCCTGCTGGGTGGGGGTATTTTCCACATGAGCGGCGGCTGGGGGATGGACGAGTGCGTCCAGCCGCCGATCGATCCATTCCGGGAACCGCGCCAGCAGGGCGGTGAAGTGATCGAAGGCGGCGCGGCTGCCGATCGCCACCAGGCGGGCGAAGGCCTGCGTCACCCCCAACCGGTCGGCCTCGACGCGGCGACGCACCTGCATGTCGCGCCAGCGCTCGCTGTCGCCATAGGCCAGGGCGATGATCTGACGCTTCTGCGCCACATCCTCCGGCTCGAAATAAAGACCCAGCGACCCTTTGCGCCGCCAGGCGATGGAGACGGGCAACCGCACCTCATACCCCAGCGCAGCGGGCGTGACCTCGATGTGCAGCCGGCCCTCAGGTGGCGTTATGACGGGGTCGAAGCCCAGTTGCAGGCCGCCAGCGGAGATGTCGAGGATCTGCGCGTCGAGGTGCCCGCCCTGGGTGCCCACCAGACGCACCGCCTCCTGCGCGGGCACACGCGGCGCGCCGCGGCGCTGCCGACGCTCGTACAAAGCGCCCAGCACGCCGTGCAGCAGGAGCAGGTTGAACACCTCCCAGCCCATGGTGATCAGGGTGACGTCGCGGGTCAGGGGCTGGTCGAACCAGCGCCAGACCCCGAAGCCAATGGAGACCCAGGCGAGCGTGTAGAAGGCATAGAACGGCTTGGCCAGCGAGGAGACGAAATCGCGGTAATGCACCTCGCCCTTGGGCGTGACGCGAAAGCGGGGCGCGCGCGGGTTGCGCAGCACCTGGTTGAGCCCCCGCAGGCTGTAGAACGACTGCAGCATCTCGTAGAGCTCGGAGACGAAGCTCCAGCGCACCCGCTGGGTGA
>JAKADY010000036.1 GCA_021826065.1 Pseudomonadota bacterium
AGCCGGCGGATGGCATCCCAGAAGCCGACGTAGGTGGCGGGGCAGGAGCGGGGGGTCTTGCCGATGGGGGTCTGGTCCACCTCCAGCACGCGCTGTACGCCCTCCCAGCCGAGGATGGCCCGGCAGCCCCGCAGTTCTGGACGGACCGCGGGGCTGCGCTTGCGCCCGTCCGAGGCAGTTCTGGCCTGCAACAGTCGTTCGAGGCCAGCGTGCAGGACCTCTCGCACCAGGGTGGACTTGCCCGAGCCCGACACACCGGTGACGCAGACCAGACGGCCCAGCGGGACCGAGACGTCGATGTCGCGCAGGTTGTTTAGCCGCGCGCCCTGGATACGCAACGCGGGTGTGTCGGCGTCCACCGGACGCCGCGGCCTAGAGGGGTGGGGGGGCGGTGCGCGCAGCATGCGGCCGGTGGCGGATTCGGGACAGGCCATGATGTGCGCGGGCGGCCCGGCCGCCACCACCCGGCCGCCATCGCGCCCGGCGCCGGGGCCCAGCTCGATGACGTGCTCGGCGCGGCGTATGGTCTCCTCGTCGTGTTCCACCACGACGATGGTGTTGCCCTTGCCCTCCAGACGGGCGAGGGTGGTGAGCAGCCGCGTGTTGTCGCGCGGGTGCAGCCCGATGGTGGGCTCGTCGAGGATGTAGCACACCCCGCGCAGGTTGGAGCCGAGCTGGGCGGCGAGCCGGATGCGCTGGGCCTCGCCGCCGGAGAGCGTCGGTGCGGCGCGGTCCAGGCTGAGGTAGGCGAGCCCCACCTCGGCAAGAAAGCGCAGGCGCAGGCGGATCTCGGGCAGGACGTCGCGGGCGATCTCGGCCTCGCGGCCGGAAAGATCGAGGGCCTCGAAGCGCTGTGCGGCCTCGGCGACGGTCAGGGCCGAGTATTGGGCAATCGAGGCGTCACGCCAGGTCACCGCCAGGGCTTCAGGGTTGAGCCGCGCGCCCTTGCAGGCCGGACAGGGCGGCGCGTGGCGCAGCGCCGCGGCCTGCCAGGCCTCCTCCTCGCCGGTCTGCCCGGCATCGAATTCCGGCAGGGTGAGGCCGGTGCCGTAGCAGCTCGGACACCAGCCATGCTTGGAGTTGTAGGAGAACAGCCTGGGGTCCGGCTCGGGGAAGCTGCGGCCGCAGCCGGGACAGGCCCGTTTGACCGAAAAGGCCACCTCGCGCCCGCCGCTGGGCAGCACCTTGACCACGCCGCGGCCGTAGGCGAGCGCCTGGGCCAGCATTTCCTTGAGGGCGTGCTCGTGTTCCGGCACCACGCGCAGCCGGCCCAGGGGCAGGTCTATGGTGTGCTCGCGATAGCGCGACAGTTCCGGCCAGGGGTCGGTGGGGGTGAGCTCGCCGTCCACCCGCAGCAGGGTGTAGCCCTTGTTGCGGGCCCACTGCGCGAGCTCGCGATAGAGCCCCTTGCGCACGGTGATGAGTGGGGCGAGGAGCTGCACCTCGCCGCCGCGGTAGTCGCTGGCGATGCGCGCGAGGATGGCCTCGCGGCTCTGCGGCGCGATGGGTATGCGGCACTCCGGGCAGTGTTGCACGCCCAGCTTGACGAAGAGCAGGCGCAGGTAGTGGTGGATCTCGGTGAGCGTGCCCACCGTGCTCTTCCAGCCGCCGCGGCTCACCCGCTGCTCGATCGCCACGGTGGGTGGGATGTTGAGCACGGCGTCGACGTCCGGACGCGCCGCCGGCTGCACCAGGCTGCGGGCGTAGGCGTTGAGCGACTCCAGGTAACGCCGCTGGCCCTCGTGGAACAGGATGTCGAAGGCCACGGTGGACTTGCCCGAACCGGACAGCCCCGTGATCACCGTGAAGCGGCCGTGCGGGATGCAGAGGTCTATGCCCTTGAGGTTGTGCTCACGGGCGTGCAGGACCTGGATGGCGTCCGGCCGGGCCGCGGGCGCCTGGTCCTTGTATGGGGGTTCACAAACGCCCAAGGGGGCGTCATGCTGCTCGCCCTCCCCCTCGAGGGGGGAGGGAAGGGGTGGGGCAAGGCGCGTCGACGCGGCGAGATATTCCCGCAGCGCCCGGCCGGTGTGGCTCGCCGGGCAGGCCATGACCTCGCGCTGGGTGCCCTGGCAGACGATCTCGCCGCCGCCCTCGCCGCCCTCGGGGCCCAGGTCGATGATCCAGTCGGCGGCGGCGATCACGTCCAGGTTGTGTTCGATGACGATCAGCGAGTGGCCGGCGCCGATGAGCCGCCGCAGGGCCTTCAACAGCCGGGCGATGTCCTCGAAGTGCAGCCCCGTGGTCGGCTCGTCGAACAGGAACAGGGTGGGGCCGGCCTCGCCGCGCTGGGTCTCGGCCAGGTGCCGGGCCAGCTTCAGGCGCTGTGCCTCGCCTCCGGAGAGGGTGGGCACCGGCTGGCCCAGCCGCAGATAGCCCAGGCCCACCGCCTGTAGCGGTTCGAGCGCGCGCAGCACCTCCTTGTGGGCGGCGAAGGCGGCGACCGCCTCCTGCACGGTCAGCTCCAGGACCTGCCAGATGTTGCGGGCCACCCCGTCCGCGCCCAGCCACTCGACCTCCAGCACCTCGGGCCGGAAGCGCTTGCCGTCGCAGTCCGGGCAGCGCAGATAGACGTCGGAGAGGAATTGCATCTCGACGTGCTCGAAGCCTGAGCCCTGACAGGTGGGGCAGCGCCCGTTGCCGGCGTTGAAGCTGAAGGTCGCCGCGGTGTAGCCGCGCTCGCGGCTCAAGGGTTCGGCGGCGAAGCGCTTGCGGATGCCGTCCCAGGCCCCGACATAGGTCACGGGGTTGGCGCGCGCCGACTTGCCGATGGCCGACTGATCGACCATGACCACCGCCTCCAGCCGTTCCCAGCCGATCAGGGCCTCGTGCTCGCCCGGGGCCTCGGTGGGCTCGCCCAGTTGCCGCAGCAGGGCGGGGTAGAGCACGTCCTGGATCAGAGTGGACTTGCCCGAGCCGGACACGCCCGTCACGCAGACCAGGCGGCGCAGCGGGAAATCCACGGCGATGCCCTTGAGATTGTGCGCACGCGTGCCGACGAGGCGCAGGCGCGGCGTGTCGGGTTCGGGCGGGTGCGGCGGCTCGCGGCTGACCTGTCGCTCTCCGGCGAGGTAGAAGCCGGTGAGCGAGCGCGCGTCGTGCAGGATCGCCTCGGGTGTGCCGAAGAACACGACCTCGCCGCCGCGCTCCCCGGGGCCCGGCCCCATGTCCAGGATGAGATCGGCGGCGCGCATCAGCTGCGGGTCGTGCTCCACCACGATGAGCGAGTTGCCGGCGGCCTTGAGCCGCTGCAGGATGGCGACGATGCGTTCGATGTCGCGTGGGTGCAGGCCGATGGAGGGCTCGTCCAGCACGAACAGGGTGTTGGTGAGCGAGGTGCCCAGGGCCGTGGTCAGGTTGATGCGCTGGACCTCGCCGCCGGAGAGGGTGCGTGACTGCCGGTCCAGGGTCAGATAGCCCAGCCCCACCTCGGTGAGATAGTCCAGCCGGCTCAGGATCTCGCGACGCAGCAGCTCGGTGGCCTGAGCCAACATCGGGGGCAGGGAAAGGTTGCGGATGAAATCGCGGCAGCGGGCGATGGGCAGGCAGGTGAGCTCGTGGATGTTGAGCCCATTCGCAGTCACTGCCGTGTCCGCGGCACTCGAGGCTCCCCTCTCCCACGTGTGGGAGAGGGGATGGGGGTGAGGGAGTCGCCACAGCAGGGCCTCGGGTTTCAGCCGCGCCCCCCGGCAGGCCGGACATTCCGCATAGCTGCGGTATTTCGACAGCAGCACGCGGATGTGCATCTTGTAGCTCTTGGTCTCCAGCCAGTCGAAAAAGCGGCGCACGCCATACCACACCCCAGGCCAGGAGGTCTCCCAGTCCACCCACTCCGGTTCGCCCTCCAGCACCCAGCGCCGCTGCGCCTCGGTCAGCTCGCGCCAGGGCACGTCCACCGGAACGCCGCGTTTGCGCGCATATTGCATGAGGTCCTGCTGGCACTGCGCATAGCTTTCCGTCTGCCAGGGCTTGACCGCCCCCTGGGCGAGGGTCTTGCCCGCGTCCGGGACGACCAGGCCGGGGTCGATGCCGATCACACGGCCGAAACCGCGGCAGGTCTCGCAGGCGCCGACCGGCGAGTTGAAGGAGAAGAGGTTGGGGCTGGCGTCGCGGTAGTGGATGTCGCAGCGGGCGCAGTGCAGGTCGGCGGAGAAGCGCCATACCGCCTGTTCGCTCCCCGAGGGCACTGAAGGGGAGGGGACGGCATCGACGACCCAGACGTCGACCCGACCCTGGCCGATGCGCATGGCCGCCTCCAGGGCCTCGGTGAGACGGCCGCGGTTCTCCGCCGTCAGGCGCAGCCGGTCCTGGATAATGTGCAGGCGCCGGTCCTCGCGCGTGTGGATGCGGTCATAGCCCTGTTGCGCCAGCAGCGCGAGGACCTCGTCCTCGCTGAAGTTCTCCGGCACCTGCACGGGAAAGGTGATGATGAGCCGCGGGGCGCTGCGGCCCAGACGGTCGTAGAGGCTGGTGCAGATGCTCTGCGGGGTGTCGCGCCTGACCGGCTCACCACAGCCGCGGCAATAGAGCTGCGCGGCGCGCGCATAGAGCAGCTTCAGGTGGTCGGTCAGTTCCGTCATGGTGCCCACCGTGGAGCGCGAGGTGCGCACGGGGTTGACCTGGTCGATGGCGATCGCCGGGGGGATGCCGTCGATGCGGTCCACCTGCGGCCGGTCCTGGCGGTCCAGGAACTGGCGGGCATAGGGTGAGAAGGTCTCGACATAGCGCCGCTGGCCTTCGGCATAGAGGGTGTCGAAGGCGAGCGAGCTCTTGCCCGAGCCGGAGACGCCAGTCACCACGATGAAGCGGTTGAGCGGCAGCCGCAGTGACAGGTTCTTGAGGTTGTTCTGGCGCGCCCCCTCGATGTGGATGGCGTCTTCGGGAACGCGGGCAGACTCGATGTTTCGTGCCGCGGAGGTCAAGGGTCAGTCAGCCTCGTCCGGCTCGTAGAGGGATTCGAAACGCGCCGCATCCATGTTGTAGACCAGGTAGTCCCCCGCCTTGTAGTGAGAGACCCCCTCATGGATGGCGATGCTGCCGTCTTGCGCTGCCCGCTCGGCCCACACTGGGGTGACCTTGACGTATTGCCCCGGTCCGACCGGGCGGTAGGTGCGGGCGAACACCTCGGCATCCACCGTATAGGTATCCCCCTCGTTGCAGACGATCCAATCCCCCTGTTTGCAGCGCTGCACGCCACCCCGTTTGCGATAGGTGAAGCCATCCGTGTCCAGATCCGGCCGGACGGCGACGACCGGGCGGTTTGCGCTCTCGCGATAGCGACGGCGGGTGGGCATCAGGTCCTCGCATGAGAAAAACGGGAGTTTAGCGTCCGGTGCGTGTCGCTGCAGCCAGGTGTATGGGACCCGTATTTGCCGTCGCGTGGTACCGAAACGTGTGAAGAGAAAATGGCGGCCCACTGCACACCACGATACTCTGGCACAAGGGCAGCCGACACGGGGGCGAGGTGTACCCCCCGAGTCGTCAGATGCCGGGCTGGCAGCGGTGTTCGAGGAGGAGTAGCCGATCATGGCCGGGTGCTTGTAGGCGAATGGCCTGACAGCCGGGAGGAGATCCATCCTGAGGTGTACGCGTTCGAAGAGGGTCAGAGCGATGACCCGTCTCGCCAGGGATTTGCGGCTGCCGCGTCCCATCCGCGCCGGGGAGGTCAGCGGTGACCGGCTGAGCTTCACCACGCAGAGTCAGGAGACGCTGGGCAGCCGGGATGCGCTTCGTACCCTGATCTACCGCTATCGTGGCACACTGGAGGGCGACATGATCCGGTTCACCCTGGAGACGAGTGGCGGCCATTCCGCACTTCCCCCGATTCAGTTCGTCGCCCACCGTAAGCAACCCTGATTCCCGACTATGGTCACGAAGGATCATCGCGCAGACCACGCAACCACCAAGCTCACCTTCCTGGGCGCCGCCCGCGAGGTGACGGGGTCCTGTTTCCTGGTCGAGACGAGGGAGGTGCGCTTCCTGGTCGATTGTGGGCTGTTCCAGGGCGGTGGCGACGCCGAGGCGAAGAACCGGGCCTTTCCCGCCTTCGACCCGGAGTCCATCGATTTCGTCCTGCTCACCCACGCCCACATCGACCATTCCGGGCTGCTGCCGCGGCTCACCACCCTGGGCTTTCGCGGACCGGTCTATTGCACCCGGGCCACGGCCGATCTGCTCGGCGTGATGCTACCGGATGCCGCCTTCATCCAGGAGCGCGAGGCCGAGTGGGCCAACTACGACCGGCGCAAGAAGAACGGTGCGCTCAGGGAAGAGGTTGCCCCGCTCTACACCGTGGCCCAGGCGCACGCCTGCCTGCGCCGTCTGCAGACGGTCGGCTACGATCAGGAACTGCGTCCGCACCCGCGCGTACGGGTGCGTTTTCGTGATGCCGGCCACATCCTCGGCTCGGCCATCGTGGAGGTCTGGGTCGAGTCGGACGCAGACACGCGCAAGCTGGTCTTCTCCGGCGACCTGGGCATGCCCGGCCGGCCGGTCGTGAACGACCCCACCCCCATCGAGTCGGCCGACTACCTGATCGTCGAATCCACCTACGGCAACCGCCTGCACAAGGGGATGAAGGAGACCCTGGACGAGCTCGCCCATGCCGTCAGCGACACGCTGGCGCGTAAGCGGGGCAATGTGATCATCCCGGCCTTCGCCGTCGGACGCACGCAGGAGATCCTCTATCTGCTCATGGACCTCGTACGCCAGGGTCGGCTGCCGCGCAACCTGGCGGTCTTCGTCGATTCCCCCATGGCCAGCGCCGCCACCGAGATCACGCTCAAACATCAGGCCCTGCTCGACCCCGAGACGCGGGCGCTGCTCGCCTGGTTTCGTGCGAGCCCCGATGCGCCCTATCTGCGGGTGACGGAGGACGTCGAGGACTCCATGGCACTGAACAAGATCACCCAGGGGGCCATCATCATCTCCGCCTCCGGCATGTGCGACGCCGGCCGGGTCAAGCACCACCTCAAGTTCAACCTGCCGCGCCCCGAGTGCACGGTCATCATCACCGGCTTCCAGGCCAAGGGCACCCTGGGGCGCCAGCTGGTGGACGGGGCGAAGACCGTGCGCATCTTCCGCGAGGAGGTGCCGGTACGCGCCGACCTCTACACCCTGGGCGGGCTCTCCGCCCATGCCGACCGCGATGCGCTGCTCGCCTGGTTGAGCCACCTGCGCCAGGCGCCACGTCGCGTCTTCGTGGTGCATGGCGAGGAGGAGACGGCCCTGGGCTTTGGCGAGCTGCTCCGCACGCGCTTCGGCTGGACGGTCGATGTCCCCCAGCCCGGCGCCCGCTACGATCTGGCCTGAGTCGTGGTCGGGCCGTCTTGGGTGCGTTGATCCGGCAGTTGCAGGGTGAGGATCGCCCCCAGGGCCTGGCGGATCTCCGTCAGGGTGAGGTGACGCATGTTGGGGTAGATGCCCGCCGCGTTCTGGTTGCTCTGGCACAGCAGGCTGCGCACGCCGGGCTGCCGCACTGAGCGCAGGCGAAACTCGGTCTGGTAATAGATCAGGGTCGGGCCGCTGCTGTCCCCCAGCCCCACCCGCAGCGCGCCCACCGCGGGGAGGGCCGACATCCACACACCGCGCTCGACCCGTATTACCGCGAACACGTCCGGCTCGACGCGCTGCACCGTTGAGCGCACGGTATCGATCTCGAGGATGCAATGCGGTTCCTGTTCCTGCACACCATTGCGCGGCACGACGCGTCCGAACTGCAGGCGCAGGCTGGCCTCGCCCGGCTGGATCTCGAGCGTCTGGTTTAGGATCAGGCGCGTGCCCTCGGGGTAGCGGAAATAGGGTGACGCCGGGCCAGGGTCCTGAGTGGTCGCACAGCCCGCGAGCAGGCCAATGCCCAAGCCGGCCAGGAGTCCGGTGATGGCCCGTTCGAGGGGTCGCGAAACCCCTGGGGCCCGCACGAGCCTCCCTTGACGCGCCGTGACGGCGGCGGCTCGCGCTATGGGGTGAGATCGCATGGGGTTGTTGCTTCCTTGCAGATGGGTCTCAAACGACGGATCAAGATCGGGGTGTGAATCGGGCGAGCCCGACGAAATGTTCTGTAAAATCAGAATATGCTGATTCTTGCGGCAAGCCAAAGACAATTAGAGATTAACCTCAAAGATTAACCCTTTACCCACCGACCAACCAACCTCTCCAAGGAGCACACGATGAAAAAAGCCCTGCTGTTCTCGACTTTGGCCCTTGCGCTCAGCAGTCCTGCCTTTGCCGGTGACCCCGTCGCCGGGCAACAGAAGGCCGGCGCCTGCATCGTCTGCCATGGCACTACCGGCTTTCCCGGCATCTTCTACACCTACCAGCTGGCCGGCCGCAATGCCGACAAGCTGACGGTCAAGACCAACAAGTATCGGACCGGCAAGATCCTGCACCCGATCATGAACCTGGCCGTCATGCCGCTCACCGACAAGGATGTCGAGGACATCTCCGCCTTCTACCAGTCTCTCAAGCAGCCGGTGATGATCCCCTTCGTCGCCATCAAGGGTGACGACGACGAGCCGGCCGAGGTCAAGAAGTAAACTCCGACGCGGTGCCCCGAGGCGGGGCACCCCTCAACCGGGCCATGCGGGGCAACCCTAATGCCCGCACGGCCCATGCATTCATGGCCTGATCGATGACAGAGCCAGCGCCGCCCGAACGCGTGCGTCTCGACAAATGGCTCTGGGCCGCGCGCTTCTATAAGACGCGCAGCCTCGCCACCCAGGCGGTCGAAGGGGGCAAGGTCAAACTCAACGGTGCCCGTACCAAACCCTCCAAAGAGCTGAAACCGGGCGACCGCCTCCTCATCCACATCGGCAGCTACACCTGGGACATCACCGTGCTGGCGCTGAGCGACCGGCGCGGGCCCGCCAGTGTAGCGCGCGAGCTCTATGCCGAGGACGAGGCGAGCCGCTTGCAACGCCAGCAGCAGGTGGCCGAGCGGCGCCTGCAGGCGAGCCCCGGCGCCGATCTCAAAGGCCGCCCCACCAAGCGGGCGCGGCGGCAGATCCACCGCTTCACCCAGGGTGATTGAGGCAAAGATTGTCAGGGTCACCCGTGGCAGGCTATTTTTCGCCCCATGGACCAGTACGACCTCGTCATCGTCGGCGGCGGCATCAGCGGGCTCACCCTGGCCGCGCGGGCGGCCTACGGCAACCGGCTCTCCATCCTCGTGCTGGAAAAGGAACAGCGCGTCGGGGGCTGTCTGCACACCTGGCGGGTGGAGCCGGGCTTCTGGGTCGAGCTGGGGGCGCACACCGCCTACAACTCCTACAAAAACCTGTTGCAGGTCCTGCAGGAGCGCCATGGGCTCGATGACCTGGTCGAGCGGCGCAAACTGGGCTACCGCTACCTCGACGGCAAGCGGCTGCAGTCGCCGCTCGCCCGGCTCGGCTGGTTCGAGCTGCTGCTGAACCTGCCGGTGGGGCTGGCGCGCAGTCGCAAACAGGGGGCGAGCCTTGCCGATTACTACGGCGCCCTGTTCGGCCGACGCAACTATGCGCGTCTGCTCTCGCCCGCGTTCGCCGCCGTGTTGTCACAGCCGGCCGACGGATTCCCGGCGCAATGGCTGTTCCGGCGCAAGCCGCGCATGAAATCGGCGCCGCGCAAGTACACCTGGGTGAGCGGGCTGCAGGGCCTGGCCGAGGCCATCGCCGAGGACGCCTCCTTCGAGGTGAGCAGCGGGGCCGCGGTCACCGCGGTGAGGCGTGTCGCCAACAGCTATGAGGTCACGACCGACGGCAGGACGCTGCGCTGCCGTTATCTGGCCATCGCCACGCCAGCCGATGTCGCCGCGCACCTATTGGTTCAGGCGCATCCCGAGATCGCCACGCGGCTCAGCACCCTGCCCATGGCCGACATCGAGTCGGTGGCGGTCGTGGTCCCTGCCGAGCGCGTGCGTCTGCCCGCGCTTGCCGGCCTCATCGGGGTGAACGATGCCTTCTACTCGGTGGTCAGCCGCGACCCGCTGCCGCATCCCAAACTGCGCGGCTTCACCTTCCACTTCCGCCCGCGCCGTCTCGACGCCGAGGGCAAGCTCGACCGCATCTGCGAGGTCCTGGGCATAGGTCCCGAGGACATCGTCGAACGGCGCGAGGTCGCCAACCGCCTGCCTGCGCCCGAGGTGCAGCACGTCGAGCTGCTGGCGGAGATCGACGAGATGATCCGTGACAAGACGGTGTTCCTGACCGGCAACTATTTCCATGGCCTGTCCATCGGCGACTGCGCCGACCGCTCGACCCGCGAGGCGTTGCGCCTGCTGAAGACCCACAAGCAAAAGGAGAAGCACCATGCTTAGCGTGCTGGTACCGCTGGCCCCAGGCTTCGAGGACCTGGAGGCCACCACCATCGTCGACATCCTGCGCCGCGCCGGCATCGAGGTCATCACCGCCGGCCTCACCCCCGGGCTCGTCCAGGGCAGCCGCGGCATGCGTGTACAGCCGGACGTCGATCTGGACGCCGTCTTGGCGCGCGATTTCGACATGGTGGTCCTGCCCGGCGGCATGCCAGGGTCGGAACACCTCAAGAACGACGCGCGCATCCAGGCCTTGCTCAAACGCCATGCCGCCGGCGGGCGCTACACCGCCGCCATCTGCGCCGCGCCCATGGCGCTGGCGGCCGCTGGATTGCTGGATGGCCGGCGGATCACCGGTTATCCCGGCATGGTGGACAAGCTGCCGGTGCCCGGCGCCCACTATGTCGGTGAGCCTGTGGTGGTCGACGGCAAGGTGGTCACCTCGCGCGGGCCGGGTACCGCCCTGGACTTCGCCCTGAGCCTGGTCGAGCTGCTGGCCGGCAAGGCCAAACGCGATGAGGTCGAGGCCGCCCTGGTCCGCCCCTGAAAACGCGCTAGCCGGAGGTTTATCATGTTCGTACGCGATGTGTTGTCGGTTAAGGCCGGCAGCGAGATCTATGCCATAGAGCCGGAGGCCCCGGTGTCCGAGGCGGTCAAGCGCATGGTCGAGAAAGACATCGGCTCCCTGGTGGTGATGCACAACGGCAAGATGGTCGGCTTCATCACCGAGCGCGACATCCTGCGCGGCATGCACGCGCGCGGCTGCTCCCTGGCGGACGTGCGGGTGAGCGAGCTGATGGAAAAGGAACCCCTGCTGTGCAGCCCCGACGACAGCGTGGACTACGCCCGTGACGTGCTGACCAAGAGCCGGCTCAGCCACCTGGTGGTGATGGACAACAACCAGCTCGTCGGCGTCATCTCCTTCCACGACGTGGCCAAGGCCTGCCTCAAGCAGGCGAACTTCGAGAACTCGCTGCTCAAGCGCTACATCCGCAACTGGCCGGAGTAGGCTCACCTTACACATCGTTGCCGTCTCGCGTAGGCGCGACGGCAGTCGCTACCCTCGTCGCGCCAACCGCACAAGGAACGGTTGTCCTGACTAGCGTATGTCCTCGATATTGAACTTCTTGTCGAGGATCTGCGGCGTGATCAGGGCATAGCCCTGGTTCTGCCAGTGAATGAGCTCGGTCATGGCCGAGGGCACGACCTGGACGAAGTCCTGCAGGTCCTTGAGCGTGTAGCCATAATCCTCCAACGCCAGGCCGCAGACCTTGAACTCGATGCCCTTGTCCGCGTAATAGCGCATGCGCTGCACCACCTCGCGGTATTTCGCTTCGTTCTTTTTCGCCAGGGTGACGAGCTCGGTGCCGTGCAAGACCACCTTGATGGTCTCCGGGTCGTAGTCGTAGGGTGGTGCCGACAGGGGCAGGATGATGCCGCGCAGCCAATACAAGGCCGCCCCTAGCTTGGCGGGGTCGTCGAGATAGATGTCCAGTACCACCTTGGGTGGGGCGTAGGGGGTCTGCACGAAGCGGGCCTCGGCCTTGGCGCCGCCCACGGCGCCGAGCAGCAAGGCCGCCAGCAAGGCCGGGGGAAAAAAGCGGGACATGGGGCCTCCGGTGAAATGGTTGACCATTTCACTCTAGTATGCCCACACCGGCTTGACCAGGCGCTCAATGGCCAATCTGGGCGTTTTCGCGCAGGATATCCTGGTACACCCGCCAACGCGCGCGCAGGATCGTCCCCGAGTCGACCGCGGCGCGCACGGCACAGTCGGGTTCCTGCAGGTGGCGGCAGTTGTGGAAGCGGCACTGTCCGGCCAGGCGGCGGAATTCGGGAAACGCCGCTTGTACCTCCGCCAGGCCCAGATGACGCAGGCCGAATTCCTGCATGCCGGGTGAGTCGATCAACGCACCGCCGCCAGGCAGGGGATAGAGCCGGGTGTGGGTGGTGGTGTGGCGCCCAGCGTCCAGGGCCTCCGAGGTCTCGCCGGTGGCGGCCTGCGCTTGTGGCACCAGGGCATTGACCAGGGTGCTCTTGCCCATGCCAGAGGCACCGACCAACACCGAGACACGATCGACGAGCCAAGGCCTGAGCGGTGTCACGTCCGTCCGGGCGGACAGCGGGATGAGCGGGTAGCCCAGCTCAGCATAAGGGCTGAGCCGTTGAATATAGGCGGCGGTCTCGGGCAGATCGGTCTTGTTGATGACGATCAGCGCGCGGATTCCCGCCGCCTCGGCGGCCACCAGGCTGCGGTCGAGCAACTCTTCGCGCGGGGTCGGCACCGCGGCCGTGACCACCAGCACCTGATCGACGTTGGCGGCGAGCAGCTTGGCACGGTGTTCGTCCGAGCGCCACAGCAGGTTGTCGCGCGGCAGGACGCGCTCGATGACACCGGAGTCGGCGCCGGTCTCGCGCACGACGACGCGGTCGTTGCAGGCCACGCCGCCCTTTTTGCCGCGGGTGACGCATTCCAGTTCGCGGCCGTCCACAGCCACGCGGTAGCGTCGGCCGTAGACGGCGATCACACGACCCAGCCGCTCGGTCACGGGCAGCGCGGGCCGGGGCAACAGGCGGGCAGGTCAGAGATCGAACAGGACATCGATCTTGGCTGCGCAGATGAAGTCGTTGTGCGAGAGGCCTTTGACGGCGTGGGTGACGTAAGAGACCCGGCAGGTGTTGTAGCCCACCGTGAGGTCGGGGTGGTGGTCCTCGCGGTGCGAGATCCAGGCCAGGGCGTTGACGAATGCCAGGGTCTCGTAATGGTTGCCGAAGCGGAACTCCTTGCGCAGCACGCCGTCGACCACCGCCCAGCCGCGGAGCTGCGGCAGCAGCGCGTCGATCTCGGCCTGGGTGAGCGGGGTGCCGCCCTCACAGGGCTTGCAGTGGCCCTTGGCCAGCTCAGTGGGCTGGGCGCTCATGCCGTCACCGCCCTACTTGAACTTGTAATACCTGGCGTTCAGGTTGGCACCCAGATTCGCCTCGTCCTCGGGGAAGAGCTGGGTGCCGAGCATGCTGTTGCAGGCAGCGATCTGTTGCTTGAGGCCCTCGGCACTCTTCACCCGCCGGTCGGCCCGGGTGTAGATCTTCGAGCCGTCGCCGCCGAAGCGGCCGGCATGACAGGACTGGCATAGCTCCTTGTGCAGCTTCTCGCCGGCCTTGACATCGCCTTTGGCGAAGGGGTTGGCCGTCGCAGCCAGGGGCAGGGCGCACAGGGCCAGGGTCAACAACGGGGCTTTCATGTATTCCTCCTCATGACGATGGAGATCGGCTTGGCCGATCGTGAATCACCCCGCACCCCGCAAGGGGGCGGGATAGGGCTTGGGGATGCTGCGATCGGTGCTGTGTGTCGTCACATCGGGCATCGGGTTTAGGCACGCAGCGGCTGTGCGGACATAGGGTTGAGATTGGCCAGCCGGGCGATGCGTTCCGTCGCCCTGGGATGGCTGTCATAGAAGATCGAGTAGATCGGGTCCGGCGTGAGCGTGGCGGCGTTGTCCCGATAGAGCCGCGTAAGCGCCCCGATCAGGTGCTCAGGCTGGCTGTGCTCCGCGGCGAAGGCGTCGGCCTCGAACTCGTGTTTGCGCGAGTACAGGCTCGCCAGCGGCGTCAAAGGGAACAGAAACACCGGCAGCACCAGGAAGAAGAGGGCAAGGGCGATGGCGTCGGTCTGCGCCGCGACATTGAGCCCCTGGTAGAACCAGGTCGACGCCTTTAGCCAGGCCAGCACCCACAGCAGGGCCAGGCTCATGCCGAACATGAGGACGATGCGTTTGGCGACATGGTGCCGCTTGAAGTGGCCCAGCTCGTGCGCCAGCACTGCCTCGGTCTGATCCGGGGTGAGCTGGGAGAGCAGGGTGTCGAAGAATACGATGCGCTTCGAGCGGCCCAGTCCGGTGAAATAGGCGTTGCCGTGGCTGGAGCGGCGCGAGCCGTCCATCACGAACACCCCGTCGGACTTGAAGCCGGTGCGCGCGAGCAGCCGCTCGATGCGTTGCCGGAGGGCCGCGTCGGCCAGCGGTGTGAACTTGTTGAAGATCGGGGCGATCAGGGTGGGGTAGACCGCCAGCACAAGCAGGTTGAAGCCCGCCCAGGCGAGCCACACCCACAGCCACCAGGCCTCGCCCATGGCCCCCATCAGCCATAGCACCAGCAGGATGAGCGGGCCGCCCAGGACCAGCGCCAGCAGCGCCTGTTTGGCCAGATCGGCCACGAACCCGGCCAGGCCCTGGCGGTTGAAGCCGAAGCGGGCCTCGATGCGGAACTGACGGTACAGCGACAAAGGGATCTCCGCCGCGGACAGCAAGGCGGCCAGGGACAACAGCAGCAGCGTGCCCTGCAGCAGCGGGCTCTCCACCCAGGCCGCGGTCAGCTCGTGCAGCCACTGGAGACCTCCGCCCAGGGTGAAGAGCCACAGCAGCGCCGCCTCCAGCGCGAGGTGGACGATGGACAGCCGCATCTTGGCCAGGGTGTAGTCGGCCGCCCGCTGGTGCTGCTCCAAGGAGATGCTGTCGGCGAAGGCCGCCGGAACCGCGCCGCGGTTGATCCACACATGCCGCATCTGACGCAACGCCAGCCATAGGCGCAGCCCGAAGGTCAGGACGAAGAAGGCGACGAAGACGGCGGTGAAGGCAGGCATGGGTCCGCAGAAAAAACTACTTTAATATCATGGTATTAGGTCCATCTGGGGACGACTTTGGGCCATTATGCCACAATACGCGCGCATGCTCTTGAGGAGGCCCAATGCCGCAATGTAACACCCATCTGGTCTGGCTCGACATGGAAATGACCGGGCTCGACCCGCACACCAACCGCATCCTCGAAGTCGCCCTGGTGGTCACTGACAAACACCTGGAGACGGTGGAGGAGGGGCCGGTGCTGGTCGTCCATCAGCCCGACGAGGTGCTCGACGCCATGGACAGCTGGAACAAGGGGACCCATGGCAAGTCCGGCCTGATCGACAAGGTGCGCGCCTCGCGGCTGACCGAGGCCGATGTCGAGGCGCAGATGCTGGCCTTCATGCAGAAGCACGTGCCCCGCCGCACCTCGCCCATGTGCGGCAACTCCATCTGCCAGGATCGCCGCTTCCTGGCGCGCTACATGCCCAGGCTGGAAGACTACTTCCACTACCGCAACCTGGATGTCTCCACACTCAAGGAGCTGGCCGCGCGCTGGCGGCCCGAGCTCAAGGACGGATTCAAGAAGGAGAACAAGCACACGGCGCTGGCCGACATCTACGAGTCCATCGCCGAGCTCAAGTACTATCGCGAACATTTCATCCGTCTGTGAGATCCTGGCCGCCGGCCGGCTAGCCCGGCGGTGTCGATCGCCCGATTCACCCGCAGTACAAGGAAGAAGAACATGAAACCCGGTACCCCTTTCGTCGTCGAGGTCAACCCCCGCATACCCCGTCGTCTGTCGCGTCTGACCGAGCTGTCGGAAAACCTCTGGTACAGCTGGGACCAAACGACCCGTACCTTGTTCGCCCGTTTACACCCGGGCCTGTGGGATGCCGTCGGCCACAACCCCAAGGCCTTTCTCAAGCGGGTGGACGAGCAGCGCCTGGTCGACGCTGCCGAGGACCACATCTTCCTCGGCAACTACAACCGGGTGCTCTCCGCCTTCGATACCTATCTGAGCGAGCCGCTGCGCCTGGAGCAGCATCTGGACCTCAAGGCAGGGGACCTGATCGCCTATTTCTGCGCCGAATACGGCTTCCATGAGAGCTTCCCGATCTACTCCGGGGGCCTGGGCATCCTCGCCGGCGACCACTGCAAGAGCGCCTCCGACCTGCGGCTGCCCTTCGTGGCCGTGGGGCTGCTCTATCGGCAGGGCTATTTCGCCCAGAGGATTGACAACGATGGCAACCAGATCGCCACCTACACAGACTCGGACTTCGACGACCTGCCCATCGAGCCCGCCCGGCGCGAGGACGGCAGCGAGGTGCACGTGCACGTCGAGATGCCCGGCCGCCGCGTGGAGGTCAAGGTCTGGGTCGCCCATATCGGCCACATCAAGCTCTACCTGCTCGACACCGACTTGGCCGTAAACCGCGCCGAGGACCGCTACATCACCCACCAGCTCTACGGCGGCGACCGCCACACCCGCATCCAGCAGGAGATCGTTCTCGGCGTGGGCGGTATCCGCGCCCTGGAGCAGCTGGGCATCAAGCCCACCGTCTACCACATCAACGAGGGCCATGCCGCCTTCCTGGTGCTGGAGCGCATCCGCCGCAAGGTCAAGAACGGGCTGCCCTTCCACGCCGCGCTGGAGGCGGTGGCCGCCTCCACCGTGTTCACCACTCACACGCCGGTGCCGGCCGGGCACGACCACTTCGCCGAGGAGATGATCTGGGACTACTTCGGCAACTGCTGCACCGATTTGGGTGTCTCGCGCGAGGAGTTCATGCGTCTGGGCAGCGCCGGGCATGGTCAGGATTTCAACATGACCAAACTGGCCATCACCGGCTCGCGCCACCACAACGGCGTCTCACGCATCCACGGCGACGTCTCCGCCCGCATCTGCGCCGACATGTGGCCGCAGGTCTCGCCGCAAGAGTCACCCATGACCTACATCACCAACGGTGTCCACGTGCCCACCGTGCTGGCGCAGGACTGGCAGGACATGTTCGACAACAAGCTGGGCTACGAGTGGCGCCGGCGTCTGCGCGATGTCGAGTTCTGGCGCAAGGTCGAGAGCATCCCTGACAACCAATTCTGGTCGGTGCACCAGGCGCTCAAGGCGCAAATGTTGCACACCGTGCGCTACCGCTATACCCAGCAGCATTTGCGCAACCATGGTTCCGAGGCGCACCTCGAGCGCATGTTGAAAAACGCCAACCCGCTCGACCCCAATGTGCTCACCATCGGCTTCGCGCGTCGCTTCGCCACCTACAAACGGGCCACCCTGTTGTTCGAGAACATGGACTGGCTGCGCGAGATCGTCCACGACAGCAAGCGCCCGGTGCTGTTCATCTTCGCCGGCAAGGCCCACCCCGCCGATAAGCCGGGCCAGGAGCTGATCCGCCGCATTCACGAGATCACGCGCAGCACTGAATTCGAGGGCAAGTTCCTGCTGGTCGAGGGCTACGACCTGGGGCTTGCCCGACGCCTGGTCTCCGGCTGCGACGTGTGGCTCAACAACCCCATCTATCCGCTGGAGGCCTCCGGCACCTCGGGCATGAAGGCCGGTATGAACGGGGTGATCAACCTCTCCGTGCTGGACGGCTGGTGGGGCGAGGGCTACGACGGCACCAACGGCTGGGCCATCCGCCCGGCGCCCGAGTATTACGACGACGCCCGCCGTAACCAGGAGGACGCACGCGATCTCTACGAGCTGCTGCAGGACCAGGTCATCCCCATGTACTACCGGCGCAATGAGCTCGGCTTCTCGCCGGACTGGGTGCGCATGGCCAAGCGCTCCATCGCTACCCTGCTGCCGCGCTACAACTCCACGCGCATGGTGGTGGAATATGTCAACCGCTTCTACGCCCCGGCCAGCCGCCAGTGGCGTCGTTACTCAGCGGACAACTTCGCCGCGGCCAAGGCGCTGGCCGAGTGGAAAGCCAAGGTGCGCGGGGCTTGGAGCGGCGTGAGCATCCGCCGGCTGGACGAGCCGCGCCGCCGCATCACCTTCGGCGAGGGCATGGAGCTCAGGGTCGCGGTCAACTTGAACGGCCTCACTCCCGACGACGTGCGCGTCGAACTGCTCATCGGCCGCGCCTCCAAGAGCGGCCAGGACAAGGACCTGAGTCAGGTGAAGTTCGAAGCCGTCCAGTGCAACGGCAGCGAGTGCGAGTTCGCCCTGGAGCTCACCCCCGAGCTCTGCGGCCGGCTGCTCTACCGCATCCGCGTCTATCCCTACCACGAGCTGCTGACCCACCCCTTCGAGACCGGGCTTATGGTCTGGCTCTGAGAGCAGTCGGCCGGTCTGCGGGCAGTCCGTGCTGGCGATCGATCCCATCGGCCCACAAAGAGACCCATAATGGCGTCTGGTCTCGCTCAAGCATCAGTCCCCAGAGATGGCAGCAACGGGGCATAGCCCGATCCGTTTGAGCTCATGCATACGACGGCTGCGCCGGCAGCGAATCAGGATGCGCTCACCCGACGCGGTGACGCTGCGATATGCCGCTATCGCAAGGCGCCACAACGCACCCGCCTCTAGCCGGCCCGAAGTATTGCGGCCGCAAATGCCGATGGCGGCATTATCGGGTCTGAGCCCAGGGGCAGGTCAACCGCCGTGCATTGGCTGAAAATCCACAAGTAGGCCGGTGTTTGGTCGTCTTTCTCAGAAAAGCTGGGCTCGTCGATCTCATGGAAACGAGCGCCTCGGGCGTTCGTGCCGTCTGCTTATTGATCCAAAACGAATGAACTTGCCTTCCTACGTTTTCGGGTATGAACGCCGTAGGGCGGCATACCCATGCCGCCGGTCGTTGGTCTGATCGATGTTCGGACGTGCGTATGGCATGGGTGGATGTCGGCAAGGGATTGCCGACCTACGCACTTCGATCACCGCAAGCATGGGTTGGAACCTCAGATCGCTTGACCGTGATCACAGTATCTACAAGCCCCCCGAAAGATGAAAATCCTGTCCGTTTCCCTCACCCCAACCCTCCCCCTGAGGGGGAGGGGCAACTTGATAAAGTTTCGGATCAATAACGAAAGGGGAGTCAGATCTCCCCCTCCGCGGCGGCGCGCATGATCTCGTCCATCTTGCGGTTGATCTCGATCGCGCCCTTCCACAACTCGTCGGTGATGCCGAGCTGGCGCTCGAAGCCGGCCACCCAGTCCATGTTCCAGTCGAGCATCAGCACCCAGATGTTCTTGTCGGCGTCTTCCATGATGGCAATGCGGCAGGGGAGGAAGACGATGAATTCGGGGGCGATCTTGAGCAGGTCGCGACCGACGGCGATGTCGCAGAAGGAGTAGACCTCGATGCGCGGGGCCTCCTCGTCGCCGAGCACGGCGCGGAAGTCCTTCCACATCAGGTTTTCGCCGACGAACTTGAAGTTGAGCTGGTTGGCGCGCAGGAAGAGCGACTCCTTGACCTCGTCGAACTTCAGCCCCTCCTTGGCCTTGTACTTGCGCGCGAAGTAGTTCATGGCATCGGCCATGTCCATGCGCAGGAAGAAGGTCATGATGGGCAGCATCATCTGCATCATCTGCACCTTCTCCTGCTGCGGGATCACCCGCCGCATGGTGTAGGGCTTTTGCGGTTTGGGCTGCGGCCCGAGCAGCATGGGCACGAAGAAGGGCACGGTATAGGTGGGCTGGGGGACGTATTGCAGCCAGGGGTTGAACGGGACTTGCTGTGCCACCGCCGGCGTGCCGAACAGGACCAGCGCCAGCATCAGGGTCTTGAGTATTTTTTTGTGCATTGCAGTCTCCTCGGTGATCGATCAGGACAACAAATGCGCCAGGACGTAGGGCAGGATGCCACCCGACTGGAAGTATTCGATCTCGATGGGGGTGTCCAGGCGCAGGATGAGCGGCACATCTTGCCGTTCACCGCCGGGCCGGTGGATGACCAGCGTCAACGACTGTTGCGGTGTGAGCCCCTGTTCCAGCCCCTCCAGGTCGAAGGTCTCGGCCCCGGTCAAGCCCAGGCTGTCGGCCCCCATGCCGGCGGTGAACTGCAGGGGCAGCACGCCCATACCGGCCAGGTTGGCGCGGTGGATGCGCTCGAAGCTCTTGGCGATGACGGCCCTGACCCCCAGGAGTTGCGTCCCCTTGGCCGCCCAGTCGCGTGAGGAGCCGGTGCCGTATTCCTCACCGGCGAAGACCAGCAGGGGCACGTTCTCCTTCTGATAGCGCATGGCGGCATCATAGATCGACATCTGCGTGCCGGAGGGCTGGTGCACCGTCACGCCGCCCTCGGAGCCGGGCAACATCAGGTTGCGGATGCGCACGTTGGCGAAGGTGCCGCGCATCATCACCTCGTGGTTGCCGCGCCGGGCCCCGTAGCTGTTGAACTCCGCTTGGCTGACGCCGTGTTCGAGCAGATATTTACCCGCTGGCGAGTTGGGTTTGATGCCGCCGGCCGGGCTGATGTGGTCGGTGGTGACGGAGTCGCCGAAGATGGCGAGCGCACGGGCGCCGCGGATGACGGGGTCGGGCTTGCGGGCCTGTTTGAAGAAGGGGGGCTCCTGGATGTAGGTGGAACTCGGGTCCCAGGCATAGACCTCGCCGGTGGGGGCGGGGACCGCGTCCCAAAGGGGGTTGTCGCGGGCGAGGTCGGCGTAGAGGCCGGCATAGAGGCGGGCGTCCTCCGCCTTGGGCAGCAGGGCGGCGACCTCCTCCGGGCTGGGCCAGATGTCGCGAAGATAGACGGGGCCGTCCTTGCCCTGGCCAATGGGCTCGCGCGCCATGTCGATGTCCACCCGCCCGGCGAGCGCAAAGGCCACCACCAGGGGCGGGCTCATCAGGAAGTTCGCCTTGACGTTCTGGTGCACCCGCGCCTCGAAATTGCGGTTGCCGGACAGCACCGCGCAGGCGACCAGATCGTGGTCGAGGATGGCCTTCTCCACCGCGGGGGGCAGAGGCCCGGAGTTACCGATGCAGGTGGTGCAGCCATAGCCAACCACGCCGAAGCCGAGCTGCTCCAGGTAACCGAGCAGGCCCGAGCTCCTGAGGTATTCGGTCACCGCCCGCGAGCCCGGCCCCATGCTGGTCTTGACGTGGGCCGGGGTGTACATGCCTTTCTCCACCGCCTTCTTCGCCAGCAGTCCGGCGGCGAGCATGACGCCAGGGTTGGAGGTGTTGGTGCAGGAGGTGATGGCGGCGATGACCACGTCGCCGTGCCGGAGCGTGCCGCCCGTCTCAAGCGGGTGATCCTCGTGCAGGCTGGCCTCCGCCTTGCCATAACCGCCGTCGGCGGGGGGCAGGGTGAGCAGGGTGCGGAAGCTCTCCTTAAGCGCATAGAGGTTGATGCGGTCCTGAGGGCGCCTGGGGCCGGCCACCGAGGGTTTTACGCTGGCGAGGTCCAGGGTGAGGACCTGGCTGTAGTCACACTGGCCCTCGGCGGGGATGCCGAACAGGCCCTGTGCCTTGAAATAGTTGCGGATCAGATCGACCTGTTCGGGGCTGCGGCCGGTGGCGAGATAGTAGGCGCAGGTCGCCTCGTCCACCGGGAAGAAGCCCATGGTCGCCCCGTATTCGGGGGCCATGTTGGCGATGGTGGCCCGGTCGGTGACCGGCAGGCGGGCGGCGCCCTCGCCGAAGAACTCGACGAACTTGCCGACCACCTTGGCGCGGCGCAGCATCTCGGTTAGCGTCAGCACGATGTCCGTGGCGGTCACACCCGGCTCAGGCGTGCCGGTCAGGTGCACGCCCACCACGTCGGGGGTGAGGAAGTAGACCGGCTGGCCCAGCATGCCGGCTTCGGCCTCGATGCCGCCCACGCCCCAGCCGACCACGCCCAGGCCGTTGATCATGGTGGTGTGCGAGTCGGTGCCGACCAGCGTGTCCGGGTAGCACACCGCGTCCTTCACCATCACGCCACGCGCCAGGTATTCCATGTTGACCTGGTGGACGATGCCCACGCCGGGCGGCACCACGCGGAAGGTGTCGAAGGCCTGCATGCCCCATTTCAGGAACTGGTAGCGCTCGCGGTTGCGCTCGAACTCGATCTCCATGTTCCGCCTGAGCGCATCGGGTTGGCCCCAGACGTCCACCTGCACCGAGTGGTCGACCACCATCTCGACCGGGGCCAAGGGTTCGATGCGCCGGGGGTCCTTGCCGGCGCGCGCCGCGGCGCTGCGCATGGCGGCGAGATCGGCGAGCAGGGGCACGCCGGTGAAGTCCTGCAACAGGATGCGGGCGACGACGAAGGGGATCTCCTCGGTGCGCGGGGCGTTCGGTTGCCAGTTGGCCAAGGAACGCACGTGCTGTTCGGTGATCTTGAGCCCGTCGAAGTTGCGCAGGACCGATTCCAGGACGATGCGGATCGACACCGGCAGCCGCGAGATCGGTCCGATGCCGGCCTTTTCCAGTCGGGGCAGGGAGTACAGGGTGGCGGTCTTGCCGTGGCCGGCGTCGAAGCTTACGCGGGTGTCGAACAGGCTGTGCATGATGGGAGGCGAGGGTGGGAGTTGGGTTAAGGTATTATCCCAGATTGTCCATTAGACCGGCCTGTGCCTTCAGGCAGGTCATGCCGAGTGCCAACGCTGCGTGTGCCGAACCGGCTGCATGGCCTACGCGGGCCTCGCTCGCCCCTGATCGGCCATCTCGCGCGCAACTTCTCGGCGAGGTGTTCAACCTCGCCTGCGACCGTCGCGCGCAAGCTGGCTCGATCATGGGCTTCGCGCCTTCCCGCGTCCTAATGGACAATCTGGGATTATTCTAAATGAGTTTCACTGATCGCCCCTGCCCATGACTGATCTCAAGACCCGCGCCCTGGCCTACCACGAACAACCGAAGCCGGGAAAGATCTCGGTCGAGCCGTCCAAACCCTGCGTCACCCAGGCCGATCTGTCGCTCGCCTACACCCCCGGCGTGGCCGAGCCGGTGCGCGAGATCGCGCGCGACCCCGCCAACGCCTACCGCTACACCAGCAAGGGCAACCTGGTGGCGGTGGTGACCGACGGCAGCGCCATCCTGGGGCTCGGCAACCTGGGCCCGCTGGCGGCGAAACCCGTGATGGAGGGCAAGGGGGTACTGTTCAAGCGATTTGCCAACATCGACGTCTTCGACATTGAAATAAAAGCGAATTCCGTCGATGAGTTCATACAGACCGTGATCAACATCTCGCCCACCTTCGGCGGCATCAACCTAGAGGACATCGCTGCGCCGCACTGTTTCGAGATCGAGCGGCGGCTGACCGAGGCCCTGGACATCCCGGTCTTCCACGACGACCAGCACGGCACGGCGGTCATCATCTGTGCCGGTCTCATCAATGCCGTGTACATCCAGGACAAGGCCCTGGATGCGGTGCGCATCGTCTGCCTGGGGGCGGGGGCGGCCGGCATCGCCTCGATGAACCTGCTCGTGCAGATGGGCGTGCCGCGCGAACATATCACCCTGGTCGACAGCCGCGGGGTGATCCACGCCGGCCGTACGGATCTCAACGAATTCAAGCGCGCCTTCGCCCGCGAAACCTCGGCGCGCACCCTGGCCGAGGCGATGGTGGGGGCGGATGTCTTCGTCGGCGTGTCCGGTCCCAACCTGGTCACGCCCGACATGGTGCGCAGCATGGCCCCACGCCCCATTGTCTTCGCCCTGGCCAACCCGGACCCGGAGATCCTGCCGGCCGAGGCCCATGCCGCACGCGATGACCTGGTGATGGCCACAGGCCGCTCCGACTATCCTAACCAGGTCAACAACGTGCTGGGTTTCCCCTTCATCTTCCGCGGCGCCCTGGATGCCCGCGCGCGGCGCATCACCCAGCCCATGCTCGTGGCCGCGGCCCGCGCCCTGGCCGAGCTCGCCCGCGAGTCGGTGCCGGAGGCGGTGCTGAAGGCCTACGACCTGGAGCGGCTCGCTTTCGGGCGCGACTACATCCTGCCCAAGCCCTTCGACCCGCGGCTGATCGAGCGCATCCCGGCCGCGGTCGCGGCCGCGGCCTAGGATGAAACGACCCCCGGCTCGCTATGCTCACCGCCCCCCGGGGGGGCTGTCAGTCCGCTTGGGGCGGCCCGGCGCGTACTGACATGGCGGACGGCCGCCCGTTCTATCTCAATCTGCTGCGGATCCGTCTGCCGATCGGCGGCTGGGTCTCCATCCTGCATCGGGTCAGCGGTGCCCTGCTGGCCCTGGCGACACCGCTGTTGCTCTATGCCTTTATGCTGAGCCTGGACTCGCCGGAGGGCTATGCCTGCGTGGTGGGTTTTTTCGCCAGCGTGCCCGGTTTCCTGCTGGCGCTCGGTCTCGTCTGGGCGACCTTGCACCACTTCCTGGCCGGCCTACGTCATCTGGCCATGGATCTGGGCTGGGGCAAGGACAGACGACCGGCACGCCTGAGCGCGTTCGCCAGTGTCGCGCTGGCCCTACTGCTGACACTGGCCTGGGCGGTGGGGTGATGCGCACGGTGGCGGGTGCCCGACGCGGACTCGACCTGTGGCTCTGGCAGCGGGCCAGCGCCGTGGTGATGGCCCTCTACCTGCCCGCCTTCGCGCTCTATGCCGCGATTCACGCGCCCCTCGACTACACGGCGTGGCGAGGCCTGTTCGATCCGCTCATCGTCAAACTCGCCACGCTGATCTTCATCGCCGCCGCGCTCCTGCACGCCTGGATCGGGCTGCGCGAGATCCTGATCGATTACGTCCACGTCCTGGGCCTGCGGCTCGCACTCTACCTGGCGTTCGGTTTGCTCTATGCCGGATGTCTGCTCTGGGCGGCGGCCATCCTGTGGGGCACGGCATGATCGCCAAACGCAGCTTCGACGCGGTGATCGTCGGCGGCGGCGGGGCCGGCCTGCGGGCCGCCCTGACGCTTGCGCGCAATGCGCACAAGGTGGCGGTGCTGTCCAAGGTCTTTCCCACGCGCTCCCACACCGTCTCGGCGCAGGGTGGCATCACGGCGGCGCTGGGCAACGTGTCGGAGGACCACTGGCACTGGCACATGTACGACACGGTCAAGGGGTCGGACTACCTGGGCGACCAGGACGCCATCGAGTTCATGTGTCGCAATGCCGCCGCGGTGGTCTACGAGCTGGAGCACATGGGGCTGCCCTTTTCGCGGCTGCCCGACGGCAAGATCTATCAACGCCCTTTCGGCGGCCAGTCCAAGCACTACGGTGGTGAGCAGGCCGTGCGTACCTGTGCGGCGGCCGACCGTACCGGACACGCGCTGCTGCATACCCTCTACCAGCAGAACATCGCCGCGCGCACCCAGTTTTTCGACGAGTTCTTCGCCTTGGACCTGGTGCGCGACGACGAGGGCTATGTCCTCGGTGTGGTGGCCTTGGAGATCGAGACGGGCGAGCCCTGGCTCTTCGAGGCGCGCGCCACCCTGCTCGCCACCGGCGGGGCGGCGCGCATCTTTCGCCACTCGACCAACGCCCTCATCAACACCGGCGACGGACTGGGCATGGTCCTGCGCGCGGGCCTGCCGCTCGAGGACATGGAGTTCTGGCAGTTCCACCCCACGGGCATACCGGAGGTGGGCTGTCTCATGACCGAGGGTTGTCGCGGTGAGGGGGGCTATCTCATCAACCGCGATGGCGAACGCTTCATGACCCGCTACGCGCCGCACGCCCTGGACCTCGCCTCGCGCGACGTGGTCTCACGCGCCATCGCCCAGGAGATCGCCGCCGGTCGCGGCTGTGGCGAGCACGGCGACCATGTCCTGCTCAAGCTCGATCACCTGGGCGAGCGCGTCATCCAGGAACGACTGCCGGGCATACGCGAACTCGCGATACGCTTCGCCGGGGTGGATCCGGTCCGCGCCCCCATACCGGTGACGCCGACGGTCCATTACATGATGGGTGGCATCCCCACCAATCTGCACGGCCAGGTGGTCGTGCCGGAGCACTATGGCCCGGAAGAACCGGTGCCAGGCCTCTACGCCGCGGGTGAATGCGCCTGCGTCTCGGTACACGGTGCCAACCGCCTGGGCGGCAACTCGCTTCTTGATCTGCTGGTCTTCGGGCGGGCGGCCGGCGAGCACATGCAGGCCTATCTGCGCGAGAACCCCTATGCCCGGCCGCTGCCGAGGAGCGCTGCAGACCGAGCCCTGGCGCGCCTGGCCCGTTGGGACCGCACGGGCGGCAGCGAGCGCGTTGCGCAGATCCGCAGCGACATGCAACGCATCGTGCAGACCCATTGCGGGGTCTATCGCCGCGAGGACCTTTTGCGTGAGGGGCTCGCCCAGCTCAGCGAGGTCGAGGCCCGTCTGCAGGCGGCGGTCCTGGACGATCGCAGCCGGGTCTTCAACACCGCCCGCATCGAGGCGCTGGAACTGGAAAACCTGCTGCCCATCGCGCGGGCCACCCTGGTCTCGGCCCTGGCGCGCCAGGAAAGCCGCGGTGCGCACGCGCGCGAGGATTACCCCAAACGCGACGACGACCGCTGGCTGCGCCACACCCTGTACTACCGGGCGGGCGATCGTCTGGATTACAAACCCGTGCGGCTCAAACCTCTGACCGTCGAGCCGTTCCAGCCCAAGGAACGCAGCTACTGATGCATTTGCGCGTCTATCGTTACAACCCCGAAACCGACGCCAAGCCGCGCATGCAGGATTACACCGTGGCGCTGGAGGCCCGCGGCAAGATGGTGCTCGATGCCTTGCTCGCCATCAAGGCGCAGGACGACAGCCTCGCCTTTCGCCGCTCGTGCCGTGAGGGTGTGTGCGGCTCCGACGGGCTCAACATCAACGGCATCAATGCCCTGGCCTGCGTGACCCCGTTGACAGGACTCAGGCAGCCGATCGAGATCCGGCCCCTGCCAAGGCTGCCGGTGATACGCGACCTGGTGGTGGACCTGAGCCAGTTCTACCGCCACTACCGTGCGGTCAAACCCTATCTCATCAATCTCGATCCCGAACCCGAGCGCGAGCGGCTGCAGTCACCGGCCGAGCGCGCCGAACTCGACGGGCTCTATGAGTGCATCCTATGCGCCTGCTGCACCACCGCCTGCCCCTCGTTCTGGTGGAACCCTAAGCGCTTCCTGGGGCCGGCGGCGCTGCTGCAGGCCTGCCGCTTCATCACCGACAGCCGTGACCAGGCGACCGAGGAGCGGCTGGATTTCCTCGAGGATCCCTATCGGCTCTTCCGTTGCCACGCCATCATGAATTGCGTCGAGGTCTGTCCCAAAGGCTTGAACCCGACGGCGGCCATCGGCAAAATCAAAGCTCTATTGGTAAAACGCGCGCTGTGAGCCGGTTGCCGCCCAATCGTCTGCTCTGGCAATGCCGGCGAGGCATGTTGGAGCTGGATGCCCTGCTGCAGACCTTTCTCCGCGACGCGTACGCTGATCTGGACGAGCCGGGACGGCGCGCATTCGACCGGCTGCTGCAGCAGCCCGACATGGACCTGTACGACTGGCTGACCGGACGCGGGGCGCCACCGGTAGACCTGCGCGCCGTGGTGGATCGCTTGCGTGCGTGTCGCGTGGGTCCGCCCAGGCCCGCTCCAGGATCGGAGGTCACCCCGGGGGACGCGCCGCCTGACGAGCCGGGCGCTGTTGCTGCCTAGAACTCACCTTCCGAGACCATCATGAGCCAACGCACCGCCAAGATCACCTTCAGCGACAGCGACCAGACCATCGAACTGCCCGTGTTGGAAGGCACGCTCGGCAACGATGTGATCGACATCCGCACGCTGGGCAATCACGGCTACTTCACCTTCGATCCGGGTTTCATCGCCACCGCGAGCTGCGCCTCCAGCATCACCTACATCGACGGGGAAGCCGGCCTGCTCTACTACCGCGGCTATCCCATCGAGCAGCTGGCACAGCACTCCGACTTCATGGAAGTCGCCTATCTCCTGCTCCGTGGGGAACTCCCAACGGCGCAGCAGAAGGCGGAGTTCGTCGCCACCGTGCGTCATCACACCATGCTGCACGATCAGATGGCGACCTTTTACCGTGGTTTCCGCCGTGATGCCCATCCGATGGCGGTCATGGTCAGCATGGTGGGGGCCATGTCGGCCTTCTATCACGACTCCTCCAATCCCTTCGACCCCGAGCAACGCGACGTCGCAGCCTTTCGTCTGCTGGCGAAAGTGCCCACCATCGCCGCCTGGAGCTACAAGTACAACCAGGGTCAGCCCTTCATGTATCCGCAGAACCGGCTCGGTTATACGGAGAACTTCCTCTACATGATGTTCGCCACGCCCTGCGAGGCGTATGAACCCAATCCGATCCTGGCCCGCGCACTGGATCGCATCCTCATCCTGCACGCCGATCACGAGCAGAACGCGTCGACTTCAACGGTGCGGGTGGCCGGCTCCTCCGGCGCCAACCCCTTCGCCTGCATCGCCGCCGGTATCGCCTCCTTGTGGGGTCCATTGCATGGCGGGGCCAACGAGGCGGTCCTGAAAATGCTGGAGGATATCGGCGACGTCTCGCGCATCGGCGAGGTGATCGCCCGCGCCAAGGACAAGGCGAGCGGCTTCCGCCTCATGGGCTTCGGTCACCGCGTCTACAAGAACATGGACCCGCGCGCCGCCATCATGCGCCAGACCTGCTATGAGGTGCTCGACGAGCTGGGGCTGCATGACGATCCGCTATTCCGCATCGCCCTGAAACTCGAAGAGATCGCCCTGCAGGATGACTATTTCATCCAGAAGCGGCTCTATCCCAACGTCGATTTCTATTCCGGCATCGTGCTGAGGGCCCTGGGCATCCCCACCTCCATGTTCACCGCCATCTTCGCCCTTGCACGCACCGCCGGTTGGGTCGCGCAATGGCACGAGATGGTCTCCGCCGAGGGTCACAAGATCGCGCGGCCGCGCCAGCTCTACACCGGCCCCACGCGCAGGGACTATGTGCCGATCGAACTGCGCTGATGGGTGAAAGCGCCTATCATTCGGGCAACGTCGAATACCTGACCAGCCTGGAGCGGGGGAGGCCCGCGGCGCCGGTCAGGCTCGCGCCGGAACCGACCCGGCGTGACATCCTGCCACCACCCTCCGAGCTGCCGCTGCAGCAATGCGAGGCGCGTCAGGTCGCGGTACTCCAGCTCATCAACGCCTACCGGTTCCACGGCTTCCGGCGCGCCAACCTCGACCCCCTGGCCCTGCAACCGCTGCCCGAGGTCCCCGAGCTCGACCCGGCCTACCATGGCCTGACCGCGAGCGATCTCAACGAATCCTTCGAGACAGGCTCGCTGGCGGGGCCGCCGCGCGACACCCTGCGCAACATCCTCGCCCGCCTCAAGGACGCCTATTGTGGGACGCTGGCGGCCGAGTACATGTACCTGAGCGACACCAACCAGAAGCGCTGGCTGCAGCAGCGGCTCGAAAGAGGGGCCGGCCTGCGCCCGGTCGACAACGCCCGGCGCCTCTGGCTGTTGCGCCAGCTCACCGCGGCCGAGACCCTGGAGAAGGTAATCCATGCCCGCTACGTCGGGCAGAAGCGTTTCTCGCTGGAAGGCGCCGAGGCGCTCATCCCCCTGCTCAACTACCTGGCCGAGCTCGCGGCCGAGGCCGGTATCCAGGAGATCGGCCTGGGCATGGCCCACCGGGGCCGGCTCAACGTCCTGCACAATGTCCTCGGACGCTCCGCGCTCGCCTTCTTCGAGGACGAGTCCGCCGTGCTGCCCGAGGGGGCGCTCACCGGCGACGTCAAATACCACCAGGGCTTTGCCATGACCGTGCAGACCCAGGCGGGCCCCGTCCGCCTGGCCCTGGCCTTCAACCCGTCGCATCTGGAGATCGTCGACCCGGTGGTCGAGGGATGGGTGCGCGCCCAGCAGCAGAAGCGCGGCGACCGAGACGGCAGTCTGGTCATGCCGGTGCTGATCCACGGCGACGCCGCCATCGCCGGCCAGGGGGTGGTGATGGAGACCCTCAACATGTCGGCCACCCGTGGCTTCACGACGGGTGGTACGGTGCACATCGTCGTCAACAACCAGATCGGCTTCACCACCTCGGACCCGCGTGACGCCCGCTCCAGCCTCTACTGCACCGATGTGATGAAGATGGTCGAGGCGCCCGTCCTGCACGTCAACGGCGACGACCCGGAGGCGGTGCTCAGAGCGGTGCAGATCGCCTTCGATTTCCGCATGGCCTTCCGCCGCGATGTGGCGATCGACCTCGTCTGCTACCGGCGGCTCGGTCACAACGAGCAGGACGAGCCCATGGTCACCCAGCCGGCGATGTACCGCAAGATCCGCGCCCACACGCCGGTGCGCGCCCTGTACGCCGAGCGGCTGCAGGCTTTGGGCCTAACCACGGCCGAAGCGGCGGATGGGATGATCGAGGATTACAAGAAGGGCTTGGAAGACATCCCCGCGCTCCCTGAGCGTCCCTACACGCCCTATGTGGCGGACTGGCGGCCCTATCGGGGCAAGGACTGGCGCACACCAGCGGTGACGGCAGTCCCCCTCGATCGACTGCGGACGCTCGGCGAGCGGCTCACGACGTTGCCGGCGGGCTTCGAGCTGCATCCCCGGGTGTTGATGGTGATGGAGGCACGCCGGCAGATGGCCGCCGGGCGCATGCCCCTGGACTGGGGCATGGCCGAGTCCCTGGCCTATGCCACGCTGCTCACCGAGGGGCATGGCGTGCGTCTAACCGGCCAGGATTCCGGGCGCGGCGCCTTCTTCCACCGCCACGCGGTGCTGCACGACCAGGCGAGGGATCGCTGGGAGGACGGGATTTACGTCCCCCTGCAACACCTGAGCCCGGATCAGGCGCACTTCCTGGTGGTCGACTCCCTGCTGTCAGAGGAGGCGGTCCTGGGCTTCGAGTATGGCTATGCCAGCGCCTCACCGCTGGAGCTGGTGATCTGGGAGGCCCAGTTCGGCGATTTCGCCAATGGCGCCCAGGTGGTCATCGACCAATTCATCGCTGCCGGCGAGGCGAAATGGGGCCGGCTCAACGGCTTGGTGCTCTATCTGCCGCATGGCTACGAAGGGCAGGGGCCGGAACACTCCTCGGCCCGGATCGAGCGCTTTTTGCAGCTCGCCGCCCAGGACAACATGCAGATCGTGCAGCCCTCGATGCCCGGCCAGCTCTTCCATGTCCTGCGCCGTCAGCTCCTGCGGCCCTACCGCAAGCCGCTCATCCTGTTCACGCCCAAAAGCCTGTTGCGGCATCCCGATTCGATCGCCAGCCTGGAGGAATTGGCCACGGGCGCATTCGCCCCCGTGCTGGAACCCCGGCCCCAAGATGACGCCCGCGTGCAAACGATCATCGTCTGCAGCGGGCGGATCTATTTCGATCTTGAAAAAAGGCGCGAGGGTCGCACGGATTACGCAATCATCCGCATCGAGCAGTTCTATCCCTTTCCGGACAGGGAATTGGCGAACGCACTGGGGCGTTACCCCAATGCGAAAAGTCTGCTGTGGGTCCAGGACGAGCCGCAAAACCAGGGTGCCTGGCGATTCATGGCCTACCACCTGCGTCAGCTCAGTGCTTTACCCATCCGCTATGTCGGCAGGCCGGAATCCGCTTCGCCCGCCACGGGCTATCACGAAATGCATCAGGCGCAGCTGGAACGCATCCTGCAGGAGGCCTTTGCGCAGGCATGACCGTTCACCGCGTTGCGGTTGCGGCAAATAGGGCAGCCGATCGGCTGGGGGAAAACACCGGTCGACTCGGCACAGGCGGTGGAACCCGACCCTGCGGTTGGCTTCGTATCCTTTGCCGCCCTTATCCGAATCGACCGGTCATTGGACGATCGGTCAGTCAGTCACTGATTGGAATGACCGCCGTCGATGCTCTTCAAATGGCGAAGTCGGCCAGCGACTTGCCTTGGGCCAGGGCCTGCACCAGCCAACCGGGTTTGCGGCCCTTCCCGGTCCAGGTCTCGCCCGTGGCGGGATTACGGTATTTGGCTTGACCCACGCCGGCCTTGGCGCGGCCACGGCGGCGCCCGCCAGCCCCGAGGTCCTGCAGGGTAATGCCGTATTCCGCCATTTTCGCCTTGATCTCGGCGATGACAGCGGCGATTTCTTGCTGCCGTGCCTCTTCGGCCTGTTTCTGAAGCGCGGCGATCTGTTCTTGCAGTTCTTTGTAGCGCGACACGTCTAGCTCCTTTCGCTGTGCATGCCACCATTGGCATTGTTTAATTATATTAAATATACGTGGGTATGTCGCAACTTCTCGGGCATGTCTGGCGGATCAACTTCTGACTATCGGCTGGCGGTAAAGACGAACCGGCGGGATCCGGGTGATTTTCAGGTCAGGGAACCCGGGCGTATATCCTCTATACGCTGTCCATGCCTTGGGATCATGCGCACGGACATCAGTTGAAGGTCGTGATTGTCGACAATCGCAAACCACACGCCTCGATCTGATCGAGTGACGACTCGTATCTCGCATCGCCCCATGTGCTCTGTGTTCAACCTAAAAACCGCAGTTGACCGCTCTTATGTCTTCGTAACAGCTCGATCATGCAAGAGATTTTGCCTCCGGTCACCCTCTCCCAGAGGGTGAACACGCTACGCGCCCGCCTTCGGTCTTGTACGCCCGTCTGGCTGCGTTGCTCCTCCTTGCAGGCAGCCCACCCTGCGGCGTCGTCGCGCCTTGCCAGCCTGGCGTACAAGCCCGCTTTCGGGCGCGTTCAACTGCGGTTTTTAGGTTCAAAGGATTGGATCGGATCTTGACATCGGGACTCTACAGCGAGTACCGAAGAGGATCTCAAGAAACATTCGC
>JAKADY010000063.1 GCA_021826065.1 Pseudomonadota bacterium
CCTTATCGTTCTCGCATGTTCGCGCCTCTGACCCTCGATGCCCTGACCGCGCGTTATGACGCGCTGCTGCTGGATGCCTACGGCGTGCTGGTGACGTTGGACGGCCCCCTGCCGGGTGCAGTGGCGCTGATCGATCGTCTGAACCGTCTGGGCAAGCCCTACTGGTTGCTGTCGAACACGGCGGCGCGCCTGCCCGAGCACGCCGCCGCCCGTTACCGCGGTTTCGGGCTCGAGCTGGAGGCCGGGCGCATCCTCACCGCGGGGATGCTTCTTACGCAGCACTTCCGTGAACAGGGGCTGGTCGGCCGCGCCTGCCTGGTGCTGGGACCGGAGGACAGCCGGGTCTATGTCGAGCGTGCCGGTGGCCGGCCGGTGGCGCCCGGGGACGATTTCGAGGCCGTGGTCCTGGCCGATCAGGCGGGGTTCCCCCTGCTGGAGACCCTCGACTGGCTGATCTCCACGTTGTTCGCCAAGATCGAGGGAGGTGCGCACGTGCCCCTGATCCTGCCCAATCCGGACCTGATCTACCCCACTCACCAGGGCTATGGCCTGACGGCCGGCAGCCTCGCCGTGCTGCTGGAGGCGGTGCTAGCCCGGCGTTTTCCCGACCGCGCCGATCTGCGTTTCGTGCCCCTGGGCAAGCCACAGCCGGGCCTGTTCGAGATGGCCGCGCAGCTGGCCGGCAGCCGTAACCTGGTCATGCTGGGCGACCAGATGGAGACCGACATCCTGGGCGCGGCGCGCTTTGGCATCGACTCGGTCCTGGTCATGAGCGGGGTCAGCCGGGGTGAGGCGGTCTCGCCGGCTGCCGGGGTCCAGCCCACCGATCGGATCGAGTCGCTCGCCGTCCTGTTGAAGAACGCCTGAACTGCCGTTATTCAGATGGGGCACACGCAGGAAGTGTGCCGCCGTCAACCTGTCAGGCCCCTTTTCGGGAAACCGATGCGGCATGATCAGGTCTGTGTGAGAGGGATTTCGTCCGTGAGGCTCATCGCATGCGACTGCCCGTACAGCCATCACCCCCAGCGCCACCGGTCGAGGATCTATACGAGATTCGCGAACGGCCGCCGGTGACGCCGGCGCGGTTCGTGCGTACGCGCAACCTGCCGCCGCTGATCCTGCCGCCCCGACAAAAACCGCGAGAGCCGGCGCAAGGCGGGCGTGAGACCCCGCCGGCAGCCGCCGCCCCGGTGGGCGAGGAGCGCCGGCGCACCGACCGGCGCGTCGCCCAGGTGCCGGTGCTGCTGGACACCCGCAGCGGTCGAGATCGCCGCCAGGCCGGGGGCGGGCAGGGGGGTGGGGTCGACATCGAGGCCTGAGACGGTCGGGCGTCAATCGCCGCAGACCTGCACCGCGACCGTGCGCTGGCGAGGACCGTCCAGCTCGACCAGCAGCACCAACTGCCAGCGCCCCAGGTCGAGCTCGCCCTCCACCAGGGGGATTGCCTCGGAGGACCCCATCAGCATGGCGATGATGTGCGCGTGGGCGTTTTCCGGTTCGTCGGGCGGGCAGTCGCGCTGGGCGATGTCGTTGTGCAGATAGCCTGCGTCGGCGGGCACCAGTTTGCCGAGGAAGGTGCGCACGTCCTCCAACAGTCGGGGTTCGTTCTCGTTGATGGTCAGCGCCGTGGTGGTGTGCCGCGAGCTCACGGTGACGAAACCGGTGCGGATACCGCTCTCGGCGACCAGGGCGCGGATCTCGCCGGTGAGGTCGTGCAGGTTGATGCCCGGGGCGGTGGTGATGTGCAGATGTCGGCGCAGGCAGCGCATCAGGCCCGCACCGGCTCGAAGATGGCGTCCAGGTTGAGCCCGTCGCAGTAGTCGAGGAAATCACCGCGCAGGGTGGGGATGTGCATGTCGGCGGGCACACCCACCGTCATGCTGACCGAGAACATGGGCGTGCCTGTGTGCGGGGCGGGATAGGTCTCGGTGCTCAGCTCTTCGATGTTGATGCCCTGGCGGGCGAAATAGCTGGCCAGGCTGTGCACGATGCCCGGATGGTCCATGGCCACCACCTCGACGCGATAGGGCACCAGGGGCTGTTTACGTTCGGGGTGTCGCGTGCGCTTGTGGATGATGGCCAGTCCCAGGTCCTCGCCGAGCGCCGGGAGCTTGTCCTCAAGCTTGGTGAGCGCGTCCCATCGCCCGGACAGCAGCATGATGATGGCGAACTGCCCGCCGAGCAGGGCCATGCGCGATTCTTCGATGTTGCAGCCGGCCTCGACGATGCGGCCGGTCAGCCGGTCGACCAGGCCGACCTGGTCCTCGCCTGAGGCGGTGATGACGAGGTAGTCGAGGGGGGAGGGCGGTGTCATGCGGTGTCGGCTCGCGTTGGCAGGAGCGGGCATTGTAGCCCGTGCGGCTGGGGGCGGGTAGCGCGGTCAGCGCCCCATGCTCTCCTTCTCCATCAGGATGTAGGTGTTGTAGGCGTTGACCCGGTTGGCCTCGGGAAAGGCGGGCAGGAATTCATAGCGTGACCAGTCGGTGGCCAGGTAGGCCTCCTCGAAGGGGATCATCTCCGCCACCGCCTTGCCCATCTCCTGGCGCAGGTAGGCCAGGTAGTCGCGGGTGAGGGTGAGGTCGGCGGCAGGGTCCATGGAGACCTGGCCATGACCGGGGACCAGCACGCGGGGCTCGAGGGCGATCAGCTTGTCCAGGGCGGCGAGCCACAGGCGGGAATCGGCCTCGCCGACGAAGGGCACGCGGCCCTTGAAGACCAGGTCGCCGGCGTAGAGCACGCCGTCGTCCACCACATAGAGCGCGAGATCCTCGGGCGAGTGGGCGGGACCGACATGGCGCACCTGGAAGCGCACCCCGCCCAGCTCGAAATCGATGTCGCCCGAGAGCCACACATCGGCCTCGACGAAGCGCTGCTGTTCCTGGGTCACCCAGGGGTAGAGGATCTCCTTACGCTGTTCGAAGCGCAGCCGGGCGGCGATGGTGCGGGTGGCACCGCGTCCGTAGGCATGGGCCCAGATCTCGGCCCCAGCGTCCTTGAACACCTGCAGCCCATAGTAGTGATCGGCATGGAAGTGGCTGACGATGACGCGCCGGATGGGGGCGTCGGTCAGCTTGCGGATCTCGGCGAGCATGGACTGCGCGAGCGAGGGCGTGCCCAGGCTGTCGAACACCACCACCCCGGCAGGGGTGATGACGAAGCCGGCGTTGGACATGAAACCCTCGTTCTGCGGCGAGGCGGCGCCGGACAGGCCCGGGATGTAGTAGCTGTGCGGGCCGAGTTGCACGGCCTGAACCTTCACGCTGACCGGCGGATAGGGGCTGGCCAGGCCGACGGCCAGCCAGAGCCAGAGAAGCAGGCCAAACAGGGCGGAAAGCGGCACGGACATGGGCGTCTCCTCTCGAATGTAAGATTTGGTGCGGCTCTAGACCATGGGTTATGTTATGTTAGGCCGTAACGCAAGTCACAGGTTTCGGTTTGAACTATAAGCGTTACCTGCCCTTCCTGCTCGCCTTCGTCCTGCCGCTCGTGCTGGTCTATGCCTGGTGGGGTGGATTCAACCCGGTCAGTGTCCGGGTCGAGACGCGCGGGCCCTATACCTATGCCTATGTCGAGCATACCGGCGATTATGCGAAGTTGGCCGATCGGCTGCCCGAGGTGCGCCGTGGCCTCGAGCGCAGCGGCATCCAGCCGGGTGCCGCCTTCGCCGTGCTCTATTCGCATCCCGACCAGGTGCCGCGCAACGAGCGCCAGGCCCGGATCGGTTATCTGGTGCCGGCGGGCAGCCCCGCCCCACAGCCCCTCAAGATCGACACCATCCCGGCGCGACGCGTTCTGGTCGCCGAGGTGCGGGCCGCCTGGCTGCTCGGCCCCAGCCGCGCCTATCAGGCCCTGCACGACGCGCTGCTGGCAGAGGGGCGGGCGATCCACATGCCCACGGTGGAGCTGTATGAGGCCTCCGGCAGCCTCTGGCGCCAGGGCAGACTGACCGTGGAGGTGCCTTACCCGTGACCCTGTTCTCGATCCTGGCCGCCTTGTTATGGGACTTTTTTCAGCCGCTGCGCGACCCGACCCCGCCGGCGCGGCAGTTGGAGCGCTACACGGCCTGGCTGCTGGAACACGTCAACGCCGGTCTGCAGAAGCACGGCCTGCTGGCCTGGATCGCCGGCGCCCTGGCACCAGCCCTGCTGGTCGCCCTGATCGGCCTGCTGCTGCAGGCCCTCTTCTCCCCCCTGCTCTGGGTGTGGAATGTGCTCGTGTTGTATTACTGCCTGGGTTTTCGGCAATACAGCCTGCAGCTCGCCGAGGTCGTTCAGGCCCTGCGTCACGGCGACCTTGAGCGCGCGCGGGACAGGCTCATGGCCTGGCGGCCCGGGGCGGCCCAGGCGATGGGCGAGGCCGAGGTGGCCCGCAGCGGCATCGAGCACATCCTGATCCTGGCCCTGACGCGGCTTTTCGGGGTGTTGTTCTGGTTCGCCTTGCTGGGCGTGT
The DNA here is from genome assembly GCA_021826065.1 of Pseudomonadota bacterium. GTDB lineage: Bacteria > Pseudomonadota > Gammaproteobacteria > Burkholderiales > Thiobacillaceae > JANWZL01. Next base: position 4,450 of record JAKADY010000063.1, read on the forward strand.
TCGGCGCCGTGCTCTACCGCATGAGCACGCTGTGCCGCGAGCGCTGGCAGGCCGAGCCGACCTTCTGTGCCTACCCGCGCCAGTTCGCCTTCTACCTCGATTGGCTGCCGGCGCGCGTGGCCGCCTTCAGCTTCGCCATCGTCGGCAACTTCGAGGACGCCCTCTATTGCTGGCGCAAACAGGCCGGCCTCTGGGGCGACACCAACGAGGGGGTGGTCCTCGCCGCCGGCGCGGGCGCGCTGGGCGTGCGGCTGGGCGGTGCCCTCAACCTGCCGGCCGGGGAGTTGCTGCGGCCCGAACTCGGCTGCGGCGAGACGGCCACGGCCGATGACCTGGAGGGTGGCCTGAACCTGGTCTGGCGCGCTGTGCTGTTGTGGCTGGGGGTGCTGGGGCTGCTGTGGATCGGGGGGCTTTAGAGGCATTAAGTTTTTGTGACAGGCTGCCGTAATCTGCTCCACCCCAACCCCTGATCCCGTGGAGTGAGATCATGAACCCCTTCGCCCTGTTCAGCGGTCAGCGTCAGCGTGTCTCTGAGATGGAAGCGAACCTCCGTGCACTCGAGGCCGAGAACAGCCGGTTGCGTGGGGAATTGGAGGCGGCCGAGCGCGAGAAAGCGGCGCTGGAGGCCACCTGTCAGTCGCTGCGCGACGAGGGTCGATACCTGCGCGAGGTGATCACCCATCTGGAGAGGTTTAGCCAGTCCTTCCTCGAGAGCCAGCGCAGCCTGAGCGGCCTTGCCAATCATCTGCGCGAGGAGAAGAAGGGGGCGGTGGAGGCAGCCGGTATCTCCTCCACCACTCGCGCCTCCATCTCCAGCATCTCGGGTAACCTCAAGGCCCTGTCACAGGATTCGCATGCCACCGCCGAGCGCGTCGACAGCCTGCAGACACGTGCGGCGCAGATCGGCGGCATCGTCAGCCTGATCAAGGACATCGCCGATCAGACCAACCTGCTCGCCTTGAACGCCGCCATCGAGGCGGCACGTGCCGGCGAGCAAGGGCGCGGTTTCGCGGTGGTGGCCGACGAGGTGAGAAAGCTCGCCGAACGCACTGCCAACGCCACCAACGAGATCTCGCAATTGGTCTCGGCCATCCAGCATGAGACCCAGGAGGCGCGCACGGCCATGGAGAACCTGGCCACCCAGGCCTCGCATTTCAGCGACCAGGGGGCAGGCGCCACGGAGCGCATGCAGGCCATGCTGAGCCTGTCACAGCGCATGGAGGGGGCGATCGCCGCCTCCGCGCTGCGCAGCTTCATCGAGCTGGCAAAGATCGACCATTTGGTCTTCAAGTTCGAGGTCTATCGCGTGTTGCTGGGTCAATCCGACAAGCAGGCCGACGACTTCGCCAACCACACCGCCTGCCGGCTGGGCAAGTGGTATTACGAGGGCGAGGGGGTGGCGTGCTTTTCCCGGCTGCCGGGCTATCGCGAGATGGAGAACCCGCACATGCGCTTCCATCAGCATGGGGTCGAGGCGATCCGGTTGTACCGCGATGGCCAGCTGCTGCCGGCGATCGCTGCCCTGGACAAGCTGGAGGCGGCGAGTCTGGACGTGCTGCGCAGCCTGGAACAGATGGCGCACAGCGGCGAGTCGGATGTCCAGCTTTTGTGCGCGCACTGAGCCAGCGGACCGAATGCCAGCGCGTGTTCATATCGGGGCAATGAACGGGGTGTAGACGGGTTAGAACACCCGGGGGCGTGCAATCCGGTCTAGGGCTAGGGCATCATACGCCCCCATGCTCAACGCCCTCTGGATCGGTTTTTTTCTCAGCGCCTTCATCGCCGCCTGCATCCAGTACCTGGTCCACGGCAACCAGGGCATCTTCGCCGCCCTCATGCAGGCCGGCTTCGACAACGCCAAGATTGCCTTCGAGATCGCCCTGGGGCTCACGGGGGTCATGTGCCTGTGGCTGGGGGTGATGAAGATCG
>JAKADY010000037.1 GCA_021826065.1 Pseudomonadota bacterium
GCAAGGAGGAGCAACGCAGCCAGACGGGCGTACAAGACCGAAGGCGGGCGCGGAGCGTGTTCACCCTCTGGGAGCGGATGACCGGAGGCAAAATCTCTTGCATCATCGAGCTGTTACGAAGCCATAAGAGCGGTCAACTGCGGTTTTTAGGTTCAACCATACGCACGGCCTGGCATGAGCCATCCGTCTCAGCCCGGATTACCGCCCTGGCTGGACCATAGCTACCATTTACGCCAAGGGCGCGGACCCGGAGAATGCCGCGACCTGACGCCTGATTGAGAGGAGATCCCCCATGTCCATGTCCCGACGCGAGTTCCTGCAAGTCCTGGCCGCGGCCGCCGCCTCCGGCCTGGCGCTCGACAGCAAGTCCGTGCTGGCCGGCAACCTGCCCAGCGGCTACTACGACATGCCGCCCGCGGGCAATGTCTCCTTCCTGCACATCACCGACAGCCACGCCCAGCTGCTGCCGATCTGGTTCCGTGAACCCAACGTGAACATGGGCGTGGGCTCAATGTCCGGCAAGGTCCCGCACCTGGTCGGGCATGCCTTCCTCAAGCATTACGGCATCAAACCCGGCACGGCCGATGCGCACGCCTTCACCTATCTCGACTTCGTCGAGGCGGCCAGGGTATACGGCAAGGTGGGCGGCTTCGCGCACTTGAAGACCCTGGTCGACCGTGTGCGCGCCTCGCGTCCCGGCGCCCTGCTGCTCGACGGTGGCGACACCTGGCAGGGGTCGGCCACCTCGCTGTGGACCAATGCGCAGGACATGGTGGACGCCTGCATCCTGCTCGGGGTGAACGTCATGACCCCGCACTGGGAGGCCACCTTTGGCGCCGACCGGGTGAAGCAGGTGGTCAACAACGACTTCGCCAAGGCAGGGGTGGAATTCGTCGCCCAAAACATCGTCACCAACGACTTCGGCGATCAGGTCTTCAAACCCTATGTGCTGAAAGAGATCAACGGCGTGACCGTGGCGGTGATCGGCCAGGCCTTCCCCTACACCCCGATCGCCAACCCGGCCTATCTGATCCCCGACTGGTCCTACGGCATCCGCGACGATTCCATGCAGAAGTGGGTCAACGAGGCGCGCGCCAAGGGGGCCAAGGTGGTGGTGGTGCTGTCGCACAACGGCATGGACGTGGACCTCAAGATGGCCAGCCGGGTCAATGGCATCGATGCCATCTTCGGCGGCCACACCCACGATGGTGTGTATCAGCCGGTGCCGGTCAAGCGCCCCGACGGCGGCACTTGTCTGGTCACCAACGCCGGTTCCAACGGCAAGTTCCTGGGGGTCATGGACTTCGACGTCAAGGACGGCAAGATCCGCAGCTGGAAATACCGCCTGCTGCCGGTGTTCTCCAACTTCCTGCCGGCCGACCCGAAGATGGAGGCCCTGATCAAGCAGATTCGTGCCCCCTACGAGGCGAAGTTGAACGAGGTCCTGGCGGTCACCGACGACCTGCTCTACCGGCGCGGCAACTTCAACGGCACCTGGGACCAGTTGATCTGCGACGCCCTCATGGCGGTGCGCGGCGCGGATGCCGCCTTCTCGCCCGGCTTCCGCTGGGGCACCAGCATCCTGCCCGGCGAGCCCATCACCATGGAGCGGCTGATGGACCAGACCGCCATCACCTATCCCTACACCACGCTGACCCCCATGACCGGCGAGACCATCAAGATGATCATGGAGGACGTCTGCGACAACCTGTTCAACCCCGATCCCTACTACCAGCAGGGCGGCGACATGGTGCGTGTGGGCGGCATCGAGTACACCATCGCGCCGAACGCCAAGATGGGCGATCGCATCCGCGACATGCGCATCGGCGGCAAGCCGGTCGAGGCGAACAAGACCTACAAGGTGGCCGGTTGGGCGCCAGTGGCCGAGGGTGCCACCGGCCAGCCGGTGTGGGAGGTGGTGGCCGAGTACCTGCGGGCGAAGAAGGTGATCAAGGGCGTCAAGCTCAACACGCCCAAGATCGTCGGCATGCCCAAGAACGATCCGGGCATCGCCCTGTAAGGTCGCTTCACCTCACCCGCACGGGGCCCGCGCAAGCGGGCCTTGTCTTTTTATGGTCGTCCTGGCGTGCGGGCGTTAGTGCTTGCCCGTGCTGCCGAAACCGCCCGCGCCCCGCTGGCTTTGTCCGAACTCCTGGACCAGGCGGAACTTCGCCTGTACCACCGGCACGATCACCATCTGTGCGATACGCTCCAGCGGTTGCACGGTGAAGGGCTCCTGGCCGCGGTTCCAGAGCGAGACCATGAGCTCGCCCTGGTAGTCGGAATCGATCAGGCCCACCAGGTTGCCCAACACCACCCCGTGTTTGTGGCCCAGACCGGAGCGCGGCAGGATCAGGGCGGCATAGCCGGGGTCGGCCAGATGGATGGCGAGCCCGGTGGGGATGAGCCGCGTCTCGCCCGGATTGAGCGTGAGCGGTGTGTCCAGGCAGGCGCGCAGGTCCAGCCCGGCCGAGCCGGGCGTGGCATAGTGCGGCAGCTGGCTACCGATGCGGGGATCGAGGATCTTGAGGTCGACGAGCATTATTGAAAAAGGCCGTGGTAGAGGCGGGCGATGTGTTCGATCAGCCGCCGCGCCTGGGTCAGCTTGTCGGCGCGCGGCAGCCTGTGTTGGCCGTCATCGTCGAGCAGGAGCAGGGCCACCTCATCGGTGCCGATCGCCTCAAGGGCATCGTTGGCGACGATGAGGGGCAGGTGTTTGCGCCGGCGCTTGAGTTCGGCGTATTCCTCCAGGTTCTCGCTCTCGGCGGCGAAACCCACACAGAAGGGTGGCTGCGGCCGGCTGGCGACGTTGGCCAGGATGTCCGGGTTGGGCGCGAGCTCCAAGGTCAGGATGTGGGCATCCTTCTTGATCTTCATCTCGCTCGGATTGAGGACGTAATAGTCCGCGACCGCCGCCACGGCGATGAAGATGTCGGCCGCGTCCACCTGCGACTCGACCGCCTCCAGCATCTGCTGCGCGCTCACGACGGGGATCACCTGTGCAGCCGGTGGCGGCTCGAGGCAGGTGGGGCCGCTCACCAGGGTCACCTGCGCCCCCGCCTCCAGGGCGGCCCGCGCGACCGCATAGCCCATCTTGCCCGAGCTGCGGTTGGTGATGCCCCGCACCGCATCGATGGCCTCATAGGTGGGGCCGGCAGTGATCAGCACCCTGCGGTCCTTGAGCAGCTTGGGCCGGAAATGGGCGTCGAGGCCGTCCACGATCTGCTGTGGTTCAAGCAGGCGGCCATAGCCGCTCTCACCACAGGCCTGCTCGCCGACCGCGGGGCCCAGCAGGACGGCGCCGTCGGCGACGAGCTGAGCGACGTTGCGCCGCGTGGCGGGGTGCTCCCACATCTGCCGGTTCATGGCCGGGGCGAGCAGCAGGGGGCAGTCGCGCGCAAGACACAGGGTGGAGAGCAGATCATCGGCCCGCCCCTGGGCGAGCTTGGCCATGAAGTCGGCCGAGGCCGGCGCCACCAGCACGGCATCCGCCCCGCGCGTGAGCTCAATGTGGGCCATGCCCTGGGGGCTGCGCGTGTCCCACAGGTCGGTGTAGACCGGCTGCCCGGTGATGGCCTGGAAGGTGGCGGCGCCGAGGAAGTGGGTGGCTGCCTCGGTCAGGACCACCCGCACCTCGACCCCTGATCTCACGAGCAGGCGCGCGAGCTCCGCCGCCTTGTAGGCGGCCACACCGCCGGTCACACCCAGCACAAGGCGGCGGAAGGCGAGCTCAGGCATCGCCGCGGTCCACGTCCTCGAAGACGGCCGCCAGTGCCGCCTTGAAGCCGAGGCTCTTCAGGATCAGCCCCTGCCCGGCCTCGCTCGCGGCGAGCAGCCAGTCGCCGCCGGGCATGCGGCGGTAGACCTCGATGGTGCGCCGGTCTGGGTCGATCAGGGCATATTCCTCAAGGCTGTCGAGCTGGCGGTAGGCGGCGAACTTGGCCCCCCGGTCATAGGCGGCCGTGGCCTCGGACAACACCTCGATGATCACCTTGGGGTGGTGCATGACCGTCTCGGCGCGCAGGTCCTCGGGATGACAGGTGACCAGCATGTCGGGGTAGAAGACGGCCTGAGCAAGCTTCACCTCGACCTTCATGTCGGCCATGTAGGCCCGGCAGGGGCCGCCGCGCAGATGGGTCTTGAGCAGTGAGGCGATATTCAAGCTGACAGCGACGTGCACCCGGCGGGCGCCGACCATGGCATAGACCTCGCCGGCCAGGAATTCGTGTTTGTCCGCCTGGGTGTCCTCCCAGGCGATGAATTCGGCCGTGGTCATGCGCGTGATGGCTTGGGCGTATCCCATGCAGTCACCCTCCTCCTGTGGCTGGGATTGTACCCCGCTGTGGCGGTTGCCACACCGACGCAGACCCCCACGATATGAGCAGGTCCCTGGCCGATTTGGGCACCGCGTTGTAGATTTCCACTCGTGCTTCAGGGAGGACGAGATGGCGATCACCGATTGGCCCGAGGGTGAGCGCCCGCGCGAGAAGCTGCTCGCGCGTGGGGCGCAGGCCCTGTCGGATGCGGAGCTGCTGGCGATCTTTCTGCGTGTGGGGGTCAAGGGCAAGAGCGCGGTCGAGCTGGCGCGCGAGCTGCTTACTCACTTCGGTGGCCTGAACCGTTTGTTCGCCGCCCCCCAGGCAGACTTCGCCGCTTTCAACGGGTTGGGGCCGGCGAAGTACGCGCAGCTGCAGGCCGTGCTGGAGATGGCGCGCCGGGCGCTCGCCGAACAGATGCGCGTGGGCGACAGCCTCACTTCACCCGCCGCGGTGCGCGACTTCCTGCGTCTGCGCCTGGCGGGACTGCCGCACGAGGTCTTCATGGCCGTCTTCCTCGACGCGCAGAACCGGGTGCTGGCCGTCGAGGAACTGTTTCGCGGCACGCTGACCCAAACCAGTGTATACCCCCGTGAAGTGGTCAAGCGGGCGCTGGCACACAATGCCGGTGGCGTGATCCTCGCGCACAACCATCCGTCCGGGGTGGCCGAGCCCAGTCAGGCTGACCATTGGCTCACCCAGCAGCTCAAGCAGGCGCTGGCCCTGGTCGATGTGCGGGTGCTGGATCACTTCCTGGTGGCAGGGGGTCGGGGTGTGTCCTTCGCCGAGCGCGGTTGGCTCTAGCGCCGTCCAGGCGATCCGACAGGCCCTGGCCCGAGGTTTGCTTGGAGACGAGACCCTCCTTTTGTGCATGGCCCGTCCTTGACACCGATACGGACGCACGACTTCGATTTCGATACCTGGGCCGAGCTCGCCCGCAGCGACCCGGAGGCGTTCGAGTTGCGGCGCAAGGCGCTCATCGACCAGATGATCGAGGCGGCGCCTGCCCACCTGCAGGCCCGGTTGCGCGGGTTGCAGTGGCGCATCGACATCGAGCGCAAACGCTACAAGCACCCGCTCAAGTCCTGTATGGCGTTGCACGCCATGATGTGGGAATCGATGTACGGCGAGGGGGGACTGCTGGAGGCCCTCAACCGGCTGCGCGAGCCGCTGCAGGGTGGACCACCGCCGCCGGCGCCACCGTCGGGTCAGGTCCTGCCCTTCCGCCGCTGATCGCTAGGCCAGGGCCTGGACTGTCAGGCCTTCGTCGCTCGCATGCAGGATTCGACAGCCTGGGGTCCTGCGACCGTCGACAGCGCGTCGGCCAGACTCTGGCGCAGCGCGAGGCGTAGCGCCCGCCAGGGGCCGGCCGGGCCGAACACGAGGCGCTGGTTCACCTCCAATTCGATACCGAGATAGCGCTCCGCCGGGAAGCGCCGCCGCAGCCAGGCGGTGAGCCCGTCCGAGCGACCGGTGTAGGGATAGTTGCGGCGGACCGTAAGACCCGGCGCACGCATGCGCAGTGCATTCTGCCAGCGCAGGCAGAGCTGCTTCTCGCCGGCGCGGCCGGGGTCGTACAGCAGACCGACGTCGGCGCGGCGAACCTCGCCATCGAGCACGGGGGTGAAGCTGTGGCTGGCGATGTGCAGGACGGACTGTCCCGCGGCGATGCATTCCTCGACCCAACGTTCGACCTTGCGACGATAGGGTAGGTAGTGGCGCGCCAGGATCGCCTGCCGCTCGCGCCGCGGCAGGGGGCGGGTGACCTCGGAATAGAGGCGCGGATGACCGAGCGAGCGGTTGAGGTCGACGACCAGCCGGCTCACCGTCGCGTAGATGAGCGGGGCGTGAAAGCTGCGGGCGAGCTCACGCGCCAGGGTGAGCGCCCCCGGATCGTAGCCGCGGTGGCTTGTAAGCAGGTCGGCCTGCTCGCGGAAGAGGGCCGCATAGGCCGCCGGCACGCGGTTGCCGCCGTGTTCACAGGTGATGAGCAGGCATAGGCGCGAGGCCGCCGCTGACGGGTGCCCAGGCATTAGGGCGGTTGGCCGTGTCATTCCAGCCCCAGGAACATCCGCCCTTCGGCCAGGCAGTCGCACAGGCTGTGATAGACCGCCGCCATGCGTTCGCGCTCGCCATCGGGTCCCAGCGCGCGGAGGATGCGCCGCGCGAGCGGGCCCTCCTCGCGCAGGACATTGAGCGGCTCCCGCCAGGGCATGGGGATCACGCGGAATACGGTCTCCAGCAGATGCGCCCACAGCTCAGCGGCACGACAGCGCAGACCCGGATAACCCAGGCAGTGCAGATATTCGGTACTCTCGATGCGGGCCTGTTCGGCGTCGCGGATGCAGGCCCGGAGGATGTCCGCGAGCGCCGCGGTCGGCAGGGCCTGCTGTCGAGCGAGACTGCAGTCGGCCTCGGTGTACAGGCGTTCGAGCACGCCGATCGCGGCGCTGGCGATGGCGAGGTCGGCGCGCGGGCACTCCTGCATGTCGAGCACGCGGATCTCCAGGGCCATGCGGTCGAAACGCGGGATGGCAGCGCGGGCGTTGAGCCATTCGTGGCGCAGCGTCCCCTGCGGGTCATGCGGGGCCAGCTCGGCGTAGAGGGGGGCGAGCACACGCGCCTGATATTCCGCCTGGCTGGTGATCGTGTCGGGGATGAGAAGCCCCAGGCTTGCCGGCAGCCGTGCCTGGTGGGTGGCATAGGCGGCCATGCGCGCGTCGGCCTCGGCCGCGATGCGACCGTCGCGGATGGGGGAGCTTGCCGCCAACGCCGGCAGGATGGGCAGCAGCAGGCGCACCGCCGCGTGGAGCCGGGCGAATTCGCGGTCGTCGGCGAAGGGCAGGTTCAGGTGCATGCTCTGCAGATTGGCGAAACCGTGCTGGCGGCAGTCGAACAGGCGGTCATAGGCCTGATAGATCTCGGCGTGCGTGTACGGCCAGAGCCGGGTCTCGCGGGCCGGGTCCATCCACGGGTGCATGCCACCCGGCATCAGGCAGGCGCCCTCCTCGGCGAGCGCCTGGTTGATGGAACGGATCTCGTCCATGAATTGCGGCAGTAGGGCAGCGAGATCGGGGTCAGGCACGACGTTCTTGAGCTCTACCACGTGCAGGGTGAGCTCGTTGGAGCGGGCCAGGTGCCCGCGCGGGCGTTCGTTGACGACCCTGCCCTGGTCGTCGCGCAAGAGCCGGTCGGCGATGGGGCGGACCTTGAGACTCGCGCGGTCGACGATCATGTATTCCAGCTCGATGCCGAAGGCGGAGAAGGCGGGTAGCGCTGTCATCGGGCCGCTCCGAGTTTGCGCGCCTCGATCCGGCGCAGGATGACCCCCATCACCTCGCGGTAGAGCGCGTCCTTCAGCACGCCGTCCTCGTTGCCGGCATCGACGTTGGGGTTGTCGTTGATCTCGATGATCAGCGCGCGGCCGTTGACCTGCTTGATGTCCACGCCATAGAAGCCGTCGCCGATCAGGTTGGCGGCCTTGAGGCCCAGCCTCACCACCTCCTCGGGCGCCTCGCCCACGCTATAGGCCACGGTGGGACCCTCCACGTAATCACTGCGGCGGGCGCCGTGACGGACGATCTGCCAATGTCCGGGTGCCATGTAGTAGCGGCAGACGAAGAGCACACGCCGGTCGAGCACGCCCACCCGCCAGTCGAACTCGGTGGGCAGCCACTCCTGGGCGATGACCAGCTCAGACTTGTCCAGCAGGGCGTGCACGCGCTCCTGCAGCTCGGCCTCGGTCTCCGCCTTGACCACCCCGATGGAGAACGAGCTGTCCGGCTGTTTGAGAACACAGGGCAGCCCCAGGGCCGGGATGATCTCGCCCACATTACCCTTGTGTACGATCAGGGTGCGCGGCGCCGGTAGGTGGTGGCGCACCAGGAGCTCCGCCAGATAGACCTTGTTGTTGCACTTGAGGATGGATTCCGGGTCGTCGATCACCACCAGCCCCTCGGCGGCGGCGCGGCTCGCGAATTGGTAGGTGTAGTGGTTGACGAAGGTCGTGTCGCGGATGAACAGGGCATCGAACTCCGCCAGGCGGGCGAAATCGGCCCGCGTGATGAGCGTCGGTTGCAGCCCCAGGGCCTCGGCGGCCTTCTGGAACTTGGTCATGGCCCGCGCGTTGGAGGGCGGTTCCGGATTCTTAGGGTCGACCAGGAGGGCGAGGTCGTAGCGCGGCGGCGTGCGCCGCCGAGCCCGCGGTCGGCGGCCGGCGAAGTAGTCGGTGGCGGCCTGCACCACGAACGCCTGATGCGCCGGGGGGATGTCGTTGGCGGCGATGGGCCTCAGCCCCTCGATCTGCCAGCGGCCGCGGTGGCGTTCGAAATGGGCGCGCAGAAGCGGCGCCTGCGCCAGGTTGAACAGCGCGAGGCTCAGCTTCTCGTGGCGTTTGGCGACATTGCGGCCGAAATAGATCGACAACTCGAAACGCTCCGATTCGATCGGCGCCAGGGTGCGCTGGATCAGCTCGTCCAGGCCACCGGCCAGCAAGCGCACGAGGCCGCGGGCGTGCAGGTCCTCGATGGTGCTCGCCCGCGGCAGCGGTTTGTGCCCGCGCGCCTCGGCGAGCAGGGAGACGTAGTAGCCCAGGCTCTGGTAGCGATAGGAGCGGCACAGGTTGAACACCCGCGCGTTGCGCTCCTCGCCCCAGGCCGGGTCGGTGAGGTAGGCGCGCGCGGCGACGACGGTCACACCCGGTATGTCGAGCGGCCAGTCGCGCGGGTTCTCCACGACGATGAGGATCGCCATGCCTTACCCGCTCCTTGATGATCGGTGTAGCCGATTCACGATGCTCCCCTCCCCCGCGTGTGGGGGAGGGGCTGGGGGTGAGGGGACCGTTCAAGGCCAGCGCCTGTACTTGCGTCGACGGGGGAGGGCTGTCGGCCTTGAACGGGCTGCGGCTGCAGGACGAGCAGATTGGCGTCGTGCGTGACGATGCCCAGCAGGATGGCGCCCACGACGCGGTCGATGCGCATCCAGTATTCGTGCGTTGGTCCGTACGGGTGCGGACCATAGGGGTCGGCCACCAGGACCGTGCGCTCGCGCCGGTCGTAACCGGCGAGCACGACGAAGTGCCCGCTCGGCGTGCCGCGGATGTCGTCGGGGGTGTCCTGCGGGCCGTACTCGCGTGCCGTACGGTAGAGATAGGTGGAGGACAGCCCGGTCAGGATGGGCAGCCCCCGCCGCAGCAGGCCGCGGATCAGGGTGCGGGTGAGATCGACGAAGCGCAGCCGCCCGCCCAGTGCGAGGAACTCCAGGTAGCCCTCGGTGGCGTGCTGCAGACGGCGATCGTGTTTGTACTCGCGTTGGCGGCGCAGGCGCTCGGCGATGTCCACCCCGGGCGCGAACCAGGCCGGATCGAACACCGTCAGGTTGTAGGTGTAGATCATCGCCCGATAGCCCTGGCGCAGGGCATCGCAGGCCAGAAAGACAGCGAAGGTGCCGCCGCCGTCTTCCAGCTTGCGGGTGCGCTCGATCACCTTCTCAAGCGGCTCCTGCACACCCCAGTATCGGTAGATCGCATGCAGGCAGGTCGGCCCGCAGGTGGTCTCGTCCGGCTGGGGCAGCATCTTGACCGGGAGTACGTGCCGGATGGGCAGCATCGGTGGCCTTCATTCTGGGCGGCTTGTTTTCATTATGGGTGAGCCGCGCCGTCTGGCAACGCGGCGCCTCCTTCATCGAGGGCTGTGGGTGTTTTGACGGACCACCCGCTGCCATGATATAAAGCCAGCTTTTACGCGCAACGGGATTTCATAGGAGCCGAACCATGGCCCGAGTCTGTCAAGTCACCGGCAAAAAGCCGATGGTGGGGAACAACGTCTCCCACGCCAACAACAAGACCAAACGCCGCTTCCTGCCCAACCTGCAATACCGGCGCTTTTGGGTCGAGAGCGAAAACCGCTGGGTGCGCCTGCGCCTGACCAACGCGGGTCTGCGCCTGATCGACAAGAAGGGCATTGATGCCGTGCTCGCCGACCTGCGTGCACGCGGCGAGATCTGAGGAGTCACGTCATGGCAAAAGGCGGTCGCGAAAAGATCAAGCTGGAGTCCACCGCGGGCACCGGGCACTTCTACACCACCACCAAGAACAAGAAGACCATGCCGGAGAAGATGGTGATCAAGAAGTACGACCCGAAGGCGCGTAAGCACGTGGAATACAAAGAGACCAAGCTCAAATAGGGTCTCGGCAGTCGAGTCGCGCGACCAGGTTATGTCCAACCTGGTGAGAGAACCCCGCCCCGGCGGGGTTTTTTGTTGCCTACCGAGCACAGACGCCGCTGCCCGGCGGCGCGTCACTGGATCTTCTTCTGCTCCTCCTCGATGCGGTCGAGCTCGGCCTCCATCTCCTCGTCGGTGAGGGGGCGGTATTCATCCTCGGCAGCCGCCGGCGCCTTCTTCACCAGCCAGCCAGCCACCCAGACCCCCGCCTCGTAGAGCAGCCACATGGGCATGGCCAGCATGAACTGGGAGATCACATCGGGCGGCGTGACGATGGCGGCGATCACGAAGGCGCCGACGATCACGTAGGGGCGCGCCTGGCGGAAGCTCTCCACCTCGACCACACCCATCTTGGCCAGTGCCACCACGACGATGGGGACCTCGAAGGTGACGCCGAAGGCGAGGAACAGGGTGATGACGAAGTCCAGATACTTGTTGATGTCAGTCATCACCGCCACCCCCTCGGGCGCGATGCCGACGATGAAGCCGAACACCACCGGGAAGACCAGGAAGTAGGCGAAGGCCATGCCCAGCAGGAAGAGCAGGACGCTCGCCACCGACAACGGCAGGATGATCCGCTTCTCGTGCGCATAGAGCCCCGGCGCAACGAAGGCCCAGGCCTGGTACATGACGAAGGGCAGCGCCAGCAGGAAGGCGGTCATCATCGCCACCTTGACCGGCACGAAGAAGGGGGTCACCACCTCGGTGGCAATCATCTGCCCGCCCTGCGGCAGCGAGGCGAGCATGGGGTGGGCGAGCAGGGCGTAGAGCTCCTTGGCCCAGGGGAATAGGGCGACGAACAGCACGATCCAGACGATGGCCACCTTGAGCAGCCGGTCGCGCAGTTCGATCAGGTGGGAGATGAAGGTTTGCTGCTCGTCCATGCCTCAGCCGGCGTGGCCCTGCGGCTTGTCGCCATCCCTGCCGCCCGCGGCAGGGGCGGCCGGCTCGGCGCGCGGCGCCTCGTTCGACGCGTCCTGGACGGGCGGCGTCGGTGGGCTGTCCGGCACCTGGGGCGGCGTCTGCGCTTCAGCCGTCAGCGCCTCATAGGCCTTTTGTGTGAGGCCCTGGTCGGTGGTCGACATCGCCGCCACCACCCGCTTGACCTGGTCGGCCTCCTCTTCGATCTCGCGCCGCGTCTCCTCGGCCAGGATCTCATAGCGCTGCGCCGTCTCCTTCATCTCCTGCTGCAGCCGCCTGAGCTCCTCGAGCTTGAGGTCGCGGTCGATGTCCTGCTTGACCTGGGCCACATACCGGTTGAGCTTGCCCAGCCATTGCCCGGCGGTGCGCGCGAGCTTGGGCAGGCGCTCGGGCCCGATGACGATGAGCGCGACGAGGCCGATGACCAGCAGTTCGGAAAAGGCGATGTCGAACATCGGAGACTAAGGCCTCGGAGATTCAGGCGCAGGCGGCGAGACTCGGGCACGCAAACCCCCGGCCCGCTGCCAGGTGTCTTAGCCCTGCTGCTTTTCCTTGACCTCGCCTTCGATGGTGGTGCCGGTCGACTGACCCTGACGCGGCAGCTCCGCCGGCGACTCCGTCTTCGACTGCTCCTCTTTCATCGCCTGTTTGAAGCCCTTGACCGCCCCGCCGAGATCGGCGCCGATGTTGCGCAGCTTCTTGGTGCCGAACACCAGCAGCACCACCAACAGCACGATCAGCCAATGCCAGATGCTGAAACTTCCCATCGCGTCACTCCTTTTCCAAAATTGCCTCAGTCCGCCACGCCGTCACATCGGCCGCAGCGGACCGCCCCCGAACACGTGCACGTGCAGGTGGAAGACCTCCTGTCCACCGCCGCGACCGGTGTTGATCATCGTCCGGAAGCCGCTGGTGAGCCCCTGTTCTCGCGCGAGCCGCGGCGCGAGCAGGAGGATGCGGCCCAGCAGGTCGCGGTGCGCCTCTGTGCAGTCGGCGAGCGAGGCCACATGCGCCTTGGGGATGATCATGAAGTGTACCGGAGCCACCGGCCGGATGTCGTGGAAGGCGAGCACCTCTTCGTCCTCGTAGACCTTGCGGCTGGGGATCTCCCCGGCGACGATCTTGCAGAAAATGCAGTCTTGCGCAGTCATAAAGCCTCCTTGCGTGCAGCCTTTTCCTCCAGGCCGGAGATCCCCTCGCGGCGGGCCAGCTCGGCCAGGACCTCGTCGGGGTGGATGTCCAGGTGGGCGAGCAGGACCAGGGTGTGAAACCACAGGTCTGCGGTCTCGTAGACGACCTTCTCGCGCACGCCGTCCTTCGCCGCCATCAGGGTCTCGGCGGCCTCTTCCGCCACCTTCTTCAGTATGGCATCCAGCCCCTTGTGGTGCAGCCGGGCCACGTAGGAGACCTGCGGGTCGGCCGCCTTGCGCGCCGCCAGGGTCTGTGCCAGCCGATCGAGGATGTCCGCTGGGTTCATCGCGAGTAGATCTCGTGCGGATCCTTGAGCACGGGCTCCACCGCCTTCCACTCGCCACCCTCCAGACGCTGGAAAAAGCAGCTCCTGCGGCCGGTGTGACAGGCGATGCCGCCGACCTGCTCGACCTTGAGGAGGATCACGTCCTCGTCGCAGTCGAGGCGTATCTCTTTGACCTTCTGGATGTGCCCGGATTCCTCACCCTTGTGCCAGAGCTTCTTGCGCGAGCGCGACCAGTACACGGCCTCGCCGCGCTCGGCGGTCTGCTTGAGCGCCTCGCGGTTCATCCAGGCGACCATCAGGATGTCCCCGCTCACCGCATCCTGGGCGATGGCGGGCACAAGCCCTTCGTCGTTCCAGTTGACCTTGCCCAGCCAGTGCTCACTCATCGCAGCCATCGTCCTCGTGGCGGTTCAAAGCCGCACCTCGACGCCGTGTTCGGCCATGTAACGCTTGGCCTCACCGACGGTGTATTCGCCATAGTGGAAGATGCTGGCGGCGAGCACCGCATCCGCCCCGCCCAGGGTGACCCCGTCGACCAAATGCTGCAGATTGCCGACCCCGCCGCTGGCGATGACCGGGATGCGCACCGCGTCGACGATGGTGCGGGTGAGCGCGAGGTCGAAACCGGTCTTGGCCCCGTCGCGGTCCATGCTGGTGAGCAGGATCTCGCCGGCGCCCAACTGCTCCATCTTCTGCGCCCAGGCCACGGCATCCAGGCCGGTGGCGCGGCGGCCGCCGTGGGTGTAGACCTCCCAGCGCGGCTGCGGCGCGGCGGCGACCTGTTTGGCATCGATGGCTACCACGATGCACTGCGAACCAAAGCGGTCGGCTGCGGCCTGGATGAGCTCCGGGTTGACCACCGCGGCGGTGTTGATCGACACCTTGTCGGCCCCCGCGGCGAGCAACCGCCGCATGTCGTCGACGCTGCGCACGCCGCCACCCACGGTGAGCGGGATGAAGACCTGGGCGGCGACGTCCTCGATGATGTGCAGGATGATGTCACGCTCGTCCGAGCTGGCGGTGATGTCCAGGAAGGTCAGCTCGTCGGCCCCCTGCTCGTCGTAGCGCCGGGCGACCTCGACCGGATCACCGGCGTCGCGCAGGTTGACGAACTGCACGCCCTTGACCACGCGGCCGGCGGTCACGTCCAGACAGGGGATGATGCGCTTGGCCAGGCCCATGTCAGTTCGCGCCGGACCGCCCCAAGCGGACTGACCGCACCCTTGGGGGGCAGTGAGCGCAGTGAGTCGGGGGTCGTTTCATCCTAGTTGGTCTACTAAGCTGCGCACCACTCGCCAAGCGGCGTCCTCACAGGCGGTCGCCATCCTAGTCCGCCATGCGATACTCGGCCGAGCGGCCGTGCGCCTGGAGGCCCTCGCCATAGGCGAGCGCGGCGGCGAGCTCACCGAGCGTGCGCGCCCCCTCACGTGAGACCTGGATGAGGCTCGAGCGCTTCTGGAAGTCGTACACCCCCAGCGGCGAGGAGAAGCGGGCCGTGCGCGCCGTGGGCAGGACGTGGTTGGGGCCGGCGCAGTAGTCGCCGATGGCCTCGCAGGTGTGCCGTCCCATGAAGATGGCGCCGGCGTGGCGGATGAGCGGCAGCAGGGCATGCGGGTCCTCGACCGAAAGCTCCAGGTGTTCCGGGGCGATGCGGTTGGCGATCTCAGCCGCCTCGGCAAGGTCGCGGCAGCGGATCAGCCCCCCGCGTCCCGAGATCGACCGCGCGATCACCGCCTGCCGCGGCAGGGTTGGCAGCAGCCGGGCGATCGCCGCCTCGACCGCGTCGAGGAAGGCGGCATCGGGCGAGACCAGGATGGACTGGGCCAGCTCGTCGTGCTCGGCCTGGGAGAAGAGATCCATGGCGATCCAGTCGGGGTTCGTCTGCCCGTCGCAGATGACCAGGATCTCGGAGGGGCCGGCGATCATGTCGATGCCGACCACCCCGTAGACGCGCCGCTTGGCCTCGGCGACATAGGCGTTACCGGGGCCGACGATCTTGTCCACCTGGGGCACCGTCTCGGTGCCATAGGCGAGCGCCGCCACGGCCTGGGCGCCGCCGATGGTGAAGACGCGGTCCACCCCGGCGATGGCGGCGGCGGCCAGCACCATGTCGTTTTGCACCCCGTCCGGCGTGGGCACCACCATGATCAGCTCGCGCACCCCAGCCACCTTGGCGGGGATGGCGTTCATGAGCACCGACGAGGGGTAGGCCGCCTTGCCACCGGGCACATAGAGACCGACGCGGTCTAGCGGGGTGACCTGCTGGCCCAGCAGGGTTCCGTCCGCTTCGGTGTAGGTCCAGGACTGGGTGAGCTGGTGCTCGTGGTAACGGCGGATGCGTTCGGCGGCCGTCTCCAGGGCCCGGTCGAGACGCAGCGGCAGGGCCTGACGCGCCGCGGCCAGGCGCTCGGCCGGTAGCTCCAGCTCGCTCACGCTCGCCGCCTGCAGCCGGTCGAAGCGGGCGGTGTACTCGAGCACGGCGGCATCCCCCCGGCTGCGCACCGCCGCCAGGATCTCCGCCACCGCGGACTGCACGGCACTGTCCGTGTCGGCCGAGAAGGCGAGCAGGCGGTCGAGCTGCTGGGGGAAGTCGGGGGCGGCGGAATCCAGTCGGGTGATCGGCAGGCGGTCGCTCATAGCAGGTGGGGCGCAGGTGTTGGCTGCATTATATGCCGAACTCAGGCCGCCGCTTGACGGAAGGCATCGATGATGGGCTGCAGATGCCGGTGTTTGAGCTTGAGGGCGGCCTGGTTGACGATCAGCCGCGAGCTGATCGGGGCGATCTCCTCCACCGCGGCGAGGTTGTTGGCCTTGAGTGTGCCGCCGGTGGAGACCAGATCGACGATGACGTCGGCCAGTCCCACCAGCGGGGCGAGCTCCATCGAGCCGTAGAGCTTGATCAGATCGACGTGCACGCCTTTGGCGGCGAAGAACAGGCGCGCCGTCTGCACGTACTTGGTCGCCACGCGCAGGCGCGCGCCGCGTCGTACCGCCGCCTCGTAATCGAAGCCGACCGGGGCGGCGACCATCATGCGGCAGCGGGCGATGTTGAGGTCCACCGGCTGATAGAGGCCCTCGCCGCCGTGCTCCATCAACACGTCCTTGCCGGCCACGCCCAGATCGGCCGCCCCATGCTGGACGTAGGTGGGCACGTCGGTGGCGCGCACGATGATCAGGCGCACGTCCGGCTGGTTGGTATTGATGATCAGCTTGCGCGAGCGCTCCGGGTCCTCCGTGGGCTGGATGCCGGCGGCGGCGAGCAGCGGCAGGGTCTCTTCGAAGATGCGGCCCTTGGACAGGGCCAGGGTGATCGTGGTCATGATGCAGGGGCTACCAGATGCGACGCACGCCGTAGGCGGAGAGGACCGTGTCACGGGAGACGATGGCGAGTTTCTCGATCTGCGCCTGAGCGATCAGGAGGCGATCGAAGGGGTCGCGATGATGCAGGGGCAAGGCCTCCACGCGCGCGGTATGACGAAAGTCGATGGGCAGCAGGTCGAAACCGTTGGCCAGCATCTGTTCGGGGATGAAACGCTCGATGGGGTGCTTAAGCTCGAGCTTGCCAAGGCTGGATTTGATGGCCATCTCCCAGCAGCTCGCCAGGCTCAGGTAACAGGTGTTGGCGCCGTCGGCGATGGCGGCGCGCGCCGGCTCCGATAACTCAGGCGCATCGGCCACCCACCAGAGGAAGGCGTGGGTATCGAGCAGGAGGTCCATCAGACATATTCGGCGAAGTCCTCGGGGGTGGCGTCGAAATCCGGCGCCAGGCGGACCTCGCCCTTGGCCGAGCCCGGGCTGCGCCGGCGGCCTGTGGCGCGGATGGGTACGAGTTTCAGCACGGGTTTGTTGCCCCGCGCGATGATGACCTCCTCGCCCAGCATGGCCCGCTGCACCAGCTCGGAGAAATGGCTCTTGGCCTCGGCGATGTTATATTGACTCATACGAATTCCATTTCCTGGTCATTTTATATGACCAGATCCAGCCGGGCCAAGTTTAGCTGGGCAGGCGTCGGATCTCGGCCCCCAGGGCGGCGAGCTTTTCCTCCAGCCGCTCATAGCCGCGATCCAGGTGGTAGATGCGGTCCACCACCGTCTCGCCCTCGGCGACCAGTCCGGCGATGACCAGGCTGGCCGAGGCCCTGAGGTCCGTGGCCATGACGGTGGCGCCGGTGAGCTTCTCCACCCCGGTCACCACCGCGGTGTTGCCGTCGATGCGGATGTCCGCCCCCAGCCGGGTGAGCTCCACGGCGTGCATGAAGCGGTTTTCGAAGATGGTCTCGCGGATCACCGCCGTGCCCTCGGCCACGGTGTTCAGCGCCATGAACTGCGCCTGCATGTCGGTGGGAAAGGCCGGATAGGGGGCGGTGCGGATCGACACGGCCTTCAGGCGCCGCGGTGCGCGCAGGCTGATGGCCTCGTGGCTGGGGGCCTTTTCGCTGACGATCTCGCAGCCGGCATCCATCAGCTTGTCGATCACGGCGTCGAGATAGCCGGCGGAGGTGCCAGTGAGCCGCACCTCGCCGCCGGTGATGGCGGCGGCGGCGAGATAAGTGCCCGTCTCGATGCGATCGGGCATGATGCGGTGGCTGGCGCCGTGCAGCCGCTCGACCCCGTGGATGCGGATGACGTCGGTGCCGGCGCCGCTGATCCGCGCACCCATGGCGCTCAGACACTGGGCGAGGTCCACCACCTCGGGCTCGCGCGCGGCGTTCTCGATCACTGTCTCGCCCTCGGCCAGGCAGGCCGCCATCATCAGGTTCTCGGTGCCGGTGACGGTGACCATGTCGGTGAAGATGCGCGCCCCCTTGAGCCGCGTGGCGCTCGCCTGGATGTAGCCGTGATCGACCGAGACCTGCGCGCCCATGGCGGCCAGTCCCTTGATGTGCTGCTCGACCGGCCTTGCGCCGATGGCGCAGCCGCCGGGCAGCGACACCCGTGCCTCGCCGTGCCGCGCCACCAGGGGACCAAGCACCAGGATGGCGGCGCGCATGGTCTTGACCAGCTCGTAGGGCGCGACCGGGTTGTGGAGCGCGCCGGCATCCAGGGTCACCGTGTCACCCTCGCGCACGACCCGCACGCCCATCTGTTCCAGCAGCTTCAGCATGGTGCGGATGTCGTTCAAGGTCGGCACGTTGGTCAGCGTCAACGGCTCGCGGGTGAGCAGTGCCGCGCACATGAGCGGCAGCGCCGCGTTCTTGGCGCCGGAGATGGCGACTTCACCCACGAGCCGGCGGCCGCCGGCGATCACCAGCCTATCCATGCGCGCGTGCCTGGCGTTCGGCCCATTCCTCCGGGGTGAGCGTCTGCATGGACAGGGCGTGGATGTCGGTCTTCATGCGTTCGCCCAAGGCGGCATAGACGCGCTGATGGCGTGCGACCGGCAGCTTGCCGCGAAACTCGGGCGAGACGATAACGGCCTCGAAATGCTGGCCGTCGCCGGCCACCTGCAGGTGTTCGCAGGCGAGCCCGGCGCGGATCCAACCCTCGATCTGTTCAGGTGTCACCATGGTGGACTCCTCGGATGAAGGTCAATGACGCAGTTTATAGCCGCGCCTGAGCAGCAGCAAAGTGAGCCCCGTGAGCACCAGCACACTGGGCAGCACCACCGCCATCCCAACCCCGGGCGGCACGTCGGACTGGCCGAAGAAGCCATAGCGGAAGCCGTCGATCATGTAGAAGACGGGGTTCCAGTGCGACACGGCCTGCCAGAACGGGGGCAGCGAGTGGATGGAGTAGAACACGCCGGACAGGAAGGTGAGCGGCACGATCAGGAAGTTCTGGATGCCGGCCAGGTGGTCGAACTTCTCCGCCCATATGCCGGCGATGATGCCGATCGCACCGAACACCGCGCTCGCCGCCAGGGCGAAGGCGAGCATCCAGAGGGGATGGGCTAGTGTCAGGTCGGTGAAGGCGAGCCCCACCAGCGCCACCCCCAGGCCAACCACCAGACCGCGGACCATGGCCGCCAGCAGGTAGGCGAGGAAGAATTCGACATAGGACAGCGGCGGCAGCAGCACGAAGACGATGTTGCCGGTGATCTTGGATTGGATCAGGCTGGAGGAGGAATTGGCGAAGGCGTTCTGCAGCACCGACATCATGATCAGACCCGGCATGAGAAAGGCGGTGTAGGACACGCCGGGATAGACCTGCACGTGTTCCTCCAGCACGTGCGAGAAGATCAGCAGATAGAGAAGCGCGGTGAGAATGGGTGCCGCCACGGTCTGCAGCATCACCTTCCAGAAGCGCAGCAGCTCTTTGTGGAACAGGGTGAGGAAACCGGTCATGATGCCTCAGACCTGCTGACCCATGATGCGCAGGAAGACGTCCTCCAGGTCGGCCTGGGCGAGCGCCATGTCTTCCACCCGGATGCCCGCCTCGCGCAGGCTGGCCAGGACCGTCTCGACCTCGGCGTAATCGCTCAGGCGCAGGCAGTAGCGGCCGTCGCGGCACTCCACGAGCCGCCCCTGCAGCTCCGGCGGCAGCCGCGGGGGGGCGAGCTTCAGTTCCAGCCGACGCTCCGCGTCACGGCTCAAGAGTCGCGCGGTGTGGTCGAGGGCGACGATGCGGCCCTGCTTGAGCATGGCCACGCGCTCACACAACGCCTCGGCCTCCTCCAGGTAGTGGGTGGTGAGCAGGATCGTGTGGCCCTCGCGGTTCAGTCGCCGGATGAAGGCCCACAGGCTTTGGCGCAGCTCGACGTCCACACCGGCGGTGGGCTCGTCCAGCACGATCACCGGCGGCCGGTGCACCAGCGCCTGGGCCACCAGCACGCGCCGCTTCATGCCACCGGACAGCCGTCGCATGTTGGTGTCGGCCTTGTCGGCAAGGCCCAGGTGGGTGAGCAGCTCGTCGATCCAGGCGTCGTTGCGCCGCAGACCGTAGTAGCCTGATTGGATACGCAGGGTCTCGCGCACCGTGAAGAAGGGGTCGAACACCAGCTCCTGCGGCACCACACCCAGCATGCGGCGGGCGGCGCGATAGTCATTGACCACGTCGTGGCCCATGACCTCGGCGCGTCCCGCCGTGGCGCGCGCCAGCCCCGCCAGGATGCTGATGAAGGTGGTCTTGCCGGCGCCGTTTGGACCGAGCAGGGCGAAGAACTCGCCTTGTTCCACGGTGAGATCGATGCCACGCAGGGCATGCACGTCCCGGTAGCGTTTTTCCAGCGCGTGGGCGCGGATGGCCGCGGTCATCTCGCCTGAGCGGGCGCTTGGGATGGTGCGGGGTCAGCGCAACAGTGTGTCGACGCCGTAGAGCTTGGCCAGACTCATGAGGCTGTCGGGCACGTTGCGAAACCCGAGTCGCGTGCCGGCCGCCTGGGCGCGCCGACGCCAGGCGAGCATGAGGCTCAGGGCCGAGGAGTCGACCTTGCCGGCCCCGGCGAAATCGACCTCGGTCACCCCCTGGGCGATCGCCTCGGCGCCCATTCCCAGCAGCCGACGGGCGTGCTCCAGGGTCAGGTCGTCCTCCAGGATCAGGACCTGGCCGTCGCGACGCATGGCCTACCGTCTGAATCGGCGTAGCCGATCTCGAAGCTCCCCTCGCCCGCGGGCGGGAGAGGGGTTGGGGGTGAGGGAGGCGGTCATGACCTCTTACATGCAGGACGAATACCCAACGGCAGCCCGTCAGTTGCTGGCCGAGCGGTTGCGCCGCGCCAGCGCCGCGATCAGGCCGTCGATACCGCCGCGCCGCACCTCGCTGTTGAAGGAGTTGCGATAGGTGGTGACCAGGCTGACGTTGTCCACCAGGACGTCGTACACCTTCCAACCGTCCGCCTGCCGCTCCATGCGGTAGTCGATGGTGATTGGCGTCGAGCCGGGGCGGCTGACCTCGGTGCTGACGGTCACATCGGTGTCGCCCGGCCGCATGCGCAGCGGCTTGAAGTCGATCTTGTAGTCCGCCACGCTGGAGATCGAGGCGGCGTAGGTGCGCACCAGCAGGGCGCGGAACTCCGCGACCAGGCGCTGCTGTTGCTCGGGCGTGGCCTGCGCCCAGTTGCGCCCCACCGCCAGTTGCGTCATCTGCCGGAAATCGAAGTGCGGCAGGACCTTGGCGTCGACCAGTTCGTAGATCTTCTGCGCGTTGCCCGAGCGGATCTCACGGTCGCGCTTGACGATCTCGATCACCTCGTTGGTGGTGTTGCGCGCCAGCACGTCTGGTGGGACGACCTGGGCCATGGTTGTCTGGCTTGTGAACGCGAGCGGGAGCAACAGGGCCAGCAGGAGACTGCGTAAGCGGTTCAACATGGGTAGGTGTATTTGAGCGATTGTTGATATTGCCAATCTGGCGTCAGCCGCGGCCGGCGTCAAGGGGCGAGACCGGGCTGTGTGCCGCCGCTACCGCCCTCTTCGGCCTTGCTGTAGAGGAATTTACCGATCAGGTCCTCCAGGACGATGGCCCCCTGGGTCAGGCGCAGGGTGTCGCCATTGGACAACATCTTCTCCGAGCCGCCCGCCTCCAGGGCCACGTACTGCTCGCCCAGCAGGCCTGAGGTCATGATGGCGGCGCTGGTGTCGGTGGGGAACTTGTACTGATTGCCGATGCTGAGGGTGACCACGGCCTCGTAGGTGGTGTTGTCGAAGCGGATGTCGGTCACCCGTCCGACCACCACGCCGGCGCTCTTGACCGGGGCGCGGACCTTCAGCCCGCCGATGTTGGCGAAAGAGGCCTTGACTGTGTAAGTCTTGCCCGCCTCGAAGGCGCTGAAGCTGCCCACCTTGAGGGCCAGGAATAGCAGGGCCGCCAGGCCGGCGGCGACGAACAGGCCGACCCACAGGTCAAGGGTCGTTTTCTTCATGGTCATGTCAGACTCCGCGGAACATGAAAGAGGTCAGAACGAAGTCCCAGGCGAGGATGGCGAGGCTGGAACTGACCACGGTGCGGGTGGTGGCGCGCGACACCCCCTCGGCCGTCGGCGGTGCGTCATAGCCCTCGTAGAGGGCGATCACGGTGACCACCACGCCGAAGACCACGCTCTTGATCACACCGTTCAGGATGTCGTCGCGAAAGTCCACCGCCGCCTGCATCTGCGACCAGAAGGCACCCTCGTCCACCCCGATCAGCACCACGCCCACCAGGTAGCCGCCGAAGATGCCCATGGCGGAAAAGAGCGCGGCCAGCAGCGGCATGGAGATGACGCCGCCCCAGAAACGCGGCGCCACCACGCGGGCGATGGGGTCCACCGCCATCATCTCCAGGGCGGAGATCTGCTCGGTCGCCTTCATCAGCCCGATCTCCGCGGTCATGGCCGAACCGGCGCGGCTGGCGAAGAGTAGCGCCGCCACCACCGGACCCAGCTCGCGCACGAGCGACAGGGCCACCAGGATGCCCAGGGCCTCCTCGGAGCCATAGGTCTGTAGGGTCTCGTAGCCCTGCAACCCCAGCACCATGCCGACGAACAGCCCCGAGACCAGGATGATGATGAGCGAGAGCACGCCGGCGGAGAAGATCTCCTTGACCACCAGATGCGGTCGGCGCACGCAGGTGCCGGAGTAGAGCAGGGTGAGGAAAAAGAAGCGGGTGGCCAGCCCCAGGCGCCACACCGAGTGGACCACCCGCCCACCCAGGCGGCGCAGCGGCGCGAGCAGCGTCTCAGGCATGGGCAAGCCCCAGTTCCTCGGCATAATCGGGCGCCGGGTGGTGGAAGGGCACCGGCCCGTCCTCCTCGCCGTGCACGAATTGGTGGACGTAGGGCAGCTCAGAGGCGCGGATGTCCTGCGGGGTGCCCTGGGCGACGATCACCCCCTCGGAGATGAAGTAGACGTAATCCACGATCTTGAGTGACTCCTGCACGTCATGGGTGACCACCAGCGAGGTGAGTCCCAGCGTGTCGGTGAGCCGCCGGATGAGGTCCCCTGCCACCCCCAGCGAGATCGGGTCCAGCCCGGCGAAGGGCTCGTCGTACATGATCAGCATGGGGTCCAGGGCGATGGCGCGCGCCAGCGCCACCCGCCGCGCCATGCCGCCGGACAGCTCGGACGGCATCAGGTCCTGGGCGCCGCGCAAGCCCACCGCGTTGAGCTTCATGAGCACCAGGTCGCGGATCATCTCCTCGGGCAGGTCGGTATGCTCGCGCAACTGGAAGGCCACGTTGTCGTAGACCGACATGTCGGTGAATAGGGCGCCGAACTGGAACAGCATCCCCATGCGCCGCCGCAGCCGGTACAGCCCCGCGAAGTCGAGGTCGCCGACCGACTGGCCGTCGACCCAGACCTTGCCCCGGGTGGGTTTGAGCTGACCGCCGATCAGGCGCATGAGCGTGGTCTTGCCACAGCCGGAATTGCCCATGATGGCCACCACCTGGCCGCGCCGGGCGGTGAGGTTGATGCCCTGCAGGACCAGGCGGTCGGTGTAGGCGAAGGAGAGGTCGCGGATCTCGACCAGGTTGTCGGACACAGGGATTGGACAGGGGGGACGTGTTCGTTTTGGGTCGATTCTATCGGAGCCGGGGCAGGGGGCTCAACGCGCGGGCGGGCACATCGCGCTCAATAGCCCATGAGTTCGAGCAGGGTGGCCACCTGGCGTAAGGCGCGGAGGTCGGCGTCGCGGCTGAACAGATAGAGCGGTTTGGGGGCGTTTTCGATCACCGCCCTGAGCTGCCGCAGGTCGGTCTGGGCATCGAACCAGAGCAGGTGTTGATCCTCCCGCCGGGCGATGCGGCCCAGCCTGTCGCCGAAGAGGATTGCGGCTGATGCGTCGGCGGCATCCCCGGGCCCCGGCTCGAGGACGAAGCGGAAACCGGGGTGGGTGTCCTCGACCCACTGCCGGATCTCGGCCTCGGTCGCACCAGACCAAACCGCGTGGGGCAAAAAGACCGCGCGGAACTGGGTGTTGTAGTAGGCGAGTCGCCAGTCCTCGGGCAGGTCGTCGGGATAGAACACGCCCGTCCAGGCCGGGTGCAGCCAGCCCTCGGCGCCCAGCAGGACCGCGTAGTCGGTACCAGACGAGGCCTCGGCGGTCATGGGTGGGGAGGCGGAACCAATGGCCGTGCGGCTGCCGGGGTCAAACGATGCAAATCGGCAACGCCTCGGGATGCAGACACCCACAGACCGGTAGGCGAATTTGACGCTGGGTTCATGAGAATGTCATGATATTCAAAACTTCCGACGGGCACATCTGGTCCGTGCGTGTCCGGCGGAGGGGATACAAGGCAGTCCTCATAAATCTGCCGTCCGTATTTTCAACCACCTTTGCCAACCTGAAGGAGCACACCGTGAAAATCAAGACCCTGGTCACCGCCATCGCCCTGGGCGCCCTGCCCGTCCTCGCCAGCGCCCAGCAGGCCGCTGCGCCCGCCGCACCAGCTGCGGCCGCTCAGCCGGCCAAGCCGGTCCCCCAGACCCCCGAGGCCTGGCTGCACCGCATGACCGATTTCACCCAGAACATGTCCGCCTACAAGGACCCCAAGGTCTTCGTGCCCTGGTTCAACGCCGTGACCGAGCCCGGCTTCTACACCACCATGGGTAACCTGGTCATGGATCCTGCCGGCTGGCTGCGCATGATGAACAGCATGGTCGATCCGGGCGCCTACCGCAACGTGGCTGAGTTCGCCGACCCCAACGTCTACATGCGTTGGCTCGCCGCCAGCATGGACCCCAACTTCTACACGGCGCTGCTCACCACCATGACCGATCCCGGCAAGATGATGCGCTGGATGATGATGCCGATGGATCCCAAGCTGTGGTCCATGATGATGAACACGCTGAACCCCGGCATGTACATGAAGTGGATGATGGCCCCGCTCGATCCCAAGGCCATCAACCTCATGGTCGCGCCGATGAACCCCAACTACTACATGGGCTGGATGGGCGCCGCCATGGATCCCAAGACCTATGGCCCGATGTGGTCCGGCTTCCTGAGCCCGACCGGCTACAGCGTCGCCCCGGCCGCCACGACCAACCCCTGGAGCGGCACCGGCTACGGCGCCGCCCCGGCCCAGGCTGGCGCTCCGGCCATCTTCAACCCCTTCGACCCGAACGCCTGGGCGCAGATGTTCGCCATGCCCGCCACCCAGGCCCCCGCGGCCCAGCCGGCGCAGCCTGCCGCGAAGTAAGCAACGCACGCGCATCGCGCACGACGGCTGCCTGCGGGCAGCCGTTTTTTTGTCCCCTCAAGTGGAGCCGCGCCGCGGTCGATATCTCGGCCTGCAACGACCTCGATTTGGGGAGGGCCGCACACATGGCCTCGCTCGTACAGCTCTACAAAGACATGGAGTCCAGCCTGGAGGGGATGGAGATACCGCCCTGTCCCGGCGTCCTCGATCAGATCTTTGCCGAATCGCGTCAGGAGGAGCCCGACTTCATGCGTTTGGCGGCCTTGATCAGCGAGGACATGGCCCTGGCGGCCAGCCTCATCAAGACGGTCAACTCGCCTTATTTTGGATTGCAGCGGCGGGCCACATCGGTGCAGGAGGCGCTGATGCTGCTGGGGCTGGAGCTCGCGGCGCGCATGGTCGCGGGCATCCTGCTGCGCCATTCCTTTCCCCGCCGCGCCGATCTGGATGCCCTGTGGGATGCCTCCATCAAGGTCGCCGTGATGAGTCAATGGCTGGCGGTGCGCCTGGGTCGGGGTCTGGGCGTGCGACCGGCGGATGCCTACACCTTCGGACTGTTCCGCGATTGCGGCATGGCCATCCTGCAACTTCGGCACAAGGACTATCCGGCCGTCACCCCGCACGCCCGTGCCGAGGCCGTGGAGCCTTTCACCGCAGCGGAGCAGGCGGCCTTGGGCCTGAACCATGCCGTGGTGGGGGCGAAGCTTGCCAGCGAGTGGCGGCTATCGGAGACACTCGCCTGGGCCATCCTCATGCACCATGCGATCGCCGGGCCGCTGGACGAGCTGGACGATGCCCAGGGCCTGCGGCTGATCGCCGTGGCCCAGCTCGCCGACAAGCTGCTGCAGGACAACGGACAGCTCGCCACCGACCACGAATGGGACAAGCTGGGGGCCCGTTGCCTGGAGATCCTCAACCTCGACGCGCCGGCCTACGAGGGGCTGGCCGAGGCGGCAGGGCTCTTCATCGTCGGCGAGCTGCCGCGGCTGCTCCCCTGACACACCCCGCACGCTCAGGCGCGGCGCCAGGTCGTGCCCTGGGGGGTGTCCTCGAGCAGGATGCCGGCGGCCTTGAGCTCGGCGCGGATGGCGTCGGCGCGCTGGAAGTCGCGCGCCTTGCGCGCCGCCAGGCGTTCCTGGATCAAGGCCTCGATACGCTCGGGTGGATAGTCGGCCACGGTCTGCCCCGACTGCAGGAATTCCTCCGGCGCGCGCCCGAGCAGGCCCAGCACGCCGCCCAGGGCCTTGAGTTCGCCCGCCTGGGCCGGTGAGCGGGTGCGGTTGAGCTCCGATGCCAGCTCGAACAGCACGGCGATCGCCTCGGGGGTGTTGAAGTCGTCGTCCATGGCGGCCTTGAAGCGGGCCGGGTAGGGTGCCGACCAGTCGATCGGCGCGGTCTCAGGGTTGAGCCCGCGCAGGGCGGTATAGAGCCGGGTCAGCGCCGCACGGGCATCGTCCAGATGCTGGTCGGAGTAGTTCAGGGGGCTTCGGTAGTGCGCGCGCAGGATGAAAAAGCGCACGACCTCGGCATCGTACTTGGCCAGCACCTCGCGGATGGTGAAGAAGTTGCCCAGGCTCTTGGACATCTTCTCGTCGTCCACCCGCACGAAGCCGTTGTGCAGCCAGTAGTTGACGAACTTGCAGCCGTGCGCCCCCTCGGACTGGGCGATCTCGTTTTCGTGATGGGGGAACTGCAGGTCCTGGCCACCACCGTGGATGTCGAAATGCGGCCCCAGCAGGTGGCTGCCCATGGCCGAGCATTCGATGTGCCAGCCCGGCCGCCCCGGCCCCCAGGGCGAGGGCCAGGCGGGTTCGCCCGGCTTGGCCGCCTTCCACAGCACGAAGTCGAGCGGATCGCGCTTGTGCGGGTCCACCTCCACGCGCTCGCCGGCAATCAGCTCCTCGAGGGACTTGCCGGAGAGCTGCCCGTAGGCGGGGAAGCTGCGCACGGCGTAATAGACATCGCCGTTGTCGGCGGGATAGGCGTGCCCCCGGTCGATGAGGGCCTGGATCATGTCCAGCATGCGGCCGACGTATTCGGTCGCGCGCGGTTCATGGTCCGGCGGCAGGACGTTGAGCGCGCGCTCGTCCTCGTGCATCGCCTGGATGAAGCGCTCGGTCAGCGCGCTGTAGGGTATGCCGTTTTCCTGTGCGCGGCGGATGATCTTGTCGTCGATGTCGGTGATGTTGCGCACATAGGTGACCTGGTAGCCCGAAGTGCGCAGCCAGCGGGTGATCATGTCGAAGACCACCAGCACGCGGGCATGCCCCAGATGGCAGTAGTCGTAGACCGTCATGCCGCAGACGTACATGCGCACCTGGCCCGGCACGATGGGCGTGAACGCCTCCTTGCTGCGGGTGAGCGAATTGTAGACGACGAGCATCGTGTGTCAGGCCGGTGGAAGCAGCAGCACGGGGGTACGCGTGGTGCGGATGATCCCCTCGGCCACGCTGCCCAGTAGCAGGCGGTCGAGGCCGCGGCGCCCGTGCGTGCCGAGAACGATGAGCTCGGCCTGCCAGTCGACGGCGGTCTCGGCAATGAGTGGGCCGATGCGGCGTCCGCCCGCCTCGATCAGGCGCGTCTCGGCCTCGACCCCGGCCTGACGGCACTGCGCCAACGCCGCATCGAGCAGCCGCTCGCCGGCCTCGCGCCAGGCCGTGAGGGGCAGGCCGGGCAGCGACCAGTCGCCGTTGACCATGAGCGGCAGGGGTTCCTCGATCACGTGCACGAGCAGCAGGCGGCCGCCCCCGGCCTGCGCCAGGCGGATCGCCTCTTCCAGGCCACGGCGGGCGGTGTCGCTGCCGTCGATCGCCACCAGGATGCGCTGATACATGGGGCCCCCGGCCTCAGCCCTGCGTCTTCGCCCAGGAGTCCTTGAGGCTCACCGTGCGGTTGAACACCAGACGCTCACCGGGGCGATGATCGTACCGGTCGCTGCAGAAATAGCCGAGGCGCTCGAACTGGTAGCGCGTCTCCGGCGGGGCGTCGCGCACGCAGGGCTCGATCCAGCCCTGTACCACGGTCAGCGACTCGGGATTGAGAAAGTCGAGGAAATCCCGGTTCTTGTGGCCGTCCGGGTCGGGGTCGGTGAAGAGCCGGTCGTACAGCCGCACCTCCACCGGCAGGGCGTGCAGGGCCGAGACCCAGTGGATCACCCCCTTGACCTTGCGCCCCTCCGGGTTCTTGCCCAGGGTGTCGTGGTCGATGCGGCAGCGCAGTTCCACCACCTCGCCGGCGGCGTCCTTGATCACTTCGTCGCAGCGGATCACGTAGGAGTAGCGCAGGCGCACCTCGCCGCCGGGTGTGAGGCGCTGCCAGCCGGCGGGCGGGGTCTCGCTGAAGTCGTCGCGCTCGATCCAGATCTCGCGGTGGATGGGCACCAGGCGCGCGCCCAGCTCGGGGCGGTTGGGGTGGAAGCCCGCCTCGCGGCTCAAGGTCAGGCCCTCCTGATAGTTGGTGAGCACCACCTTGAGCGGCCGGATCACCGCCATCACCCGCGGCGCCTTGGCCTCAAGGTCCTCGCGGATACAGCCCTCGAGGACCGAGAGATCGACGATGTTCTCCGATTTGGAGATGCCGATGCGGCGGGCGAATTCGCGGATGCCCTCGGGGGTGTAGCCGCGCCGGCGCATGCCCTGAATGGTGGGCAGGCGCGGGTCATCCCAGCCGGCGACATGGCCCTCGGCGACGAGCTGGTTGAGCTTGCGCTTGCTGGTGACCGTGTAGCGCATCTCCAGGCGCGAGAACTCAATCTGCTGCGGGTGGCAGCCGATGGTGATGTTGTCCAGCACCCAGTCATAGAGCGGGCGGTGATCCTCGAACTCCAGCGTGCACAGCGAATGCGTGATGCCCTCCAGGGCGTCGGAGATGCAGTGGGTGTAGTCGTACATGGGGTAGATCACCCAGGCATCCCCGGTGCGGATGTGGTGCGCCCGTTTGATCCGGTAGAGGACGGGATCGCGCATGTTGATGTTGGGGCTCGCCATGTCGATCTTGGCGCGCAGGGTCTTGGCCCCGTCCGGGAACTCGCCGGCACGCATGCGGCGGAAGAGGTCGAGGTTCTCCTCGACCGAGCGGTTGCGCCAGGGGCTGTCGCGACCGGGCTCGGTCAGGGTACCGCGGTATTCGCGCATCTGCTCGGGCGTGAGGTCGTCGACATAGGCCAGGCCCTTGCGGATCAGCTCCTCGGCGAAGTCGTAGAGCTGCGGGAAATAGTCCGAAGCCCAGCGCACCGGCCCATCCCACTGGAAGCCCAGCCAGCGCACATCCTCCATGATGGCGTTGGCGTATTCCATCGACTCCTTCTCGGGGTTGGTGTCGTCGAAGCGCAGGTTGCAACGCCCGCCGTAGTCCTCGAGA
>JAKADY010000038.1 GCA_021826065.1 Pseudomonadota bacterium
CTTGCCTGCGTCCCCGCCCAGGCCGAGCGTGCCGATCGCGACAAGCCCATCCATGTCGAGGCCGATGCGGTGCGCATGGACGACCTCAAGAAGGTCGCCGTCTATGAAGGCAAGGTGATCCTGACCCAGGGCAGCCTGCGTGTGCAGGCCGACCGCATCGAGGTGCGTCAGGACGCCGAGGGCTTCCTCACCGGCGTGGCCACGGGCCGGCCGGTACACTTCCGCCAGCGCCTCGAGGGACGCGGCGACTGGGTCGACGCCTGGGCCAATCGCGTCGAATACGATGCACGCAAGGAGCAGGTGCGCCTCATCGGCGAGGCCTACCTCAAAAAGGGCGAGGAGGAGCTGCGCGGCGATCTGATCACCTACGACGCCCGCAGCGAGGTCTACCAGGCCAGCGGCGGCCTACCGGGGCAGAAGCCCGGGCGGGTGCGCGCCGTGATCCTGCCACCGGCACGCGCGAGTGGTGCCGACCCGGCCGGACAGGAGACTGCCCCGGCGCGGCCCGGTGCAGGGCCAGGCCCCAGGCCATGAGCGTTCTGGAGGCCACCGCCCTCAGAAAGCGTTACCGTTCGCGTCAGGTGGTGAACGACGTCTCGCTGCGGGTGGATAGCGGCGAGGTGGTCGGACTCCTGGGCCCGAACGGCGCCGGCAAGACGACCTGCTTCTACATGCTGGTCGGTCTGGTCCGCCCGGACAGCGGCCGCATCCTGCTCGACGGGGTCGACATCACCCACGCCCCGGTCTACCGCCGCGCCCGCGAGGGGCTGTGTTATCTGCCGCAGGAACCGTCCATCTTCCGCAAGCTCAACGTGGCCGAGAACATCGCCGCGGTGCTCGAGCTGCGCGGTCTGAGGGGAGCGGAACTGGAGGAACATCTCAACTACCTGCTCGAGGACCTGCACATCACCCACCTGCGCGAGGCCCGTGCGGTGAGCCTGTCCGGCGGCGAGCGTCGGCGTGTGGAGATCGCCCGTGCGCTGGCCAATGAGCCGCGTTTCGTCCTGCTCGACGAACCCTTCGCCGGCATCGACCCGATCTCCGTGATGGACATCCAGAAGATCGTGCGCTTCCTGGTCGAACGCGGGATCGGGGTGCTGATCACCGACCACAACGTGCGTGAGACCCTGGGTATCTGCGACCGTGCCTACATCATCAACGAAGGGTCGGTGCTCGCCGCCGGGCGCGCGGAGGAGATCATTTATAATGAAAGCGTCCGCAAGGTCTATCTGGGAGAACACTTCCGCCTCTAGAAACTTGCCGGATGTCCGATAATGGGGCGTATGCACAGCCGCCTCAACGCATGAAGCAAAGCCTACAGCTGAAGCTGCGCCAGCAGCTCACCCTGACACCGCAACTGCAGCAGTCCATACGGCTGCTCCAGTTGTCCACCCTGGAGCTGGACCAGGAGATCGGGCAGATGCTGCAGGAAAACCCCATGCTGGAGCGAGTGGACGAGGGCTACGCCGCGCCCGAGGCACCTGCCGAGGGACACGCCGCCGAGGAGCCCCAGACCGCCGTCAATGGCGACGAGGTCTATGAGGAGATGGCCTGGGGGGAGCGCAGCTACGCGAGCGCCGCCGGCGAGGACGAGGGTGAGCGCGAATTCCAGCAGGCCGACACCGCCAGCACGGGGCTGCGTCAACACCTGCTCAACCAGCTCTCGCTCACAGCCATGCCGGAGCGCGACCGCCGCCTGGTGCGCCTGCTGATCGAGAGCCTGGACGAGGACGGCTATCTCTCGCTCGGCCTGGACGAGGTGGCGCAGATGCTGCCGCGCGACTGGGATGTCGACCCGCTGGAGCTGCAGGCCGCGCTGAAGCTGCTGCAGAGCTTCGATCCGGTCGGTGTGGGCGCGCGCGATTTGGGCGAATGTCTGTGGCTGCAGCTCAACGCACTGCCCAAGGACACCCCGCACCTGAAGGCGGCCAAGACCGTCGTACGCCAGCACCTGGACCTGCTGGCGGAACGCGAATACGGCAAGCTGAAGAAGATCCTGGACATGCCCAACGACCGGGACTTCACCGCCATGCGCCAGTTGATCATCTCGCTCGACCCCCGGCCGGGGGCGCGCTACGCCCCGGCCGATGCCCACTACGTGGTCCCGGACGTGATCGTGAGAAAGGTCAAGGGCATGTGGGTGGTGAGCCTCAATCCCGACGTGATGCCCAAGCTACGGATCAACCAGATGTATGCGGACATCCTGCGCCAGCACCGGGAGGAGGCGGCGAGCCTGTCCTCGCAGCTACAGGAGGCGCGCTGGCTGATCAAGAATGTGCAGCAGCGCTTCGAGACCATCCTGCGGGTGGCCCAGGCCATCGTCGACCGCCAGCGGCACTTCCTGGAATACGGCGAGGTGGCCATGCGCCCGCTCACGCTGCGCGAGATCGGCGAGGCGCTCGACCTGCACGAATCCACCATCTCCCGCGTCACCACGCAGAAGTATATGATGACACCGCGGGGGATCTATGAATTCAAATACTTCTTCGGCAGCTCGATCGCCACGGACGCCGGCGGTGCGGCCTCCAGCACGGCGATCAAGGCCCTGATCAAGCAGTTCATCGAGGCGGAAAACCGCGCCGACCCCTTGTCCGACAACACCATCTCGCTGATGCTCAAACAGCAAGGCTTTGTGGTCGCACGCCGAACCGTCGCAAAATACCGGGAAGCGATGAACATCCCCCCGGCCACCCAGCGTAAATCCGTCTGATCTTCGACAAGGAGCCAACCGCATGAACCTCAGCATCACCGGCCATCATCTCGACGTCACCCCCGCCATCCGCAGCTATGTCGAGGACAAGATCGGGCGGGTGACCCGCCATTTCGATCACGTGATCGACGTGTCCGTCGTGCTGTCGGTCGAGAAGCTGCGCCATAAGGCGGAGGTCAACGTCCACCTGCCGGGCAAGGACATCTATGTGGAACACGTCGACGGCGACATGTACGCCGCCATCGACAGCCTGGCCGACAAGCTGGATCGGCAGATCCTCAAGCACAAGCAGAAGATCAGCGACGTGCATCGCGACTCCGGCGGTCTCAAGCGACAGAGTACGGAACTGGGCTAGCGCCCGGCCCGCGATGGCTTGACGCCATGAATCTGATCGCCCCCCTGATCCGGCCACAAAACGTGGTCGTGGACCTGGACGCCGCCAGCAAAAAACGCCTCTTCGAGCTGGTGGGCAAGCTGTTCGAGGCCAGTGAGGGCATCTCCGCCAGCGAGGTGTTCGACAGCCTGTTCTCGCGCGAGAAGCTGGGGTCCACCGCCCTGGGCTATGGCATCGCCATCCCGCATGGGCGCATCAAAGGGCTCAAGGACACCGCCTGCGCCTGTGTGCGCCTGAAGGCGCCGATCGATTTCGACGCCCCCGACAACCTGCCGGTGGACCTGGTCTTCGTCCTGCTCGCCCCCGCCACCGCCACCGATCTGCACCTGCAGATCCTTGGCGAGCTGGCCCAGATGCTGAGTGACGCGGCCTTTCGCGAGAAACTGCGGCACGCCGCGGATGCCACCGAGCTGTACAAGCTGATCCAGGCATGGACGCCGTGAGCAACGGCATCACCGTGGCCGAGCTTTTCCGCGAGGCCTCGGAGCGCTTGCAGCTCGTCTGGCGGGCGGGCCGCGAAGGCGGCGACCGCCTGCTCACCTCCGACACCGTCCAGAAACCGAGCCTGGCCCTGATCGGCCACCTGAACTTCGTGCACCCGAACCGGGTGCAGGTGTTGGGTTGCGCGGAGATGGACTATCTGCGCCGGCTCTCCCCCGAGGCCCTGCGCCAGGCCATCGACAACCTCTTCTCGACCGAGCTGGCGGCCGTAGTGGTGGCCAATGGCGAGGCCGTGCCGGACCTGATGGTGGAGGCCGCGGAACGCACCGCCACCCCGCTGTTCACCTCGCCCGAGCCCAGCCCCGGCCTCATGCGCGTGCTCTCGCACATCATGAGCCAGGCCCTGGCCCCCTCGACCATGTTGCACGGCGTCTTCCTGGAGGTCTCCGGTCTGGGGGTGCTGATCACCGGCGACCCGGCCGTGGGCAAGAGCGAGCTCGCCCTGGAGCTGATCTCGCGCGGCCACCGGCTGGTGGCGGACGACGCCGTGGACATCTTCGCCATCTCGCCCGACACCCTGGAGGGGCGCTGCCCCGCCATCCTGCAGGACTTCATGGAGGTGCGCGGGCTCGGGGTCATCAACGTGCGCCGGCTCTTCGGCGAGACCGCCGTCAAACACCGCAAGAACCTCAAGCTCATCATCAACCTCACCCCGGCCGAACGCTGGGAGGAGATCGACCGCCTGGACATGCACGCCGAGGGGCGCGTGATCCTCGGCGTCGAGATCCCGGAGGTGCGCATTCCGGTGGCGGTCGGCCGCAACCTGGCCGTGCTGGTCGAGGTGGCGGTGCGCAACCACATCCTCAAGCTGCGCGGCTTCAACTCCTCGAACGAGTTCGCCGAGCGGCAGCGGGCGGCGATCGCCGCGGCCGAGAGTCAGCCAGCGGACTGAAGGCAGCGCTCTGCCGTTGGGCTGGGTGCGCAGCGGAGGCGCTGGGCGGGTCCGCCCGGGTGAATTGTCGTCGCCCGCGCGCGACGCGACCACAGGCCCATCGTCCATGACCCCCGGCCGTCATGCCTGTGTCATTCTGGCCACATGTAATAGTCTTATACTGTCGTGTCCGATGCCAACCAGGACCCTCCCATGCGCGAAGCGCCCGCCGCCACAGGCCCCGACCTCAGCGAAGAGACCCTGAGCTCCGAGACGGTCTATGCCGGCCGGCTCTTGCATGCGCGGCTGGATCGGGTGCGGCTGCCCAACGGCCGGGAGTCCACCCGCGAATACCTCGTGCATCCGGGCGCGGCGGTGGTGATCCCGCTGTTCGACAACGGCGACGTGTTGTTGGAGCGGCAGCACCGCTACCCCCTGCACCGCGATTTCATCGAGCTGCCGGCCGGCAAGTTCGACCCGCAGGAGACGGAGCTCGCCTGCGCGCAACGGGAGCTTAAGGAGGAGACCGGCTACACCGCGGACGAATGGCAGTATCTGGCCACCTTCTATCCCTGCATCGGCTATTCCGACGAGCGGCTCGTCTTCTTCCTGGCACGGGGCTTGAGGCATGTGGGCGATGGGCCTGACCACGACGAGTTCCTCGAGATCCTGCGCGTGCCCTGGCAGGAGGCGCTCGCCATGATCGGCGATGGCCGCATCTGCGAGGGCAAGACGGTGATGGGGCTGCTGTGGCTCGCGCGCTACCGGCAGGGAGGCGCCGCCGGTCGGTGATCCTCGCCCGGCGCGCCGGGCCCGGCCCTCCCATGTTCATCCATAGTCGATTCCCTGGAGGTCTTTCGTGAATAAGAAGTGGGTCTACGCCTTCACCGAAGGCGACGGCAAGAACAAACACCTGCTGGGCGGCAAGGGGGCCAATCTGTGCGAGATGACGCAGATCGGGCTGAACGTCCCCCCCGGTTTCGTCATCACCACCGAGGCCTGCCTCGCCTATCTGGACGACCCGGAGCGGCGGCTGCCCGAGGGGGTGATGGAACAGGTGCGGTTGCACATGGCGGCGGTCGAGGCGAAGACCGGCAAGACCTTCGGCGGGCGCGTCAACCCGCTGCTGGTGTCGGTGCGCTCCGGCTCGGCCCTGTCCATGCCCGGCATGATGGACACCATCCTCAACCTGGGCCTGAACCGCGACACCCTGCAGGGCCTGATCGAGCAGACCGGCAACGAGCGTTTTGGCTACGACGCCTACCGGCGTTTCATCCAACTGTTCGGCAAGGTGGCCCTGGGCGTGCCGGAGGAGGCCTTCGACAGCGAATTCGAGGCGGTGAAGCAGGCCGCCGGGGTCAAGCACGACCTGGGGCTCAACGCCGGGCATCTGGCCG
This sequence comes from Pseudomonadota bacterium, assembly GCA_021826065.1. Taxonomy (GTDB): domain Bacteria; phylum Pseudomonadota; class Gammaproteobacteria; order Burkholderiales; family Thiobacillaceae; genus JANWZL01. The sequence goes on from JAKADY010000038.1 coordinate 5,874, forward strand.
AGATTGCCGAGCGCTTCCTGGCCGCAGTGGAGCGGGTCACCGGCAAGCCCTTCCCATCGGACCCCTACGCGCAACTGGAGATCGCCATCCGTGCGGTGTTCAACTCCTGGATGGGCAAGCGCGCGGTGGACTACCGGCGCGAGTTCAAGATCACACCGGAGATGGCCAACGGCACGGCGGTGAACGTCGTGGCCATGGTCTTCGGCAACATGGGCGACGAGGGCGAGAACTGGAGCGCCACCGGTGTGGGCTTCACGCGCGACCCGGCCACCGGCGAGAACGTCATGTACGGCGAGTACCTCACCAACGCTCAGGGCGAGGACGTGGTGGCCGGCATCCGCACACCAAAACCGCTGGCGGAACTTAAGCGCGAGCGTCCGGACATCTACCGCCAGCTCGTCGATCTGAGAAACCGTCTGGAGGCGCATTACAAAGAGGTGCAGGACTTCGAGTTCACCGTCGAGCGCGGCGTGCTCTACGTCCTGCAGACGCGCAACGGCAAGATGAACGCCCAGGCCCTGGTGCGCACCTCGGTGGAGATGGTAGGCGAGGGCCTGATCGATCGCCGCCAGGCCCTCACGCGCATCCAGCCGGAGATGCTGGAGCAGCTCCTGTTCCCGCGGCTCGATCCCAAGGCGCGGGCGCGGGCGGTGGCGCGCGGCCTGCCCGCCTCGCCGGGGGCGGCCTCGGGGGTGGCGGTGTTCGACGCCGACCGCGCCGAGAAGCGCGGACGCGCGGGTGAAAAGGTGATCCTGGTGCGCGAGGAGACCAAGCCGGAGGACATCCACGGCTTCTTCGCCAGCCAGGGCATCCTGACCAGCCGCGGCGGCAAGACCAGCCATGCCGCGGTGGTGGCGCGCGGCATGGGCAAGCCCTGTGTGGCCGGCGCCGAGGGCATCCACGTCGACGTGCGCATGCGCCAGGCCGTGGTCGGCGAACACGTGATCCACGAGGGCGACGTGATCACCATCGACGGCACCAGCGGCAACGTCTACATCGGCGAGGTGCCGATGATCGAGGCGGAATTCTCGCCCGAACTCGCAACCCTGCTCGCCTGGGCCGACGAGGTGGCGCAGCTCAAGGTCATGGCCAACGCCGACACGCCGCAGGATGCCGAGCGGGCGCTCAAGTACGGCGCCATGGGCATCGGCCTTTGCCGCACCGAACGCATGTTCAACGCCGTCGAGCGCCTGCCCATCGTCATCGAGATGATCGTCGCCGAGACCCCGGCCGAACGCCAGGCGGCCTTGAACCGCCTGCTACCAATCCAGCGCGAGGACTTCAAGGCCATCTTCAAGGTCATGGCCCCTCGGCCGGTGACCGTGCGCCTGCTCGACCCGCCCATCCACGAGTTCCTGCCGAGCGAACAGCAGCTCGTCGAGGAGATCGCCACCCTGCGGCACCTGGCCGACACCGTGCGCGGCATGCACGTGCTGGCCGAGGCCGCAGAGTTCATGTCGCGGCTGAGCGGCGAGCACCCGCAGGTGCAGAAGCTGGCCGATCCGGCCCTGGTCAACGAGGCCATCCGCAAGAAGGAGGCCATGCTCAAGAAGGTGCGCGGGCTGCACGAGGTCAACCCCATGCTGGGCCACCGCGGGGTGCGCCTGGGGCTCACCTTCCCCGAGATCTACGCCATGCAGATCCGCGCCATCCTCGAGGCGGCGGCGGAGTGCCAGCGGGAGGGGTTGGAAGTGCATCCCGAGATCATGGTGCCGCAGGTCTGCACGGCGCAGGAATTGAAGCGCGTCAAGGCCTGGGTGGAGGAGATCCGCGCCGAGGTCGAGACGGCCCACGCTGTCAAGCTCGACTTCAAGTTCGGCTCCATGCTGGAGGTGGTGCGCGCCTGTCTGCGGGCGGAAAACCTGGCCGAGGAGGCGGAGTTCTTCTCCTTCGGCACCAACGACCTGACGCAGGCCACCTTCTCCTTCTCGCGCGAGGACGCGGAGAACAAGTTCCTGCCCATGTACAACCAGAACAAGATCCTGCAGGACAACCCCTTCGAGGTGCTGGACGTCAAGGGCGTGGGCAAGCTCATGAACCTGGCGGTGCAGTGGGGACGCAGCACGCGCCCGGACATGAAGGTGGGCATCTGCGGCGAGCACGGCGGTCACCCCGCCTCGATCCGCTTCTGTCACCAGATCGGGCTGACCTATGTCTCCTGCTCCGCCCCGCGGGTGCCTATCGCCCGGCTGGCGGCGGCGCATGCCGCCATCCTGGAAGGCGGGGCGGCGGTGGACAAGGCGGTCTGAGCCGGTCGGTGCCGCAGCTAGGGTGCGGCGCCTCAGAGCAGGACCAGGTAGGCCACCAGGAAACAGCCCACCAGGGCCAGCGCCAGGTTGACCACCACCCCGCCGTGCACCCAGTAGCCCGGCGGGACTTCCTGCGTCCCGAGCGCGCGCATGACCTGGCGATATTGGCGGACCGACAAAAGCAGCATGGCCACGCCGAGCAGGATGAAGACCACGCCGATTGCCAGAGAGGCGCCGCGATGCACGGGCTCGACCTGCTGGCGCATGACCACGTGCAGGAACAGGCCGAAGCGCTCGACCAGGAAACCGAAGCCCATCAGCCCCACCGCCGTGCGGTTCCAGGCGAGCAGGGTGCGCTCGGCGGCGAACAACACGCGCGGATCATCCAGGTAGGGCATGACATGGCCTCGGGGGCATCTTAGGATTATCGCGCGAATTTCGACGCACGGAACCTCCGCCCCGCTGTGGACCTCGCCCTGCTGATTGGCCGCTTTGGCCTGCCCGCGGTCTTCCTCGGCAGCCTGCTGGAGGGCGAGACCGTGCTCATCATCGCCGGCTTCGCCGCGCACCGCGGCTATCTCGATTTCACCGCCGTGATGGCGGTGGCCTGGCTGGGTGCGGTGCTAGGCGACCAGTTCTACTACTGGCTTGGCCGCCGTCACGGCGACTGGCTGCTCAGCCACTTTCCGCGCCGGGCGGCGGCGGTCGAGCGCGCGCTCGCGCTGATCGCGCGGCATCCGATCAAGATCATCTTCGTCATGCGCTTCGCCTGGGGCTTGCGTACGGCCCTGCCCATCGCCATCGGTATGGGCGGCGTGGCGCTGGCGCGCTTTCTGCTGCTCAACCTGATCTCCGTCGCGCTCTGGGCGCCGTTGGTGGCAGGCGCCGGCTGGGCGTTCGGCGCAGCGCTCACCCGACATCTGGGCGACCTGTAGCGCCTCGAGCACGAGCTGATCGCCGCGGTGGTCCTCCTGGCCGTGGCGCTGCATCTTTGGCGGCGCTGGCGGCAGCGACGACGGTCATGAAAGCGGCCCCTGCCCTCGCCGGCCTGCACCCCCTGGCCCGGCTGCGCGCCTGGCATCGCCTGTTCGCCGCTACCCTCTGCGGGGTGCTGGCGGCCAGCGCGGTTCCCGACGTGCTGTGGGAGACGCGCCTGCTCACCGGCTGGCTCACCGCCGCGCTGCTCTACCTGGGTCTCGTCTGGTGGGGGGTGGGGCGGCTGGATGGCGCCGCCACCCGGCTGCGCGCCACCGCCTACGACCCCGGCAGCCTCGCCCTCTACACCCTGGTGGTGGCGGTCAGCTTCGTCAGCCTGGCCGGCGTGTTCTTGGTCACCGATGCCGCGCGCGATATGAGCGGACTGGCGCGTTGGGGTCACATCGCCCTGGCACTGGCGGCGTTGGCGGTCACTTGGCTGCTCATCCAGACCGTGTTTGCCCTGCGCTATGCCCGCCACTACTACCAAAGCGGCGGCCAGGGCCTCAGCTTCCCCGGCGGCGTGCAGCCCGCCTACCCCGACTTCGCCTATTTCGCCTTCGTCATCGGCATGACTGCCCAGGTCGCCGACGTGGCCATCACCACCACGGCCATGCGCCGGCTGGTGCTGGCGCACGGGCTGGTGTCCTTCGCCTTCAACCTGCTGGTCCTCGCCCTCACCCTGAACCTGCTGGCCAACGCCATAGCTTAAACCTCGGCGTAGTCGATCACGAAGCGCCCCTCGCCCGCGTGCGGGAGAGGGGTGGGGGGTGAGGGAACCGCTCATGGCCATGAGCAGTTAGGTTGAACCTCACCAAACGGTAATGCGCGCGCAAGCCCCGCGCGAATCCCGCTGCGTATCGTGGATAGCACGGCAATGACGCCGTGTTCTATGGAAAGGAAACCATCATGAAACGCAGCACGAAACGACTCACCACAATCGTAGTGGCCGCCAGTCTGGCCGGTGGCGCCGCCCTGGCCACCAGCACCCCTGCCACGAACGGAGGTGGCGACTACCCCTGCGAGGTCCGCACGGCCAGCATCAAGCTGCCGCGCGGCGCCAAAAAGGGCGACTTGGTGCGTCTCGCCAAGGTCAGCAAGACCCAGGCCGAGGCAGTAGCGCTCGCCGCCCTGCCGGGCGAGGTCGTCCGCGCCAAACTCGACGACGAGAACGGCTACCTGATCTGGCAGGTGGACGTGCGACAAGCGCAAGGGGTGGCCGAGGTCAAGGTCGATGCTGGCAACGGCCAGGTGGTGGCCATAGACCACGACGAGGATGACGAGGACGCGGCGAAGCCGGCAGGTAAACGCTAGGTGGCCATGCGCCCTGTGGCATGACGGTCGTGCCGGACGCCGGGCCGCCGGCACCCTGGCGACACCAGGCCGCCGTACGCTATGCTTCCAGGGCGATGCGCCCTGCCTGCCGGACCGCCGCCGCAAGCCGAGGGCCCCCATGAAACTGCTCGTCGTCGAGGATGACGCCGCCGCCGCCAGCTATCTGCGCCAGGGCCTCACCGAGGCCGGGCATACGGTGGACGTCGCCCACGACGGCGAGGCAGGGCTGCACTTGGCCCTGGAGGGCAACTACGACGTGCTGATCCTCGACCGCATGCTGCCGCGCCGCGACGGGCTGGCCATCGTGCGCATGCTGCGGGCCGATGGCAAGCGCACGCCGGTGCTGCTGATCTCCGCCCTGGGCCAGGTCGATCAGCGCGTCGAGGGCCTGCGTGCGGGCGGCGACGACTACCTGGTCAAGCCCTATGCCTTCTCCGAGCTGCTCGCGCGCATCGAGGCGCTGGCGCGGCGGGCGCAGGCGCCGGCCGACGACAACCCCGCCGTCCTGCGCGTGGCCGACCTGGAGCTCGACCTCGAGCGCCGGCGCGTCACCCGTGCCGGCCGACTGATCCGGCTGCAGCCACGCGAGCTGCGCCTGCTCGAGTACCTGATGCGGCGCGCCGGCCGTGTGGTCACCCGCACCATGCTGCTGGAGCAGGTGTGGGACCTGCACTTCGACCCACAGACCAACGTGGTGGACAGCCAGATCAGCCGGCTGCGCGCCAAGATCGACCGCGATTTCGACCGGCCGCTGCTGCACACCCTGCGCGGCATCGGCTACCGCCTGGGCGACGAGGCGTGAGGGCGCGCCTAGCCCACTGGCGGCAACTCTTGCGCACCACGGCGATCCGGCTCGCCCTGCGCTATGCAGTGCTGCAGACACTGCTGCTGGCAGCGGCGCTGGCACTTACGCTGGGGCTCGCCCACCGCTATGTCGCGGGCCAGATCGAGACCAGTCTCGACAACGAAGCGGCGGCGCTGGCCGCGTTGCCCATGCCTGCCCTGATGCGTCGCCTGGAGGCGAGCGCCGAGGCGGGCGGGCCGCGGTATTACCTGCTCACCGATGCCCAGGGGCGATACCTGGCCGGTGGCCTGCTCGCTTGGCCCAAGGGCCTGCGCGTCGACGGCCGCATGCAGCGCGTCGCAGGCAGGGTGCGCGAGGCCGGCGAGCCGGGCGAGTCGGAGGAACTGCCACTCCAGGCGCGTGCGGTGCGACACGCCAGCGGCGCGCGGCTGGTGGTCGCCCAGTCAGCCGAGGCGGCGGAGGCCCTGCGCGACGATGTGCTGGCCGCCGCCATCGGTGTGCTGGCGCTGACGGGCACCTTCTCGCTCCTGCTTGGGTTTACCCTGGGCCGGCAGTGGCTTGCCCGCATCGCCGCGATCAACCGCACCGCCGGGGCGATCGCCGCCGGTGACCTCACGCAGCGGCTGGCGGCGAGCGGTCGCGGCGACGAATTCGACCTGCTGGCCAGCCACTTAAACGACATGCTCGCCCGCATCGAGGCGGCGGTGGCCGGCATGCGCGACGTCTCCGACAACGTGGCGCACGACCTGCGCCGGCCGCTGGCGCGGCTCAAGACGCGCATCGAAGTGCTACTGGAGGCGCCGCGCACGAACGACGAGTACCGCGCCGCGCTGGCCCAGACTCTGGCCGACGCCGACGAGCTGATGCGCACCTTCGAGGCCCTGCTCACCATCGCCCGCCTGGAGGCGGGCGGCGAGATCGTCGCGCCGCGGCGCATCGACCTGGCCGAGGTGGCACGTCCGGTGGCGGATCTCTACGCCGCCGAAGCCGAAGACGGCGGCCGTCCGTTCACGGTCGAGCTGGCGGCGGGCCTGGAGGTCATGGGCGAGCCGCGCCTCGTCGCCCAGGCATTGGCCAACCTGCTCGACAATGCCATGAAGTACGCCGGCGCCGCGGCACCGATTGCGGTGCGGCTCAGCCGTGAGGGTAGGCAGGCGCGCCTGGCGGTGATCGACGGTGGACCGGGCCTAAGCGATGCCGACAAGCAACGCCTGATACAGCGCTTCGCCCGCGGCGAGGCGGCGCGCAGCCAGCCGGGCAGCGGCCTGGGCCTGGCCCTGGTGGCGGCGGTGGCACGGGCGCACGGCGGGGCGCTGCAATTGCGCGATGCACCCGCTGGCGGGCTGGAGGCGGCGATCGTCTTGCCGTTGGCGTGACTGGGCTGACGCCCGGCCCCCGAGCGGGCCTGCTACCGCCGACCGACGCTGGCGACGTCCGACGCGGTGTCAAGCCGCCAGTCGTTCCTCCAGGCCCTGCACTCGCCGTTCGAGATGTTCGAGATGGCGCCTGAGCTCTTGCTGCTCGGCGCGCAGCACATAACGCTCCTCGAAGCGGTCGAGACGGGCATTGAGCTGGTCGAAGCGCACCTGCATGTCGCTCGCGAGTGCCTCGATGCGCCGGGTGGTCTCCATGAAATGCTGATCAGCACGGTCACGCACATCGTCGATGCGCTTCAACAGGTCCGCATGCAAGGCGTCCATGCGTTTGTTGCTGTCATCGATGCGCTTGAGCAGGTCGTCATGGACGGCTTCAATACGCCTGTTGGTCTCGTCGATGCGTTTGTTGGTCTCGTCGATGCGCTTGTTGGTCTCGTCGATGCGCTTGTTGGTCTCGTCGATGCGGCGGCTCTGGTCGGCCAGATGCAGGTTGATGTCGTCCAGCCGCTTGTTGATGCCGCTGACCTGCCCGCGCAGCTCTGCCATCTCCAGATGGAGTTTCTCGAACTCGGGGATGAGCCAGTCCTGCAGGGCCTTTTTCAAGGTATCCGCGACTTCCATGTCGTGCCACCCCATCACTGCGAATCTTGCTCGGAGTATAGCGCAGCACGCCCGTATAGGGGGCGGGCGAGGGCGTCAGCGCCGACGGGTGGGGCGGGATGCGAGGCGTGCGGGTAGCATACGCTCTAGCACCGTGTCGCCGGAGACGTAGTGGTGAAGCAACGCCGCCAAGGCATGCATCCCGGCCACGGCGATCAGGGCGTTGCCCAACCCGGTGTGCAAGACACTCAGTCCCTGCACCCACGACGCCTGGGCCGGGGGCAGTGGTAGCGACCAAGCCAGCAGGACGAAGTGGGGCGCCTTGTCGGCCAAGGCCGCCCAGCCGGACAGTGGCGTCAGGATCAGTAGTAGGTAGAGCGTCGCCTGCACGCTCTGCGCCGCCTTCTGCTGCCAGGCCGGCAGTCCCTCGCCTGACTTCACACCGGTCAACCCTCGCAGGGGTAGCCGCAACACCGTGAGGCCGAAGACGGCCAGACCGGCGGCGACATGGAATTGGCCCGACAGACCGCCCTTGTCCGGGTCGCCGCCGTTGGCGTAGGCGGCGACGACGGCGAGGGCGGTCAACCAGTGCAGACCGATGAGCAGAGCGGGGTGGCGCCCAGAGGTGGATGTGTGTCGCATGACTCGATCTCCGGTGATGAATGGGCCGGCCGCGCGGCCGGCCCTTTGTCGGGCTCAGGCGTCTTCGTCCTCGCCTTCTTCCTCGGCCTCGGCGGCGAGCACCTTACCGTTGCCGGCATCGACCATCACCTCGGTGAGTCCCTGACTGGTACGCACGTCCACCTGCCACACCAGGTAGCCGTCCTCGTCATCGAGCTTGGCGCGGATGACCTCGCCAGACACCGCGGCGAGCGCTGCTTGCTCGGCCTGGGTGCGGTCGATCTTGGTGTAGCGGGCGAAATCGGCCTGGGTCTCGGCCCCCTCCGGCACTTTGACGCTGGCGCTGCGCACCTCGGTGGGCAGCCGGAGCGCACCGGTTGCCAACGCCGCCCCGGCACCGAGGGCGGACACCAGGGTGAGCGCGGAGATGATCTTGACGATGGGTTTCATGGCGTTTCCTTTCTTACGAAGCACAGCGGGATTGCTGTGATGTGAAGACTAGGCCTTGAAACTCGCCGCCCTTTGTCGCCAACCTTGCCATTTGGTGAGCTTCTCGCTGCCCGGCGCCGAGGCGCTGTGGTGTAACCGGGAGGCGCGGATCGTGCGCTACATTGAAAGGGTCACAGCCCAGGTGAAATCCGGATGAATCAGACGCCTGCCGGGTCGGCAAGTCTCGGTCTCGAGGTCGTGCATGCCCAGGTGCCGGGGCGGGTGCGGCTGCGACTGCGTGGCCTCTACCGTGACGAGGCGGCCTGTCAGCGTGTGCGCGATGCGATGGCGGCGAGCGAAGCGGTCCGGCTCGAATCGATCAGCAGCCTGACCGGCACACTGCTGGTGCGTTACCCGCCGGGGCAGCCCATCGAACGCATCCTCCATGACCTGGCCGAGCGGCTCAGCGGCCTGATCGAGGCGCATGCCGCGCCCGAGCCGAATTCGCTGCGCCGCCTGGCCAATCCCAGGCTCCCGCCGCGCCCGGCGACCCCGGCGGCCAACGCCCCTGCGCGCGAGCCAGCGCACAGGTCATCGAACCCGGCGCTGCCAGCGGCAGCGCGCAGCGCGAGCCGCTGGCATGTCCTATCCGCGCCCGAGGTCCTGGCGCAGCAGCAGGTGGACCTCGGGCGGGGCCTGGATGCCGCACAGGTGGCCGAGCGCAGGGCGCGCTATGGACCCAATGTCCTGCCGCAAGCGCAGCGCCGCTCCGCCCTGGCGATCTTCCTGAGCCAGTTCGACAGCCTGCCGGTGCTGCTGCTGGGGGCCTCGGCGCTGCTCTCGGCCGCCACGGGGGGGCTGGCCGATGCCGCGGTCATCCTCGGGGTGGTGTTGATCAACGCCGGCATCGGCTACGCCACCGAGAGTCAGGCCGAACGCATCATCGACACCCTCACCGCCGCCCCCAGGCCACCCGTCCCGGTGCTGCGCGAAGGACGGGTGCAGCAGGTGCCCGCGGCGGAGGTGGTGCCGGGGGATGTCGTGCTGCTCACGCCCGGCTGCATGGTCCCGGCCGATGCCCGCGTGGTGCACGCGCGCGAGCTCAGGGTGGACGAGTCGGCGCTCACCGGCGAGAGCCTGCCGGTGGCCAAGACGGCGCAGGCACTGGCCACCGAGGCGCTGCCGCTGGCCGAGCGCAGCAACATGGTCTACATGGGCACGGCGGTGACCGGCGGCAGCGCGGTGGCGGTGGTGGTGGCCACCGGTGCGGCCACCGAGCTGGGCCTGATCCAGGCCCTGGTGGGTGCCACGAGGCCGCCGGAGACCCCCATGCAGCGCCAGCTCGACCGCCTGGGCAACCAGCTCGTGTGGGTCTCGCTCGCCATCTGCGGTGGGATCTTCCTGGTCGGGCTCGCGCGCGGCTACGGCTTTCTGCCCATGCTGCGGGCCGCCATCTCGCTCGCTGTGGCGGCCGTGCCGGAGGGGCTGCCCACCGTGGCCACCACCACGCTGGCCCTGGGCCTGCGCGACATGCGCCGCAAGCATGTGCTCATCCGCCGGCTCTCGGCGGTGGAGACCCTGGGCTCGGTGCAGGTCATCTGTCTGGACAAGACCGGCACGCTCACGCAAAACCGCATGGCCGTTCTGGCCGTCTGGGTCGGCGGCGAGCGGCTCGCCGTGCACGACGGGCTGTTCGTCGCCGCGCGCGGTCGGGTGGCACCGGCCGACAGCCTGGCCCTGCAGCAGTTGCTGCAGGTGGCCGTACTCTGCAACGAGAGCCGTATCAATGGCGGCACGACCAGTCTCAGCCTGGACGGTACGGCGACCGAGAACGCCCTGTTGGCGATGGCGGTGGCTGCTGGGATGGACGTCGCCGCCGTGCGCGCGCGCCACCCGCTCATCAGGACCCAGTACCGCAGCGAGGGGCGCGCCTGGATGGCGACCTGGCACGCCGCGCCGGCGGGTGAGCGGCTCGTCGCCGTCAAGGGCAGCCCGGAGCAGGTCCTGGCGCTTTGCCGCTGGGTGCAGGTGGATGGCGAGATCGCCGAGATCACACCCGAGTACCGCGACCAGGTACGCCTGGAAAACGAGCGCATGGCCGGCGAGGCCCTGCGCGTGCTGGGCTTCGCCTATGGCCGCGGCGATGGGGAGGTCGAGGCGGACGGTCTCATCTGGCTCGGGCTCGCCGGCATGGCCGACCCGATCCGCGCCGGCACGCGCGAACTGATCGCGCTTTTCCACCAGGCCGGCATCAAGACCGTAATGATCACCGGCGACCAGAGCGCTACCGCCTATGCCATCGGCAAGCAGCTCGACCTGGCCGGCGGTGAGGAGCTGGAGATCCTCGACTCGACCCGCATCGAGGCGATCGACCCTGAACTCCTCTCGGCCCTGGCCGAGCGCGTGGAGATCTTCTCGCGCGTGAGCCCCGCCCACAAACTGCAGATCGTCCAGGCCCTGCAGCGGGCGGGGCGGGTGGTGGCGATGACCGGCGACGGCATCAACGACGGTCCGGCGCTGAAGGCGGCCGACATCGGCGTGGCCATGGGCGCCGGCGGCACCGAGGTGGCGCGCAGCGTGGCCGACGTGGTGCTGGAGGACGACGAGCTGCAGACCATGATCCTGGCGGTGGCGCAGGGCCGCACCATTTACGCCAACATCCGCAAGTCCATCCACTACCTGGTCTCGTCCAACCTGAGCGAGATCGGGCTCATCTTCACCGCCATCGCCTTGGGGCTGGGCCAGCCGCTCAACACCATGCAGCTTTTGTGGATCAATCTGCTCACCGACGTCTTCCCCGCGCTTGCCCTGTCGATGGAGCCGCCCGAACCCGACGTGCTGCGGCGGCCGCCGCGCGACCCGCAGGAGCCCATCATCCGCCGTCAGGACCTCGGCCGTTACGGCATGGAGGCGGCGGCGCTCACCGTCGGCAGCCTCGCCGCCTACGGTTACGGCCTCATGCGTTACGGGCCGGGGCCACAGGCGGGGATTCTGGCCTTCATGACCCTCACCCTGGGCCAACTGCTACATGCGCTGTCCTGTCGTTCGGACACGCACGGGCTGTTCGGCCCTGAACGGCTGCCGGAGAACCGCTGGCTCACCGCCGCTGTGGCCGGCTCGGCCGCCTTGCAGGCGAGCACCGTGCTGCTGCCGCCGCTGCGCAGCCTGTTGGGGACCACCCTGCCGATGCCGGCCGACCTCCTGGTGGTCGGCGCCGCCACCGGCCTGCCCTATCTCGCCATCGAGGCGAGCAAGCAGGCCGTCCTCACACCCGCCGCCTTACGCTCGAAACAGACCGGGAGCTCTGTATGAAAACAGACTACATGTTCACCTCCGAATCGGTCACCGAGGGTCATCCGGACAAGCTCTGCGACCAGATCGCCGATGCCGTGGTCGACCGCTATCTGCGCCAGGACCCATTCGCCCGCGTGCTCGCCGAATGCGCCGTGGCCAACGGCATCCTGTTCATCGCCACGCGCTATGCCTCCAGCGCCACCGTCGACATCCCCGAGACCGCCCGCCAGATCATCCGCCAGGTCGGCTACAGCGGCGAGGACTTCAACGCCGAGAGCTGCACGGTAATGACCAGCCTGAGCGAGATGCCCGCGGCCACCGGGCGTGATGAACGGGAGATGGACGAGGCGGAGATCGAGCGCATCCCCGCGCGCAACATGGCCAATGTCTTCGGCTTCGCCTGCGACCAGACCGCCGCGCTGATGCCGCTGCCCATCTGGCTCGCGCACAAGCTCGCCAGGCGGCTCGCCACCGTGCGCCTGCAGCGGCAGCTCCCCTATCTCGCCCCCGATGGCAAGACCCAGGTCGGGGTGGAATATCGCGACGGCTACCCCTACCGCATCCACAGCCTGACCGTGGTGGCCAGCCAGTGGGCGGAGCGGCAGGTGAGCGAGGCGCAGCTACGCGACGAGCTCTATGCCCAGGTGATCGAGCCGGCCTTCCTTGACGAGCCCATACGGCCGGACCGCGGCACCGCGATCTACGTCAACCCGGATGGCCCCTTCCTCAACGGCGGACCGGCCGGACACTCCGGGCTCACCGGGCGCAAGAACGCGATCGACACCTATGGTGAATACGCGCGCCAGAGCGAATCGGCCCTCTCCGGCAAGGACCACACCCGCATCGACCGGGTCGGGGCCTATGCCGCACGATATGCTGCCAAGAACGTCGTCGCCGCGGGCCTCGCGCGCGCCTGTGAAGTCCAGCTCACCTACTCCATCGGCCAGTCGCGGCCGGTGAGCGTGCAGGTCGACTCCCAGGGCACCGGCCGCGTCTCCGACGAAGAGATCGCGCGGCGGCTCAAGCAACACTTCGATTTCCGCCCCGCCGGCATCGTCCGCGCCTTCAGCCTGCGCCATCTGCCCAGCTTGCACCGCGGCGGCTTCTACCACCGCCTGGCGGCCTACGGTCAGGTCGGGCGCATGGACCTGGGGCTACCCTGGGAGCGCACCGACAAGCTGGAACAGCTGCGCGACTGAGGCCGGTCGGCGCGGTCGGTCGCGCGCGATCAGATGATGGCGGCGATGAGCGCCGTGGCGGAGCGTTCGATCACGGTCTCCACCAGCTTGTTGACCACCTTGTCGGACAGGGTCTGCGCCAGATTCGGCCCTTGTTGCACCGGCAGATGGGCGTGCTCGGGCGGCACGTAGCCCAGACCGCGCAGCGAGTTGAGCAGGGTCTGGGCGCCCACCCGCTGGGCGTCATAGTGGATGAGCAGGCTGCCGGTCACGGTGTTGACCTCGCTGGCCAGCACGCCGTCGACCTGCTCCATGTATTGCCGGGCCTGCTGGGCCGCCTGCGCGTTGCGCTTCAGATGCGGCGATTTGATGCGCAGCCTGCCAGGGACGTGATGGATATAGTGAGTCATGCACACAACCGAGACAAACCCGATGCGCGGATTTGATCAAGGTTGTGTTACAGGCGCGTGAATGTTTTGTTGCGTCACCGCGGCCGCTCCCCGCGGCCGCGGTGTGTGGGCTCAGGTCCCGCTGCCACCGGTGGAGGATTTCGGCAGGGCGGCCCCGGCGACGTCCTTGACGCCGCCGACCAGGCCCATCAGCATCTCGCGCACGGCGCCGACCGCGCTCTTGCCGATGCTGCCGGCCGCCTCCACCGCCCCTTCGGCGGCAGCGACGGCGAGCTTCGCGACGTCACCGCCGGTCTCGCGCGCCGCCTCGACCACGCCGTCGACCGTGCGCTTGGCCACCATGGCGACGTCGCCGCCGACCTCCGCGGCCCCCTTGACGGCCGCCTTGCCGGTCTCGGTGGCGGCGCCGATGACGTCACCGCCGACGTCCGCCACGCCCATGACCACGCCCTTGGCCACACTCTTGCTGGCCAGGATGAGCCCGGCGCCGACCTCCTCGGTGGCGGAGATGGCCCCCTTCACCACGTCCCGCACGGTGACCACCGCCTCGCTGGAGACGGCGCCCGTGGCCTTGATGGTGTTGGAGACCGTATTGCGCACCAGGCTGACGATCTCGGCCTCGATCTCGTCCACGCCCTTCAGGCTGTTGACGATACCGCTCTTGACCGTCGTACCGGCCTGGCCCACTTGGGCGAGATAACCACGCTCGGGATTGCCTTGCTCGATGTCTGTCATGCTGCTTCTCCTAACGATGAAAGTCGCGCTGCGACTCACGACGCTCCCCTCCCCCGCAAGCGGGGGAGGGGCTGGGGGTGAGGGAACCGTTCATGGCCGGTATTGACCATCATCCTAAAAACCGCAGTTGACCGCTTCTATGGTTTCGTAACAGATTGCTGATGCAAGAGATTTTTGCCTCCGGTCATCCTCTCCCAGAGGGTGAACACGCTACGCGCCCGCCTTCGGTCTTGTACGCCCGTCTGGCTGCGTTGCTCCTCCTTGCAGGGAGCCACCCTGCGGCGTCGTCGCGCCTTGCCAGCCGGGCGTACAAGCCCGCTTTCGGGCGCGTTCAACTGCGGTTTTTAGGATCATTGGTGAGGGCGGTCTATCGGCCATGAACGGTTGATGCCCTCATCGGGCGGCGGTCGCCCGGTGTTTGCGGGCGCTCTGTCGTGTCTTGGCGGCACTGGCTGTCTTCGCCCGCCCCTTGTGCGGTAATGCCGCTGCCGTCGACACCTCGCCCGCGGCCGCGGGACCGGGTGGATTGGCGTCGAGCGGCGGCATGCGTGACAGGGTGTAGGCGTTCCACAGCAAGGCCGTTGCCGGCACCATGATGTTGCCCTCGATGGCCTGCTGGATGGCGAGACCCGTCAGGAGCAGCACCAAAAGACCATCCAGATCCACGCGCCCATTCGTCACCTGGCGCAAACCCTGGTTCAGGGCCCGCAGCCCCGCCGCCGCATCCGGCCGGGTGGGCGCAGCACCCAGGGGCCGCACGCTGAAGAGCGACTGCGACTCGGCGTAATGCATGATGTCCGCCTCGCACGTGTCGTGGAGGATCAGCAGGCTGCCGGTCAGAGGGTTCGCCGTGACCGAGCGGATACCGGGACAGCCTTGCATCTTCTCTGCCACGGCCAGGAGCTGCTCGGCTGCCCTGAGCCGATCGAACTTGAACCTGAGCCGACCTGGGAGCCGATGGACGAGACGGGCTTCAGGCAGCATCACCCTGTGCTGCCGGCTCCGCCGCCGCGGCCGTCACGGGTGCGCTCGCCGCCGCGGCCGCCATACCACCGGCGGCCACACCGGCGGTCGCGCCATGTCCCTCCAGCTCGGCCTTCGCCTCGGCCACCAGGTCCTCGAAGACCTCGCCCAGTTCCGCGGCGGTCTCCCGGCTCTTTTCATAGAGCAGGATGCCGGACTTGATCAGGGACTTGGCCAAGGGCTTGCCCACGCTGGATATGATCGGGACGATCACCGGCGCCAGGATGGCGACCCCGACGCCCACCGCCAGTCCAGTCACCACGTTGCCTTTGAACAGATCATCGATCCCTGCCATGTCTCAATCTCCTCGGCAAAACCTGAAAAAAACCCTTTGCTGATACCAAGATAGACGATGCAGGGCGGGGCGAGATGACAGTTTGATGACAAACCCCCTACAGCGCTGGCGGGCCACCCCCCAGTGCATGGATCACCGCATCGGCGTCCAGGTCCGGCAGCTGCTGCCGCAGCACCGACCGCAGCCGCTGCCCGCCGTCCTCGGCGAGGATGCGGCGCGGGTCGTAGGTGATCAGCACGCTGCCGGTGGTGGTGTTGGTGGTGATGCCGGTCAGGCCCGGCACCCCGTCGAAGGCGGCCTGGATCTCCTGCGCCAGCTGCGGCCGGCCCTTGAGCGCGGCCACACGCAGGCGCACGCGGCCCGGCAAGAAGTGGACGATGCGTATCTCACCGCGGATGGGCATGGGCGCGTCGCTTCGAGTTGTAGCAGGGAAAGTCTACGGCGAGTCAACCCGGGCTTTCCACCGTGCCCGTGAGCAGGCCCTGACGCGCGAAGGTCCACAGCATGCGCTCACAGCCCTCGCGCGCGGCCTGCGCATACTCCACCGGCAGCAGGGGCTGCATGGCCTGGGTGAGGGCCTCGAGGTCATGGCGGCCATCGAGCAGACCGAGCAGACGGGCCGCCGGTGCATCCAGGTGAACGGCGGTGTGGCGTATGGAGGCCACGCAATCGGCGCCCAGCGCGATCTGGGCGCGGGCGAGGGCATGGGCGCGCGGGCGTTCGTCGGGGGCGACGCTGTAGGCCTGCGCCGTCACTGCGGGCTTGACCGCGCCCCAGGCCACCAGGTCGAGCAGCTCTTGCAGGAAGGCGGGCTCATCCCCTGCCGTATCGGCATCCGCATATTCGGCGACCAGTTCGGCCGCCGCCGTATAGAGCCCGGCGTAGTCCACGCTGCTCGGATAGTTTGATGCCAGCCACATGAGGGCGGCCTTGGTCAGCGGATGCGCAACCGCGTAGCGGGCGCCGGTGGGTGTAGTGAAGGCCTGCCGCTCGGTCGAGCCCAGGTCGATCTCCGCCTCGCTGGCGAGGTCGGCATGGAAGGCCAGGCCGCGGAAGGCGTCGAGGTCGGGTGCGTCCATGACCGGGGTCGCGGCGTGGGTGAGCAGGCTGCGGTGAAAGCGGCGCGCACGCAGGAAGTCCATCGCCTGGATGCGCGCGAGGCGATCCTTGATCCCGGCCACCGCCGCCTGCCCGGCGCGGCCCAGGGTGTGCGGCATCAGGGTGTAGAGGTCCACGTCGGCCACATAGCGAAGCCCCTGGCGGGCGGCCTGGGCGACGAAATCGCCGAAGAGCTGCGGCGTGTTCGTCTCCACCAGGTACTCGTGGTACAGGTATGAGGGCGGCGCCTGCCGCAGATAGGCCACCTCGGCGGCGAGGATGCCGGCCAGATCGCCCGCCTCCTCCGCCAGACCGGGGCCGTATTCTTCCAAGAACTGATAAGCCGCCTGCAGGCGCTCGGCCGGGTCGGTGAGGCCACGCGTGTGGGCGAGCAGCATGTCGCGCATCACCGCTCGCGTGTGCCAGCCGGGCAGTGCGTTCCAGCTCACATAGGCGATGCCGCCCGGGGCGAGCTGGCGCGCGCAGATCTCCAGCACGCGCGCCTGCACCGGCGCCGGCACCCAGGAGTAGAGGCCGTGCGCGATGATGTAGTCGAACGGGCCGAGGTCGTAGGTCGGGTGCATCACGTCGCGGTGCAGCAGGGCGACGTTGGCAAGCCCGAGGGCGTCGACGAGTCTTTGTCCGGCGGCGATCTGCCCCTTGGACAGGTCCAGGCCGACGAAGCGGCTACCCGGCAGGTAGAAGGCCATGGGGATGAGGTTTCCCCCTTCGGCACAGCCCAGCTCCAGTACCCGGCAGCGCTGCGGATCGGCGGTGGGCACGCCGAACAGGCGTCCCAACGCCGCCAACCCCTCCACATGGGTCTCGGTGATAGGCACGCTCTCGTAGGGGATGGCATCGTAGCTGTCCAGGGTCGGCATGGGGTGATCTCCTCCTAGGAGCCTGTCGGACTTAACACCCCATGCGCGTTGCCCCGACAAAGCGATGGATGCAAGGCGGAGGACGAAGGCAATGGTCATTCCATTGCCGAGCCCGACAACGCCGCAGACGCGCTTTGTCGGGGCAACCCGAAGGGACAGGCCGGATGCGGCGCATCGCCGCGTTGCGGTCCGCTTGTAGTGGCCTGCACTACGGCGCGTCCCGCGCCTTGCGCTGCATCCGCATCCGACCTGTCGCGCATGGGGGATTAAGTCCGACAGGCTCCTATCCCTCAGCATAGGCGCAACGCGCCGTTCCGACTACACTCGCGGCGTGGACACGCGACGCACCCTGCTCATCACCGGCTGCTCCTCGGGCATCGGCCTGGCCGCCGCCCAGACCATGACCCTGCGCGGCTGGCGCGTCTTCGCCACCTGCCGCAAGGCCGAAGACGTGGCGCGGCTGGAAGCCCTAGGGCTGGAGAGCCTGCCGCTCGACCTGGACGACTCCGCCAGCATCCAGGCCGCGGTGGACGCGGTGCTCACGCGCAGCGGCGGGCGGCTCGACGCCCTGTTCAACAATGGCGGCTACGGCCAGACCGGGGCGGTGGAGGACCTCCCCCGTGCGGCCCTGCGCGCACAGTTCGAGACCAACCTGTTCGGCTGGGTGGAGCTGACCAACCGCGTGATCCCGGTCATGCGCGCCCAGGGACAGGGGCGCATCGTCATGAACAGCTCCGTCCTCGGCCTGGCGGCGCTGCCCTACCGGGGCGCCTATGTCGCCGCCAAGTTCGCCCTGGAGGGCCTGACCGACACCCTGCGCCTGGAACTTGCCGGCAGCGGCATCCAGGTCAGCCTGATCGAGCCCGGCCCCATCGCCACGCGTTTTCGCGACAACGCCATCGCCCACTTCCGCCAATACATCGACATTGAACACAGTGTTCACCGCGAGGCCTATCGCGCCCAGCTCGAACGGCTGGAGAAACCCGGCCCTGCCGCCCCTTTCACCCTGCCGCCGAGCGCCGTGGTCGACAAGCTCATCCACGCACTGGAAAGCCGCCGCCCGCGTCCGCGTTACTACGTCACCGTGCCCACGCACCTGATTGGCCACGCCCGGCGGTTTCTGAGCACGCGCGGTATGGACTGGCTGCTTGCGCGCATCTCCGGCGGCGGCCGGCGCTGACATCCGGTTAGTCCTGTGCCTCCCACGCCGCAGCCGTGACTGGCGCTGTCCATTCTCGGCAGAGCTTTTCGGTCTGAGCCTCGGCGAGCGACTCGCCAGTGAGGCCACAGCGCGCCTCGCCTGCCTGTCTCAGGAAATGGGCACAGCGCCGGCAGATGCCGAACGGGCGCTGCCCGTTGCTGCGCTGAAGTCCCACCAGCAGAGCGCGCAGCTCGGTCTCCAATGCCTCCCGGTCCACCCCCATGGCTACAAGCGCGGCATCCAGCCGCTCGCTCCATCCCCCTGCGAGCAGCGTCTCCCCGGCTGGGGTGAGGCGAAGCTGCACCCGCCGTGCATCTTGCTCGTCGGGCGCTTTGGCGATGAACCCCTTGCGCTCGAGCAGTGCGAGCGACTGGGAGACGGTCCCCCGCGTGATCCCGAGATACTCGGCGATGGCGATGGGCAGCGCGCTGTAGCGGTTGGCGCGCGCGAGATAGGCCAGTATCTGTAGGTGGACGGGCTGCAGCCCATGGCGCAGCGCCTCCTCCCGCACCGACTGTTGGATGAGGGCGGCCAGGCGCTCCAGTAATAAGGGGAGTTGCGACATCGGCGTAGTGTATCGCCTCGATACAAACTTGACTCAGAAAAGTTCCGTTACTAATCTAGTATAGCATCGACACGATGCAGTCATTGTTAGAGGAGATGAGCTATGAAACAGACGACACTCTACAACCTGGTCTGCCTGGCGCTAGCGCTGCCGATCACCCCGGTGTTGGCGGCTGATGACGTACCCTACCCCGGCGGTTACCGCGAGTGGCATCACGTCAAGAGCATGGTGATCGAGGAGGGGCATCCGCTGTACGCCTCATTCGGCGGCATCCACCACATCTATGCCAACAAGAAGGCCGTTCAGGGCTACAAGAGCGGCCGCTTCCCCGATGGCGCCGTGATCGTCTTCGACCTGCTCGAGGCCAAGCGCGAGGGTGGTGCCGTGGTCGAGGGGGCGCGCAAGGTGGTCGGCGTCATGCACAAGGACGGTAGGCGTTATGCCGCCACCGGCGGCTGGGGCTTCGAGGGCTTCGCCGGCGACTCCAGGACCGAGCGGGTGGTGGGGGCCAATGCCAAGACCGCCTGCTTCGACTGCCATGCGGCGCAAAAGGCACAGGATTACGTCTTCAGCCGCCTGCGCGACTGAGGTCGGGCTTCGCTTCACGCCAAGTCATGCTATACAGGGAGTGCCGGGCCATGACCCGGCCACCCTATGACGAGACGATGGAGGATGATCATGCGCACGATGAAACCCTTGAGCTTGTGGTTGTTCCTGCCCTGGCTGCTGTTCGCGGGCTGGGCTTATGCGGCCGAGGTCCATCAGAAGGGCGGCGCCTTCTACATCTATCTGCCGCCCAGCGCCGACTTCAAGCAAGTGCTCGACCGGCTCAAGACCGAGATCGAGGCGCAGAACTGGGAGGTGCTGCGCGTGCAGGACATCGACGAGGGCCTGCGCGAACACTACAAGATGGACATCCAGAACAAGGTGGTCTACGCCTGCAAGTCGCAGTACCTGGCACAGGGCATCGAGGAAGACCCCAATATCACCCTGCTGGTGCCCTGCCGCTTCGCCGTCTATCGTGTGGACTACGCCGGTCGTGCGGCGGGTGCCAAGGCCGAGGGCGGTAAGATCGTCATCGGCGTGGCCGATCCGGTGCACGAGGCCGAGGAGATCGGCATCACACGCCGCCAGGCGGCCGCCGTGGCGTCCAAGGAGCTCAAGGCCATCCTACGCGCGGTGGCGGAGTTTTTCGAGCGGCGGTGAACAGGTGTTGGGGATCCGCTGTCGGGCAGCTGGCCGTGATGCCAACACTGGCCGGCGTTGACGCCAGATATGATTCCCGATCGTAGTACACGCGCATAAACTTGCCCGGCCCGTAGGCCGGGCGGTGCATACCCTTCGCGGGCCAGTGCCGGCAGGTTGCGCGTTTCAATCCGCGCCCGGCCCGAGGGCCGGGTGGTGCACGCGTAAGCATGCGTGTATCAATACACCGTGGAGTTTCAATCCGCGCCCGGCCCGAGGGCCGGGCGGTGCGCAACATTCCGCGAAGTAAAAGGGCCGCTGATTGTGTTTCAATCCGCGCCCGGCCCGAGGGCCGGGCGGTGCACTGTCGCACAGAATGAGATTGCCGCTTGCACGTCGTTTCAATCCGCGCCCGGCCCGAGGGCCGGGCGGTGCCGCGCTTGAGCCACTCGTCGAAGACGGGTTCGAGGTTTCAATCCGCGCCCGGCCCGAGGGCCGGGCGGTGCGGACGCACTGGCCGCCACCCCCACCGACTGGGAGTTTCAATCCGCGCCCGGCCCGAGGGCCGGGCGGTGCGCCATCGTGACGTAGGGGCCGACGGCACGGAAGGCGTTTCAATCCGCGCCCGGCCCGAGGGCCGGGCGGTGCAGGCACACCACCAGGCGCGCGGCCTTGACCTCATCGTTTCAATCCGCGCCCGGCCCGAGGGCCGGGCGGTGCGGGCGCGAAGGTTGGCGCAGCGCCGGTGATCGCCTTGTTTCAATCCGCGCCCGGCCCGAGGGCCGGGCGGTGCGGCGACGAGCACAACGGCTGCTTCATCGTTCCACTGTTTCAATCCGCGCCCGGCCCGAGGGCCGGGCGGTGCGCCGGACGATCGCGTCGATGCAACGGCCGTCTGGTTTCAATCCGCGCCCGGCCCGAGGGCCGGGCGGTGCCGGTCAGGCGCTTCTCGATCCACGCCTTCATGTCGTTTCAATCCGCGCCCGGCCCGAGGGCCGGGCGGTGCCCGGCGGCCGTGGTGGAAACGCGCGGCACGATCTCGTTTCAATCCGCGCCCGGCCCGAGGGCCGGGCGGTGCGCCTTGCAGAGCATCGAGTCGCGCATTCAGCAGCGTTTCAATCCGCGCCCGGCCCGAGGGCCGGGCGGTGCGGCCGGTCTCTTGGATAAGCTGCTGCGCGGTAAAGTTTCAATCCGCGCCAGGCCCGAGGGCCGGGCGGTGCGCCCCCGGCGGGGTCGGTCGCGTGGTGCGAATAAGCGTTTCAATCCGCGCCCGGCCCGAGGGCCGGGCGGTGCGATGCGCTCGGCAATGTCCTGCCAGGTCTTCTCGGTTTCAATCCGCGCCCGGCCCGAGGGCCGGGCGGTGCTTGATGTTGGCCGCCGTCTGGTTGGACAGACCGGGTTTCAATCCGCGCCCGGCCCGAGGGCCGGGCGGTGCGATCCTCGCCGCGCGCAAGGCCGCTGGCTTGTCTGTTTCAATCCGCGCCCGGCCCGAGGGCCGGGCGGTGCTCATGCACCCGGACGGTCGAGTGAAGCTTCCGCACGTTTCAATCCGCGCCCGGCCCGAGGGCCGGGCGGTGCGTTACACCGACGAGGACATCGAGCGCCTGGTGCGCGAGTTTCAATCCGCGCCCGGCCCGAGGGCCGGGCGGTGCGCCAGACCATCGCGGAGCAGGACATCCGCATCGCGTTTCAATCCGCGCCCGGCCCGAGGGCCGGGCGGTGCGCCAGTGCTTCGGCGGGTTGCCGAGGTGCTGGTAGTTTCAATCCGCGCCCGGCCCGAGGGCCGGGCGGTGCACCGCTTCGCCCACGCTTGGCGACCTCTTGAAGCACGTTTCAATCCGCGCCCGGCCCGAGGGCCGGGCGGTGCGCAACTACCAGGAACCCGGCGCGGGCCGGCTCAAGGTTTCAATCCGCGCCCGGCCCGAGGGCCGGGCGGTGCGCGCTGGAGGCCGATGAGACGCTGTTGCATCGCGCAGTTTCAATCCGCGCCCGGCCCGAGGGCCGGGCGGTGCCGAGGCCAGAGCCGACACCGCCGCCAACCACCTGCAGCTCTTGTTTCAATCCGCGCCCGGCCCGAGGGCCGGGCGGTGCGGAGCTGGATCGCCTCGGTCATCTCGGCCAAGGCGTTTCAATCCGCGCCCGGCCCGAGGGCCGGGCGGTGCTAAGGCAGCCGCGACCTGAAGCAGCGTGCGATACTGTTTCAATCCGCGCCCGGCCCGAGGGCCGGGCGGTGCAGACGATCGGCGAGGGTTATCCGGAGCTCTCGACCAGTTTCAATCCGCGCCCGGCCCGAGGGCCGGGCGGTGCATCGCGGTGGCGCGTCTTTCCGCGCCGGCCCGCAGGTTTCAATCCGCGCCCGGCCCGAGGGCCGGGCGGTGCACCGCTTTCGAAACCTGCTGTTTCGATTGCGGATTCCCAGATGTTTGCGCGAAACCCATCCCTGAAGCAAGGATAGGGGCGCGCGGAGT
>JAKADY010000039.1 GCA_021826065.1 Pseudomonadota bacterium
CGCCGCCCGAGAGGGCAACAACGTTGTTGCCCTCTCGGGCTGAAAACCATCCGTCATTCACCGGATCGGGGCAGATTTACAGCAAATTTCGGACTTGACTGCCGGCGCCGCTGGCTGGGTGTCTGCGGTCGCCCTTCGGGCTCGCCTCAATCAGCTTAAGCCAGCAAGGTGCGCACGACCTCGCGGGCAGTGAACAAAGGGTAACTCCTTACAGGTATGCTATTAAGCGGGACCTTACAGCTAAGCGCTTCAACCCAGTCATCTGCGCCTTCTATGAGCGCCTCATCAGCAAAGGCAAACCCAAAAAAGTGGCCATCGTCGCTTGCATGCACAAACTGTTGCGCATCCTCAATGCCATGGCACGCACAGGCGAGGATTGGAACCCTGAACTTCATGGCATCAAACCTTGAATTCAACACAGTTGCTCTCCCGCTTGCGGGGAGGGGTTCCCGCGAAGGGGCGGCTCGCAGGCCGTGGCGGCGCTGGCAAGCGTCCCGATCCCTGTAACCCTTCGCCCCCGTCAGATTTACGCGCTCTATTCCTATATAGAAACATTCGATTGATCTGATCTACGCCCGGACGGTCTTTGCAGGGTACCATTCGCAGGCTTTGCATGGACTCGTTCCCTGCACCTTGTTCCTGTTCGTCCAGGCCCTTGGGCGCGGACGGAAACCGACGGAGGCGATACATGACGTCTGTTGTGGCGACCAATCAGACCATCCTGGTGGTGGGTGGCGGCATCTCCGGCATGACCGCGGCGCTGGAGGCGGCCGAGACCGGCAAGCGCGTCGTGCTGGTGGAGAAGAACCCCTGGCTCGGCGGCCGCACCGCGCAGCTCTACCGCTACTTCCCCAAGATGTGCCACCCGACCTGCGGGCTGGAGATCAACCTGCGGCGGTTGAAGGCCAACCCCAACATCCAGGTGCTGACGCTGGCTGAGGTGACCGGCATCAGCGGCACGAAGGGGGATTACACGGTCACGGTGAAGCTCACGCCGCGCTATGTGAACGAGAAGTGCACGGCCTGCGGCGAGTGTGCCAAGGCAGTCAGCACCGAGATCCCGGACGCCTTCAACTACAACCTGGGCAAGGTCAAAGCGGCCTACCTGCCGCACAGCATGGCTTATCCGATGCGCTATGTGATCGACAAGTCCATCATCGGCACGCCCGAGGCCGAGGCCGCCCGCGCCGCCTGTAAGTACGGCGCCATCGAGCTCGATCAGCAGGAGGAGGTGGTGAGCCTCAAGGCCGGCGCCATCGTCTGGGCGACCGGCTGGAAGCCCTACGACGCCGAGAAGATCACGCCCTATCGCTATGGCGAGTTCCCCAACGTGATCACCAACGTCGAGTTCGAGCGCCTGGCCGACCCGCACGGGCCCACCGGCGGGCGCATCCTGCGACCCTCCGACGGCAAGGAGGCGAAGAACATCGCCTTCATCCAGTGCGCCGGCTCGCGTGACGAGAACCATCTGCGCCACTGCTCGCGCTTCTGCTGCATGGCCTCACTCAAGCAGACGCACTACGTGCAGGAGAAGTATGGCGACGAGGGCAAGTCGACCATCTATTACATCGACATCCGCGCCATCGACCGCTTCGAGGACTTCTACGCCAAGGTCAAGGCCAATCCCAACGTCACCTTCATCAAGTCCAAGGTGGCGCGCATCTCCCAGGACAAGGACGGCAACCCCGTCTGCTGGGGGGTGAACACCGAGGGCTACAAGCGTTACTCGAACACGCATGACCTGGTTGTGTTGGCCCTGGGCATGGAGCCCGAGGTCAAGGGGGTGGACATCCCGGCCGAGGTGATGAGCGACTCCTCCGGCTTCATCATGGCCGACCCCGCCAACGGTGCCATCTTCGGCGCCGGTTGCGCCACCAATGCGCTGGATGTGAACCGGGCGGTGCAGTCCGCGACTGCCGCGGCGCTGCGCGCCATCCAGGTCGTCAACAAGCTTGCCCGTGCGGAGGCTTAAACACCATGTCTGAGAAGAAACACGCTGCTTACATCTGTTCCGGTTGCGGCCTGGGCGAGCGCCTGGACATCGCCGCCCTGGAGGCGGTGGCCAAGAAGGAAGGCAAGATGCAGGTGGTGCGCACGCACCCCTTCCTCTGCTCCGAGGAGGGCGTGGCGATGATCCGCGCCGACATCGAGGGCGAGGGCGTCACCCACGCCGCCATCTGCGCCTGCTCGCGCCGCGCCAAGACCGAGGCCTTCAACTTCCCCACCACCGCCATCTCGCGCGGCAATCTGCGCGAGGGGGTGATCTGGGTGCGCCCTGACACCGAGGAAGCGCGCGAGACCACCCAGGAGATGGCCGAGGACTACGTGCGCATGGCCTGCGCCGAGGTCAAGGCCATGACCCAGCCGGCGGGTAACCCCAACACCGGCACCAACAAGACCCTGATGGTGGTGGGCGGCGGCATCTCCGGTATGACCGCAGCGCTGGAGGCATCCCGCGCCGGCTACAAGGTGGTGCTGGTGGAGAAGACCGGCAGCCTCGGCGGCTGGGCCGCCAAGCTGCACCGCCGTGTGCCCACACGCGAGCCATTCAAGTCGCCGGAGGACACCGGCGTGGCCGACATGGTGGCGCAGATCGAGGCCGACCCCAACATCAAGGTCTATCTCAACGCCACCATCGCCAAGACCGCAGGGGCGCCGGGCCGCTTCAAGGTGGACATCGCCGTCGAGAGCGGGCCGACGGTGACCGAGGACATCGGTGCCATCGTCCAGGCGACCGGCTTTTCGCTCTACGACGCCAACAAGCTGCCGCACCTGGGCTATGGCAAGAGTCCGCACGTGGTGGACCAGTCCGGCCTGGAGGCGCTCGCCCGTGCCGCCAACGGCGGGGTGATCAAGCGCGCCGACGGCAAGGAGGTGAAATCCGTCGTCTTCGTGCAGTGCGCCGGCCAGCGTGACGCCAGCGGCGAGCACCTGCCGTACTGCTCGGGCTATTGCTGCAATACCAGCATCAAGCAGGCGATCTACTTCAAGGACGCCAATCCGGACGTGGACACCGTGGTTTTGTTCACCGACCTGCGCACCCCCGGCAACGGCGAGGACTTCTACCGCTCGGCGCAGAACCGCGGGGTGATCTTCTCCAAGGGCGTGGTCTCCGAGGTGGTGCCCAGCGGCGACGGCCTTACCGTCAAGTTCCACGACCTGATCCTGGACGACAAGAACGCGCAGATCGAGGCCGATCTGGTGGTCCTGGCCACCGGCGTGGTGCCGAACTCCGGGGTGAACATCGATGCGCTTTCCGCGCCCCAGGTCGAGGGACAGGAGGCCGCGGGCAGTGAGGGGACCGAGACTGGCGGCGAGGTCAAGCCGGTGTCCATCCTCAACCTCACCTACCGTCAGGGGCCGGACATCCCGCAGTTCAAATGGGGCTTCACCGACAGCCATTTCATCTGCTTCCCCTACGAGACCCGCCGCACCGCCATCTACGCGGCGGGCCCGGTGCGCCGGCCGATGGACATCGCCCAGGCCATCGAGGACGCCACCGGCGCGGCGATGAAGGCCATCCAGGCGATGGAGAACGCCGGGCTGGGCCGCGCGGCACACCCGCGCTCGGGCGACCTGTCCTTCCCGACGGCGCGGCTGGAGGGCTGCACCCAGTGCAAGCGCTGCACGGTGGAGTGTCCGTTCGGCGCGATCGACGAGGACGAGAAGCGCTTCCCGCTATTCAACGAGAGCCGCTGCCGGCGCTGCGGCACCTGCATGGGGGCCTGCCCGGTGCGGGTGATCTCCTTCGAGAACTACTCGGTCAACACCGTGGGCGCGCAGATCAAGGCGGTGAACATCCCCGACGAGTTCGAGAACAAGCCTAGGATCCTGATCCTCGCCTGCGAGAACGACGCCTATCCGGCGCTCGACATGGCGGCGTTGAACCGCAACTGCTACTCCGCCTTCGTGCGGGCCATCCCCGTGCGCTGCCTGGGCTCGGTGAACACCATCTGGATCACCGACGCGCTCAACTCCGGCTATGACGGGGTCATGCTCATGGGCTGCAAGCACGGCGAGGACTACCAGTGCCACTTCGTCAAGGGCTCCGAGCTGGGCCGCTACCGCATGTCCAAGGTCTATGACACCCTGAAGGGCATGAACCTCGAGCCCGAGCGCGTGCTCGACCTGGAGGTGGCGATCACCGACCTGCACACCCTGCCCAAGAAGATCGACGAGTACACGGCCAAGATCCAGGAGATCGGCCTGTCCCCCTTCAAGGGCTTCTGAGGAGGCGAGACGATGAGCAACGCAAACCAGGCGATGGCCGCCCGCTACAAGAACAACTTCCTCAAGGAGATCGAGGAACAGGCGGAGATGGGTGAATGGGTCAAGATGTGCATGCAGTGCGGCGTGTGCTCAGGCTCCTGCCCGACCAACTTCCACTCCGGCTGGGAGCACCCGCCGCAGGAGATTTTCATGATGATCCGGGCGGGCAAGCGCGAGGAGGTGCTGACCAGCCCGTCGATGTGGATGTGCACCTCCTGCTACAACTGCTATGTGCGCTGCCCTAGGAAGCTCCCCATCACGCACATCATGCACGGCATCGCCGAGTATGCCTACCGGTTGGGGCTGGCCCCCAAGATGCAGCCCACGCTGCACCTGTCGCAGACCTTCTGGCGTAACTGCACCAAGACCGGCCGGGTCAACGAGGTCAAGCTCACCCAAGCGCTCTACTTCAAGGACGGCTTCATGGCCGGCATCAAGAAGGGCCTGGAGATGAAGGACGTCGCCCTGGGGCTGATCAAGGCCAAGCGGCTCAACATCCTCGAGGCCCTGGGCTTCGGCCACAAGTGCAAGGACCAGCAGGGCATCCAGAAGATGCTGGCCAAGGCGCGCGAGCTCGAGGCCAAGCGCAAGAACCGCCAGGTCACGGCCTAAGGAGAGACACATGGCACGCAAGGAATACGCCTTTTACCCCGGCTGCTCCTCCCAGAAAGGGGCATCGGCCTCCAACTATCTGACCTCGGTCGAGTCCATGTGCAAGACGCTGGACATCAAGATCACCGAGATCCCGGACTGGAACTGCTGCGGTGCCTCCATCAGCTATGCCGAGGCCGGCGAACTGCCGCGCCACGTCATGAACGCGCGCAACTTCGCCCTAGCCGAGCAGCACCTGCCCGGCCAGGACATCGTCGCCACCTGTGCTGCCTGCTGGCTGGGCGCGCGGGAGTCCAAGGAGCGCCTGGAGCACAATTCCGTCCTCATGGCCGACACCCAGGAGGCGCTGAAGGAGGCGGGTCTGCAGATCAAGGCCATCCCCGAGATCAAGCACATGGTCGAGGTGCTGATCGAGGACCTGGGCTACGACGAGCTGAAGAAGCCGGTGAAGAAACCGCTGGAGGGCATGAAATTCGCCGGCTATGTCGGCTGCCAGACCAACCGCCCGTTCGGCATCCACGGCGAGAGCTTCGAAAACCCGGTCTATCTCGACAAGCTGATCGAGACCGTGGGCGGCGAGGCCGTACCCTACGACCAGAAGGTCACCTGCTGCGGCGGCGCGCTCGCCTTCTCCGAACCGGACAAGGCCCAGGCGCAGATCAAGGACATCATCGAAAGCGCCTACGACAACGGCGCCGAGATGCTGGTCACCCCCTGTCCCCTGTGCCAGGCCAACACCGAGATCTACCAGAGCCAGATCAACAAGAAATACGGCACCAAGTTCAACATGCCGGTGCTGTACTACTCGCAGCTGATGGTCCTCGCCTACGGCGGTACGGCCAAGGAGGCGGGGCTGGACGGCAACGTGATCCGCGCCAGGAAGCTCGAGGAGTTCGCGGCGAAGTAGGACCACGCAGCCAAGGCGGCGGAGGGGGCAATGGCCCCCTTTTTGTTTGTTCGACCCGACACGGCTCGGGCAGGCTCGTCTGCAGGTCTGACAAGGGCCATCCCCATCAGTGGGTAGACATGTCCTGATGTTGTCGCGTTATCATTGCCAACGCGACTCGACACGAAGACATCACGACACGCATCGAGGCATGAGCGGGGGGAGGCAAGCGGGGGGCATATTCCATGGCCTTGGCCTATGGCCGCAGCGAGCGCAGACGGCACCGCCCCTGACCCCGGCGGCGGCGTGGCCAGAAAACAGGGTGGGGGATCCGCGCGAACGCTGGTGGCCCATCCTGCTCTTCGGTGCCTGGGCCTTGCTCACCATCGCGGCCTTCGGACTCGCCTGGCACAGTGGGCTACAGCAGGCGGAGCGCGGCCTCGAGCACCATGCCTACCGGCTTTTCGCCCAGTTGCGCGACAAGCTGCGGGACAACGAGGCGACCATACACGCCTTCGCCGCGCAACTGGCCAGTGTGCCGGAGGCCACGCCGGCGCAGATCCGTGCCCTCGCGCGCAGGCTGCTCGAGCCGCATCGCCACATCTACATGCTGGAGCTGGTCCAGCGCGTGCCCCGGGAGGGGCTCGCTGCCTTCGTGGCGCAGGCCCGCCGCGACTGGCATCCCGGCTTCACCGCCAAGGCCTTCGACTATCTCCAGACACGCACCTGGCGGCCGCTGCCCGACAAGGCCGAGTACTATCTGCTGGTGATGCTGGAACCGGATCTGAGTGCGGCGGCGGCGCTCTATGGCCTGGACACCGATTCTGTGCCCTTTTTACGCACCACCCTGCGGCGCAGTCTGGAATTGGGTCTCGCCATCGCCAGCGAACCGTTCCGTCTGGCCGAGGATGCCAGTCTCGCCTATGTGATGTACCGGCCGATCCCCGCCGCCAGGGCAGGTCCTGATGGCGATGTGACTCGGGATCGTCTGGCGTTGTTGGTGGTCACGGTGGAATCGCTCTTCCCGCAGGGCGCGCTCGATCCCTACAACCGCTATCGCCTGTTTTACGACACCCGCGCGCAGGGTGGCGACGAGCAGACCCTCATGACCCGCTCCGAGGCGCCGGCCGATTGGCTCTCGAACCTGCTGTTGCCGGTCCACACCGTGCGCTTCGAGGCGGAAAGCGGACGCCAGCCGGTGGGCCTCGAGATCAGGCGCCAGTACCGCTTCGCCGACGTCACCAGCGCGGCGTTGCCGATGATCGCGCTGTTCTCCCTACTGAGCCTCGCCATCATCCTGCTCTACCTGCGCGCGCGCCGGCTGGCCCTCGCCCTGGAGCGCCGCGCCTTCATCGAGGCCCGGCATCAGGCCCTGCACGACCCGCTCACCGGGCTTGGCAACCGTACCCTGTTGCAGGATAGGCTGGAGCATGCCCTGAACCAGGCACAGCGAGGCAGCCGCGGACTGACCCTGCTCTACCTGGACCTCGATGGCTTCAAACAGATCAACGACTGCTATGGCCACGCCGTCGGGGATGAAGTGTTGCGGCTCGCCGCACAGCGGTTGCGCAACTGTCTGCGCGAGGCCGACACCGTGGCGCGGCTCGGCGGTGACGAGTTCGTGGTCCTTCTGGAGAGCACCCAGGACAGCGGCGATGTCGAGGCGGTGCGACACAAGCTGGCCACCTGTCTGGGGCAGCCCTATCCCGTGGGAGATCTGACGCTGTCGGTCTCTGTCAGCATCGGGGTCGCCCGCTATCCCGAGCACGCCGTGGATGCCAAGGCCCTGCTACAGCATGCAGATGCCGAGATGTACAAGGCCAAGCGGGCGTTGATCAGGGGATCATGAGCGCAGGGCTTGGACCCGCGTGCGGCGAGGGCCGCGTAGGTCAGCTGATCTCCGGCCACGACACAACGCGATCCGACCCGTCGCGCACGGGGAATTAAGTCCGACAGGCTCCTAGGCCAGCCGTTGGCCGTGTTCGCGCGTGGCGTGGAAGCGGACCTTGGGCCACTTCTCCATGGTGAGGTCCAGGTTGTAGCGGTTGCTGGCGAGGTAGACCGGGTTGCCATCGACGTCCACGGCCAGCCGGTGTGCCTGTTCGCGCTCGAACTGGCGGCGGGTGGCCTCGTCCTCGAAGGTGAGCCAGCGGGCGGTGTAGATGTCGGCGGGGGCGTAGAGGGCCTCGGCCTTGTACTCGGTCTGCAGCCGGTGGGCGACGATCTCGAACTGCAGCGCGCCCACCGCCCCGAGCAGCAGGGTGCCGCCCGCCACCTGCTCGAACACCTGGATCGCTCCCTCCTCACCCAGCTCTTTGAGGCCTTGCTTGAGTTGCTTGGACCTGAGCGGGTCGCGCGGGCGCACGCTGCGGAACTCCTCCGGGGCGAAGTAGGGAATGCCCTTGAACTGCAGCGCCTCGCCCTCGGTCAAGGTGTCGCCGATCTGGAGCTGCCCGTGGTTGTGGATGCCGATGATGTCGCCGGCCACCGCCGTTTCCATCTGCAGGCGCTCGTTGGCCATGAAGGTCAGCGCCTGACCGATCTTCATCTCGCGGTCGAGGCGCAGGTGCTGGACCTTCATGCCCGGCGTGTAGCGGCCCGAGCACACGCGGAAGAAGGCGATGCGGTCGCGGTGCTTGGGGTCCATATTGGCCTGGATCTTGAAGACGAAGCCGCTGAACGCCGCCTCGGCCGGCTCGACCCGCCGCACGCCGGCATCGCGCGGTTGCGGCGGCGGCGCCCATTCCACCAGGGCCTGCAGGATCTCGCGCACGCCGAAGTTGTTGATGGCCGAACCGAAGAACACCGGTGTCTGCGTCCCGGCGAGGAAGGCGGTGATGTCGAAAGGGTGGCTGGCCGCCTGGATGAGGCCCACGTCCTCGCGCAGCGGACCCACCTCCATGGGGTAGCGGGTATCGAGCACGGGGTTGGTCAGGCCCTCGATGCGCTCAACCTCGGTGTTGGCGCGCGCCTCCCCGGGGGTGAAGAGCAGGGTGTGGTCGTGCAGCAGGTGATAGACCCCGCGGAAGCTCTTGGCGCTACCGATCGGCCAGGTCACCGGGGCGCAATCGATGCCCAGCACCGCCTCGATCTCCTCGATCAGTTCGACGGGCGGGCGCACCTCGCGGTCCAGCTTGTTGACGAAGGTGATGATGGGGGTGTTGCGCAGGCGGCAGACCTCTAGCAGCTTGACCGTCTGCGCCTCGACGCCCTTGGCCGCATCGATCACCATCACCGCGCAGTCCACCGCGGTGAGCACGCGGTAGGTATCCTCGGAGAAGTCCTGGTGACCGGGCGTGTCCAGCAGGTTGATGACGTGGCCGGCATACTCGAACTGCATGACCGAGCTGGTGACCGAGATGCCGCGCTGCTTCTCCACCTCCATCCAGTCGGACGTGGCGTGGCGGCTGGATTTGCGCGCCTTGACGGTGCCGGCCATCTGGATCGCACCGCCGAAGAGCAGCAGCTTCTCGGTCAGCGTGGTCTTACCCGCGTCCGGGTGGGAGATGATGGCGAAGGTGCGCCGGCGCTGCACCTCGCGCAGCAGGTCGGCGGGGTAGGGGGCGTGCATGGACGTTGGTTGCCGTCGCGGTAACGGAAAACCCGCCATTGTACCCACTGCACCGCTGCGATGGGTAACGCGATCAGGGTTTTTTGCCCGCTTCGTACAGCGAGGGCGTGACCCGTGCGCGTGCCAGGAACTCGCGCAGGTATTTCACGTCCTGTCGCCCGAGGACGTTGCTGTGGTGTGGGTGGTGCAGGAAGCCCTCGTGGCCGTTGAGCACAACGCGAAACCTCGCCCCGTGCGCCGGTTCGATCTCCGCCCCCAGGTGGTTGAGCAACGACTCCACCTCGCGCCAGTGGATATTGCCGCTGATCGGGTCCTGGAAGATGGTGCGCAGCAGGTTTTCGTGTTTGTGACTCATGAGGTAGGCGCGTAAATCGATCGTTTATTCATTCTAGACCAGCCACAAGGCGCACCCTGCCTGTCTTGTGCCGCCGCCTCGAGCCGAGCTGTTGCTCCAGGGTGGCCGAATGCGGCGCCTGCCGGCGGGGCGAGCCGGGCATTTCGCGCCGCGTGCGGGTCTCCCATCAGGCCTTGAGGGTGGGGGGCTCGCCGGCTGTAAGCGCGGTAGGGGTGTACCCGTGCGGCTTGCCGTCTCGAGTGGTGCGCCGACCTGAGGGTGGGTTTACGGACGTAGGTCCCAAACCCCCCGCAGATGGGCCCTCCGGCTTGACCGCGCGGCCGTCAGACGTTAGTGTTTTAGCCTTTTCTGCATTCGATTTGCCCTAGCACCATGGCCGAGACCGAGATGACCGGTGCCGAGATCGTTGTGCGCTGCCTGCAGGCGGAGGGTGTGGCCTACGTCTTCGGCTATCCCGGCGGGGCGGTGCTCAACATCTACGACGAGATCTACAAGCAGGATCAGTTCAAGCACGTCCTGGTGCGGCACGAGCAGGCCGCCGTACACGCCGCCGATGCCTATGCCCGCGCCACCGGCCGGGTGGGCGTGGCCCTGGTCACCTCGGGCCCCGGGGCGACCAACGCCATCACCGGGATCGCCACCGCCTACATGGATTCCATCCCGCTGGTGGTGTTGACCGGTCAGGTGCCGACCGCCGCCATCGGTATGGATGCCTTCCAGGAGGTGGACACGGTGGGCATCAGCCGCCCCTGCGTGAAGCACAACTTCCTGGTCAAGGACGTGCGTGAACTGGCGAGCACCATCAAAAAGGCCTTCTACATCGCCGCGACCGGCCGGCCCGGCCCGGTGGTGGTGGACATCCCCAAGGACGTGACCCAACAGTCCTGCCCCTTCGAGTACCCGGCGGAGATCCGCATGCGCTCCTACAACCCGACCTACAGGGGGCATGCGGGGCAGATCCGGCGTGCGGTACAGATGCTGCTGGAGGCCAAGCGGCCGATGATCTACACCGGCGGCGGCGTCATCCTCGGTGACGCGGCCGAGCAGGTGACGGAGCTCACACGCCTGCTCGGCTTTCCGGTCACCAACACGCTCATGGGGCTGGGTGGCTATCCCGCGCCCGACCCCCTGTTTCTGGGCATGCTGGGCATGCATGGCACCTTCGAGGCCAACATGGCAATGCAGCACTGCGACGTGCTACTGGCCGTGGGGGCGCGCTTCGACGACCGGGTGATCGGCAACCCCAAGCACTTCGCCAAGGAGGCGCGCCGCATCATCCATATCGACGTCGATCCGTCCTCCATCTCCAAGCGGGTGAAGGTGGATGTGCCCATCGTCGGCGACGTGGCGCAAGTGCTCGACGAGATCATCCGCCAGATCAAGGCGGGAAGCGAGCGTCCCGACCAGGCGGCACTGAAGGCCTGGTGGGCGCAGATCGAGCTGTGGCGCTCGCAGGACTGTCTCAAATACGAGCGCTCGGAGACGGTGATCAAGCCGCAGTACGTGATCGAGAAGCTGTACGAGGTGACCGGGGGTGACGCCTACGTTACCTCGGACGTGGGCCAGCACCAGATGTGGGCGGCGCAGTACTACCCCTTCAACAAGCCGCGGCGCTGGATCAATTCCGGGGGGCTGGGCACCATGGGGGTCGGTCTGCCCTATGCCATGGGCGTGCAGCTCGCCTTCCCCGAGGCCAAGGTGGTGTGCGTGACCGGCGAGGGCAGCATCCAGATGAACATCCAGGAGCTGTCCACCTGTATGCAGGAGAAGCTGCCGATCAAGATCGTGCTGCTCAACAACCGCTACCTGGGCATGGTGCGGCAGTGGCAGGAGTTCTTCTACGAGGAGCGCTACGCCGAGTCCTATGTCGATGCGCTGCCCGACTTCGTCAAGCTCGCCGAGGCCTACGGCCATGTGGGCATGACCATCGAGCGGCCGCAGGACGTCGAGCCGGCCCTGCGCGACGCCTTCGGCAAGTACAAAGACCGCCTGGTGTTCATGAACTTCGTCACCGACCCGCACGAGAACGTCTATCCCATGATCCCCGCGGGCAAGGGCCTGTCCGAGATGATCCTGGTCTGATCCCTGACCTCTGATCCCTGATCCCTGATCCCTGAAATGCGCCACATCATCTCCCTCCTGATGGAAAACGAGTCCGGTGCGCTCTCGCGCGTGGCGGGGCTCTTTTCCGCCCGCGGCTACAACATCGAATCGCTCAGCGTGGCGCCGACCGAAGACCCGACCCTGTCGCGCATGACCATCGTCACGCGGGGCTCGGACGACGTCATCGAGCAGATCACCAAGCAGCTCAACAAGCTGATCGACGTGGTCAAGGTGCAGGACCTGACCGAAGGCGGCCACATCGAGCGCGAGCTGATGCTGGTCAAGGTGCGCGCCTCGGGCGAGCACCGCGAGGAGATGAAGCGCATGTCCGACATCTTCCGCGGCCGCATCATCGACGTGACCGACAAGACCTACACCATCGAGCTCACCGGCACGGTGAGCAAGCTCAACGCCTTCCTCGGCGCACTCGAATCCGACGCCATCCTGGAGGTGGTGCGCACCGGCGCCTCGGGCATTGGGCGCGGCGATCGCATCATGCGGGTTTGAGGGGTGAGGCGTGAGGGGTGAGGGGTGAGGCATGTCGCCCCTCAGCCCTCACCCCTCATCATCAGAAAGGACTGTCATGAAGGTTTATTACGAAAAAGACGCCGACCTCTCCCTGATCAAGAAGAAGAAGGTGGCCATCGTCGGCTATGGCTCGCAGGGCCATGCCCACGCCAACAACCTGAAGGACTCGGGGGTGAAGGTCACGGTGGGGCTGCGCAAGGGCGGAGCCTCCTGGGACAAGGCCAAGAAGGCCGGGCTCAACGTCAAGGAGGTGGCCGCGGCGGTGAAGGAGGCCGACGTGGTGATGATCCTCGTGCCGGACGAGCAGCAGCCCGACCTCTACCGCTACGAGATCGAGCCGCATCTGAAAAAGGGCGCCGCACTCGCCTTCGCCCACGGCTTCAACATCCACTACGGCCAGATCAAGCCGCGCGAGGACGTGGACGTGATCATGATCGCCCCCAAGGGTCCCGGCCATCTGGTGCGCTCCACCTATGTCGAGGGTGGTGGCGTGCCCTCGCTGATCGCCGTCTACCAGGACGTGAGCGGCAAGGCGCGCGACCTGGCCCTGTCCTATGCCGCCGCCAATGGCGGTGCACGCGCGGGGGTGATCGAGACCAGCTTCCGTGAGGAGACCGAGACCGACCTCTTCGGTGAACAGGCGGTGTTGTGCGGCGGCGCGGTGGAGCTCGTCAAGATGGGCTTCGAGACCCTGGTCGAGGCGGGCTATGCGCCGGAGATGGCCTATTTCGAATGCCTGCACGAGCTCAAACTGATCGTCGATCTCATGTACGAGGGCGGCATCGCCAACATGAACTACTCCATCTCCAACAACGCGGAGTATGGCGAGTACGTCACCGGCCCGAAGGTGATCAACGAGGCGAGCCGCGCGGCCATGCGTGAGGCATTGGCCAACATCCAGAACGGCGAATACGCCAAGCGCTTCATCCTGGAGGGGCGCATGGGTTACCCCGAAATGACCGCCCGCCGGCGCCTGAACGCCGAGCACCCGATCGAGGTGGTGGGGGCCAAGCTGCGCGAGATGATGCCCTGGATCAAGGCCAAGCAGCTGGTCGACCGCTCGCGCAACTGACCACGCAAGGGGTGAGGGGTGAGGGGTGAGGCCGCACAGCCGCTGATCGCACGCGAGGGCTGGACGCATGTCGGGCTGACCTTCGTCCTGGCGGTGGCGGCCACCTTCTGGTTCGACAGCGCGCTCGCCACCCTGCCGTTCTGGCTCGCTTTTCTCTTCGTCCTGCAGTTCTTCCGCGACCCGCCGCGTATCCCCGTGCAGGGGGCCGGTCTGGTGCTGGCCCCGGCCGATGGGCGCGTGGTGTCGGTGGAGCAGACCGAGGACCCCTGGCTCAAACGCCAGGCGCTCAAGATCAGCGTGTTCATGAACGTCTTCAACGTCCACTCCAACCGCAGCCCGGTCGACGGCGTGGTCAGGGAACAGTGGTATCACTCGGGCCTGTTCATCAACGCCGTGCTCGACAAGGCCTCGCGTGAAAACGAGCGCAACGCCCTGTGGCTCAAGACCGATGAGGGGCAGGATGTCACCTGTGTGCAGGTGGCCGGCCTGGTGGCCCGCCGCATCCTGTCCTACGTGACGCCGGGCGATCGTCTGCGGCGCGGCGAGCGCTATGGCTTCATCCGCTTCGGCTCGCGGCTGGACGTCTATCTGCCCGTGGATGCGCGGCCGCGCGTCGGCCTCGGCGACAAGGTACGCGCCGCCGAGAGCGTGCTGGCCGAACTCAATGGACGTGACACCGGCCGTCAGCAAGTATGAGGGGCGTCAGTCCGTTTCCTCTCCTTGATCCGCTCCCCCGCATGCGAGGGCGGGGAGTGTCGTGATCGGCAGGGCCGATCAGGCGGGTCTGCGATGAGCGAGGGGCCGCGCTTCGTGCAGTTCCGCGGGCGCATCGCCCGCCAGGGCATCTATCTGCTGCCCAATCTGCTCACCACCGGCGCATTGTTCGCCGGTTTCTACGCCATCGTCCAGGCCATGAACGGCCACTACGAGCACGCCGCGGTGGGCATCTTCGTGGCCATGGTGTTGGATGGGCTCGACGGCCGCGTGGCCCGGCTCACCCGCACCCAGAGCGCCTTCGGCGCCGAGTACGACTCGCTCTCAGACATGGTGGCCTTCGGCATCGCCCCGGCCCTGGTCATGTACAGCTTCGCCCTGAAGGGCCTGGGCAAGCTGGGCTGGATCGCCGCCTTCATCTATTGCGCCGGCGCCGCCTTACGCCTGGCGCGCTTCAACACCATGCTCGACGTGCAGGACAAGCGCTGGTTCCAGGGACTGCCCAGCCCCTCGGCAGCGGCCTTGATCGCCGGTCTCGTCTGGGTCGCGCACGACAACCGCCTGACCGGCGAGGAACTGCGCTGGTTCGCCTGGGCGCTCACCCTGTTCGCCGGCATCACCATGGTGAGCAATCTGCGCTTCTACAGCGGCAAGGACATCAATCTGCGCAAGAGCGTGCCCTTCATCGTCGTGGTGCTGATCGCGCTCGCCTTCGTGCTGATCTCGCTCAATCCGCCCATCGTGCTGTTCGCCCTGTTCCTCGGCTATGCCCTGTCGGGTTATGCGGTGAGCTTCCTCCTATGGCGCAGGTCTCGGCTGCCAAAGCGCACTGAAAAGGAACGGCAAAAGGGCTTGTCCACCACGGAGTAGGTGATTATCCTAAAAACCGCAGTTGACCGCTCTCACGGTTTCGTAACAGATTGCTGATGCAAGAGATTTTTGCCTCCGGTCATCCTGTCCTGGAGGGTGAACACGCTCCGCGCCCGCCTTCGGTCTTGTACGCCCGTCTGGCTGCGTTGCTCCTCCTTGCAGGGAGCCACCCTGCGGCGTCGTCGCGCCTTGCCAGCCGGTCGTACAAGCCCGCTTTCGGGCGCGTTCAACTGCGGTTTTTAGGATTATAGTTCGCATATGAACTGTGCCTCGGCCTCCCTCCAGTTCTCCGCTCTGCGGCTCGCCACGCGCCTGCTGCTGCCCCGTCGCGGGCACTGAACACACGTCTCTCCCCCCTTTACCCGAGTCTTACCGGTCAACCGGCCGCACCCCTGACGGGGCGGCATGTCTGAGGTAGCAGGCCATGAAAGAGCATTTGATCATTTTCGACACCACCTTGCGCGACGGCGAGCAGAGCCCGGGCGCATCCATGACCAAGGAAGAGAAGGTGCGCATCGCCAAGCAGCTCGAGCGCATGCGCGTGGACGTCATCGAGGCGGGCTTCCCCGCCGCCAGCAATGGCGATTTCGAGGCCGTCAAGGCGGTCGCCGACGCCATCAAGCAGAGCACGGTGTGCGGGCTGGCCCGGGCGCTGGAGGGTGACATCAACCGCGCCGGCGAGGCCCTCAAGGGGGCAGAGCGTGGCCGCATCCACACCTTCATCGCCACCAGCCCCATCCACATGGAGCGCAAGCTCAGGATGCGCCCCGAGCAGGTCCTGGAGCAGGCGGTCAAGGCGGTGAAGTGGGCGCGGCGCTGGACCGACGACGTGGAGTTCTCGCCCGAGGACGCCGGCCGCTCCGACCCCGATTTCCTCTGCCGTGTGTTGGAGGCGGTGATCGATGCCGGCGCGAAGACGCTCAACATCCCCGACACCGTGGGCTACAACCTGCCCTGGCAGTTCGGTGAGCTGATCCGTGTGTTGCGCGAACGCATCCCCAACTCGGACCGCGCGGTTTTCTCCGTGCACTGCCACAACGACTTGGGGCTGGCGGTGGCCAATTCGCTCGCCGCGGTGATGAACGGCGCGCGCCAGGTGGAGTGCACCATCAACGGCCTGGGCGAGCGGGCGGGCAACGCCGCGCTGGAGGAGATCGTCATGGCGGTGCGCACGCGCCAGGACGTCTTCCCCTGCGACACCCGGCTCGACACCACCCAGATCGTGCCGGCCAGCCGGCTGGTGGCGGGGATCACGGGCTTCGCGGTGCAGCCCAACAAGGCCATCGTCGGCGCCAACGCCTTCGCGCACGAGTCCGGCATCCATCAGGACGGCGTGCTCAAACACCGCGAGACCTACGAGATCATGCGGGCGGAGGACGTGGGCTGGAGCGCCAACCGCATGGTGTTGGGCAAGCACTCGGGCCGCAACGCCTTCAAGACGCGGCTCGCCGAGCTGGGCATCGTGCTGGAGTCGGAGGAGGCCCTGAACGCCGCCTTCGCCCGCTTCAAGGACCTCGCCGACAAGAAGCACGAGATCTTCGACGAGGACATCCACGCCCTGGTCTCCGACGAGGCCACCTTTGCCCAGGCCGATCGCTACAAGCTGGTCTCGCTCAAGGTCTGCTCCGAGACCGGCGAGACCCCGCACGCCGTGGTGGTGCTCACCGACCACGGCGAGGAGCGGCGTGCTGAGGCCGACGGCGGCGGGCCGGTGGACGCCTCGTTCAAGGCCATCGAGGCGATCGTCCAGTCCTCGGCCGACCTGCTGCTCTACTCGGTCAACAACATCACCACGGGCACCGACGCCCAGGGCGAGGTCACGGTGCGACTGAACAAGGGCGGGCGCATCGTCAACGGCCAGGGGGCGGACACCGACATCGTCATCGCCTCGGCCAAGGCCTATCTCAACGCCCTCAACAAGCTGATGAGCGGTGAGGTGCGGGCGCACCCGCAGGTCACGCCCTGATCGGCTGGAAGGTTTGGAGGACCGCGAAACTTGGGGCCGTCGGCGCTGGCGCCGGCGGCCCCCTATGCCGCACGGACCGGAGGAGGGCGGACGTCTCTGCAAGGCCCGGGCGCAGCGTGACGCCGGGCCAGTGGCGACCAGGGCTCAGGCGCGGGTGGTGCTCAGGCGTAGTTTCGGCAGCCGGCCCTCGTTCTCGGACACGGCTTCGGGCACGCGGCCAAACCACAGCTGCCACATGGAGATCACCCACATGGCGGCGAAGGAGATGCCCATCACGCCACCGGAGGCGATCACCACCCAGGCGAAGCCGGTCCAGACCTTGGTGAGATACCAGGAGGCGACGTCGGTGATCAGCACGGCGAAGGGGGCGGCGATCAGCACGCACTTGAGCCATACCGGACGCACATAGGCGTGGGTGAAGATGTAGCCGACGATGAAGAAGATGAAGGTGATGGAGAACAGGTGGATGTGCGACACCCGCACCAGGGTGGCGATGGTCATGCCGGTATCCTGTGCCGCCACCGCCTGGATGCCTTCCACCGTGGTCAGGTTCGGCAGATGCGGGTTGGCTTCCGGGCTGTGGCAGGCGACGCAATGTTCGTTGATGATCGGCTGTATGGTGCCCTCGATCAGCTCCGCTTTGGCCCCATCGTGGAGCCAGTCGAAGACGATCTTCTTCTTGTCGTCCGGCAGCATGTCCGACATGGACCCGCGCAACGCCGTCTCCAGCCTGGTACCATCGGGGTTACCGCTATAGGCGATCATCAGGTCCTTGCCCGAGAGCATAGGGTCGCCGTCCTTACCGGCATGCGACTCCCACACCTGGATCATGGCCATGAGATAGGCGAGACCGAAGGTGAGCAGGACCATGGTGAACAACACCCGCACCGACATGGGCAGGTAGCGGAAGTACAGGACGTGGCTCGAGTTCATGGCAGGACGGCAGTGAAAAAGTTTCGCAGAGTATATTAATTGATTCTAATATCGTCAAATGGTTCTAGGCGAGCGTCCAGGCGGTGGGACTGGCCCTGCGGCGGGCATACAAAAAACGGGGGGATCAGTCCAGGCGCGTGGCTCGCAGTCTGAGATAGAGCGCGGCGCAGACGAAGAAACCCAGCGACAGCGCCAGACTGCTGCTCGCCAGGACATAGGCCGGAGTGGGGTCGCTCGTCAGGCGCACCAGGGCCTCGAGGACGTAGAGCCAGATGAGCAGGCTGGCCCAGCGGTAGGTGTAAGGCCGGCCCTGCAGGATGCCGCGCAGGGGCAGCAGCAGGGGCAGCACCTTCAGCACCAACCAGGAGCCCCCGGGCCGAAGCGGCGCGAGCCAGAGCTCCCAGGCGAGGCCAAGCAGGATAAGGGCGATGAGGCAGGCGGCCGCCCCCCACTGCGCCCATTCTAGGCGCGACATCGGCGGGCGAGCTCGACCAGGGCGGCGCGGGCCCCCTGGGCGTCGGCGATGGGCGCGGGGAAGTCGAAGCGCAGTAGGCGGTCGTCTGCCCGCACGTCGAAGCCGTCCGGGTCTATGCCGACCATCTCCACCGCCTCGGTTGCGACACCGTGTACATGCCGACAATAGTCCCGGAGGTTGTGTGGATGATCCGCGTTCATGTGGGCGACGATGTCCGCCTCCTGGTCGGCCAGCGCGCCCTCGGGCAGCAGATAGGCCTCGGGTTCGATCCAGTGGATGCGGCCGAAACCGCCGATGTAACGGATGCGCACCGGCTCGATCCGCCAGAAGGCGAAGTCGTGCATGGCGAAGTAGTCCTGTGCCTGCGGGTGGTAGCGCAGGTAGCGGGGGCCGAGGGCGTCCTTGTCGGGCAGGCGTTCGGCGCGGCCGGCCACCGTTACACGCCCGGCCGTCTGCATGTCCGGGCTGAACGGTTGCACGATCAGCGAGCAGCGCGGGTCGGCCGTGAGGTTGCGCGTGTGCTCGGCCAGATCAGAGATGAGGATGACCGGGCGGCCGGCATGATCGAGCACGAAGGGGGCGACCGAGCCGAAGGGGTAGCCCTCGAGGCGCAACGACAGGGTGGAGAGCACCGCCTGCTGCTGAGCGCGGGCGAGACGACGGGCCTCGGCGCCGAGTTCGCTCATAGCGGCGTTAACGCGATAGCTTGAGCGCGGTCTCCGCCAGGCGTTTGCCCAGGGCGAAGGCGAGCCGCCGCTCCGCCTCGGTGATCGGCTCTTCCCCATTCGCCCCGGCGTAGTGCGTGGGGCCATAGGGTGTGCCGCCGCTGCGGGTGGTGCTGAGCTCCGGTTGGCTGTAGGGCAATCCGACGATCAGCATGCCGTGGTGCAGGAGCGGCAGCATCATGCTGAGCAGCGTGGTCTCCTGACCGCCGTGCAGGCTGGCGGTGGAGGTGAACACCCCCGCCGGTTTGCCAGCGAGCGCACCCTTGAGCCAGAGCCCGCTGGTGCCGTCCCAGAAATACTTCATCGCCGCGGCCATGTTGCCAAAGCGGGTGGGGGAGCCCAAGGCGAGCCCGGCGCATTCCTCCAAGTCCTGGTGCGTCGCGTAGGGGGCGCCGGCGTCCGGCACGGGACGGGCGGGCCCCTCGATCTCCGCCCCCACCTTGGGCACCGTGCGCAGGCGCGCCGCGCAGCCGGGCACGGCATCGACCCCGTGCGCCACGTGGCGGGCGAGCTCCAGCACGGAACCGTGCAGGCTGTAGTAGAGGACCAGGATCTCTTGCATGTTCAAGCCCGGCAATCGACAGTGACGTTATGCTACCGGATGCGCCCGCGCGTGGCGACCGCCGGCGGTTTGCTGCAAAATTCCAATTTTGTGGCTGGATGTGACATGAACCTGCACGAGTATCAGGCCAAGGCAGTGCTTGCCGACTACGGGGTGGCCATCCCGCGCGGTGAGGTCATCGCGGACATCGGCCAGTGTGCGGCGGCGCATGCGGCCGTCGGCGGCGGCCGCTGCGTGGTCAAGGCGCAGGTGCACGCCGGCGGGCGCGGCAAGGCAGGCGGCGTACGTCTGTGCGAAGGGCTCACCGAGCTGGAGGCGGCCGCGCGCGAGCTCCTCGGCCGGCGGCTGGTCACCGATCAGAACGCCCCCGATGGCCAGCCCGTGCAGCGCCTGCTCGTCGAGGAGGCGCTGCCCATCGCGCGTGAGCTCTATCTCTCGCTGACGGTGGACCGTGCTGCCGAGCGGTTCGGCATCGTCGCCTCGGCCGCCGGCGGCATGGAGATCGAGACCCTGGCGGCCCAGGCGCCGGACCAGGTCTTGCGCGAGACGGTGCACCCGGTCACCGGCCTCATGGACTATCAGGGACGCAATCTGGCCTTCGCCCTGGGGCTCACCAGCGGCCAGGTCGGTGCCTTCGTGCAGTTGTTGCGCCAGCTCTACCGCGTCTTCGTGGAGAAGGACCTCGCCCTGCTGGAGGTCAACCCCCTGGTCGTGACGGCGGATGAGCGCCTGTTGCCCCTCGACTGCAAGATGGTGGTCGACGACAACGCCCTGTGGCGGCAAAAGGTCCTCGCCGCGCTGATGGACGCCAGCCAGCTCGACCCCAAGGAGGCCGAGGCGCACCGGCATGGGGTGAACTACATCGCCCTGGATGGCGACATCGGCTGCATGGTCAACGGGGCGGGGCTGGCGATGGCGACCATGGACCTGATCCAGCTCGCGGGCGGGCGTCCCGCCAACTTCCTGGACGTCGGCGGCGGCGCCACGGCCGACTCGGTGGCCGAGGCGCTGCGCATCATCCTCGCCGATCCCAAGGTGCGGGCCATACTGATCAACATCTTCGGCGGCATCGTGCGCTGCGACCTGATCGCCGAGGGCATCATCCAGGCGGTCGCGCGTGTGGGGGTCAAGGTGCCGGTGGTGGTGCGGCTAGAGGGCACGCGGGCGGCGGAGGGGCGGGCGCTGCTCGCCGCCTCGGGCCTGTCCATCATCGCCGCCAACGACCTGACCGATGCCGCACGGCGCGCCGTCGAGGAGGCACTGCGATGAGCATTTTGGTCGACAAGAACACCCGCGTCATCTGTCAGGGCTTCACCGGCAAGCAGGGCACCTTCCACTCCGAACAGGCGATCCAGTACGGCACCCGACTGGTCGGCGGCGTCACCCCCGGCAAGGGCGGGCAGCGCCACCTGGGATTGCCGGTGTTCGACACCGTGCGCGAGGCAGTGCGTGAGACGGGGGCGGAGGCGAGCATGATCTACGTGCCGGCGGCCTACGCGGCGGATAGCATCCTCGAGGCGGCGGCGGCCGGTATCCGGGTGATCGCCTGCATCACCGAGGGGATCCCGGTGCGGGACATGATCAACGTGAAAGCGGCCCTCAAGGACACTGGCGCGCGATTGATCGGCCCCAACTGCCCCGGCATCATCACCCCGGGCGAGTGCAAGATCGGCATCATGCCGGGCTTCATCCACAAACCGGGCAAGGTCGGCATCGTCTCCCGCTCGGGTACGCTTACCTATGAGGCCGTCTGGCAAACCACGCAACTGGGGCTGGGGCAGTCCACCTGTGTCGGCATCGGCGGCGACCCGATCAAGGGGATGGACTTCATCGACTGCCTGGCCCTGTTCGAGCAGGACCCGGGAACCGCCGCCATCATCCTGGTCGGTGAGATCGGCGGCACGGCGGAGGAGGCGGCGGCCGAATACATCAAGGCACATGTGCGCAAACCGGTGGCGGCCTACATTGCCGGGCTCACCGCACCCAAAGGCAAGCGTATGGGCCACGCTGGCGCCATCATCGCCGGGGGCAAGGGCACGGCGGCGGAGAAGATCGCCGCACTTGAAGCGGCTGGCGTGGTGATGGCGGACAGCCCGGCCGGGATCGGCCGCGCGGTGGCCGAGGCCCTTGCGCGCGCCGGCGCGGCATGACGCGGGTGGACTTTTACTTCAACGCGACCGACAAGCGGTCCGTGGCCCTGCGCCTGGCGGCCAAGGCCTACCAGGCGGGCCGGAACACCCTTCTCTACACCTCCGACCCGGCGCTCGCCGCAGAGCTGGACATCGACCTGTGGACGGCGCAGCAGCTCGCCTTCATCCCCCATGTGCGCTGCGGGCACGCGCTCGCCGCCCAGACCCCGGTGCTGATCGGGGGATGCGTGGACG
Source organism: Pseudomonadota bacterium (assembly GCA_021826065.1). GTDB lineage: Bacteria > Pseudomonadota > Gammaproteobacteria > Burkholderiales > Thiobacillaceae > JANWZL01. The sequence goes on from JAKADY010000039.1 coordinate 22,026, forward strand.
CGCTCACGGCCTGCGATGTCATGATCAACCTCACCACGGAGCCGCCCGAGGGTTTCAGCCGTTTCGACCGGCTCATCGAGATCGTCGGCCTGGACGAGGAGGACCGCCGCCAGGCCCGCGGCCGTTACCGCTACTATCAGGAACGGGGCTATGCCCTGCATGCGCACGACTTGGCGAAGACCGGAAGCGCGCAATCCTCTTAAAGCGAAGGGCGGTCAACGCCGTTAAACGCACGACCGGGCGTGGGGCTGAGGCATGACCGGCACGCCCGGGAGTATGTGGCCTCAGGGGCTGCCCGTATGTGGCTTGGTACAAAGGAGGCGGCATGGCCGAGCAGGACGACATCTTCGGCAAGATCGACGCGTTGTTGGAGAAGCGCGTCGGTTTCGGCACCGTGGCGGTGCGCGAGGCGGACGATTTTCCCCTGCTGACCGAGGTGGTGGAGCCCGAGGGGGCGGCTGCATTCCCGTTGGAGCGGCGCCAGGGGGAGCGGCGACAGTTGCCGGACCGGCGTCGCGCGGCCCGCGGGGCGGCTGAGACGCCCGCAGGCCTGACCGAGGCGCAGTTCGAGCGGTTGCTCGCGCACCTGGAGCAGCGGTTGGAAGCGCTCTTCCGGGAACAGGACAGGCGCATCGAGGACGCCTTGCGACGCGCATTGCGCGAGGCATCGAGCAGGGGTGGGTCCGACGAGCCGGTATAATGGCGGGTCTCCGCCGGCGCCGGGGCCAATCCGGCGCAGGCCGCCCCACACCGGTATTCACCACAAGACGTACCGCCCCGCGCGGTCTGCCAACATGGAACTCGCCAAAAGCTTCGAACCCCACGCCATCGAACAACGCTGGTACGCCCGCTGGGAGAGCGCCGGCTGGTTCGACATGGGCACCCGCGAGGGTGCGCCGTCCTATTGCATCCTGCTGCCGCCGCCCAATGTGACCGGCACGCTGCACATGGGGCACGCCTTCCAGCACACGCTGATGGACGCCCTGATCCGCTATCACCGCATGCTGGGCGACAACACCCTATGGCAGCCGGGGACCGATCACGCCGGCATCGCCACCCAGATGGTGGTCGAACGTCAGCTCGACGCCGAGGGGATCTCCCGCCACGCCCTTGGGCGCGAGAAGTTCCTCGAGCGCGTCTGGGCCTGGAAGGAGCAGTCCGGCTCGACCATCACCCGGCAGATGCGTCGGCTGGGCGCATCCTGCGACTGGTCGCGCGAGCGCTTCACCATGGACGCGGGTCTTTCGCGCGCGGTGACCGAGGTCTTCGTGCGCTTGTACAACGAGGGCCTGATCTACCGGGGCAAGCGGCTGGTGAACTGGGACCCGGTGTTGCAGACCGCGGTGTCCGATCTGGAGGTGGTGAGCCAGGAGGAGGACGGCTTCATCTGGGAGATCGCCTACCCCATCGAGGGGTCGGAGGAGCGGCTCATCGTCGCGACCACCCGGCCGGAGACGATGCTGGGCGACACCGCCGTGGCCGTGCATCCGGCGGATGAGCGCTACCGGCATCTGATCGGCCGGCAGGTACGTCTGCCCATCGCCGAGCGCAGCATCCCCATCATCGCCGACGAATACGTCGACCGCGAGTTCGGCACCGGGGTGGTGAAGATCACCCCGGCGCACGATTTCAACGACTGGCAGGTGGGCCAGCGGCACAATCTCCCGGCGATCAACGTCTTCACACTGGACGCCAAGATCAACGAGTTCGGCCCGGCCGAATACCAGGGGCTGGACCGTTACGCGGCGCGCGAGCGCATCCTCGAGGCGCTCAATGCCAAGGGTCTGTTGATCTCTGCCAAACCGCACAAGCTGATGATTCCGCGCGGCGACCGCAGCGGTGCCGTCATCGAGCCCATGCTCACCGACCAGTGGTTCATGGCCATGGAGGGGCTGGCCCGGCAGGCGCTGGCGGTGGTGGACAGCGGTGAACTCAGGTTCGTGCCGGAGAACTGGGCCAACACCTACCGGCAGTGGCTGGAGAACATCCAGGACTGGTGCATCTCCAGGCAGCTCTGGTGGGGACACCGCATCCCGGCCTGGTACGACGAGGACGGCAACGTCTATGTCGCGCGCAATGAGTCCCAAGCCCGACAGATGGCAGGGGGGCGGGAGATTCGCCAGGACGAGGACGTGTTGGACACCTGGTTCTCCTCCGCCCTGTGGCCCTTCTCCACCCTCGGCTGGCCGGACGACACGCCGGAGCTGAAGCGCTACCTGCCCACCTCGGTCCTGGTCACCGGCTTCGACATCATCTTCTTCTGGGTCGCACGCATGGTCATGCTGACCCTGCACTTCACCGGCAAGGTGCCCTTCCGCGAGGTCTACATCACGGGTCTGGTACGCGACGCGCACGGCAACAAGATGAGCAAGTCCAAGGGCAACATCCTGGACCCGATCGACCTCATCGACGGCATAGACCTCGAGTCGCTGGTCAAAAAGCGCACCACGGGGCTGATGAACCCCAAGCAGGCCCAGGCCATCGAACAGGCCACGCGGCGCGAATTCCCCAACGGTATCCCCAGTTTCGGCACTGACGCCCTGCGTTTCACTTTCGCCTCGCTCGCCTCGCACGGCCGCGACATCAAGTTCGACCTCAACCGTTGCGACGGCTACCGCAACTTCTGCAACAAGCTGTGGAACGCCACGCGCTTCGTGCTGATGAACTGCGAGGGCCAGGACACCGGTCTGGACCCGGCGCTACCGCTGGAGTCGTCCTTCGTCGACCGCTGGATCCTGGCGCGCATGGAGCAGGCCAAGGCCGCCGTACACGCTGGCTTCGCCGACTACCGCTTCGATCTGATCGCCCGCGCCCTCTACGAGTTCGTCTGGGACGAGTATTGCGACTGGTATGTGGAACTGGCCAAGGTCCAGCTCGCCAGCGGCTCGGAGGCCGCCCGCCGCGGCACCCGCCACACCCTGGTGCGGGTGCTGGAGGAGCTGTTGCGTCTGGCCCACCCCATCATCCCCTTCATCACCGAGGAACTGTGGCAGAAAGTGGCGCCCCTGGCGGGGGCCAGCGGCCCGAGCGTGATGCTGGCGCCCTACCCAATGCCGCGACCGGAGCGCGAGGATGCTGCCGCCTGCGCGGAGATGGAGCGGCTCAAGGCGCTGACCAATGCCTGCCGCAACCTGCGCGGCGAGATGGGACTGTCCCCCGCCCAGAGGCTGCCGCTGGTGATCGAGGGCGACGTCGAACGCGCCGCGGCCTATGCCCCCTACATGCAGCTGCTCGCCCGTCTGTCCGAGGTGCGTGCGGTTGAACGGCTGCCGGAGAGCGAGGCCCCGGTGGCCGTGGTTGGCGACTGGCGGCTGATGCTCGAGGTCACGGTCGACCGCGCCGCCGAGATCGCCCGCCTGGACAAGGAGATCGCCCGCCTCGAGGCCGACATCGCCCGCGCCGAGGCCAAGCTCGCCAATCCCAACTTCGTCGAAAAGGCCCCACAGGCGGTGGTGGCGCAGGAGCGGGCGAGGATCGAGGACTTCACGACCACGCTGGCCAAACTCAGGGCACAGCGCGCGCGTCTGGGCTGAGACGACATGAGCTGGGGTAGGCAGATGCGCGAGCTGGCCGCTTTGCTGGCCACCGCGCGCTTCTGGTACACCCTGCTGGGGGTGACACTGGCCCTGCTCCTGTGGTTCTACCTGCTCTACCAGGCGATCGAGTATTTCGACCGCAACTTCTCCATGCACGCGACGTTGTGCGGCGGACACGAACAGCGCAACTGGCACTACCTCGCCATCACCCTGCTCACCCCGCTGTTCCTGGTGGGGCTTCTAGGGGTGATCGGCGAATGGATGCAATTCGTCGACAACCGGTCCAAGGGGCGCAAGACGCCTTTCAAACCCCTTATCCTGTTTCTGGTGTTGATGCAGGTGACGGGGCTTGCCATCCTCATCGCGATGGACTGCTGAGCGGTCACTTGGCCTCGGCGGCCTCGCACGGCCCCAGGAGGGTGGCGCGGGTGTGCTCCGTGTAAGTGAGCAGGCCATTTTCCCGGCTGCGGATGTCCATGTCGAAACGCCCCGTCCCCCGCCAGGTGAGCCGTACCTCGACCGGTATCGGGCGGCCGGGCACCCACTTCAGCTTGCAGGCCCCGAGCAGTGCATAACCATCGGGCAGTACCTGTTCGCCGTGGACGCTGCAGCCCTTGCGGGCGATCCAGTCAAGCAGGTGCTGGCGCGGATCGCTGCGGATGCAGGTACGGCTCGTGTCCGCCTCGCGGTATTTCCAGAACAGGGGTTTGAAGAGTCCCGTGCGCTGTGCGTTGAGCTCCCACAGACCCTGGGGGATGTGTTCGGCGAGGACCATGCCTGCTGGGTCCTGAGCGGCGATCGGTGGCGTGCCCAGTCCCAAGACCAGTAGGGCGGTTGCGGTCAGACGTGATAGGGGCAAAGGCACGCGGTCTGGTAGGGGCCTCAGAGCAACGCCAGGTTGTCGCGGTGGATGAGCTCGGGCTCGTCGATATAGCCGAGGATGGCCTCGATCTGCGAGGTCTGCCGCCCCATGATGCGCCGCGCCTCCTCCGCGCTGTAGTTGGTGAGACCCCTCGCGATGTCGCGCCCCTCGGGATCCAGGCAGGAGACCACCTCGCCGCGCTGGAACGCACCGATGACCTCGGTCACGCCGATGGGCAACAAGCTCTTGCCCTGCTCGGTCAAGGCGCGGGTGGCCCCGGCATCGAGCCGGAACGCGCCCTTGACCTGGAGGTGGTCGGCCAGCCACTGCCGCCTCGCCGCCAGCGGCGTGCGGCGGGCTACTAGCTGGCTGCCGATCATCTCGCCGGCGGCCAGGCGCAGCAGGACGTCCGGCTCGCGCCCGCTGGCGATGACGGTGTGCGCCCCGCTGCGGGCCGCCCGTTTGGCCGCCAGCACCTTGGTCAGCATGCCGCCGCGGCCGATGGCGCTGCCGGCGCCGCCGGCCATGGCCTCCAGGGCGGGGTCACCGGCGATGGCCTCCCTGACCAGGGTGGCGCCGGGGTCCTTGCGCGGGTCGGCGGTGTACAGGCCCGGCTGGTCGGTCAGGATCACCAGCACATCGGCCTCGATCAGGTTGGCGACCAGCGCCCCCAGCGTGTCGTTGTCGCCGAACTTGATCTCGTCGGTGGTGACGGTGTCGTTCTCGTTGATGATGGGGATGACCTTGAGGCTGAGCAGGGTGCGCAGGGTGCTGCGCGCGTTGAGGTAGCGTTCGCGGTCGGCCAGGTCGGCGTGGGTGAGGAGAACCTGGGCGGTGTGCAGGCCATGCGTGCGGAAGCAGCGCTCGTAGGCCTCGACCAGGCCCATCTGGCCGACGGCGGCGGCCGCCTGCAGCTCGTTCAGCGCGTGCGGGCGTTTGCGCCAGCCCAGCCGCTGCATGCCCTCGGCGATGGCACCGCTTGAGACCAGCACCACCTCCTTGCCGAGCTTGGCCAGGGCGGCGATCTGCGCCGCCCACTGGGCAAGGCGCTGATGATCGAGTCCGCGGCCTTCGTTGGTGACCAGGCTGCTGCCGACCTTGACCACCAGGCGCGCGGCGCTGGCGACGACGGATTCGCTCATTGCGGGGTTTCCTCCTGCGGCGCGGGCTCGCTGCGCCTGAGTTCGTCCAGATAGTCCATGATGGCGCGCAGCAGGGGTTGGCAACCCTCGCCGCTGATGGCGGCGATGGCGAAGACGGGGCCCTGCCAGCCGAAATCGCGGACGAAGGCGTCGATGCGGGTCTGACGCTCCTCGGGCGGGATGAGGTCGATCTTGTTCAGCACCAGCCAGCGCGGTTTGCGGTAGAGCGCTTCGTCGTAGCGGCGCAGCTCCTCGACGATGGCGCGCGCCTGGGCGACGGGATCGGCGCTGGGGTCGAGGGGGGCGATGTCCACCAGGTGCAGCAGCAGGCGGGTGCGCATCAGGTGGCGCAGGAACTGGTGGCCCAGCCCCGCCCCCTCGGCTGCGCCCTCAATCAAGCCGGGGATATCGGCGAGCACGAAGCTGCGCTCGCTGTCCACCCGAACCACGCCTAGGTTCGGGTGCAGGGTGGTGAAAGATC
>JAKADY010000040.1 GCA_021826065.1 Pseudomonadota bacterium
GTAGGGCGGCAATCCCTTGCCGCCGATCGTGCCTCAAGCCGATCACGATGCGCGCGGGCGTTCGGGCCGGGGAACCCCCGTGATGAGTCAGACGGTACGATTGTCGGCAAAGGATTGCCGACCTACGCGGCTGACGGGTTTGTCGGCAAGGGATTGCCGACCTACGCGGAAACGGCGGCTTTGGCTAGTGCCGTAGGGCGGCAATCCCTTGCCGCCGGTCGTGCCTCAAGCCGATCACGATCCGCGCGGACGTTCGGGCCGGGGAAGCCCGGCAACAAGCCAAAGGTACGATTGTCGGCAAAGGATTGCCGACCTACGTGACGACGGCGCGGCTGTCCGGCGGGTGTCAAATTTTCCGACAGGTGTTTGGCCGAGCCGGATCTGTCGCGGCATGACCTGGCTCAGCCGAGCCAGGACTCGACCTTCTTCCGGTCCGGCACCCCGCCGGCGTGTACCACCTGGCCGTCGATCACCACGCCGGGGGTGGAGAGGATTCCGTAGCCAAGGATGGCCGCCATGTCCTCCACCTTCTCCAGGGCGACCGCCACCCCCTTGGCGGCGGCGACGGACTTGATCAACTCGTAGGTGGCGTTGCAGTTGCGGCAGCCGGGGCCGAGGACCTTGATCTGTTTCATCGTTCACCTCTCAACAGCAGGATTGACCGGATGGGGTCGGGGTGCAGCAGGCGCCGGCCGCGGCGACCTTGATGCCGAGCGGCTTGCCCTTGGGCACGCGCGGCTTGTCAGTCGCCGGGGCGGGTCTGGTTGCGGGCTGCGCCTGCAGCAGGGCGGCCACCGCCTCGTCGAAGCGGCCGTCCAGCGTCTGTGCGGCCTCGTCGCGGATGTGGCGGGCGATGTCGACCACAGTTCGGATGTGCGGCTCGGGCACACCCAGGTCGCGCAGCCGCTCCACCTGACACAGGCCCTGTTTGGGGTGGTTGGCGGCGATGTTGGCGGCCAGGGCGACCAGGGAGACGATGGCGGGGTGCAGTTCACTCATAGCAGGCTCCTCAGGCTGTTGAAGGCGACGCCTACCCCGACGAAGGCGAGCGCCAGGTAGGCGGCGAAGGCGATGAGCAGCGGCCAGCGGGCGACCTTGCGCAGGATGAGCATCTCCGGCAGCGACAGCGCCACCACCGCCATCATGAAGGCGAGCACCGTGCCGATCGGCACCCCCTTGCCGAGCAGGGCCTCGGCCACGGGGATGATGCCCACGGCGTCGGAATACATGGGGATGCCCGCCAGCACGGCGAGGATGACCGACAGCACGCTGCCGTCGCCGGCCACCCGGGCGACGAGATCGGCCGGCACGTAGCCGTGGATGAGGGCGCCGATGCCCACACCGATCAGGACGTACTTCCAGATGCGGCCGACGATCTGGCGCACCTCGCCCCAGGCATAGTCGTGCCGGGCACGCAGGCTGCCGCCCGGCGCGGGCAGCGCCGCCTCGCCCATGCGGATCTTCCAGACATAGTCCTCCACCCAGCGCTCGAGCCGCAAGGCCTGCAGCACATAACCGCCGACAAAGGCGATGGAGAGCCCTGTGAGCACATAGATCAGCGTCATCTGCCAGCCCACCACGCCGGCCAGGACCACCACCGCAACCTGGTTCACCATGGGGCTGGCGATCAGGAAGGACAGGGTCACGCCCAGCGGGATGCCGGCCTCGACGAAGCCGATGAACAAGGGAATGGACGAGCAGGAGCAAAACGGTGTGACCGCCCCCAGCCCGACGGCCATGAGCCGCGCGCCCGGGCCGGAGCGGCCGCGCATCATGCGCCGCACCCGCTCCGGCGTGAGCAGGGCCCGCAACCAGCCCATGAGGTAGATGACCAGGGTGAGCAGGGTGAGGATCTTCGCCACGTCCATGACGAAGAAGTGCAGGGCGGCGCCCGCGTGCCCGGCGGGGTCCAGCCCCAGGCCGCGAAAGACCACGAGGTCGGCGAGGAGATCGAACATCACTGCGACTCGAACTGCACGAACACCCGGTTCATGTTGCCGCGATGCAGTTCATGATAATTCTCGAGATGTCGGAAGGCGGGTAGATCCGCGTAGCGGTCGAGCACCTCGGTAAGCGGCTCCATCTCGCGCGCGGCCGTGCCGATCCGCTCGATCATGAAGTCGTAGTATTCGCCGCTCTCGCGCCGCGCCTGCGCGAGATCGGTCACCCGCCCGTGCCCCGGCACGATGTGGCGCGGGTTCAGCGCCTCGAGCGCGCGGAAGGCGCGTTGGCCCGCCGTCACACTGGACCAGGGCAGGATGCCCATGAGCCGGTCCACATAGACCAGGTCACCGGTGAAGACGACGTTGTACCGCGGCAACCAGACCCAGGCGTCGCCCGGGTAGTGGGCATCGGTGTAGCGCAACACCAACGTCTCGCCGCCCAGCTCGAGCGTGACCTCGTCGCCCGCCAGGGTGTGCGGCGCCGGCAGGGGGCGCGTGCCCTCGAGCCGCTCGCCCAGGAAGGTCTTCAGGGCCTCCAGCTGGCGCGCCGCGTGTTCGGCCTGGGTCGCGGCGGTGCGCGCAAGCGCGATCACCTGCGCCCCCCGGCTGGCGAAATGGTCGTTGCCCAGCCAGCGGTGGTCCTGCCCGCCGGTGTTGATCACCCAGCGGATGGGCCGGTCGGTCACCGCGCGCACCGCCGCCTCGAGCTTCATGGCCCCCAGGCGGCTCGCGCCGGAGTCGATCAGGATCACCCCGGCGGGGGTGACGATGAAGCCATAGTTGGCGTTGAGCCCGTCGTTCCCGGGGTTGCGCTGGCCCAAGGGGCCGATGATGGCATAGACGTTGTCCACCACATGCTCGGCCCTCGGGGTGTAGGCCCGCGCCATCAGGGGCAGGCAGAGGGCGAGCAGGATCAGGGGGATGCGCAGACGTTGCATGTTCGACTCCTTTCAGTCCGCGGGCCGGCCACTGTGCGTCAGGTCCGTCCGGTTGCCCAGGCCCCGTTCGTACCAGCCCTTGGTGCGGTTGACCAGCTTCACCACCAGGAGCATCACCGGCACCTCGATCAGCACGCCCACCACGGTGGCCAGCGCCGCCCCCGATTCGAAGCCGAACAGCGAGATGGCCGCCGCCACCGCCAGCTCGAAGAAGTTGGAGGCGCCGATCAGGGCCGAGGGGCAGGCCACGCTGTGCTTCTCGCCCACCCGGCGGTTGAGCCAGTAGGCCAGGGCCGAGTTGAAGAAGACCTGGATCAGGATGGGCACCGCCAGCAGGGCGATGATGAGCGGCTGCCTGAGGATGGCCTCGCCCTGGAAGGCGAAGAGCAACACCAGGGTGGCGAGCAGGGCGAGGATGGAGGCGTGGCCCAGGGTGGTGAGGACGGCGTCGAGACGCGCCTCACCCTGGCGCAGCAAATGCCTGCGCCAAGCCTGGGCGATGGCCACCGGGATGACGATGTACATCAGCACCGAGATCAACAAGGTGTCCCAGGGCACGGTGATGGCGGAGAGCCCCAGCAGCAGCCCGACGATGGGGGCGAAGGCGAAGATCATGATGGTGTCGTTCAACGCCACCTGGGTCAGGGTGAAGTAGGGGTCGCCGTTGGAGAGCCGACTCCAGACGAAGACCATGGCCGTGCAGGGGGCGGCGGCGAGCAGGATCAGGCCGGCGACATAGCTGTCCAGTTGCTCAGCCGGCAGGTAGGGGGCGAACAGGCCGCGGATGAACAGCCAGGCGAGCAGCGCCATGGAGAAGGGCTTGACCGCCCAGTTGACGATGAGGGTCACGCCTATGCCGCGCCAGTGCGCGCGCACCTGGGCGAGCACGCCGAAGTCGATCTTCATCAGCATGGGGATGATCATCACCCAGATGAGCAGCCCGACCGGCAGGTTGACCTGGGCCAGCTCCAGGCGCCCCAGGGCCTGGAAGGGGGCGGGGAACCACTGCCCCAGGGCGACGCCGACGACGATGCACAGGGCCACCCACAGGCTCAGCCAGCGCTCGAAGAAGCTCATGGGCGCGCCCGCCGCCCGGCGGGCGGTGACTTCACACTGCGCCGACATGCCGCGCTGCCCCCGGTGTGTGCCTCACAGACCCAGGGCCGCGCGCACCGCCGGCACCAGGCGGGCGCGGATGTCGTCGCGCACGCGCAGGAAGGATTCCAGCGGCTCGCCGTGCGGGTCGTGGAAGGGCAGGTGCAGGCTGGGCACCGGACGGGGGAAGACCGGGCAGCTCTCGCGCGCGTTGTCGCAGACGGTCACCACCAGGTCGATGGGTTCATGGATCACCGCCTCCACGTCCTTGGGGTGAAGCCCCTCGGTGGGCAGGCCGGCCGCCTGCAGCGCGGCGATCGCGCCGTCGGCCACCTTGGGCTGCGGTCGGGTGCCGGCGGAGATCGCGCGCACCTGCGGGGCGAGGTCGTGGTTGAGGATCACCTCGGCCATCTGCGAGCGGCAGGAGTTGCCGGTGCACAGCACGAGGACGGTCTTCGGCCTGGTTTCGGTCATGTCGGGCTCCGGGTGGTGGTGACGGGCGGTTGCGGGGCCGGCGGTGCGCACGCCGCGCGTGTGTCACCGCAGCAGTTCTCGCTCAGGTAGTCGATCAGGGCGTGCATGGCGGCGAAGTCGGCGGTGTAGCGCACATGCCGCCCCTCGGGGTGCGGGTGGATGAGGCCGGCGTGGGTCAGGGTCTTGAGATGGAAGGACAGGGTGGCGGGGGGCAGCCCCAATGCAGAGGCGATCTCGCCCGCCACCTTGCCGGCCGGTCCGGCCTGCACCAGCAGGCGATAGACGGTCAGGCGGTGCGCCTGGGCCAGGGCGGTCAAGGCCTGTACGGCCTGATTCAATTCCATATTTCCAATATTATCGAAATTTCAGCCCGGCTGCAAACCCGGACCGGCAGACGATCGGTCCGCTATCCTTACACGGCCAACACACCGACACGCCCGGACCATGCGCAACGAGGACTTAATCGCCCGCAGCCGCGCCGCCCTTTGGCACCCCTGCACGCAGATGAAGCAGCTGGAGGACCTGCCGCCGCTGCCCATCGCCCGCGGCGAGGGGCCGTGGCTGATCGACTACGCCGGCCGCCGCTATCTGGACGCCATCTCCTCCTGGTGGGTGAACCTCTTCGGCCACGCCAACCCACGCATCAACGCCGCCCTCGTCGATCAGCTGCACCGCATCGAGCACGTGATCCTGGCCGGCTGCACGCACGCGCCCGTGGTGGAGCTGTCGGAGCGGCTCGCGCGGCTGACCGGCCTGGGACACGCCTTCTATGGCTCGGACGGGGCCTCGGCCGTGGAGATCGCGCTCAAGATGAGCTACCACTACTGGCGCAACTGCGGCCGTCCGGAGAAGACCGGTTTCGTCAGCTTGCGAGGCGGCTATCACGGCGAGACCCTGGGGGCGCTGTCGGTGACCGACGTGGCCCTGTTCAAGGACACCTATGCCCCGCTGCTCAGGATCACACATCAGGTGATGAGCCCGGACGCGCGCGCGGCCGAGGCCGGCGAGACGGCCGAGGACGTCGCGCGACGCGCCGCCACGGACCTCGCCGCCTATCTCGAACGACACGCCGACACCACCGCCGCCCTGATCCTCGAGCCCCTGGTGCAGGGGGCGGCCGGCTTTGCCATGTACCACCCGCTCTACCTGCGGCTGGCGCGTGAGCTGTGCGACCGCCACGGCGTACACCTGATCGCCGACGAGATCGCCGTGGGCTTCGGGCGCACGGGTACGATGTTCGCCTGCGAGCAGGCGCCGGCGGTCACCCCCTCACCAGCCCTCCCCCCTCGAGGGGGAGGCACGCGGGTGGCCGACATCGCCGACTTCGTCTGCCTGTCCAAGGGCATCACCGGCGGCTATCTGCCGCTCGCCGCCGTGCTCACGCGCGAGGCGATCTACGCCGCCTTCTACGATGACGCCACCGCGCGCGGCTTCCTGCACTCGCACTCCTACACCGGCAATCCGCTCGCCTGCCGGGCGGCGCTGGCGGTGCTGGACATCTTCGAACAGGACGATGTGCTCGCGGCCAACCGTGCCCGCGCCGCGCGCATGACCGAGCTGCTCGAACCCGTCGCACGGCACCCGCGGGTGGCCCACTTCCGCCACACCGGCATGATCTGGGCCTTCGACGTGATCGACGCCCCCCTCGCCTTCGTCCGCGACTTCCACCGCCGTGCCCTCGACCTCGGGGTCTTCCTGCGCCCCATCGGCCACACGGTCTATTTCATGCCGCCCTATGTGATAGGCGAGGAGGAGATGCAGCGGCTGGCCGAGGTCACCCTGAGCCTGCTCGACCGGTTCTGAGCGCAGCCATCAGAACGGCCAGACCAGTGGCACGATCAGCACGGTCAACACCCCGGTGAACAGGGTGAGCGGCACACCCAGGCGCAGGTAGTCGCCGAAGCGGTAGCCGCCCGGCCCCATCACCATGAGGTTGGTCTGGTAGCCGATGGGGGTGGCGAAGCTGGCCGAGGCGGCCTTCATGATGACGATGGCAAAGGGCAGCAGGCTCACCTCCAGCCGCGCCGCGGCGGCCGCGGCGATGGGGAACATGAGGGCGGCGGCGGCGTTGTTGGTGATGACGTTGGTGAACAGCGAGGTGACCAGGAAGACCAGCGCCAGTGTGAGCCAGGGGTCGTCGCCGGCCAGGCCGATGAGCCCCCCGGCGATCATCCCGGCGGCGCCGCTCTTTTGCAGCGCCAGGCTGATGCCGAAGGCGGCGGCGATCACCAGCAGCACCTGCAGGTCCACCGCCCGGCGCGCGCTCGAGGCGCTGGTGCAGCGGGTGATCAGCATGAGCCCGGCCGCCAGCATGGCCGCCTCGAGCAGCCCCAGGAGCCCCAGGGTCACGCTCGTCACCATGCCGGCCATGATCGCCAAGGCCAGCCAGGCCCGTTCGTGGCGCACCGGCGCCGAGTCGTCCAGGCGGCTCACCAGCAGGAAGTCGCGCGTGTTGCGGTAGCGCTCGACGAAGTTGGGATGCGTCTCCAAGAGCAGGGTGTCGCCCGGCCGCAGGACGATGTCGCCGATCTTGCCCGGCACGCGGCGGCCGTTGCGCGCCACGGCGAGGATGGCGGCCTGGTACTGGGTGCGGAAGCGGCCCTCGCGGATGCTCTTGCCCAGCAGGGGGAAACTCTCGGAGACCACCGCCTCGACCAGGCAGCGCGTGCCGCGGGGAGCCGAGCTTGAAGACCTGGTCGGTGGCCGGCACGAGGCCGGGGATCTTCTGCAGGTCGCGCACCGAGTCCACCAGGCCGGCGAAGAGCAGGCGGTCGCCGCCGCGCAGGACCTCGCTGGGCGCGACCGCCGGCATGATCTGGCCGTCGCGCTCGACCTCTTCCAGATACATCCCCGGCAGCTGGCGCAGGCCGGCCGCCACGACAGGCCGGCCGCACCCCGAGGAGTGTTTGCATGGACAAGACCCCGCCGATCGCGCCCCTCCTGGCCGCCCTCTGTCTGGCCCTGCCCGGCGCCGCCCTGGCCGACCGCTGGCGTGACGACCGTCCCGGCAGCGAGTACCGCGAGAGCTTTCGCGACGGTCCCTGCACGGTCAAGCGCGAATTCAAGCCCGACGGCGGCTACAAGGAGACGCGGGAATGCCGCGGCGGGCGCGAGGGCCCCTATCGCCACGCGCGGGGCGATTTCGAGGAGCGCTTCCGCGACGGGCCCTGCCGGATCGAGCGGGAATGGCGGCGCGACGGACGCTACACGGAAAAGATCGAGTGCAAGGGCGACCGCCGGGCGAAGCGGCACCAGCAGGCGACGGTGGTGATCGCCCAACCGCCCTGGATCGTGGTCGAGGGCGGTGGCCCGGTGTACCGGCCCGGCTGGGAGCCACCCCCGTCCAAGGCGCCCTCCGGCAGCATCATCCGTTGCAACCGCGACGTGGTCGGCGGTGTCATCGGCGGCGTGGTCGGTGGCCTGTTGGGTAGCCAGATCGGCAAGGGCAGCGGCCGCACCGCCGCCACCATCGGCGGGGCCATCGTCGGCGCCCTGATCGGCGGCGCCATCGGTCGGGAGATGGATGCCCAGGACCAGGCCTGCGTGGCCCATGCCCTGGAGTTCGCCGAGACCGGGCAGCGGGTGACCTGGCGCGACCCCGCCAGCGGCCGCGACTATGCCGTCACGCCCGGGCGGGTCGAGTTCCGCCCGGACGGCCGCTATTGCCGCGCCTATGAGACCGAGATGGTCGTGGGGTCAGAGCGCCGGACGCTGCAGGGGCAGGCCTGCCGCGAGCCGGATGGGCTCTGGGCGCCGGCGGATTGAGTCCCCCGCCCACTCAGCGCGGCTGCAGCAACTGTCCCTGGGGCAGCGCCGGCTCGGGCAGCTCCTCGCCCTCGACGGCGCGCACGCCGACCACGAAGTATTCCGTCTCGCCAAAGCAGCTCGTGGGCACGAACTTGTGCTGCTGGTAGTGCAGCACCACCCGCCGGCCGGCCAGGCGGTTGATCGCCTCGGCCACCGTCTCGTCGCGCACGCTGAAGGCGAATTTTTCCGGGATGGCCCCGGGCATGGTCACCATGGCGATCTCACCCTCCCAGGTCTTGCACAGCCAGCCCTTCTTGGAAAATTTCTGCACGTAGCCGGCGCGCTCGCCCTCGGAATAGCTCCAGGTGAGCGCGAGCCAGGTCCAGGCGGCGAACAAGAGCACGATCGCGACGACGGCGACGATCAGGTAGCGGGTGAGTTTGGCTGGCATGGCAAGGACATCGGCACAGGAGGCGAGCAGTGTATCCCAAAGCCGGCATTGCGCCAGCCGCGAGCTCAACTCGGGCAGACAACCGCATGACCGCGCGGTGAAGGCTGAAACACACTGAAACAAACACCCGCGCCAAAGATGCAATGCGGATACAGATATCCCCTATCTTGGGATCATTCCAAGGTCGTTTCACGTGGCGTAAGACGGGGGCCTTGGAAAGGTCAATTTGATGAATCACGGATAGGAGCTCAACCATGAAATACCCGAAAACGATGCTGACGCTGGTCGCACTGAGTGTTGCCCTGGCAACCGGTGGTGCCGCCTGGGCCAAGGGCGGCGGTGGGATGGGTGGTGGCATGGCCGGGCCGGCGCAACCCGCCCAGGTGCAGAAACGCACCCCGCAGGAACCGATCCAGAAACAGGAGCGCAAGCGCATCCACCAGGAGGAGCGGCAGCAGCTGCAGACCCAGGAACGCGTGCGTGACCCCGAGGCCGTGCAGGAGCGCACCCGCACCGAGGCGCAACAGCAGCTGAGGCTCAACGAGCAGCAGACCGACCAGACCCGGCTGCGCACACAGGACCGCGAGCGCGTGCATCAGCCCTGAGCCGGGAAGCGGCGCGGGGAGGCGGGCGGGCTATCCCGAGTAAATTTGTCAACTTTGGGCGCCACCCGCTACAATGGGCCCTCAGTCCGGAGCCCACCATGCCCAACCGCCTCGCCCAGGAGACCAGCCCCTATCTGCGGCAGCACGCCGACAACCCGGTGGACTGGTATCCCTGGGGTGAGGAGGCCCTGGTACGGGCCCAGGCCGAGGACAAGCCCATCCTGCTATCCATCGGCTATGCCTCCTGCCACTGGTGCCATGTCATGGCGCACGAGTGCTTCGAGGACCCCGAGGTGGCGGCGGTGATGAACCGCCACTTCATCAACGTCAAGGTCGACCGCGAGGAGCGGCCGGACCTCGACCAGATCTACCAGAGCGCGCACCAGCTGCTCGCCCGCCGCCCGGGCGGCTGGCCGCTCACCGTCTTCCTCACGCCGGATCGGGTGCCCTTCTTCGCCGGTACCTACTTCCCCAAGACGCCCCGCTATGGGCTGCCCGGCTTCATCGAGGTCCTGGAGCACATCGCCACGGCCTATCACCGCGAGCGCGCGGCGATCGAGGACCAGAACGCCGCCCTGCTCGAGGCCCTGGCCGCCGCCGAGCGGCAGCCGGGCGCGGCGACGGTGGCGGAGGCCGCCGTCCTCCAGGCAGCGCTCGCCGCCCTCAAGACCGATTACGACCCGGTGCACGGCGGCTACGGCCGGGCGCCCAAGTTCCCGCGGCCGGCCGATCTGGCCTTTCTGTTGCATGCGGGTGACGCCGAGGCCCGCGCGCAGGTGCTCACCACCCTGCGCCACATGGCCGAGCGGGGCTTGATGGACCAGGTCGGCGGCGGTTTCTACCGCTACTCGGTGGACGAGCGCTGGGCCATCCCCCACTTCGAGAAGATGCTCTACGACAACGGTCCGCTGCTGGGGCTCTATGCCGATGCCTGGGCGCTGACCGGCGAGGCGGTGTACCGCCGCGCGGTCGAGCTCACCGTGGAATGGCTCGATCGCGAGATGACCACCCCGGAGGGCCTGTTCTGGTCGGCCCTGGACGCCGACTCGGAGGGTGAGGAGGGGCGCTACTACCTGTGGACACCGCAGGCGGTGCAGGCCCTGCTTAGCCCCGAAGAGTGGGCCGTGGCCGCGCCGCTCTGGGGGCTGGACCAGCCGCCCAATTTCGAGGGCCGGGCCTGGCACCTGGGCAGTGAGCGTTCGCTCGAGGCCGTCGCCCGCGACCTGTCCATCACGCCGGAGGCGGCGGCCGAGCGGCTGGAACAGGCCCGTCGCAAGCTCCTGGCGGCACGGCAAGCCCGGGAGCGGCCGGGCCTGGACGACAAGGTGCTCACCGCCTGGAATGCCCTGACGATCCATGGGCTCGCCCGCGCCGCGCGCCGCTGCGACCGCCCGGACTGGGCCGAGCGCGCTGCCCATGCGGTGGACGCCCTGCGCGCGCGGGTCTGGCGCGAGGGGCGTCTCTACGCCAGTTGGCAAGGTGGCGCGGCCAAGCTGAAAGGCTATCTGGACGACCATGCCTTTCTCCTGGCCGCCCTGCTGGAGCTCATGCAGGCGCGCTTTCGCGTGCAGGATCTCGCCTGGGCCCAGGCGCTGGCCGACCGCCTGCTCGACCGCTTCGAGGACCCCGAGCGCGGCGGCTTCTGGTTCACCAGCCACGACAACGAGCCCCTCATCCAGCGGATGAAGCCGGTGCACGACAACGCGCTGCCGGCCGGCAACGCGGTGGCCGCCCTGGCCCTACTCCGCCTGGGCCACCTGCTCGGCGAGCCGCGCTACCTCAACGCGGCCGAGCGCACCCTGCTGCTGAATACCCCTGGGATGCGCGCGCAGCCCGCCGCCTATCCCGGTCTGCTCTGCGCCCTGCGCGAACACCTCAGGCCCACCGCCGTGGTGGTGTTGCGCGGGCCGGAGGACGAGCTGGTCGCGTGGCAACGGCGCCTGCAGCCGATCTGCCCCGACAACGCGCTGTGTCTCGCCATCCCGGCCGACGCCGACGCGCTGCCGGATGTGCTGAACCAACCGGTACGTTCGTACGTCAGCGCCCGTGTGTGTACCGGCGTTAATTGCTCAGACGAGATAGTCCGATTTGCTGATCTGCGGGCTATTCTCAAGGTCTGAACTGTCCCTTATCATGCGCAGCGCAATCGTGCAACCACCGTCAAGGAGAAGGATATGAAGCTTGCTCTCACCCTCGCCACCGCCGCCATGCTGGCCCTGTCCGCCAACGCCGCCTTCGCCAGCAAGGAGTTGGCCCAGAAAAACGGCTGCATGAGCTGCCACCAGGAAGGCCGCAAGGTCGTCGGCCCGGCCTACAAGGACGTGGCGAAGAAATACAAGGGCGACGCCAAGGCCGAGGCCCATCTGATCGAGGCGGTCAAGAAGGGTGGCAAGGGCGTGTGGGGCAACATCCCCATGCCGCCGCACCCGAACCTGTCCGACGCCGACGCCAAGGCGATCGTGCAGTGGATCCTGTCGCTCTGAGGCGCGACGCACCCCGAAAAAGGCCGGCCCGACCGGCCTTTTTTGTTGCTGTGGTATAAATGCGCCGTTTCACGCTTCAGCATCGAGGGGACACCGCCATGCAACCAGCGCGACTTATCGGCACCATCCTGACCCTGGGGCTGGCCATCGGCCTTGCCGGCTGTGGCCAGAAGACGGACACCCAGGAAGGCACCCAGGTCGTGCGTATCGGCTCGGTGGCGCCGCTCACCGGGCCCCAGGCGCACATCGGCAAGGACAACGACAACGGCGCGCGGCTCGCGGTCGAGGAGATCAATGCCCAGGGCCTCACCCTGGGCGGCAAGAAGGTGCGTCTGGAGCTCTTGAGCGAGGACGACCAGGCCGATCCCAAGACCGCCACCATCGTCGCGCAGAAGCTGGTCGATGCCGGGGTGGTGGCGGTGATCGGGCACCTGAACTCCGGCACCACCATCCCCGCCTCCAAGTACTACCACGACGCCGGCATCCCGCAGATCTCCCCCTCGGCCACCGCCATCGCCTACACCGCGCAGGGTTACAAAAACGCCTACCGCGTCATGGCCAATGACGAGCAGCAGGGGCGGGTGCTGGGCCAGTATGCGGTGCAGAAGCTCATGGCGCGCAGGATCGCCATCATCGACGACCGCACGGCCTATGGTCAGGGCCTGGCCGACGAGTTCGAGAAGGCGGCACGTGCGGCCGGGGCCGAGATCGTGACGCGCGAGTACACCAACGACCGCGCCACCGATTTCACCGCCATCCTCACCGCCATCAAGGGCAAGAACCCCGACCTCATCTTCTTCGGCGGCATGGACCCGCAGGCCGGGCCCATGGCCCAGCAGATGAAACGCCTGGGGCTCACCGCCCGCTTCCTGGGGGGCGATGGCATGCAGAACGCCAACTTCCTCAAGCTGGCTGGCGAGGGCGCGGAGGGTGCGATCGCCTCGTCGCCGGGTCTGCCGCTCGAGGCGATGCCCGGCGGGCCGGATTTCAAGCGCAAATTCGAGGCCAAATACGGCCAGATCCAGATCTACGCCCCCTATGCCTACGACGCGGTCATGGTGCTGGTCGACGCCATGCGTCGGGCAGATTCCCACGAGCCCGCCCGCGTTCTCGCCGAGCTGCCCAAGACCGATCACCAGGGTGTGACCGGGCAGATCCGTTTCGATGCCAAGGGCGACATCCAGGGCGGGGCGGTGACCCTCTACCAGGTCAAGGGCGGCGCCTGGCAGGTGCTGGAGACCGTCAAGTAAGACAGTCCGTGGGCAGACTCACGCGCGACCGGGCGCGCTGCCCCTGACCGCACCGCCGCGCTCGCGTCATGGACATCTTCGTCCAACAACTCATCAACGGCCTGGTCCTGGGCAGCATCTACGCCCTGGTCGCCCTCGGCTACACCATGGTCTACGGCATCCTGGAGCTCATCAACTTCGCCCATGGCGAGGTGACCATGATGGGGGCCATGGTGGCGCTCACCGTGATCGGCCTGCTTTTGGGGCTCAATCCCGAGCTGTCTGGCCTGCTGGTGGTGCTCGCCGGGGTGCTCGTCGCCATCCCCGCCTGCATGCTGCTAGCCTTCACCATCGAGCGCGTGGCCTACCGGCCGCTGCGGCGCGCGCCGCGGCTCGCCCCGCTGATCACGGCGATCGGCGTGTCCATCGTCCTGCAAAACGCCGCCATGCTGATCTGGGGCCGGCAGTACGTCTCCTTCCCGCAGATCCTGCCGCAGCAGACCTATGAGGTGCTGGGGGCGCACATCACCTCGTTGCAGATCTTCATCGTGCTCCTGTGCATGGCGGTCATGGCCGGGCTCTGGCTGCTGGTGCAGAAGACCCGGCTGGGCCGCGCCATGCGCGCCACTGCCCAGTCCAAGGAGGTGGCCATGCTGATGGGCGTGGACATCGACCGCGTGATCTCCGCCACCTTCGTGATCGGCGCGGCCCTGGCCGCCATCGCCGGTGTGATGGTAAGCGCTTACTACGGTCTTGCCCATTACTACATGGGCTTCATGCTGGGCTTGAAGGCCTTCTCGGCGGCGGTGCTGGGCGGTATCGGCAACATCGCCGGGGCCATGCTGGGCGGGCTGCTGCTGGGGGTGATCGAGGCCCTGGGCGCCGGCTACATCGGTGATCTCACCGGCGGCTTCCTCGGCAGCCACTACCAGGACGTCTTCGCCTTCTTCGTCCTGATCCTGGTGCTGGTGTTCCGGCCCTCGGGCCTGCTGGGCGAGCGGGTGGCCACCCGTGCTTGAGTTCCTGCACCGCCCGCGCACCCGCGCGCAGGCGCGTGCGGCAATCATCCTGCTGGCGGTGTTGCTGGCCCTGCTGCCCTTCCTGGTCGAGGCGGGGCTGGGGCGAAGCTGGGTGCGGGTGCTGGACTTCGCCCTGCTCTACGTGATCCTCGCCCTGGGGCTCAACATCGTCGTGGGCTATGCCGGCCTGCTCGACCTGGGCTTCGTCGCCTTCTACGCCCTGGGCGCCTACCTCTACGCCTGGCTGGCGAGCCCCCACTTCGGCCTGCACCTGCCTTTCTGGGTGGTCCTGCCCTTGGGGGCGGGGCTCGCCGGGCTGTTCGGCGTGCTGCTGGGGGCGCCGACGCTGCGGCTGCGCGGCGACTATCTCGCCATCGTGACGCTGGGCTTCGGCGAGATCATCCGCATCTTCATGAACAACCTGAACGCCCCGGTCAACATCACCAACGGGCCGCAGGGCATCAACCTGATCGATCCCGTCACCATCGCCGGCGTCTCCTTCGGCAAGACCCAGGAACTGTTCGGCATCACCTTCGCCTCGGCACACTTCTACTACTACCTCTTCCTCGTCTTCACCCTGGCGACCCTCTTCATCGCCTACCGCCTGCAGGACTCGCGCATCGGCCGCGCCTGGGTGGCGATCCGCGAGGACGAGGTGGCGGCCGCCGCCATGGGCATCAACACGCGCAACATCAAGCTGCTCGCCTTCGCCATGGGCGCGGTCTTCGGCGGCGTGGCGGGCGGCCTGTTCGCCGCCTTCCAGGGCTTCATCAGCCCGGAGAGCTTCACCCTGTGGGAGTCCATCCTCATCCTGTGCATGATCGTGCTGGGCGGCATGGGCCACATCCCGGGGGTGGTTCTGGGGGCGGTGCTGCTCACCGTCCTGCCCGAGGCCCTGCGCTACCTGGGCGACTGGCAGCGCGCCGCGCTGGGGGAGGTGGTGGTCGATCCGGGCGACCTGCGCATGCTGCTCTTCGGCGTGGCCCTGGTGCTGATGATGGTCTACCGGCCCGAGGGCCTGATCCCATCACGCCAGCGCAAGCGCGAGTTCCACGCCGAGGACGGGGTGGCTGCCCAGGAGCAGGCCAGCCTCTACGACAGCCGGGCCTGACGGGCATGACATTGAGCAAATGATCCAGAACATGAAGGTCATGCCCGCTTCCCTCACCCCCACCCCCGCCGGCCTGGTGATCGGCGCAGGCCGCTCGACCCTCCCCTCCCCCGCAGGCGGGGGAGGGGCTGGGGGTGAGGGCGGGGGTGGGGAGCTTCGCCGGTCGCCAGTGCGACTGTCACGGTAAACGGCATGGCCACGCTGCTCAACGTCAACGGGGTGAGCAAGCGCTTCGGCGGCATCCATGCCCTGGACGAGGTGACGCTCGCCGTACAGGAGGGCGAGATCTATGGGCTGATCGGCCCGAACGGCGCCGGCAAGACCACCCTGTTCAACTGTATGACAGGTCTGTACAGCGTCAGCCGCGGCGAGATCCTGCTCGACGGCCGGCCGATCCACAACCGCAAGCCGCACGTGATCGTCGAGCTCGGTTTCGCCCGCACCTTCCAGAACATTCGGCTTTTCGCCAACATGACGGCGCTGGAGAATGTCCTGGTCGGCCGCCACGTGCGTACCCACGCCGGGGTGTTCGGTGCCGTGCTGCGCGATGCCGGCACACGCGCCGAGGAGGCGGCCAGCCGCGAGCGGGCCCGCGCCCTGCTCGATTTCGTCGGCCTCGCCAACAAGGGCCGCACCCTGGCCGGACACCTCGCCTATGGCGAGCAGCGGCGGCTGGAGATCGCCCGCGCGCTCGCCACCGAGCCGCGCCTGTTGGCGCTCGATGAGCCGGTGGCCGGCATGAACCCGGCCGAGCGGCGGCAGATGGCGGAGCTGTTCCAGCGCCTGCGCGCGCAGGGTTTGACCCTGCTGCTGATCGAGCACGATGTGAAGCTGGTGATGGGCCTGTGCGACCGGGTGGCGGTGCTCGACTATGGGCGCAAGATCGCCGAAGGGGCACCCAACGCGGTGCGCCAGGACCCGACGGTGATCGCCGCCTATCTCGGGACGGAGGCCGCGGCATGAGCACCGCCCCCGATTCGCCGCTGCGCGTCGAATCGCCCCTCACGGGGGCCAAGAAACTCTTGGGGCGGCCCGGCGAGTTTCTTGAGAGCCTACTCGCGGTCAAGGGCCTCAAGGTGGCCTATGGTGGCATCCAGGCCGTGCGCGGCATAGACCTCAGTGTGGGCGAAGGCGAGCTGGTCTGTCTGATCGGCGCCAACGGGGCCGGCAAGAGCAGCACGCTCAGGGCGCTGACCGGCCTCATACACGCCAGCGGCGACATCCGCTTCGCCGGCCAGCGCCTCAACGGCCTGCCGGCCCATGCCATCGCCCGCCTGGGGGTGGCCCTGGTCCCGGAGGGGCGGGGCATCTTCCCGCGCATGACCGTAGCGGAGAACCTGGCCATGGGCGCCTATACCCGGCGCGATGCCGGCGTGGCCGCCGACCTCGCCCGGGTTTACGACCTCTTCCCGCGGCTCGCCGAGCGCCGCGGTCAGGTGGCGGGGACGCTGTCCGGCGGCGAGCAGCAGATGCTGGCCATCGGCCGTGCGCTCATGCGCAGGCCGCGCCTGCTGCTGCTGGACGAGCCGAGCATGGGGCTGGCGCCGCTCATGGTGGCGAAGATCTACGAGACGATAAAGGCCATCGCCGGCGCCGGTGTCACCCTGCTCCTGGTCGAGCAGAACGCCCACCTGGCGCTGCAGGTGAGCCAGCGCGCCTATGTCATGGAGAGCGGCAGCATCCGCCTGGCGGGCCCCAGTGCCGAGCTGATGCGCGACCCGGCGGTGCAGAGCGCCTATCTCGGCGCCTGACGTTGCCGGAGGGCAACACCCGCTCGGCCACCGCGGCCAGCCGCCATCCAGAAAACCGAATACTCTAATATTCGAAGGCTAAAATACATCCTATGTGTGCGACTTCATTGCACACGCAACGCCGAACGACCCATCCAACCGAAACCAAGTGGAGTCACGTATGAAACTCACCCCTCTCGTCAGCGCCCTGGGCCTTGCCCTGGCCAGCCAATTCGCCCTTGCCCAGCAGGCCTCCGGTCCTGAGCAGACCGCCGCCCAGCTCATGGATCCGGCCAAGGTCGTGCAGCCCATGCAGGATCCCAAGGCCGCCGTGCAGGCCATGACCAACCTCATGGACCCGGCCACCATGATGATCATGATGCAGCGCAGCATGGACCCGGCCACCTACACCAAGATGGCCCAGTCCGGCATGTCGCCCGACATCATGCGCGCCTACATGGGTTTCCTGGATCCGGCCATGTACACCCGCTGGCTGGCCGCGGCCATGGACCCGAACTTCTACACCGCCGCCATGGCCCCCATGCTCAACCCCAACATGTACTTCAAGTGGATGATGGCGCCGCTGGATCCGCGCATGCTGCAGATGGCCCTGGCCCCACTGAACCCCGCCCTGTACATGAACTGGGCCATGGCCCCGCTGGCCCCGGCCAACCTGAACCTGATGATGGCCCCGCTCAACCCCAACCTCTACGCCCAGTGGATCGCCGCGGCAATGAACCCGCAGACCTATGGCACCTGGGGCGCCTTCCTCAACCCCGCCACCTACGGCAACATCCCCAACCCGTTCACGGCCCTGACCCAGCCGGCGCAACAGCAGCAGGCCCCCGCTGCCGCCCCGGCGAAACCGGCGGACAAGAAGTAATCCCTGCAGAGGGTCGAAACAAGGGCGGACCGGCGGTCCGCCCTTTTCGTTTGTGGGCTAGCCGCCGGCCGGTCCGGCGCGTCGGCCGCGCCGGCAGTCGTACACGCGTTTCTCGGTGATGACCAGGTCCACCGGGATGTCCCAGGGGTCGTGCGGCAGCCGATCGACCCGCTGCGCCTCGAAGGCGAGCCCCACCCGCAGCGGCTTGCGCCAGTGCCGGCGACGGCCGAGGTAGGCGAGGCTGGTGTCGTAATAGCCGCCGCCCATACCCATGCGATAGCCGGCCTCGTCAAAGCCCAGCATCGGCATGAAGACCACCTGCAGCCAGGCGATGCGCAACCGGCTCGCTGGGTGACCGTACTCCGGGATGCCGTAGCGGTTGACCGTCCAGTGCCGCGCCGAGCCGCCCAGGCGGCTGAACCAAAGCCGCCTGCCCCCGTGCCAGCCACCGGCGCGGGGCGGGACCACGGGCAGATAGCAGCGCGCCCCCATCCACAAGGCCCGGTTGAGCAGGGGCAGACAGTCCACCTCCCCCTTGGCCGGCACGTAGAAACCGATGCGCCAGCCGCGGCGGATCAGGCCCTGGCGCAAGGCCAGGCGCTCGATCGCCCGCCCGGCGCGCTTGCGCACCCCCTCCGGCACGGCCGCGCGCCGTGCGCGCAAGGTGCGACGCAGCTGACCCTTGTCCAGGCTCGACCCCGGTGTCTCGATCCCGTCGATCAATCTGGTGATTACCAAGAAAATCGGCGCAGCCGATCACGAAGCTCCCCTCCCCCGCAGGCGGGGGAGGGGGTGGGGGTGAGGGAACCGTTCATGGCCGGCAGGTCAGTTTTTACTGGCGGGAGCGGTCTACCGGCCATGAACGGTTAGCGTGAAATGGGGTTGAAGACGAAGGGAGGGGACTGCGTGGACAGACACCAACACAGTCCTCCGTCTTCAGTCCTCAGCAACCAGCCAGCCGCGTGCAGCGCGCAAACCAACTGTCTTTTCGGTCCTCTGTCCGCAAAAGAGGACCCCCCGCACAGGCCGTCCGGACCGCAACTCTTGAACCCAGGGGTTCAAGGTGGCCACGGCGCATCGCCTTCAGGCGCATGGACGCAGTGCCACGCGCACACCGGCGAGCTCTAGCCGCAGCCGAGGCTTTGCGTATCGGTTCACAGAATGCGCAGCCCTCGCGCACCCAGCAGGGGGTCAGAAGAGATTATCCTGTTGCGCGAGTGCAGCATCAAGCAGCGCGTTGAGCTGCTCGACCTTGCCGCGGGCGGCGCTGTCATCAGCCGCGGGTGGGCGTGCGGCGAGGTAGTCGTGGGTGATGTTGAGCGCCGCCATGATGGCGATGCGCTCCAGCCCGATCACCTTGCCGGTGTCGCGGATCTCGCGCATCTTGCGGTCGAGATAACTCACCGCGGCGAGCAGGCCCTCGCGCTCCTCCTCGGGGCAGGAGATGCGAAACTCGCGCCCCATGATGGCGACGTCCAGGCTGATCTGACGCGGGGGTGGCATTAGTCAGAAAGTCGCGCCAGCGACACGCGAAGCGCCCCTCCCCCGTGAGCGGGGGAGGGGTGGGGGGAGAGGCAAACGGGCATGATTTTCATGTTCTGAGGCGTTTTATCAAAGTCATGCCCGTTCGTCGGGGATCTTGTCGTAGAGGGCGGCCACACGCGACCGGGCCTCGGCCAGGCGCTCGTTGAGCAGCTTGTTGTCGTTCTCCAGGGCGACCACCCGCTGGCGCAGGCGCAGGTTCTCCTCCCGTGTGGCCTGCCAGCGCTCCAGCAGTTGGGTGAGCTTCTCCTCCAAGGCGTTCAGTCGCTCTAGCATGGCAAGACTATAATTGCCGCGTTTTCGCCCCGTCAACCACCGCGGCCCCTCGTTGCGTCGCGCCCCGCATGCGCGTCCTGCTCCTGTCCGACGTCTATTTTCCCCGCATCAACGGGGTCTCCACCTCCATCCAGACCCTGCGCCGCGAGCTCCTGGCCGCCGGGCACGAGGTGACGCTGGTGGCCCCCGATTATGCGCGCAGCACGCCCGAGTCCGGCGTGCTGAGGGTGCGCGGCTGGAGCCTGCCGTTCGACCCGGAGGATCGGTTGATGCATTGGCGGGAACTGAATGCCGCGTTGGAGGGCCTGCCGGCGCCGTTCGACGTGGTGCACGTGCACACCCCCTTCCTCGCCCACTATGCCGGCCTGCGCTATGCCCGCCGGCATGGCACGCCGCTCGTCGAGACCTATCACACCCTGTTCACCGAATACTTCCACCACTACCTGCCCATCCTGCCGCGCGCCTGGCTCAAGGCCCTGGCACGCGCGATCTCGCGGCGGCAGTGCAACGAGGTCGATGCGGTGATCGCCCCCTCCGGGCCCATGCGCGAGGCCCTGCTCGAATACGGCGTGACCACGCGCATCGAGGTGATCCCGACCGGGCTGCTGCCGGAATCCTTCGTGCCGGGCAACGGCGCTGGCTTTCGCCACGCCCACGGGCTGCCGCCCGACCGGCCGCTGCTGCTGTTCGTCGGCCGGGTCGCCTTCGAGAAGAACATCGGCTTTCTGCTCGACATGCTGGTGGCCCTGCGCCGCACCCATCCCGAGGCCTGTCTGGTCATCGCCGGCGAGGGGCCGGCAGAACGCGAGCTGCACCGCGAGGTGCGCCGGCTGGGGCTCACCGACAGCGTGCGCTTCGTCGGCTACCTCGACCGCCAGCGCGAGCTGCCGGACTGCTACCGGGCGGCGGACGTGTTCGTCTTCGCCTCGCGCACCGAGACCCAGGGTCTGGTCCTGCTGGAGGCCATGGCCCAGGGCACGCCGGTGGTGGCCCTGGCGGAGATGGGCACCCGCGACGTCCTTAGCGAAGGCGAGGGCTGCCGCATCGCCCCGCCGGACCCGGCCGCCTTCGCCCGCATCGTCGCCGAGCTGCTGGACGACGCCGAGGCGCACCGGCGGCTTGCCGCCGCGGCCCTGGCCTACGCCCAGGCCTGGCGCGCCGAACGCATGGTGGAGCGGGTGGCGGCCCTCTATGCCGAGCTCGCCGCCAGCGCACCCCAGACGGGGTGAACGACGCGCCATGCCGGCAGGGCCCTATCGCGGCCGCTTCGCCCCCACGCCCAGCGGGCCGCTGCACTTCGGCTCCCTGGTGGCCGCCCTCGGCAGTTACCTGGAGGCGCGCAGTCACGGTGGCGAATGGCTGTTGCGCATCGAGGACGTCGACCCGCCGCGGGTGGTGGCGGGCGCCGCGGACGCGATCCTGCGCACCCTGGAGGCCTTCGGTTTCGAGTGGGACGGGCCGGTCGTCCACCAGAGCCGGCGCCTCGCCGCCTACCGCGACGCCCTGGAACACCTGATCCGCGAGGGCTGGGTGTACCCCTGCACCTGCAGCCGCAAGCAGATCACCGCCGCGGCGCGGCGCGGTGTGGACGGGCCGGTCTATCCCGGCCACTGCCGCGCCAGACGGCTGGGTCACGGCCCGGCCGCCCTGCGGCTGCGCGTCCCGGCTGCGCGCATCGTCTTCGACGACGCCCTGCAGGGCCGTGTCGCCTGCGACGTCGCCGCGGAGTGCGGCGACTTCGTCCTGCAGCGGGCGGACGGCGTCTACACCTATCAGCTCGCCGTGGTGGTGGACGACGCCGCTCAGGGCATCACCCATGTGGTGCGCGGCGCCGACCTCCTCGCCTCCACCCCGCGCCAGATCATCCTGCAGGGGCTGCTGGGCCTGCCCACACCCCGCTACCTGCACCTCCCCGTGGTGCTCGATGCGCGCGGCGACAAGCTGTCGAAGCAGACCCTGGCGCAACCCATCGACCCGCGCACGCCGCTACCCGCCCTCATCGCTGCCTGGTCCTTCCTGGGCCAGCGGCCACCGGGCCGGCTCGACAGCGTGCAAGAGTTCTGGTCCATGGCCAGGGCGGGCTGGATAGCGTCGCGAATCCCGCCGTTGCGCGGTTTTCGTTTTGCAAGCCCACACAACACATGAAGCGCCTTGCGCGCTCGTAGCGTGAATGGCCTCATCCAAGATCGTCCTTGGCCCTTCGCACTCGACCCGCTGCTGACCGCCCATAACCGTCTCGAAACCGTAGACCCCCAGCGATGGCATGTTCACGGGTGGAACAAATGGAGCAAACGCGCGCGCGACTTACCGAACAAGTCCTGCAGCGCCACACCTAGACGACGACTCCGCAAGGCATGCCGCGAATAGATCACCCCGCCCTCCGCCCGAACCTCTTGCGGGCGATGACGCCTTTCGATCTCGCGCGACACCACGGCGAAGTAGTTGTATTCATACAGCACGCGGCGACGTGCCTCCAGGATCGCCGCGAGGCGCCTTTCATATTCGTTGTTTGCGATCGCCTCCCGTATGATCCGCGCCGCGCCGGCAGGGTCGCGCATATCGATCGGGATGATGCTATCGGCTGGGAAATAATCCGCGGCGTTTGGACAGCCGGCATAAAACGGCAGGGTCACGCCCAGGAAGGCATCGGCCAGTTTCTCGGTCCAGTGATGCGGGCCGATGTAGTTTTCGGCAACAATGTGGTACCGGTATGCGTCCAGGGCATGCGCCTTGTCATCGTCAGGAAGGGGGCTTGCCCCTCTGCCGAAGACCTCGATCTCGGGCAGCAGACGCTGGAGTTCAGCCAGAAAATGGAAACGCCTGTGGTGCAGGGTGTGGCGCATGCGCTTGGGCGTGAACATCATCGACACCAGCCGCGTCTTGTTCAACGGGGGGTGTGCCAGGATGGCATCGAAGTCGCGGACCTGGCGCTTGCCCAAGCCATAGAACCAGTGCAGCCCCGCCTGGGAATATACCCTGTCAGGATGGGGCAAGGCCCACGCCGGCTGGCTGGTGATCACACAGCCGAACTGGTTGACATAGGCGTTGCCGTAATGCTTTATGCTCGGAGGCTCGCTGGTGCTCAGCAGGGTATGCGCGGCGGGGCAGGCTAAGTGTTCGCAGCGCTCGGAACGGCCCTCCCCCCGGTGTGCGGGAAGGTCGTCATAGACGACGAGCCAATCGTATTGCCGATCGTCCGGGTCGAAGCTGAAGTGGCAATCGCCCCACACGGGTCTGCCGCGCGGCAACTGGCGTTGCAGATAATGGGCAGGTATGGCGGCCAATACTTTGACGCGGATCATGGACTTGAGACCGTCGGTTTATTCAGCGCTCACTGAGACGAAGCGAGGCGTGACGGCACTGTATCACTACGCCACGCTGGGCATGCACGCGTGGCCAGTAGGCCTTGAAGTGACGGTTGATCAGCCCAAGACCCAGGGGGTTGGCCTTGGCTGAGGTGCGCTTCTCGCTCGTGATCATCCACCGCAATAGCTGGGGCATGCTCCGTGACGCCCTCGCTGCGGCGCGCCAAGCGGTCGGTGGTGACGATGAGATCATATTGGTCGACAACGGCAGTCGTGACGATTCAATCGCCCTGACCCGCTCGCATTTCCCAGAGGTCAAGATCATAGAGAACGGCTGCAACAATGGCTATGCGCGGGCATGTAACCAAGGCCTGGCGCAGGCCCGTGGTGAATACGTGGTGTTCTTGAACAACGACGTCATCCTGCCGGACGATGCGCTCGAGCGCTTCGCCGAGGATTTCGCGCAATACCCCCGCGCGGCGCTGATCGGCGGCCAGTTGGTGGGCCAGGATGGACGACCCCAGCGATCG
The DNA here is from genome assembly GCA_021826065.1 of Pseudomonadota bacterium. GTDB lineage: Bacteria > Pseudomonadota > Gammaproteobacteria > Burkholderiales > Thiobacillaceae > JANWZL01. Next base: position 23,362 of record JAKADY010000040.1, read on the forward strand.
GCGGGCATGGCGCCACACTTCTGGTCCGAGCTGGGCCTCGTTCGGTTGCGGCACCCCGACGTTTCCGGACTCGCCACCCCCATCGAGGTGGAGACCCTGGTCGGGGCATGCATGGCCCTGCGCCGCGCGGCCATCGCCGATGTCGGTCCACTAGATGAGGACTTCTTCTTCTACTACGAGGAGACCGAATGGTGCGTTCGCTTGCGCCGGCATGGCTGGCAGGTCCTGGTCGATCCACGCATCCGCGTCCGTCACCTCAAGGGCGCAAGCACGCGTGCAGTTCGGCGCGAGGCCCAGGTCGAGGTCTTGCGCTCGCGTTTGCTCTATTACCGCAAGACATTACCCTGGGCCCTGGCCCTGCCGCTCACCGTGTGGCGCATCGTTCGGGTGATCATCAACGCCTCATCTCATCTAATCCTGGTGCTGCTGACGCTGGGGCAGGTGCGGAGCCTGCGTGAAAAATTCGCCATTTATCTCACCCAACTGGCCTGGCTGGCGGCGGGCTGCCCATCGTCTTGGGGACTGCCGGACAAATGCCCGCGCCCGCGAGCCACTTCGATGCATGGATAGAATACCCGTTTCCGTCTTCATCATCGCCAAAGACGAGGCCGACCGCATTCCCTCCACCCTACGCGCGGTGCGGGACTGGGTCGATGAGGTCATCGTCGTGGACAGCGGCAGCGAGGATGACACGGTGGCCGTCAGCGCCTCACTCGGCGCACGCGTCGTGTTCAACGCCTGGCAGGGCTATGGACCGCAAAAGGTGTATGCTGAAGGCCTCTGCCGGAACCGCTGGCTGCTCAACCTGGATGCCGACGAGGAGGTCACCCCCGAACTGGCCGCTGAGATCAGGGCCCTGTTCGAGCGCGGCGAGCCGCCCTGCGTGGCCTATACCCTGCCCATCCTGCCGCTCTACCCCTTTCAGGACAAAGGCCACCCGTGGACGGCCTTCCACCACCCCGTGCGGCTGTATCGTCGGGACGTGGCGGGGTTCAAGGCCGACAAGGTGCACGATTCGGTGGTGGTGCGCGAGGGCAAGATCGGGCACCTCAAAGGCATGGTGCTACACCGCTCCTTCCGCTCGCTCACCCACCACGTCGACAAGGTCAACCGCTATTCCAGCGCCCAGGCCGAGACGCTGGCCGCACGCGGCCGCAATCCGGGGCTGCTGGCTTTGCTCCTCACCCCACTTTTCGCCTTCTTCAAGCAGTACATCCTGCGTCGGGAGTTCGTCAACGGCATCGACGGCATCGTGGTCAGCCACATGTATGCCTTCCAGCGCTTCATCCGCCTGGCGAAGACCCGTGAGCGCCAGCGTTTGCTTAAGCGGCAGCGCTGACCATGCCGACGGTCCTGTGGTGGGGGCGCTTCGACCCCGGGTATTCCCGCAATCGCATCCTTCGCTCGTTGCTGGGGGAGATGGGCTGGCGCATCGTGGACTTCCGCCCGACGGTGAGCGCCATCGCCGATGTGGAGACGCATCTGCGTCGTCTGCCCAGACCGGACCTGGTGTGGGTGCCGTGTTTTCGTCAGCGCGACCTGGCCGCGGCTCGGCGCTGGAGCCATGCCCGAGGGTTGCCCCTGTTGTTCGACCCGCTGATCAGCGCCTACGACAAGCAGGTCCACGAGCGCGGCAAATTCCCGCCGTCGAGCCGCCAGGCCAAGCGGCTCCTGGCGTGGGAGCGTGGGCTATTTCACGCCGCCGACCTCGTCCTGGCCGACACTCCGGTCCACGCAGAGTACTACCAGGCTGTGTTCGACCTGAACCCCGATAGACTCAAAGTGGTTTACGTCGGTGCGGAAGAGTCACTCTTTCACCCCCTCGCCATGCCCCGCCATGCGGAGGGAGGCGAGCTCGAGGTGCTCTTTTATGGCAGTTTCATCGCTTTGCAGGGCCCGCAAACGATCATTGAGGCGGCGCGCTGCTATGAGGGACCGGCCGTGCGCTGGACGCTGCTAGGTGCAGGCCCCTTGCGCAAGCCGTGCGAAGACCTCGCGCGCGGCCAGGCCCATGTGTCCTTCGAGGATTGGCTGCCCTATGCCGATCTACCGCGACGCATTCATCAGGCAGACATCGTACTGGGCGTATTCGGGACCTCCGACAAGGCAGCGCGGGTCATCCCCAACAAGGTCTTTCAAGCCCTGGCCTGTGGCCGTCCGGTCATCACCCGCCACGCCGCGGCCTACCCCCCGGCCTTGCAGGACAGGGACGACAGCGGCCTGGTTTGGGTCGGGCCCGGCAACCCGCGTGAGCTTGCGCGGGCCGTCTCACAGCTTGCCAGCGACGCGGACAGCCTGGAGCTGCTCGGACAGCTTGCTCACGCCACCTATCGCGCATACTTCTGCCGAGAGGTCATCGCCGGGCAACTGGCAGAGGCCCTCTCCGCGCTGGCTTAACCCCAGGCCCATTTCTTGCCGAGAGGCCGCTCCTAGACCCGGATGACGCCGATCCCGAACCCGCACTGGTTCGGATCGCTGATGTACTCCTCCACGACGCCTGTCTGTTTGATTTTCCGCCAGAGGTGGTGGACTTGGTTAGTAGCAAACGGTTGCCTTTCGACGATGTCGTGGAAGGCGATCATACCGGCGGGACGCACAAACTCGCGATAATCCTGATAGTCGGCCGTCACACCCTCTTCGGTATGATCGCCGTCGATGAAGAGAAAATCGACCATCTCGCCGTTCAGTTCCCCGGCCACGCGCTGCTTGAAGGCGGGGTCATGCGAATTGCCCGTCAGCAGCCTGACCTGGCAGCGCGAACCCGGCGGCGGCAGGGACTCTAGCAAGACCTTTTGCGGCTGCCTGTGCACGAGATCGCAACTGATGACCTTGTCCGAGGCCAGGCTCGACCAGATGAGCAGGGTACCGCCCCGCGCCGTGCCGATCTCCAATATGATGCGGGGGCGCAATTCCGCCACGGCCCTGGCCAGGGCCAGGATCTCCTCTCGTTTCTGCAGTGTCGTGATGGTGAAATAGCCGTAGCGGCCGAAATTCATCGCCCAATCCACCGTCTCCTCGATGCTACGAGGTAGGCTGTGGTATTGCCGCAGCCGGCGGAAGGCGAAATAGCGATTGATCGGGATGCGCAGGGTACGACTCAATTCCTTCAAGTTCATCACCTTCCTCCAGGAGGCTCGTTTTCACCGGGTTGCAAGGCCGCCAGCAGGCCGCACAGGAGCAGCAAGACCACCGGAAACCACCAGATGATGTAGAGCACGGGTTGCGATTGCAACGGAAAGGCAATTACTGCCAAGGCCGCGGCATAAGGCGCGGCTAGGGCCCGTTGCGGTGGTGGGGCGGTTTTATACCAACGGATGCACAAGCCGATCACGATGATCAGACTGACCAAGCCCACCCAGCCGGTCTCAGCCGCCATCGAGACGTACATCTGGTGCGCATGCGACGGGCTTCCGTAACTCCCACCCGAACGGAAAGGATCGTTCTCACTGCTGCTATAGTGGTCATAGGCCCTGGCGAAGGCGCCCGCCCCGACCCCGGTGAGCGGCCGATACTCGACCATACGCCAGGCCGTCCGCCAGATCGTCAAACGACCGCTGAGCGCCGTGTCGACTGTCTGCATTGGGTTTGCCTCACGCATTTCCCACAGATGGACCATCGTTGACCAACGCTGCCCAATCGCGGGCGAAAACGAGGCGACCGCAAGCACAACCGCACAGCCGGCCGCGAGTACTGCAATGCGCTGCCGCATGCCAAATCTGGGCAGTAGGACGGCACAGGAGAGCATGAAAAACAGGAGATTGCTGCGCGCCCCGCTCATGCCGGCGACAAAACCCAGCAAGGCGATCAGGCTCAGGCTGAGCCAAGGCCGTCTGTCGACAAGCCTCCAGAAAACCACGGGCATGAGGACGGTGATGAACAAACCGAAGCGCAGGTTACCGGAGAAGGGTCCATAGATTTGCCTAGCCTCGCCGAGCGCAATGCCCAATAAATCGTGGCCAAACGCAAGCTGAACGCAGCCGTCGAGCATCCAGACACAAACCGTGATCAACAACCATCGTTGCAACCAGACGTGCGCGCCCTCCACCGCCAATCCCTGCAACAAGGCCAGGCCGACGATACCGAACAAAACCAGGGCCAGGGCGACGTTGATGCTCGACGGGACGTGCAGTGAGGAGGGGATGGAGAGCAAGACCGGGATGAGCAGCAACAGGAATATCTGTAACAGACGTCGCGCCGGCTGCGCCGTAAGGTCGATTTCCCGCCGCAGCAGCATCCATACGCCGAGCAACAGAAGGACGACGGATGGCAGGCGCGGACCGCTGATGAAAGGCTGCCAGGCGACGAGCAGCAGCCCCAGGATACGCGCCAGGACATGGCGAGGTCCGCCATGCAAGGGTGGCAGTAGGGAGGAAGCGACCGAGGAGATGGACACGACGGCGCAAGTCTAGACGATCGGCGATGAGAACCACACTGGCGCGTTACCGAGGCGACTCGTTCGTCACCTCCAGATACACATCGAGGGTCGCCCTGAGCATGCCATCCAGGGTAAAAGGGTTCGCCTCCCGCGGCAGCGCGGGATGCGTCAGCCACTGCGATGCCTTGTCGGCTGCCTCGACCACATTCCCCACCTCGACTGCGCCTTCCG
>JAKADY010000002.1 GCA_021826065.1 Pseudomonadota bacterium
CTCGATCCCCGCCCGGTCGAGCCACTGGGAGCCCTCCAGCTCTTCCAGGTAGGCGAGGGTGGGGCGGCGCATGATCGCCTCGTGCAGGGGATAGACCAAGTGCCGGGCCAGGAAAGCATGCATCACAGTGCCTCCAGGACCATGAAACGCGCCATCAGGCCGGCGCAGGCCGCCTCCACCTCGGGCAGCAGGGTGGGCGGTGGGGTCTTGCGCACGGAGCCGGCATGGATATAGCGGGTCATCCAGGGGCCGCAACCGGGTAGCCCCAGGAATCGGCACAGGCTGCCCAGTTTCGCCTCGGGTGCGCCGACCCAGTCCTCATAGCGCAGCAGGGCAACGCGTGGATCCCGATCCAAGGCCTGCTCGAAGAACAGGACATTGCGGTAGTACCACATCATCGCTGGCCATCCGCCTCGGTGGGGGACAGTTCCACGACCTGTCTGAGCAGGGACTGGGTGGCATCGCTCATCCCGCGTCCGCGCCAGGCATCCGAGGCCTTGTCCTGCGCCAGGCGCCGCATCTGGGGCACGAAGTTGTCGAAGGAGCGCACCGCGGAGTAGGTGCTGTCGTGGTAATGGCGTACGATCCACACCGCCCGGGCGGGCTCGAATCGGTCCATCAGAGACCCGATCCGGTCCAGTTCGCACAGGGATTTGATGACGAAGAAGGGGGCGGGGGAGGAGCGGGCCAGTGCCTCGATCACCTGAGGCACTCGCATCTCGTAGAGCGGGGTGAAGGCCCGGCGGTCGGTCTCGTGATAAACATCGGTATAGGGGCTCCACTCCAAGACCTCCATGAGCATGTTAGTGCCGGAGCGCTGCATACCGGCCACGAACACGTGGACGCGCGGCAGGCCCCGGCCGAATCTCTGGCGCAGGTGCTTGTAGCCTCGGAACAGGCGCCGCTCAAGCCGTTCCCGCAGACAGCGCCGGTCATGGCCCGTGTGGGGGGTGGGCAGGCTCATGACCGGGTCGCCTCGCGAAAAACCTGCAACAGCCTGGTCACCCGCCCTTCCCAGTCGTTCTCGCGCGCATAGTCCAGGATGGCCTGCCGGTCCCAGTCCTGGTTGAGTGCCTCATCCAGGTCATCGCACAAGGCGGCCTGATCACCGAAGGGCACGATGCGGCCGAGCCGGGCGTCGGCCACCACCTCGCGGTTGCCCCCCACGTCGGTTGCCACCACCGGCAGCCCGCAGGCCATGGCCTCCAGTATCACGTTCGCCCACCCTTCATTTAGTGTCGCCAGGACGAAGACATCGGCGGCGGAGAGCGGCCACTTGAGTTCATCGGGCGGGATGGGCCCCAGGAAGTGCACCCGCTCGTTCAGGCCGAGGCTTGCGACCTGCGCCCGCAGCGCCGCTTCCATGTTGCCCTCGGGGCTTGCCCCGCCGACGACCAGATAGTGCAGGTTCGGATGTCGGACCAGCAGGGCCGGAATGCAGTCGATGACGCGGTGGAAGCCCTTGCGCTCCACCAGGGCGCCCACGGTGATCAAGACCTTGGCGTCAGCAGGCAGACCGAGACGGGCACGCGCAGCGGCGCGATCGACGGGCTGGAATTTCTGGGTGTCCACACCATTGCCGACCACGACGCCTTTCTCCTCAGGCATGCCCAGCTCCAACGCCAGGCGCCTCAACGAATCGGCAACCGCGATAACGCGGTCCGCCACACGCACCACGGTCTGCAGCCGGCGCCGAAGGCGCGGGTTGCGGCTGTGCGGGACCTCGGTGCCGCGCAGGGTGACGGTCACGGGCAGCTTGAGCCAGCGGCCGAGCAGCACGGCGGCATAGCCGTCCGGGTAGGCGAAATGGGCGTCGATCAGGTTGTGGCCCGATCGTTTCAGGCGGCGAAGGGTGAAATAACTGCTCAAGGCCATGGACAGACCATCGAGGCAGCGCAGGATACCGGGCAGGGCGAGAAAGCGGGGGAAGAGCACGGTCACACCGTTTTGCTGCTCGATTCGCCCCGGCATGGGGCGGTAGTGGGGGCGAAAGATGCGTATAAAGCCTTGGCCAGGAAACCAGGGCTTAGGCGAGACCACGGTAAGCGGCAGACGTTGAGCCACCCGTGCCATGCGCTCGCGGATGAAAAGCCCGGCATTGGGCTGGGCACGGTTCGGGTAGAGGCTGGAAAAGACCACCAGGCGGGGGTGTGACATCTCACCGCAGCGCCGCCATGGGCTGTTCGATGACGCGGCTTTGCTGCGACTCCAGCCCGAGCCACAGCGGCAGGCGCACAAGCGGGTAGGACATCTCCTCAGTCACCTTCAATTCGTCATGAGTCTGCTCACAAACATGCATAAGTTCAGAAACCTTTGGCACTCCTTCGGTGAAGGAGGAGTGTCATGCAGGTCCAGCGGATCGGATACGGTATCCGGGGGTTCTACCGGATAGCGCACTTGGGGCATCTTTGGGAGATGACCCCCAAAGACGCCCAACGACGACTCGAGATCCTGCGCTTTTGGGACAAGCACGGGCTGGCGGCCACCCAGGATGCCTTTGGTGTGTCACGCCGCACCCTGTACCGCTGGAAGGCCGCCTTGCGCGCAAGCGGCGGCAATCCGGCGGCCTTGGCCGCGAAGTCCTGTGCACCGAAGCGCAAGCGTACACCGAAGACCGATCCGAGGCTGGTGGCCGAGATCCGGCGGTTGCGCACCCTTGTTGACCCCAATCTCGGCAAGGACAAGCTCCACGTTCTTCTTGCTCCGTGGTGCGAAGCCCAAGGCATCCCCTTGCCCTCGGCCTCCACCCTCGGCCGCATCAAAAGCCCGCGCCCCGGACAAGATGCGTCATGCGCCCACCCGCCTCGACAGCAAAGGCCGCATAAGGCCTATCCGGCGCCAGAGCAAGCCGCGTAAGCCCAAAGGCGTGCATACCCAACCCCTTGAATGCCTGGCCACCGATACCATCGAGCGTATCCGCGACGGCCTCAGGCGCTACCTGGTGACCTTCATTGACCCGACCAGCCGTCTGGCCTTTGCGTTGGCCGTGCAAAGCCAAGAGCAGCCGCCACACCCAAGCGGCGCTTCGCGCGACCCTGAGCCTGCTGCCCAAACCCCCGCAAATCCTGCTCTCTGACAATGGCAGCGAGTTCGAGGCAGACTTTGCCCGAACCTTGCAAGAACGCGGCATCGCGCGCTGGTATACCTACCCCAAGTCGCCCCGGATGAACGCCCACCTCGAACGCTTCAACCGCACCCTCCAGGAGTCCTTCGTCGACTTCCACGAAGATCTCCTCTTTACCGACCTGTCCGCCTTCAACCAAAAACTCGCCGATTGGCTCGTCTTCTACAACACCCAGCGCCCACACCATGCCCTCAAAGATCAGTCTCCTCTACAATTCCTCCTTACCCAGCAACCCGAGTGCCAAAGGTACTGGACTCATACAAAACATGGCCAGCCGGGGCTGGTTTATGTAAATTACTCCCTGTGCGGTCGTTCTGGCATTTTTAAGCTTGAAGCAAACGCCATGCCCGTTCCTATTCCGGCCTCAGCCCGGCGGGTCAAGGTGGCCGGGAGGAATCCTCGCGCACCCGGTCATGGCCATATGCCTATTATCGACACTCTTGATGAAGAGTTGACGAATTTTTGTCGGGCCAGGCGTGCCGGTATGCTTCTTCCGGGGGTCGATCGACTGCACCTTTCAACCGGGCTCAGGGAGTTGCCATCGGCGGGCGCTCGGCCAGCCGGCGTGCCTCTCGCCACAGCCTGCGGTAGAAAGGCTGATCGCGGGTGGCTTCGACCTCCGCGGGGGTCAGCACGAGGAGGTCCACGGGGGCGGGGATGCGGTCGATCAGGTCCCTGTAATCCAACAGTCTATCCATCAGCCGCGGCCTCGCCGAACTGACGACGAGCAGCAGATCCACATCGCTGCGCGCGCCATAGTCGCCGCGGGCGCGCGAGCCGAACAGCCAGACGCCCAGCACCTCGGGGTGATCTTTGAGGGCGGCTTGTGCCGCCTCCATGAGGGCCTGATCCAGCCGGCGGTTATAGGCCGAGACGTCCGCGTACGAATTCCAGGACACGGCTGGCATGGTCGATGGCCTCGATGGCGTCTTTGTGCAAAAAATAGTCACCCGGTGCGCCCTGAGCGAAGCCGTTGGGGTAACGGGTGATGATGTAATAGCGGTCGAGCATCAAACCGGACTCGCGGATGTCGGGTGGGACCGTATCCTGCGGCGGCAGCGAGGCGAGCAGTTGGCTGACGCTGTGTCCCCAGCCTTCCAGCCCGCGCCGGAGCAAAAGCGCTTTGACAGCCTTTTCGGCGGCCTGCTGCGCGGCGAAGCAGGCCCATTCATGGTCCTGGTCGTCCAGGGCGTTACGGGCGTGCCGCAGGTCGCGCTCGGCCTGCGCAAACCAGTCGCGAGATCGTTCGGTCATGTGCGCGGTTGCCTAGAGAGAGGCCCCGTTGGCTGATCAGAATACAGGATAGCAGAGGCCGTTCGATCGCTTTAACCCGGATTTTCCATTGGAACGCGGAAGTATGGCGCAGCCGAGGGCGAACAGATTTGCGCACGGGTGACGAGGCCATAGCCCAAGCCTAGGGCGAGGAGCACGGGCGCAAAGATGCCGCACGCAGGCCGCAAGACCGCGCGTAGGCCAAGCGCCAGGCTGTCCTCTCCTCCGGCGCAAGATAGGCCGGTCCAATGGAAAATCCGGGTTCAATGGATGGCCGCGCGCATTCCGCCGGGTTAGCGGCTATCATCCGAATATGCAAGGAGATCGCCATGGGTAACACTACCGAACGCGTCGACCGTCTCGAAGAGGCGCTGATGAAGCTCGCCTACGCTCAGTTCAACACTGAGATGGAGATCCGCGAACTCAAGGGCGAGATGCTGGCGTTCAAGAACGAGATGGCCGACTTCAAGAACGAGATGGCCGAGTTCAAGAACGAGATGGCCGACTTCAAGAACGAGATGCTGGCGTTCAAGGATGAGATGGCCGAGTTCAAGAACGAGATGTTGGCGTTCAAGGATGAGATGGCCGACTTCAAGAACGAGATGCTCGCGTTCAAGGATGAGATGGTCGAGTTCAAGGATGAGATGCGCGTGTTCAAAGATGAAATGGCCCAGTTCAAGGATGAGGTGCGCCGCGATCAACGCGCGATGAACAAGCGCTGGGGCGAGATCTCCAACAAGATGGGGACCATCGTCGAGGACATCATCTACCCTTCGGTTCGCCGCATCGCCCGTGAGCACTTCGGCGCGCCTGAGGACATGGAGTTCGAGGGGCAGCGTATTAAACGCATGCGATTGGTGGGCGACCAGCGCGAATTCGACGGCGTCTTCGCCTGGCCTGGGCATGTGCTGCTGCTGGAGGCCAAGGCGACGGTGCGGCCGGAGTACCTTGAGGCATTCGATCGCTTCGTGCAGGAGGGGGCCTTTTTTGCCTATTTCCCGGAGTACGCCGGCCGTCGCCTCATTCCCGTCTTCTCCGCCCTGGCCCTCTCAGAAGACGAGATCGCGTGGTTGACTCAGCATCGTCTGTACGCCGTGGCCATGGGCGAGGATGCCATGGAGCTGCTGAACGGCGAGGCGGTCGAGGCAGCGTGATCGGCGGCAAGGGATTGCCGCCCTACGGATGGTGCGGCCCGCTGCCGGCGCGCGTAGGGCGGGAATCCTTTCCCGCCGCTCTTTGACTTGCCTAGCTCATGAACGGCTGGCCACGGGTGAGGATGCGATGACGCCCATGAACGGTGAAGTGGTCAAGGCGGCATGATCGGCGGCAAGGGATTGCCGCCCTACGGATGGTGCGGCCCGCTGCCGGCGCGCGTAGGGCGGGAAACCTTTCCCGCCGCTCTTTGACTTGCCTAGCTCATGAACGGCGGCAAGGGATTGCCGCCCTACAAGCGATGCGTCGTACCGCCGGTACCAAGGGATTGCCGCCCGGCGGCCGAGATCGTATCTTTGCTGGATGATCATGGGGTGTGCTGCATTTCCGTGCGTCTATTCGCATCGGACGACCTCATCGATCGTCAGACATCCCTCAACCCTGGGCTTTCCATGCAAACCCTGACCGTCGCGCTCGGCGAGCGCAGCTACCCCATTCACATCGGCCCCGGACTGCTCCGACAGGCCGGGCTGATCACTCCACACCTGACGCAGCTGCGTGTCGCGGTGGTGACCAACACGACGGTCGGGCCGCTATACCTGAAGACCCTGGCGGATGCCCTGCAGGCGGCCGGAATCGAGGTCATCCCCATCACCCTGCCTGACGGCGAGCAATACAAGAATTGGGAGACCCTGAATCAGATCTTCGACGCCCTGCTGACGCACCGCGCCGAGCGCAAGACGACCCTGATCGCCCTAGGCGGCGGTGTGATCGGCGACCTGACCGGTTTTGCTGCCGCCTGCTACCAGCGCGGGGTGCCCTTCATCCAGGTGCCCACCACCCTGCTCGCGCAGGTGGACTCCTCGGTGGGGGGCAAGACCGGCATCAATCATCCACTCGGCAAAAACATGATCGGGGCCTTCTATCAGCCCAGGCTGGTGCTGGCCGACACGGAGACGCTCAACACCCTGCCCGATCGGGAGCTGTCGGCCGGCCTGGCGGAGGTGATCAAGTATGGGTTGATCCGCGACCTGCCCTTCCTCACGTGGCTGGAGGCCAACATGGAGCGGCTCATGGTGCGGGATGCGCAAGCGCTCACTCACGCCATCTACCAGTCCTGCCGCAACAAGGCGGAGGTGGTGGCAGCGGACGAACGCGAAAGCGGGCAGCGGGCGCTGCTCAACCTGGGACACACCTTCGGCCATGCCATCGAGGCGGGTATGGGCTACGGCAACTGGCTGCACGGCGAGGCGGTGGCGGCGGGGACCCTGCTGGCGGCCGAGCTTTCCCGGCGCCTGGGCTATCTGACGGACGCGGACGTGGGCCGCATCGCTGCCCTGTTCGAACGGGCGCGGCTGCCGGTCAAGGCCCCGGCCCTGGGGGTGGAGACCTACCTCGCCTATATGGGGGTGGACAAGAAGGTGGAGGGCGGGCGCCTGCGCTTCGTGCTGCTCAGACGCCTGGGCGAGGCCTTCGTCACGGCAGACGTGCCGGCAGACGTCTTGCGGGCCACCCTGGTCGAGGCGACGGCTTGACCGAGTGGTCAGTCCCGCCCGTAGTGGATCGGATCTCGCACCTGTTGGAGGCCGTGATCGGCACGTTGTACACCTGTTTAGACCTGCATCGCTGTCCAACTGGTCAGGCTGCAACAAGGCGTGTGGGTTTTTGTCCGATACAGATGCGTTGGAATTCGAGCTACACACTTAACCCGGCAACAACATTCCGTCGCTCCCGCGAAGGCCGGAGCCCAGACACAACGCTGGATTCCGGCCTACGCCGGAATGACGATCGTGCGGTATTTGACTGCCGGATCAATATATAACTCGTGATGTGCTGGTAGGAGGTTATGATGGATTATCGCGATCGCATCACCATCGAGCCCGGCAAACGGGGTGGCAAACCGTGTATCAGGGGCATGCGCATCACGGTCTACGACGTCCTGGGCTATCTTGCGGCAGGCATGTCGATCGAGCAGATCCTCGATGACTTTCCCTATCTCGAAAGGGAGGACATTCAAGCCTGTCTGGCGTATGCGGCCGACCGTGAGCGCCATCAGTTCAGCCTCGCGGCATGAAACTGCTGTTCGATCAAAACCTGTCGCCCAAGTTGGTTGGCATGCTGGCTACGCAATATCCCGGATCAAGCCACGTCTCTCTTTGCGGGCTTGATCGTGCGCAGGATGCGGCGGTCTGGGAATTCGCCCGTCAACAGGGCTACATATTGGTGACCAAGGATTCTGATTTCGAGGAGCTCAGCCTGCTGCGCGGTGTGCCGCCCATGGTCGTCTGGCTGAGACTGGGCAATTGCACGACGGGAAGGATCGAGGAGGTCTTGCGACAGCATGCCGATGAGATAAAGGCGCATGCAGCCAGCGGGCAGACAGGGTGTCTGGTGATTCATGATCGATGACGGCATGCCGCTCAAACCCTTGGTTATCTGTACGCTCCGAGTAGGACCCCTATGCTGCCTGGCCGTCCTAAACGCGCGTGCGGCGCTATTTCGGGCTAGCAGCAGATGTCTTGCGGGCGACGCTGGTCGAGGCGACGGCTTGACTGAACAATCGGTGGGAATCATAGTGGGACCAGAACTTAGTCAAGGACTGAACCATGATCCGGCTCAACATCCACGAGGCCAAGACCCATCTCTCCGCCTATCTGGCTCGGCTGGAGGCGGGTGAGACGATCCTGCTCTGCAAGCGCAACGTGCCGATCGCCGAGATCAGGCCGCTGCCCAAAAAGTGCAAGGAGGCAAGGAGCCCAGGCCGATCGGCTTGGCGAAAGGCACATTCGAGGTGCCGGAAAGTTTTTACGAACCCCTGCCCGATGAGCTGCTCGACCTGTTCGAAGGCAAGGGGGCATGAATTTTTTGCTGGATACCAGTGTATTTCTCTGGGTGCTTCTCGACAGCCCCGAACTCTCCGCGAACGCGCGACAGGCCATTCGTGACGGTGATAAGGAAACGCTGATTAAATCGCTGCCGAAACCTGTGCGCCCTCGTATCTCATTGAATACACTGGATTCCGGCCTTCGCTGGAATGACGATCACGGGTTAATTCAGCGTTTCCATAACGGAATTTATCTGAGCGTGGTGTCCGTTTGGGAAATCCTGATCAAACACAAGCTGGGCAAACTACCACTTCCGGGCGGGGTGGCGCCTGAGCGGTTCTAGCAGCGTGAGCGTGTCCGTCATAGCATTGAAATCCTTACCCCGGAAGAGTAGGCGGTGGGCACTTTGACCAAGCCGCCGGATCACCACCGCGACCCGTTCGACCGCATGCTGATCTGCCCAGCCATCAGCGCCTCCATGAGCCTCTTGACGCCTGTTGTGCAGATCCAGCGCTATCCCGTGCGCACATGGTGGTGATGCACCCGATCGCCCCCTACGCCGCAGACCCGGCGAGAACACGTGGCCGGCGCTATCCCGAACCGCCGGCCACGCCACGCAGCGAATACCAGCGCGACCGCGACCGCATCGTCCATTCCACCGCCTTCCGGCGGCTGGAGTACAAGACCCAGGTCTTCGTCAACCACGAGGGCGACCTCTTCCGCACGCGGCTCACCCATAGCCTGGAGGTGGCCCAGATCGGCCGCACCCTGGCGCGCATGCTGGGGCTCAACGAGGACCTCACCGAGACCATCGCACTCGCCCACGACCTGGGCCACACCCCCTTTGGCCATGTCGGACAGGATGCCCTGAACGACTGCATGCGTGAACACGGCGGCTTCGAGCACAACCTGCAGTCCCTGCGCGTGGTGGATGAGCTCGAGCAGAAATACGCCGAGTTCGAGGGGCTGAACCTCACCTTCGAGGCCCGCGAGGGCATCCTCAAGCACTGCTCGCGCCAGAACGCCGAGCGGCTGGGCGAGCTGGGCCGGCGCTTCCTGGAGGGATTGCAGCCCAGCCTGGAGGCGCAGATCGCCAATCTGGCCGACGAGATCGCCTACAACAACCACGACGTGGACGACGGCCTGCGCTCGGGGCTGATCACCCTGGAACAACTGGAGGCGGTGCCAATCTTCGCGCGGCATCTCAGCGAGGTGCGGCGGCTGTACCCCCAGTTGAACGACCGGCGTCTGATCCATGAGACCGTGCGGCGCATGATCAACACCCTGGTGGTGGACCTGTTGGCCGAGACCCGCCGCCGCCTGGACGAACACCGGCCCGAGAGCCTGGAGGACGTGCGTCGCTGCCCGCCGCTGGCCGGCTTCAGCGAGCAGGTGCGGGCAGAGCACCTAGAGCTCAAGCGTTTCCTGTTCCACAACCTCTACCGCCACTACCGGGTGGTGCGCATGAGCGAGAAGGCGCGCCGGGTGGTGCGCGAGCTGTTCGAGGCCTTCGTCAGCGAGCCCCGGCTGCTGCCACCGGAATACCAAAAGCGTGCCCAGGACGGGCTGCACCGCACGGTGTGCGACTACATCGCCGGCATGACCGACCGCTACGCCATCCGCGAGCACCGGCGCATCTTCGACATCGAGGAGTTGGCCTGAGTCAGGGGTGTGCTAAATAAGAATTATCACAACCCAGCGGACGGAGGGGGCCATGAACGATCGAACCGACGCTGCCTCTGCTGCGGCTCAGCCCAACGTTGCCGTGTCTTACGAAAAACAGCACACCGGGGTGGGGTTCACCCTCTATCTGGCCCTGGGGCTGATCGCCCTGACCCTGCTGATGCTGGTGCTCGCCATTGCCATGATCGGGTTTACCGGGCCCCTGGGCGAGCCTTATTAACCCGGCTCCCAAATAGGCTGTGTTGCGTCATGTCCTGGACACCTTCCCCCTGGAGGGGGGAAGGCCGGGATGGGGGTGAACAGCCATCGAGATCGGCACAGCGTACCACCCCCACCCCAACCCTCCCCCATCAAGGGGGAGGGAGCCAGGAATCGCAGGCACCGGGGTATTGGGCCGCTTAAATATGCACTCTTGGTGGAACCAATTCGGGTAGGAGCGGCGAGAGCCGCGACCTGTGATCGCTCGCTGGGGAGGAGGTCGCGGCTTTTGCCGCTCCTACAGTTGCCGCGCCAGTGCACGCGGTCATCGCCGCTCTCGCTGCGCCGATAAGTTGCAAACAGAATAACACTAGAAGTTCACGCCCAAGACAGCGGGCGAGGGGCGCTTCGAGATCGGCTGCGCTGACTGTACTCCGGGGGTGAGTGTGTGTCAGGCGGATTGCAGCTCAAGGCCGATGCTGTCGAACAGCTTCCTGTCTTTGTCGCCGGAGCGCTTGGAGGCGTCGAGCACCTCGATCCCGACCAACAGGCCGTCTTCGTCATAGTCGAGTATGACACCCTCGGCGACCTCCTCACTGCTGTCGATGGTCTTGCCCGTGAGATCCAGGTAAATGGCATCAGCGGATTTGTCGAGTCTCACACGCATGGCTTTCTCCTGTCGAGACTGGGAATCGTACGGGACGGTAAACGTTAACCCGGCAACAACGTCCCGTCGCTCCGGCGCAGGCCGGAGCACAGACACACCGCTGGATTCCGGCCTACGCCGGAATGACGATTCTGCGGCATTAGACTGCCGAATCAATAGCAGCCGGCTCAATCGCGCAGCGTGCGCGCCACCACCCAGGCCTCGACGCGGGCGGCGCCCGCCTGGCGGGCGGCCTGCGCGAGCGCATTGAGACTGGCCCCGCTGGTCATCACGTCATCGAGCAGGGCGATATGCCGGCCGCGCAGTGTCTGGCCGCAGGCAAAGGCGCCGCGGAGGTTGCGCTGCCTGGCTGCGTGGTCCAGGCCGACCTGGGCGGGGGTGTCGCGTGTGCGGCGGCAATCGGCCAGCAGTAGGGGGATGCCCAGCCGTTGGGACAACCGCCGGCCGATCTCCACCGCCTGGTTGAAGCCGCGCTCGGCCAACCGCCGGGGATGCAGCGGCATGGGCAGGACGGCGTCGGGCAGGTCCTCGTAGTCGATCTCTGGTAAGAGCAATTTGGCGAGGAAACCGGCCAAGGCCAGCTCGCCGCCGTACTTCAGCCGCTGAACCAGGATGTCGGCCGGCGGGGCATAGGCCAGGGCCGCGCGGCAGCGCTCGAAGGCCGGCGGCCGTTTGAGACAGGCGCCGCAGGTCTCACCGCCCGGGGTCGGGCGGGCGCAGGTGGGGCAGCGCGGGGCGGCGAGCCGCGGCAGGTCACGCAGACAGCCCGGGCACAGGGGCCGGCCCAACGCGCGGACACCACACAGAAGGCAGGGTTGTGAGAACAGCCGGGTGCAGCGATCTTGCACAAGATTTGTGCAGTCGTTCAAAATCGAACGCATCGAATTTGACAACGCGCGTGTCCTCCCCGATGATAGCCGCCCATAGGCCTTTTAACATCGACCACGCCATCGATCGGCCATCGCCCGCCGACGCCCACCCTTGCACACGATGACTGCCCCCCGTGTCCTCACGGCCGCCGCCTGTCGGCGTAGCGCGCAGCTCTTCAACTGGCTCGCCGTCGGCACCACGCTGCTTTCCATCGCGCTCTTCAGCGTGGGACAGATGCTACCCAACAAGAAGATGGCCTTCCTGCCCATGGCCATGAGCCTGCCGCCGATCATGATCTGGCTGGCGGCCTCCATTTTCGTCTATGCCAGCATCGCCCACCACCCCGACGCGCGCGTGCGGCATTACAACAAGTGGGCGGGCTACCGCTACTACGGGCTGGTCGGTTTCATGACCATCTTCGCCAACGACCTGGCACACCTGCCTGGCGGCTGGTGGCTGGTGTGGGGGGTGTTCTTCCTGGTGCTGGTGCCCTGGTCGCTGTGGGACATCTGGCGCGCCGGCCGGGAGGATTGGCACGACATCACCCTGGAGGCCGGGACATGAACGATCTGAGCCGTATCCCGGGAGAGACTCCGGCCTGGACCACCGAGGCGGTCGAGGCCCTTTATGCGCTGCCCTTCAACGACCTGATCTATCAGGCGGCCAGCGTGCACCGGGCACATTTCGACCCCAACACGGTGCAACTGTCCACCCTGCTGTCGGTCAAGACCGGTGGCTGCTCCGAGGACTGCGGTTATTGTGCCCAGTCGGCCCGCTATGACACCGGGCTCAAACGCGAGCGGCTGCTCGCGGTGGACGAGGTGGTGGCGGCGGCGCGGGCCGCCAAGGAAAGCGGCGCCACCCGCTTCTGCATGGGGGCGGCCTGGCGTGGCCCGAAGGACCAGGACCTCGAGACGGTGGCGGCGATGGTGCGGGCGGTCAAGGACCTGGGCCTGGAGACCTGTGTGACCCTGGGGATGCTCAAACCCGGCCAGGCCGAGCGGCTCAAGGCGGCGGGGCTCGACTATTACAATCACAACCTGGACACCGGCTCCGATTACTACGGCGAGGTCGTCACCACCCACCGCCACGCCGACCGGCTCGACACCCTGGCCCAGGTGCGCGCTGCCGGCATCCACGTCTGCTGCGGCGGCATCATCGGCATGGGCGAGAGCCGGCGCGTGCGCGCCCAGCTCATCGCCGAGCTGGCCAGCCTCGATCCCCAGCCCGAGTCGGTGCCCATCAACCTGCTGGTGAAGATCCCCGGCACGCCGATGGCGGCGCGTGACGATCTGGACCCCCTGGAGTTCGTGCGCACCGTGGCCTGCGCCCGCATCACCATGCCGCGCGCGCACGTGCGTTTGTCGGCCGGGCGGCGTGAGCTGGGCGAGGCCGTTCAGGCCCTGTGCTTCCTGGCCGGGGCCAACTCCATCTTCTATGGCGACAAGCTGCTCACCACCGGCAACGCCGAGGTGGAGGCCGATCGCCAGCTCTTTGCCAAGCTGGGGCTCAAGCCCGAATCCACCGAGGGGCGCCGCTGTGCCGGCGCCGGCTGAGCTCGGCGCACGCCTGGCCGAGATCGAGGCGCAGGGGCTCAAGCGCCGACGACGCGTCCTCGAAGGGGGGCAGGGCGCGCATGTGCGCGTGGATGGGCGCGAGCTGCTCTCCTTCGCCAGCAACGATTACCTGGGCCTGGCCAATAACGCCGAACTGGTCGCGGAAGCGCAGCTCGCCGCCGGCCGCTTTGGCGTGGGGGCGGGGGCCTCACACCTGCTGACCGGTCACCATGCCCTGCACGAACGGCTGGAGGTCGAACTCGCCGCCTTCGTCGGCCTGCCGGCGGCGCTGCTCTTCGCCTCCGGCTACATGGCCAATCTGGGCGTGCTGGGCGCACTCCTCGGCCGCCATGATGCCGTCTTCGCCGACCGCCTCAACCACGCCTCGCTGGTCGATGCGGCACTGTTGAGCCGGGCGCGCCACCACCGCTATCCCCACCTCGACCTCACGGCGCTCGACCGCATGCTCGGCGAGAGCCCGGCGCGCGTGAAGCTCATCGCCACCGACGCGGTGTTCAGCATGGACGGCGACATCGCCCCGCTGGCCGAGCTGCTCGACCTCGCCCAGCGGCACGATGCCTGGCTGTACGTCGACGACGCGCACGGCTTCGGCGTCCTGGGCCGGGAGGGCCGCGGCAGCCTCGAACACGCCTCATCGCTCACCCCTCACCCCTCACTCATCTACATGGCCACCCTCGGCAAGGCCGCCGGCGTGTTCGGTGCCTTCGTCGCCGGCAGTGAGGCCCTTATCGACTGGCTCATCCACAAGGCGCGCCCCTATGTCTACACCACGGCCAGTCCGCCCATGCTGGCGGCGGCGGTGTCGCGCAGCCTCAGGCTCATCCGCGCCGGCGAACGGCGGCGCGAGCGGCTGGCGGCCCTGATCGCACGACTCAAGTCGGGCGTGGCGGGGCTGCCCTGGCGGCTGCTCCCCTCCGACACCCCCATCCAGCCCCTGGTCGTCGGCGGGAATGCGGAGGCCGTGCGCCTGTCCGAGGCCTTGCTCGCGCGCGACATCCTGGTGCCGGCCATCCGGCCCCCCACGGTGCCCGCGGGCACGGCGCGCCTGCGTATCTCGCTCTCCGCCGCCCACACCGAGGCGGATGTCGACCGGCTGCTGACCGCCTTGCACGAGATCGCGTGCGGCGACTAAAGCTGCCAGGCCGGCCGGCATCGCCATGTCACCTCACCCCTCACCCCTCACGCCTGACGCTCCGCCCCTCGTCTGCCTGCACGGCTGGGGGCTCAACGGCCATGTCTGGGACGACCTGCGGTTGCGGCTGTCTCTGGGCGCGCCAGATGACGCACCCGCACGCGCAGGTCGGCAATCCGTTGCCGACGCTGTCGGTGCAGAGCCCCCTGACGCGGTCTGGCGATATGGGAATGCCGCCCTACGACGTGAAGATGATGATCGCGGCACGGTGCTGCTGTGCATGGCCGATGGCCCACCGGCCCTGTATACCCCCGACCTGCCCGGCTATCGCGGCGACCCGCTGCCGGACCCCTACACCGCCGAGACCCTCGCCGATCGGCTCGCGGCGACCCATCCCATGCCCTGCAGCGTCCTTGGTTGGTCCCTGGGCGGCATGGTGGCCCTGGCCTGGGCGGCGCGCCACCCACAACAGGTCCGGTCGCTCATCCTGGTGGGCACGACCCCGGTCTTCGTCAACCGCGCGGACTGGGCCTTGGGGTTGGACGCCGAGGTGCTGGACGGTTTCGCCCAGGCCCTGATGCAAGACCCGCGCGCGACCCTTTTACGCTTTCTCGCGTTGCAGGCGCGCGGGGGCGACGAGGCCCGGTCGGTGGTCACCCGCCTGCGCACGCTGCTGCTGGCGCAGCCACTGCCCGAGCGCGCCACGCTCGCCGCCGGCCTGCAATTGTTGCGCACGGTGGATTTGCGCCCCTCGGTGTCCGCGGTGCGCTGCCCCGCCCTCGTCATCCATGGCGCATACGATGCCTTGTGCCCGCTGGCCGCCGGCCGTTGGCTCGCCCAGCACCTGCCGGCGGCCCGGCTGGCGCTCAACGCGCGGGCGGCGCATGCCCCCTTCCTGTCCCACCCCGTGTGGTTCGCCGAGACGCTGCGCCGCCATCTCGCCGAGCTCAATGGATAAACGCGCCATCCGCGCCGCCTTCGAGCGCGCCGCCCCACACTACGAGCAGGCCGCGCAGCTGCAGCAGGAGGTGGCGCGGCGTCTGGACGAGCGCCTGGAGGTCATGAAGATCGCCCCGGCGCTGATCCTTGACGCCGGCTGCGGCACGGGCTTCGGGGTGCCGCTACTGCGTGCGCGCTACCCTGAAGCCCGCCTGATCGGGCTCGATCTCGCCCTGGCGATGCTCAAGCAGACCCGGGCGCGCCACGGCCAGGCACGCGGCTGGCGTGCCTGGCTCTCCCGCCTCACGCCGCACGCCTCCCCCCTCACCCTCGTCTGCGGCGACATCGAACGGCTGCCGCTGGCGCGCGACAGCGTGGACCTGGTCTGGTCCAACCTCACCCTGCAGTGGGTGGGCGACCTGCCGGCCACCCTGCGCGAGGTGCATCGGGTCATCCGCCCGGGCGGGCTGTTCGCCTTCAGCACCTTCGGCCCCGACACGCTCAAGGAGCTGCGCCAGGCCTTCGCCGGGATCGACGGCTACGCCCACGTCAACCGCTTCATCGACATGCACGACATCGGCGACATGCTGGTGTATGCGGGCTTTGCCCACCCGGTCATGGAGATGGAAATGATCACCCTCACCTATGCCGACCTCAGGACGATGCTGCGCGAGCTCAAGGCGATTGGCGCCGACACGGTGCTTGAGGGACGGCGGCCGGGCCTGATGGGGCGGCAGATGTGGCAGCGGCTCAGCGACAACTACGAGCGGCTGCGTCGCGACGGCCGGCTGCCCGCCACCTTCGAGGTCATCTACGGCCATGCCTGGGCCGGGCGCAAGGACAAACTGGAGGACGGCCGGCAGGTGATCGAGCTGAAGATCCAGCACCGTCGATCGGGACAGCGCGGCGGCGGTTGAGGCCCTGGGGCCGGCGTCGCTCAGCCGGAGGGCGTCACTATGCAATTCGGCGGGGGCCGTTATAATCGGACAAACGACTCTTTAGGAGTTGCATATGGTTTTGTCCCGCACCAGCCAGTACGCCGTCCAGGCGCTCATCTACATCGCCACCCAACCGCCGGGCGAGCCGGTGCTCAACCGCGACATCGCCGAGCGTCTGAACGTGCCTGCGGCCTATCTGGCCAAGATCCTGCAGAACCTGTGCAAGCAGGGGCTGCTCGATTCCTTCCGCGGCCGGCTGGGTGGTTTCTGCCTGCGCGAGGGGATGCACAAGACCAACCTGATGCAGGTGCTGCTGCTCACTGAGGGGCCGGACTTCACCAAGAGCTGCATCCTGGGCCTCAAGGAGTGCTCCGACGCGACGGCCTGTCCCATGCACTTCAAGTGGATCCCGGTGAAGAAGAAGATCATCAGCCTGCTGCAGGGTATGACCCTGGAGGAGCTGGCGCGGGCAGTGCAGACGGGCAAATACCGTTTGTCCGACCTGCCCTCTGTGATGGTGGCGCATTGAGGACGTTCATCCCCCGTCTGTCGGCCTTCGGGTCAGTCCTGTTACTCGTATTGGCGTTGGGTTTTGCCGCCGGCTGCGGCGAGCAGGGCCCGGAGCCGGCGTACAAGGGCACGGACATCACCGGCGCCGACTTCGGCCGAGATCTGCAACTCAACGACCACGACGGCAAACCGCGCAGCCTCGCCGACTTCCGCGGCAAGGTCGTGGTGCTGTTCTTCGGCTACACCCATTGCCCGGATGTCTGTCCGACGACGCTGTCCGACATGGCGCAGGCCCTGAAGCTGCTGACGCCCGAGCAGGCCCGGCGCGTGCAGGTGCTGTTCGTCACCGTCGATCCGGAGCGGGACACGCCGGAGATGCTCAAGGGGTTCGTCACCTACTTCCACCCCAGCTTCCTCGGTCTGCACGGCACCCCCGAGGCGGTGGCGCGTGCCGCGCGTGAATTCAAGGTGACCTACCGGCGCCACACCGAGCCCGGCGCCACCGATTATCTGATCGACCACACCGCGGGCAGTTATGTCCTGGATGGGCGGGGGCGGCTGCGCTTGTACCTGCCCTACGCGCATCCCCCCGCCGACATCGCCCACGACCTCGCCCTGCTCATGCAATCGGGCGGTTGAGGCGCGGTCGGGGGAGGGCGGTTCGGTTGCAGGGGCCTGCGCTTTGCCGCTATACTGCAACGCCTTTCCGGACCGTCTTGTCCGATCTGCGGCCGCAGCGGCGATCCTGCCTCGGCCTGTATCGCTGGACGGTCGCAGGGCGGCGTGAGTGCAGGTGAGCGCAGTATCGCGAGCAGGAGGTGTCATGGCGACAGGCCAATCCCAGGTTGCAGTGCAATACGATTACGACATCATCAAGAAATTCGCCGTCATGTCCCTGGTGTGGGCGGTTGTGGGCATGGCGGTGGGCGTCTACATCGCCTCGCAGCTCGCCTGGCCCGTCCTCAACTTCGACATCCCCTACATCACCTTCGGCCGCTTCCGCCCGGTGCACACCAGCGCGGTGATCTTCGGCTTCGGCGGCTCCGCCCTGTTCGCCACCTCCTACTACGTCGTGCAGCGCACCTGCCAGACCCGGCTGTGGGCCCCGGGGCTCGCCACCTTCACCTTCTGGGGCTGGCAGGCGGTCATCGTGCTCGCCGCCTTGTCCTATATGATGGGCTTTTCCCAAGGCCGTGAGTATGCCGAAATGGAGTGGCCCATCGACCTGCTGATCCTGTTCGTGTGGGTGGCCTACCTGGCGGTCTTCCTGGGCACGCTGATGAACCGCAAGCAGCCGCACATCTATGTGGCGAACTGGTTCTATCTGGCCTTCATCCTCGCCACGGCGCTGCTGCACGTCTTCAACAACCTGGCGATGCCGGTCGGGCTCTTCTCGATGAAGTCCTACAGCCTGTTCTCCGGCGCCCAGGACGCCATGACCCAGTGGTGGTACGGCCACAACGCCGTGGGCTTCTTCCTGACCGCCGCCTTCCTCGGCATGATGTATTACTTCGTGCCCAAACAGGCCGGCCGTCCGATCTATTCCTATCGCCTGTCCATCGTCCACTTCTGGGCGCTTTCCTTCATGTACATGTGGGTGGGCACCCACCACCTGCACTGGACGGCGATCCCCGACTGGACCTCGACCCTGGGCGCCACCTTCTCCATCATGCTGCTGCTGCCGTCCTGGGGTGGCATGATCAACGGGATCATGACCTTGTCGGGGGCCTGGGACAAGCTGCGCACCGACCCCATCATGCGCTTCATGATCGTGGCACTGTCCTTCTACGGCATGTCCACCTTCGAGGGGCCGCTGATGAGTCTCAAGGACGTCAACGCGCTGTCGCACTACACCGACTGGACGGTGGGCCACGTGCATTCGGGGGCGCTCGGCTGGGTGGCGATGATCTCCTTCGGCGCGCTCTATCACATGATCCCGCGCCTGTGGAACACCCAGCTCTATAGCGAGCGCCTGGTCAACGTGCACTTCTGGCTGGCCACCATCGGCGTGCTGCTCTACATCACCGCCATGTGGATCTCGGGGATCTCCCAGGGTCTCATGTGGCGCGCCTTCGATGAGTACGGCAACCTGCAATACTCCTTCGTCGAGTCGGTGGCCGCCATGCATCCCTTCTACGTGATGCGTGCCATCGGCGGCGCCTTCTTCCTCAGCGGCATGTTGGTCATGGCCTACAACTGCTACATGACCATCCGCCAGGGCGTGCGCAGCGCGCGCCTTGCCCCGGCCCAGACCCGTGCGGCCGTGGCCTGAGCGCAAGGAGACGAGCGATGTTCAAATTCAAGCACGAGGCCCTGGAGACCAACACGGGACTGCTGCTGGTCGCCACCATGATGGCCATCAGCGTCGGCGGCCTGGTCGAGATCGCGCCGCTGTTCCTCATCGAGGACACCATGGAGAAGGTGGAGGGGGTACGCCCCTACACCCCGCTCGAGCAGATGGGGCGCGACATCTACATCCGCGAAGGCTGCTATACCTGTCACTCGCAGATGGTGCGGCCGTTCCGTGACGAGCAGCTGAGGTATGGTCACTACTCCCTGGCGGCGGAGTCGAAGTATGACCACCCCTTCCAGTGGGGCTCCAAGCGCACCGGCCCCGACCTCGCGCGGCTGGGCGGCAAGTACTCGAACGAATGGCACGTACAACACCTGATCGCCCCGCGTTCGGTGGTGCCCGAGTCGGTGATGCCCAACTATCCTTGGCTGATGGAGAACCGCCTCAACTACGCCGACATCGGCCAGCGCATGCGGGCCCTGCGCGCCGTAGGCGTGCCGTATTCCATCAACCAGGAGGAATACGAGCGGAACGTGAAGGACTTCGGGCCGGAGATGGCGGCGCAGTTCCACATCCCCAACGCGCGCGAGAGCCTGGTCGCCCAGGTCAGGGCGGGCAACTACGACGGCGATCCGAGCTATGTGAGCGAGATGGATGCCCTGGTGGCCTATCTGCAGGTGCTGGGCACCATGGTGGACTTTAGCCAAATCAAGCCCGAGGAGCTGGTGAAGTTCCGTTAGGATGAAACGCCTCCCGTTCCCATCGGGGTGGCTCGGCGCGTGACGACATGCTCGAATGGCTGGCGGATGCGGGGAACGCGAAGTCCCTCGGACTAGTAATCTTTTTCGTGACCTTCTGCCTGATCGTGTTGTGGGTGTACGGCAGCAAGAAGCGCGGTGCGCGGCTGGAGGAACACAAGCACATCCCCTTCCTGGATGATGCGGACGACGTGAAGGAAGACAAACATGGCTGAATCGCAAGAAAAACCCCAAGGTCCGCAGACCACCGGACACGTCTGGGACGGCGACCTGCAGGAGTACAACAATCCGCTGCCGCAGTGGTGGATATACGGCTTCTATGTGACCATCCTCTTCGCCCTGGTCTACTGGATCGTCTACCCCTCCTGGCCGGTCGGTCAGGGCTTTCTGACCGGGATCAACACGATCACCTATGTCAACAGCCAGGGTCAGGAGGAGACCTGGCACTGGAACACCCGCGCCAAGCTGCTGCGCGAGATGCAGGAGGCGGCCGCCCAGCAGCGACCCTGGTTCGAGCGCATCGCGCAGATGCCCTATGAGCAGATCGTCAAGGACCCCGAGCTGATGGGCTTCGTCCGCTCGGCGGGACGGGCGCTCTTCACCGACAACTGCGCCGGCTGTCACCAGGTCGGTGGCGGCGGCAAGATCGGCCACTACCCCAACCTCACCGACGACAACTGGATCTATGGCGGCACCTTCGACAAGATCCGCGAGACCATCGTCCAGGGCCGTCACGGCTACATGCCCCCCTTCGCCGAGGCCTTAAGCCGTGCCCAGATCGATGCCCTGGCCCACTATGTCCTGTCACTGGCGGGCGAGCCGCACGATGCGACCCAGGCCGCCGAGGGCAAGAACCTGTTCCACAGCCATACCGCCGCCTGTTACTACTGTCACGGCGACGATGCGAAAGGCCGCCAGGACCTGGGTTCCGCCAACCTGACCGACCGTATCTGGCTTTGGGCCGACGTCCCCAGTGCGACGGACGTGCCGTCCAAGGTGGCCTTGGTGCGGCAGATCATTGCCGGCGGGCTCAACCGCGGCAACATGCCCGCCTGGGAGGGACGTCTCAGCGAGGAACAGATCAAGGTCCTGACCGTCTATGTCCATCAGCTGGGCGGCGGCCAGTAAGTCCCTCCTAACGCTGGGCGGCAAACCCCGGTCCGCCGGGGTTTTTTGTTTGAAGGTCGCGCCGCGCCGCGGCTGATACGTGCGAAGGTAGTCATTGTGGATTCCCAGACCCAGGAGCTGCAGCTCTACGCCAAGCGGGCGACCGTGGTGCCCCGCTCGATCAAGGGCACTTTCCGCAACTTCAAGACGGCGGTGCTGTTGCTGGGCTTCAGTGTGTATTTCGGCCTGCCCTGGCTGCCCTGGACGCGCGCGGATGCACCCGCCCAGGCGGTGTTGTTCGATATCCCGGGCCGCCGCTTCCTCATCTTCGACCTGACCATTTATCCGCAGGACATCTTCCTGTTGTCGCTCTTGCTCTTCATCGCCGCGGCCCTGCTGTTCTTCGTCACCGCCCTGGTCGGGCGCGCCTTCTGCGGTTACTTCTGCTTCCAGACGCTGTGGACAGATGCCTTCATCTGGCTCGAGCACTGGCTGCAAGGCGAGCGGCCGCAGCGCCTGAAGCTGGCCAAGGCACCCTGGAGCAACGGCGAGAAGCTGCTCAAGGTGGGGGCGACGCGCCTGGCCTGGCTGCTGCTGTCCTTTTGGACGGCAATGACCTTCGTGCTCTATTTCGGCTATGCCCCGGAGCTGCTCGCCCGCTTCTTCCAGGGCGAGGCGGCGACCGCCGCCTACATCGCGGTGGCGACCCTGACCGTCACGACCTTCATGGCAGCGGGGCTGCTGCGCGAGCACGTGTGCATGTTCATCTGCCCCTACGGGCGTTTCCAGAGCGCTATGTATGACCCGGAGACGCTCACCGTGCACTACGACCGCCGCCGCGGCGAGGGCACAGCCGGCCGCGCACCCGCGCGCACCGGGCTGCGCACGCGCGAGGAGCGGCAGGCCAAAGGGCACGGCGACTGTATCGACTGTGGCCTGTGCGTGCAGGTCTGCCCGGTCGGTATCGACATCCGCAACGGGCTGCAGTACTCGTGCATCGCCTGCGGGCTGTGCATCGACGCCTGCAACCAGATCATGGACAAGATGGGCTATCCGCGCGGCCTCATCCGCTACGACTCGGAGGTCAACCTGGCGCGGCCCCAGCCCGCACCCCCGCGGCTGGACTGGCGGCGGCTCAAGGTGATGGGCTATGGCCTCGCCCTGGTGCTGATGACCGGTTTCATGGCCTACGACCTGACACACCGGCGCAGCTTCGAACACAGCATCCAGCAGGTGCGGCAACCCCTCTACGTGGTCCTGTCCGACGGCAGCATCCGCAACCGCTACGAGATCCGGCTCACCAACCTGTCCGGTGCCGAGGACACCTACACCGTCAGCGCGCGCGGACTGCCGCCTGGCGCCCTGGACCTGGGCAATTTCGAGCGGGTCACCGTGCGCAATGGCAAGAGCGTCACCGTGCAGGCGAGTGTGAAATTGGATCCGGAAACGGCCGCCCGCACCACTGAATTCGAGTTCGTCATCCGCAACCGCCGCGGCGAGACCGTGGTCGATACGGCGCATTTCTTCACACGGAAGACCGGGTGAGCCTGTTCGCAACGCTCTTCGGCGGCATGCTGGTTACCGCCCTGCTCTATGGGCTGGGACGCCGGCTGCGCCTGTCGAACTTCTGGTCGGCGGTGAGCGCCGCTGGCCTCACCTCGGTGGCCTATGCCGCGCAGGTCGTCGCCACCCGCCCTGGACTGGACGTCATCACCCTGCACCTGGTGGCCTACCCGACCGTGGCCCTGCTGCTGTACCAGCTCTACGGCGACAAGGTGCGCCATGCCCGCGCCATCCATTGGGTGCCCAAGCTGCTGCTGGGGTTCTTCACTGTGCTGACCGTGCTCTACGGCGGTTTCATCTATGTCGCCGGTCACGGTCTGCCGCCCGCCCTGGCTGGCTGGCTGCTGCCCGGCACACAGGGCAAACCGGTGTATACCGGCTTTGCCGGCGTGGTGGAGCACAACCAGGCGGCGGCGAAGGGCATCGCGCAGCACCTCAAGATGGAGGACCGCCTCGCCCGTCAGGGCTGGCGTCTCGAGATCAGTGGGCTCACCGACGTGCGCGCCGACCGACCACAGCTGGTGACGGTGCACGTCTACGACCGCAGCGGCCGCGGCGTGGACGGCGTCGACATCCGCCTTGCCACCGGCCGTCCCGGTCAGCCCGCGCCGCCGGCCGTGCGTCTGGAGGGTGATGGCAGCGCCGGCTACCATACCACCCTCGCGCCTATGCCGGCGGGTAGCTGGGTGGCCTATCTCAGCCTACACACGGCGGACGGTAGCCCGGTCCTGCTGGAACACACCCTGGTCGTCCAGTAGCTCTGCAGACCGAAAGAATATCCCGGCTTCGTCTAGCCAGGATTCGGGCGGGCTCTGGTATATTTTAAAAATTCGACCCAACGATCTGGGTTCAATCGCGTTTTCCGCTTGCCGTGCCGTAAATGGGCCAGTGGGCAGGATGGACCCGAGGTTGGGTTTTGACATGGGGGTGTCCGGGCGTGGAGGAACGGATTGCAGCTGAGCGGATGGTATCCGGCAAGCGTGCGCCCTTGCTCGCTGCCAGTGCACGTGGCGAACGCTTCTGGCTGGCAATCGGTTTCGCCGTCCTGCTCGGGCTCATGGCCCTACAGACCTTCCTGAGCCTGCGCCAGATCGAACATCAGCGCGAGCAGCTCAAAAACGTCATCGAGATCGGGCTGACGAAGTTCAATCTGGTCGGACGTATGCATGCAGCGGGGCGCGAGCGCATCCTGCTGTTGCAGCGCCTGTTCATGACCGACGATCCGTTCGAGCAGGAGGGCTTGCGCGAGGCCTTCGGTGGCCAGGCCGAGGTCTTCATCCAGGCCCGGCAAGCCCTGCTCGCGCTACCGTTGAGCGAGGCGGAACGCGCCCTGATCGAGCGGCAGGGTGCCCTCTCGCGTCGTTTTCATGAGATCAATCTCAAGGTGTTCGATCTCCTCAGCCAGGGACAGCGTGACGAGGCTGTACGTCTCTTCAACGAGCGCCTGCTGCCCACCCAATATGCCGTGCTCTCCAGCTTGACCGAGCTCTATGAGCTGCAACAGGGTAGGGCGCGCGAGATCTGGACGCATTCCGATCGCCTGCAGCGGGAGGCGCGCCGTCTGTTACTGGTTGTGGCGGCATTGGTCTTTCTCATTGCCCTCGCCGTCGCCTATGTCGTCTTTAAGCGGGTGCATGAGGCCAGCACGGCGCGGGAGCGACTGGCCACCTATGATCTGCTCACGGGGCTGCCCAACCGCCTGCTCATCGGCAAGCTGCTCAACCAGGCGATCGCCCGCGCCCAGAGACATGGCCAGCCTTTGGCGGTAATGTTCGTCGATCTGGATGGCTTCAAGGCGGTCAACGATACCTTGGGTCATCATGCTGGAGACCTGCTGCTCGTCGAGGTCGCCCGCCGTCTGGAGAAGAGTGTGCGCAAGAGCGATACGGTCGGACGCCTGGCCGGTGATGAATTCGTCGTATTGCTCGAGGACATAGGCACGCGCGAGGAGGTCTTGTCTGTTGCGGAGAAAATCCGCACTGCCCTCGTCAGGCCCATAACGGTCGCTGGCCGTGAGGCGCGAGTGTCCGCCTCCATCGGTATCGCCCTCTACCCTGAAAACGGTCAGTCCGCGGAGGAGCTGCTGCACAAAGCGGATGCAGCGATGTACGCGGTGAAACAGGCCGGGCGTGACGCCTTTCAGTTGGCGGACGACAGCGGTGATAAGGCAGCATCCCTGTGACAGACGGCCCAGGGCTCTGTCGGCTCAGCCCCCGATACACACCAAGGCCTGTTTTTGCACGATAATGACGCTATCCTCTAGGCCCTAGCCCTGCCAAGCAGCTTGCGCTTCGAACTCATCGCCCGCGACGGCGCCGCCCGTCGCGGGCGTCTGTATCTCAATCACGGACTCGTCGAGACCCCGGCCTTCATGCCGGTGGGTACCTATGGTGCGGTCAAGGCGGTGAC
This sequence comes from Pseudomonadota bacterium, assembly GCA_021826065.1. Lineage (GTDB taxonomy): Bacteria > Pseudomonadota > Gammaproteobacteria > Burkholderiales > Thiobacillaceae > JANWZL01. The sequence goes on from JAKADY010000002.1 coordinate 25,018, forward strand.
CCCTGACGAAGTGGCGGCGAGCGGCGCCCAGATCGTGCTGGGCAACACCTTCCACCTCTGGCTGCGTCCTGGCCTGGAGGTGATCGCCGCCCACGGCGGGCTGCACGGCTTCATGGGCTGGATGGGACCCATCCTCACCGACTCGGGCGGTTTCCAGGTCTGGAGCCTGACACACATGCGCAAGATCACGGAGACGGGCGTGCGCTTCGCCTCGCCGCTCGACGGCGAGCGGCTGATGCTCACGCCGGAGAAGAGCATGGAGATCCAGCGCGTGCTCAATGCCGACGTGGTGATGATCTTCGACGAGTGCACCCCCTATCCGGCCACATGGGACGACGCCCGCGTCTCCATGGAGCTCAGCCTGCGCTGGGCGGCGCGCTCCAAGCGCGCGCACGAGGGCAATCCGAACGCCCTCTTCGGCATTGTCCACGGGGGCATGTACGAGGACCTGCGCAGCCGGTCGCTCGCCGCCCTGATCGACATCGGCTTCGACGGCTATGCCCTGGGGGGGCTCTCGGTGGGCGAGCCCAAGGCCGATATGCAGCGCATCATCGCCCACATGGCGCCGGCGCTGCCGGCCGAACGTCCCCGCTACCTGATGGGGGTGGGCACGCCGGAGGACATCGTCTACGCCGTCAGCCAGGGCATAGACCTGTTCGACTGCGTGCTGCCCACACGCAACGCGCGCCACGGCCTGCTGTTCACCCGCACGGGCACGCTGCGCATCAAGAATGCGCGCTATCGCAGCGATACCGGTCCGCTCGACCCGGCGTGCGACTGTTACACCTGCCGGCACTACAGCCGCGCCTATCTGCACCACCTGTTCCGCGCCGGCGAGAGCCTGGCCGGGCGGCTCAACACCCTGCACAACCTGCACTACTACCAGGGCTTGATGCGCGAGTTGCGCGAGGCCATCGCCACGGGCCGGCTGGCGGATTATGTCGCTGCCTTCCATGCCGCCCGGGCGAGCGGGAGCCCCACCTGAACATGTTAGAATTTCAAAATTTCCCGCTGGAGTTTTCGCATGCTGATCCCCCCCGCCTACGCCGCGCCGGCCGAACAGCCGGACCCCTTTCTGAGCTTCCTGCCGCTCATCGTCATCTTCGTCATCTTCTGGTTCCTGATCATCCGGCCGCAGATGAAGCGCGCCAAGGAGCAGCGCAAGATGCAGGAGGCCCTGCAAAAGGGCGACGAGGTGATCACCTCCGGCGGCCAGCTCGGCCGGGTGGTGGATCTTAAAGAGCAGTACGTCACCCTGGAGATCGCCAAGGGGGTGCACACCGTCTTCCAGCGGGGTGCCGTACAGGCCGTCTTGCCCAAGGGCACGATGAAAGACATCCAGTGAGGCATCGGGGCCTGGGTGTGAGCTCGCTTCACCCTCGTTTTCATCCCTCACGCCTCGCCCCTCACCCGAGAAAATGAACCGCTACCCGCTCTGGAAATACGTCGTCATCGCCGTTGCCCTGCTCATCGGCTTCCTCTACACCCTGCCCAACTTCTACGGTGAGGTCCCGGCCGTACAGGTCTCGCCGGTGCGGACCACCCAGAAGGTGGACAGGGCCCTGCTCGAGCGGGTGGAGGCGGCGCTCGCGCAGGCGGGGGTCAAACCCACGGGCATCGCCCAGGACGAGCGCAGCATCAAGCTGCGCTTCGCCGACACCGACACCCAGCTCAAGGCCAAGGACGTCCTGCAGCAGGCGCTGGGGCAGGGCTACACCGTGGCGCTCAATCTGCTCTCCGCCTCGCCGCAGTGGCTCGCCTCGATCGGGGCCCTGCCCATGTACCTGGGCCTCGACCTGCGTGGCGGCGTGCACTTCCTGCTGCAGGTGGACATGCCCCGCGCACTCGAGCGCGCCGCCGAGCGCTACCAGGGCGACATCCGCACGCTGCTCAGGGAGAAAAAGATCCGCTACGCCAGCCTTTCGCGCGAGCGCGACGTGGTGACCCTGCGCTTCCGCGAGGCCGCTGCCCGCGACGAGGCACGCCAGGCGATCAGCCAGGCCTATCCCGAGCTGGAGTTGCGCGAGGGTGGCAGCGGCGAGGACCTCCTGCTCAACGTCACCCTGAGCAAGCCGGCCCAGGTCAAGGTGCAGGAGAACGCGCTACAGCAAAACCTGCTGACGTTGCGCAACCGGGTCAACGAGCTGGGTGTAGCCGAGCCGGTCATCCAGCAGCAGGGCGTGGACCGCGTGGTGGTGCAGCTGCCGGGCGTGCAGGACACCGCCAAGGCCAAGGAGATCCTCGGCCGCACCGCCACCCTGGAGATCCGTATGGTGGACGAGGAGGCGATGCAGGACCCGGCCCGGCTGCAGGCCGCCGTGGTGAGCGGCCAGGTCCCCTTCGGTGCGGAGCTCTATTATGAGCGCAACGGCCAACCCATCCTGGTGAAAAAGAGCGTGGTGCTCACCGGCGAATACATCACCGATGCCCAGGCCGGCTTCGACCAGAACAACCAGCCCGCCGTGCACATCAATCTGGACGGCCGCGGGGCGCGCATCTTCAAGAACGTGACGCGCGAGAACGTGGGCCGCCGCATGGCCATCCTGCTCATCGAAAAAGGCAAGACGGAGGTGGTCACCGCTCCGGTGATCCGCGAGGAGATCGGCGGCGGCCGGGTGCAGATCACCGGCATGGACTCCGTGGAGGAATCGCGCGACGTCGCGCTGCTGCTGCGCGCGGGCGCGCTTGCTGCGCCGATGGAGATCGTTGAGGAGCGCACAGTCGGCCCCAGCCTGGGCCGCGACAACATCGAGAAGGGCTTCAACGCCACCCTCTACGGCTTCGCCGCCGTGGCCGTGTTCATGGTGGTGTATTACCAGCTCTTCGGGTTGATCTCCATCCTGGCGCTGACCACCAACCTCTTCCTGCTGGTGGCCCTGCTGTCCATGTTGCAGGCCACCCTGACCCTGCCGGGCATCGCCGGTATCGCCCTGACCTTGGGCATGGCCATCGACGCCAACGTGCTGATCGCCGAGCGCATCCGCGAGGAGCTGAGGAATGGCATGAGCCCGCAGGCGGCCATCGCCGCCGGTTACGAGCGCGCCTGGGACACCATCCTGGACGCCAACATCACCACGCTGATCGCCGGCATCGCCCTGTTCTGGCTCGGATCCGGGCCGGTGCGCGGGTTTGCCGTGGTGTTGTGTCTGGGCATCCTCACCTCCATGTTCAGCGCGGTGATGGTCTCCCGTGCCATGGTCAACCTCACCTACGGTCGCGCCAAGCGGCTGACCAAGGTGTCGATCTAACCGTTCATGGCCGATGGGCCACACCTAACGATGAATGCGCACATACCACCCATGAACGGTTCCCTCACCCCTCGCCCCTCTCCCGCAAGCGGGCGAGGGGAGATTCGTGATCGGCTGCGCCGATTTTCACGGTAAAGGTCCCGACATGAGCCTCGAACTCTTCCGCCTCAAGCGCGACATCCCCTTCATGCGCTGGGCGCGCTCGACCATCTTTTTCTCGGTGGCCTTCATCCTCGCCTCGATCGTCCTGCTCGCCACCCGCGGGCTCAACCTGGGGGTGGATTTTACCGGGGGTACGGTGATGGAGATCGGCTACCCCACGGCCGCCGACATCCCGGCCATCCGCGCGCATCTCGCCAAGAATGGTTATGGCGACGCCCAGGTGCAGACCTTCGGCCGCGCCTCCGACGTGCTCATTCGGCTGCCGGTCAAGGCAGGGGTGACCTCGGCCCAGCTCTCCGAGCAGGTGATCGTCGTGCTGCGGGCGCAGGCGCCGCAGGCGGAACTGCGCCGGGTCGAGTTCGTCGGCCCGCAGGTTGGGCGCGAGTTGTTCGAGGACGGCGCGCTGGCGCTACTGGTGGTGTCCATCGGCATCGTTATCTATCTGGCCCTGCGCTTCGAGTGGCGCTTTGCCGTCGGCGCCATCTTCGCCACGGCGCACGACATCTTCATCGTCCTGGGGATATGGTCGTTGTTTCAATGGGAGTTCTCGCTCACCGTGCTGGCGGCCATCCTGGCCCTGCTGGGCTACTCGGTCAACGACACGGTGGTGGTGTTCGACCGCATCCGCGAGAACTTCCGCAAGACGCGCATGACCGACGTGGCCGCCATCATGGACAACGCCAAGACCGCCACCCTCTCGCGCACCGTCATCACCAGCGGCACCACCTTGATGATGGTCCTGGCCATCCTGTTCTTCGGCGGCGAGGTGCTGTGGGGCTTCGCCATGGCCCTGGCCATCGGCATCGTCGTCGGCACCTATTCCTCGGTGTTGGTGGCGAGCCCCATCGTCCTGTGGCTGGGGGTGTCGCGCGAGGACTTCATCAAGCCGCCCAAGCCGGAGAGTGGGGCGGTGGTCTGAACCCGCGGCACCGGTTCATCGCGGAGGTTAGCCATGCGTTGCTCACGCCTCATCTTCTTCCTGCTGGCCCTGTTCGTCACCTCATCGGCCCGGGCGGCCAGCGCCGTGCTCGACAAGGTGATCGCCGGCTTCGCCTCGCCCGAGAGCGTGGTGGTGGCCGGCGACAGCGTCTTCGTCTCCAACGTCGGCGAGAAGCTGGAGCCCTTCGCCAAGGACGGCGATGGCTTCATCTCCCGGCTCGACCGTCAGGGCAATGTGCGCGAGCTGAAGTGGAAGAGTGGGTTGAACGCGCCCAAGGGCATGATCGCGCACAACGGGGTGCTCTACGTGGCCGACATCGACCGCGTCCTGGGCTGGCGGATCAGCGACGGCCGGCAGGTGTTCGAGCTGGACCTCTCGCCGACCGGGGTGCGCTTCCTCAACGCCTTTGCCGCCTTCAGCGGTCACCGGCTGCTGCTTTCCGCCACCGATCAGAACAAGGTCTATGTGATCCACACGCGGCATCCGCGTTACGAAGCACTGCAGTTCGACACGCCGCCGCGCGGTCCCAATGGCCTGGCGCTCGATGGTCAGGTCCTCACCGTGGCGGAATGGGGAAGCGACGACAAGCCCAACGGCATGCTGCGGCAATATCGCCTCACGGGCAATCAGGCCACACAGACGCGGACCTACGAGATCACGCCGCCCGGGTATTTCGACGGGGTGGTCGGATTGGGTGGCCAGCGCTACATCGTCAGCAACTGGGTCCGTTTCGAGCCGGCCGGAATCCTGCACTGGGTTGATGCCCGCACCGGCCAGGTGACGCCGGTGCGCGCGCCGGTCATGGGCGGTCCTGCCGATCTCACCCTGGATGGGACGGTGTTGTGGGTGCCGGCCATGCTGGAAGGCAAGGTCTATCGACTGAACCTCCAGAGCCGCTGAGGCGGCAGCCGCGACTGTCGCCTGACGGCAACATTCAGCGCCGGCCTGCGGCGACCCCGCCTCGGGGGACGATCCGACCCCTTGAGCCGTGGGTGGGGTTTGAGTGAAATATCCCGTGTCACTCGATCGTGCCCATGCCATGCGCCCGCTGCTCATCGCCAAGACCGGCCAGACGCTGGAGGATTGCGCCCGGCGCTGCGGCGACTTCGAGCACTGGTTCGTGCGCGGCCTGGCGCTCGATGCAGCCGAGGTGCAGGTGGTCGATCTGCCGCGCGGCGAGCCCCTGCCGCCGCATCGGGCGGTGAGCGGTGTCGTCATCACCGGTTCGCACGCCATGGTGACCGACCGCGCCCCCTGGAGCGAGGCGCTCGCCGACTGGCTGGCAGAGGCGGTGCCCATGGGTATGCCGGTGCTGGGGGTGTGCTACGGCCACCAGCTCCTGGCGCACGCCTTGGGCGGTGAGGTCGACTACCATCCGGCAGGACCGGAGGTCGGCACCGTGCCGGTGCGGCTCACACCCGCGGCACGCAGCGACCCCTTGCTCGCCCGGCTACCCGAGGCCTTTCACGCGCACGCCACGCATGCGCAGTCGGTGGTGCGTCTGCCGGCCGGTGCCGTGCACCTGGCCGGCAACGACTACGAGCCGCATCATGCCTTCCGCGTGGGTGAGCGGGCCTGGGGGGTGCAGTTCCATCCCGAGTTCGACACCGACATCATGCACACCTATGTGCAGGTGCGCGCCGCCCGCTGCGAGCGGCCGGAGCGTGACTGGGCGGCCATCCGCGCCGGGGTGCGGGACACCCCCGAGGCGGCCCGCGTGCTCAGGCAGTTCGCCGAGATCGTGCGCACGGCCGAGTGGTGAGCGGCTGAGGCCGACCACGACGGCGCCGACGCCCGGCGCCTCTTCTCAGAGGTCGACGTTCACCTCGAGCGGCTGCCCGTCGCGCAGGATGCCAAGCCGGATGCGCTCGCCGCGGCGGAAGTCGTCCATGCGCGCGAGCAGCCGGGCCACACTGTCGACCTCGCGGCCCTCGACGCTGACGATGATGTCGCCGGGGTAGAAGCGGCCCTCCTCGTCGAGGCGGCTGCCGCGCAAGCCGGCGGCGGCGGCGGGGGAGTCGGGCTCGACGCGCAGCACCACCACGCCCTTCACCCCCAGGCGCCGCGTGACCTGGCGGTTGATGTTCTCGTCGACGGCCACGCCCAGGGCCGGCCGGACATAGCGCCCGGTGGCGATGATCTCCGGCACCACGCGGTTGACCGTGTCCACCGGTACGGCGAAGCCGATGCCGGCCGAGGCGCCGGAGGGGCTGTAGATCGCCGTGTTGATGCCGATGAGCCGCCCGGCGCTGTCGAGCAGCGGCCCGCCGGAGTTGCCCGGGTTGATGGCGGCGTCGGTCTGGATGAGGTGTTCGATGCTGCGCCCGTTGTCCGAGATGGAACGATCCAGGGCGGAGACCACCCCGGTGGTGAGGGTCCAGTCCAGGCCGAAGGGGTTGCCGATGGCGAAGACCTTCTGCCCGACCATGAGGTCGGCGCTGGTCCCCACCGGCAGCGGCTGCGGCCGGTCGAAGGGGACGCGGATGCGCAGCACGGCGAGGTCGTGGTCGGGGCTCACGCCGACCAGGCTGGCGGCGTAGTCGCGCCCGTCGTTCAGGCGCACACGCGCGCCCGAGGCGCCGGCGATGACGTGGAAGTTGGTGACGATGTGGCCCAGATCGTCCCAGATCAGGCCCGAGCCGGTGCCGCGGGGGACATTGAAGACGTTGCGCGTCCACGGGTCGACGACCTGGCGCTGGGTGGTGATGAATACCACGGAGCCCTTGGCGCGTTCGAAGATCTCGATGGTGGCCTTCTCGTCCGCCGCCAGGTCGCCGCGCGGGGTCACGGCGCGCGGGACGGCCGACGGGCCGGTCAGGGTGCGCTCGATCCAGGGCAGCAGCTGCCAGACGAGCAGGATGGCGATGACCGCCACGGAGATCCAGAACAGGCGGCGTAGGAAGGTGTCTTCTCGATTCATATGTTTTGTTTACGAGCTTTTTCTATGCCACGCTATTATCCCTCGGGATGTGTCGGCCCTACGCCGCCCCCCAGGGCCTGGTAGAGCCGCACGGCGTTGGCCTGCAGGGCACGGGTGAGCTGCACCACGCCTTGTTTGGCGGCGTAGAGGTCGCGCTGGGCATCGAGCACTTCGAGGAAGTTGGTGAGTCCCGCCCGGTAACGCGCCTCGGCCAGGTGCAGACGCTCCGACTGGATGCGCACCTGTTCCCGTTGCGCCGCGAGCTGCTCCTGCAGGCGCTGGCGTGCGGCGAGGCGGTCGGCCACCTCGCGGAAGGCGACCTGGATGCTGCGCTCGTATTCGGCCACGGCGGCGAGCATGCGCGCCTCGGCGAGCGCCACGCCGATGCGGCTGCGGCCGGCGTCGAACAGGGGGTAGCGGATGGCGGGTTGGAACAGCCAGGTGCCGCTGGCGGCGTCGAACAGGCCGGCCAGCGCGCTGCTCGCCAGACCCAGGGCACCGGTCAGCGTGATGCGGGGGAAGAGGGCGGCGCGCGCGCTGTCGACGTCTGCCTGCGCTGCGCGCAGGCGGGCCTCGGCCGCACGGATGTCGGGGCGCTCGAGCAGGACCTCGGCGGGCAGGCCGGGCTGGATGTCGGCGACCAGGTCGAGTGCGGACAAGGCACGCCCGGATGGCAGTGGCCCCGGATCGGTGCCGACCAGCAGACTGAGGGCGTTGTCGGCCGCCGCCTGCTGACGCCGTAGGTTGGCCAGCTCGGCACGCACCAGGGTGAGCGCGCCCTCGGCCTGCAGGACGTCGAGCGTGTTGGCCAGGCCCACGTCGCGCCGTCGGGCGACGATGTCGCGGGTCTCGGCGCGGGTGGCCAGGGTCGCCTCGGTCAGGCGCAGGCGCTCGACGAGCTCCAGCTGCAGCAGATAGGCCTCGGCCACGTCGGCGATCAGGGCAAGCTGCACGGCGCGCGCCGCCTCCTCGCTGGCGAGCAGCCTCTGGCGCGCCGCCTCGTCGGCGCTGCGCAGGCGGCCCCAGAGGTCCAGCTCGAAGGCGGGTAGCTGCAGCCCCAGTTCGAAGCGGCGCGAGACGTCGCCGTCGGTGCGGCGGGCGGCGGCAGCGCCGGCCAGGTCAATGTCGGGGCTCAGGGCGGTGTGCACCAGGCGCAATTGCGCCCGCGCCTCTTCGATGCGGGCAAGCGCAAGCCTCAGGTCGCGGTTGTGTTCGAGGGCCGTCTCGATCAGGGCCTGCAGCCGCGCATCCGGGTAGGCCGCCCGCCAGTCCACCGGCAGCTGCGGCGCGGCGGTCGACTCGCTGGCGGCCGAGGCGGGCCACTGTGCCGGCACCGGCGGGGTCGGCCGCTGAAAGGGGGTGAACTGGGTGCAGCCGGCGAGGCCCAGCCCCAAGGTCAGCAGCAGGGCCGGCAGCGCCTTACTGGGCATGCACGCTCCCCTCGTGCGGCCGGCGCTCGGGGAAGAGCCGCCGCACCATGACGTAGAACACCGGCACCAGGAAGATCGCCAGCAGGGTGGCGGCGAGCATGCCGCCGATCACCCCCGTTCCCACCGCATGGCGGCTGGCCGCGCCGGCCCCGCTGGAGATGGCCAGGGGCAGCACACCCAGGATGAAGGCGAAGCTGGTCATGAGGATGGGGCGCAGACGCAGCCGGCAGGCCTCGAGGGTGGCGGCCGTGAGCTCCATCCCCTGCTGGTGCAGCTGGCGGGCGAACTCGACGATCAGGATGGCGTTCTTGGCCGAAAGGCCGATGATGGCGACCAGCCCCACCTTGAAGAAGACGTCGTTGGGCAGGCCGCGCAACTCCACGGCCAGCACCGAGCCGAGCACCCCCAGCGGCACCACCAGGATCACCGCGAAGGGCACCGCCCAGCTCTCGTACAGCGCGGCCAGGGCCAGGAAGACCACCAGCAGCGACAGGGCGAAGAGCAGCGGCGCCTGGGCGCCGGCCAGGCGTTCCTCGAAGGAGGTGCCCGACCACTCGAAGCCGAAGCCGGGCGGCAGACTGGCGGCGAGCTGCTCCATGGCCTGCATGGCCTCGCCGGAGGAGCGGCCGGGCGCGGCCCCGCCGGCGATCTTGAGCGAGGGGTTGCCGTTGTAGCGGTCCAGCCTCGGCATGCCGACGATCCACTCGGGCTGGGCGATCTCGCCCAGAAGGACGATCTGGCCCAGCCGGTTGCGCACGGGCAGGCGCAGCAGGTCGTCGGGGGTGGCGCGCAGGTCGGCGTCGGCCTGCATCTGCACGCGCAGGATGCGGCCCTGGCGCACGAAGTCGTTGACATAGGCCACACCCACGGCGGCGCTGAGCGTCTCGTTCAACTCGGCCATATCGATCTGCAAGGCCTGGGCCTTGATACGGTCGATGCGCAGGAAGACCTGAGGCCCGGGCTCCTGGCCCTCGGGCCGCACGCCGGCGAGCCGCGCGTCCTGGCTGGCCATGCCGAGCAGTTGGTTGCGCGCTTCCATCAGCGCCTCGCGCCCCAGGCCCGAGCGGTCCAGCAGGCGAAAGTCGAAGCCCCCCACCGCGCCCAGCTCGGGGATGGGCGGCGGGTTGACGGCGAAGATCATCGCCTCCTTGATGCGCGAGAATTCGCCCATGGCCCGCCCGATCAGCCCACGCGCCGACTGCTCCGGGCGCGGGCGCTCGGACCAGTCCTTGAGCCGCACGAAGGCGAGCGCCGCGTTCTGACCGCGGCCGAAGAAAGAGAAGCCGACCACACCGACCACGCGCTCGACCTCCGGCTGCTTGAGGTAGAACTGCTCCACCTGCGACAGCACCTCGACCGTGCGCGCCTGGGTGGCCCCGGCGGGCAGCTGCACCTCGGTGATGAAGTAGCCCTGATCCTCCTCGGGCAGGAAGCTGCCGGGCAGGCGCGTGAACAGCCAGCCGGTGGCGACCACCACGGCCAGATAGACCACCATCCAGCGTCCGCCGCGCCGCAGGATGCGCGCGGTGAGCCCCACATAGCCCTGGCGCATCCATTCGAAGCCGCGATTGAACAAACGCTTGCGGTCCTTCTCGGGGTCGCCCGGCTTGAGGAAGGTGGCGCACATGGCCGGGGTGAGGGTGAGCGCCATCAGCACGGAAAAGCCCATGGTCAGGATCAGCGTGGCGGCGAACTGGCGGTAGATCGCCCCCACCGAGCCGCCGAAGAACAGCATGGGCATGAACACGGCGGAAAGGACCACGGAGATGCCCAGGATCGCCCCCAGGATCTGGTCCATCGCCTTGAGGGTGGCGGGCAGGGGCGCCAGGCCCTCCTCGCGCATGATGCGCTCGACGTTCTCCACGACGACGATGGCGTCGTCGACCAGGATGCCGATGGCCAGCACCATGGCGAAGAGGGTGAGCACGTTGATCGAGTAGCCGAAGGCGTAGAGCCCCGCAGTGGCCCCGGCCAGCGCCACCGGCACCACCACCGCGGGGATCAGCGTGGTGCGCCAGTGCCCCAGGAAGACGTACATCACCAGGAAGACCAGGATCATCGCCTCGACCAGGGTCTTGACCACCTCGAAGATGGAGATCTCGACGAAACGCGAGGTGTCGTAGGGCACGGTCCAAGCGATGCCCTCGGGGAAGAAGCGTGCGAGCTCCTCCATGCGCGCCTTCACCGCGCGGGCCACGTCCAGGGCGTTGGCGCCGGGGGCGGCGCGAATGGCGATGGCGGCGTTGGGCTGGCCGTCGAGGCGCGCGTAGCGCTCGTAGTTCTCCGCCCCCAGCTCGACCCGCGCGACGTCCTTCACCCTCACCGTCGCGCCGTTGGGCAGCGCCCGCACCACCACCTCGCCGAACTCCTCCGGCGTGGTGAGCCGCCCGCGCGTGACGATGACGGCGTTGACCTCGGCACCGGCGGCGGCCGGCGCCTGGTTGAGCTCACCGGTGGCGAGCTGGACGTTCTGCGCCTGCAGGGCCCGGCGCACGTCGCCGGGCGTGAGGCCATAGGCGGTGAGCTGTTCCGGTTTGAGCCAGATGCGCATGGAATACTCGGTGCCGAACAGGATGGCCTCGCCCACCCCCGGCACCCGGCGCAGGGACTCCAACACGTTGGCGGCGGCGTAGCTACCCAGGTCGATCGCCGTCTTGCTCTTGTCCGGCGAGAAGATCGACACGAACAGCAGGTAGTTGCGTTGCGGCTTGGTCACCGTCACGCCCAGCCGGCGCACCTCCTCGGGCAGCCGCGCCTCGATGCGGCGGTAGCGGTTCTGCGCCTCGACGCTGGCGAGGTCGATGTTGGTGCCGGGCTCGAAGGTGAGCGTCACCGTGCCGAAACCCAGCTCCGAGGCCGCCTCCATGTACAACAGCCGCTCGATGCCGTTCATCTCCTGCTCGATCAGCCGCACCACCGTGTCCTCCACCACCTGGGCGGAGGCGCCGGGGTAGGTCACGTTGAAGGCGATCTGCGGCGGCGCCACCTGCGGATACTGCGACACCGGCAGGTCCCGGAGCGCCAGCGCCCCGGCGAGCAGGATCAGGATGGCGATGACCCAGGCGAAGATGGGGCGGTGGATGAAGAAGCGGGGCATTTTTCAGAGGACGGAGGACTGAGGACAGAGGACAGCTGATTTGCGCGCCGCTTTGCGGCGCGGAGTGCCACGCTTCTGAACACGCTTCTGAAGACTGAAGACAGAGGACGGAAGACGGTGATTGGCGAGCCGCTTGGCTGCGCGCCGCGGACAGTCCTCAGTCTTCAGTCCTCTGTCCTCAGAAGCCAATTGGAGGCGCGGCGCAGCCGCGCGGAAACTGACTGTCGGGCACCTCGAAAAACCTGCTCCGCGGCCGGATGGCTGCGTTGCGCGGTGCTCGCTCCCTCGCCTATCGACTTGATATGTCTCGGTCGCTGCGCTCCGTGCGCCTTGCCCTCCACCCGCTCGCGACGGTTTTTCGAGGTGCCCTGTCATCTGTCCTCAGTCCTCAGTCCTCTGACAACGACCACCATGCCCGGCCGGGCCTTCTGCAAGCCCTTGACGATGAGGGTCTCACCGCCGGCGAGCCCCTCCTCGATGATGAAGTCGGCCCCCGCCATGCTGCCAACCTTGACCGGGCGGGGTGTGACCTTGTTTTCCTCGCCGACCAGCAGCACATACTGCCCCTGCGGCCCGGATAGGACTGCCCGCTGCGGCACGCGCACCACGTCGCTCACGATGCCCTGCGGCATGCGCACGCGCACGAAGGTGCCCGGCAGCAGCTGGCGGCGCGGGTTGGGGAATTCGGCCTTGAGGGTGATGGCCCCGGTGGTGGGGTCCACCGTGGCGTCGCGGGTGATGAGCCGCCCCTTGTGCGGGTAGACGCTGCCATCCTCCAGGATCAGTTCCACCATCGGGCGTTCGCTGGGTCTCACCTGCCCGGCGGCGATGGCCGCCTGCAGGCGCAGCACCTCGGCGTTGGGCTGGGTGAACAGCACGTACACCGGGTCGAGCTGTTCGATCACCGCCATGAGGCTCGCCTCGCCGCGGCCGACCAGGGCCCCCTCAGTCACCTGGGCGCGGCCGATGCGGCCGGCGATGGGGGCGGGGACCGTGGTGTTCTCCAGGTCGAGCTGGGCGCGCGCGAGCTGCGCCTCGGCTTGTTTGAGCTGCGCCCGCGCAAGGTCCACTTCCTGCTGGCTCACCGCCTTCATCGGCAGCAGGGACTCCAGGCGGGCGAGCTGGATGCGCTTGACCTCCACCTCGGCCTCGGCCGCCTGGGCGGCGGCACGGTAGGGGCGGTCGTCGAGACGGAACAAGGCCTGCCCCGCGCGCACCTCGCTGCCCTCGGTGAAGAGACGGCGCTCGACGATGCCCTCCACCCGGGCGCGTACCTGGGCGGTGCGCACCGCCTCCACCCGGCCCGGCAGCTCCGGGGTGATCTGCGCATCGCCGCGGCTCACCTGGATCACCTCCACCTCCGGCGGCGGACCGCCGCCCGGACCGCCCGCGGCAGGACCACCGCCACGGGGTGGGTTCGGGCCTGCCTCGCCGCCGCAGCCTGCCACGGCCGCAAGCAGCATCATCAGGAACAGGCTTCTGGGATTCATGGGGCGTCCTCGATTCATTCGGGTCTGTCGGTACGCGGTTCGCGGCTGCTCGGCCGCTCAATGTCTGGCCGACTGCGCAGGTAAAGGTTCAATCTGTGGGATGGGCCCGCGTCCCGCAGACGCGCAGTATAACGCAGTATAAGCCAGCAGGACGGGAAGCCGGCGCACGAGGGCGGTGGATCAAGGTGTGCGTCCGCTCCGGGTCCTTGTAAGACGCGCCGCCAGCCAGGTGAGGCCCACCGCCACGGCGAGCAGCCCGAAGGCCACCCCCACCCGACTGATCAGTTGCGGGGCCACGAGCAACAGCGCCCCCAACCCCAGCATCATGAGCCCTGACATCAGCTTGAGCAGCCGCCCCTCGCGCTCGCTGAGTTTGCGTGCCCCCAGGGTGCGGGCGAAGACGATGACGATGGCGGCCAGGGGCAGTACGTAGATCAGGTTGTAGGCGGCGAGGTAGAGATAGCGCTGTGCCGTCGAGGGCTCCGACAGGGTCAGCACGCGCGTGTAGACCATGGGGAAGCCGGCCGTGCAGAGCAGTTCGTAGAAATTGGCGGCCACGGCGAGAAACAGGGTGGCCGCCAGCATCGCCGGCAGGCTCTCCGCGTTGAGGATGGCGCGTGCGCGGCGGAACAGGTCCGGTTTCTTCGATTCCGGGATGGACAGCGTGAGCCCCCGCTGGAACAGGAAGAAGTCGTTGACATTCACCACGCCCACGAAGACCGCCAGGGCGCCTGCCGCCAGGGTCACCCAGTTCAGGTGCCCGAAGAGCTGGAAGACGTTGAGCCAGGCCGCCATGAAGGCGAAGTACATGAGCCCCGACACGGCGACGAATGTGCCGCCGATCAGCAGCATGCGCGCGGCGCTACGCTGATGGGTCAGCATGGACAGCAGGAACAGCAGCACGAAGAAGGCGCAGGGATTGAAGGCATCCAGACCCGCCAGCACCAGGGTCAGCACCGGCAGCGACAACCGGCCGGGCTCCACCTCGCCCAGGAGGGGCAGGCGCAGGGGCGCCCCGGTACCCATGGGCGTGGGTGTTGCAGCCGGTGAGCGGGCAGCCGTGGCGGCGGCCAGCGCGTGTGCACGGCAGTCATCCAGGCGCTGGCGCAAATAGGCCCCGGTGGTCGCGTCACCGTCCCAACCGACCACCATCTCGCCGCAGAACACAAAGGCCGGCACCGAGACGGCCTCCTGCCCCAGCAGGCCGGCCAGGTGCTGGTAGCGCGAGACGTTCTCCGGATGACGGGTGAGCTCCAGCGCATGCAGGCGCACCCAGGGCCGCGTCTGCGCGATCGCCTCGACATGGGGATGGGCGGCGGTGCAGTGCGGGCAGGTCAGGGCCCAGAAGAAATAGAGCTGCACCTCCGGTTGCCCGTCCGCGCCCGTGCGCACCCAGAGATCGTCGGCACGGGCGCAGAGGCTGCCGAGCAGCAGGCAGAGCGCAACACATGTTGCCATACGCTGAAGCTGCGGCTTGGCGTGAGTGGGTGGCGTCATGGCAATGTCCACGTTCTGCCAGGCGGGCCGTCGGTTAAGTGTCTATGCTTCAAGTCTAGACCCTCGCCTCAGGCGGGGAAGCCTCAGTTCACCCCTGTCGGCAAGGACAGTGCGACGCGTTGCGTACGACATGCTTGGAGCTCCGCCATGCCCGCCACCGAAACGCTCCATGCCCTCGTCGGGCAGGCCTCGATGACCGCCGGGAAGGCACTGCAACGTGCCCTGCTCACGGGTTGTCGTCATGGGCTCCAGGCCTCCTACCTGAACCAGCCCATCCAGGTCGAGACCCTGCGTCCGCCGCTGCAAGCCCTGGCCGGCACTTCGGCGTTTCCGCAGATTTTGATGCGTTGGGGCCATCCGACCGACGTCCTGCCCGCCACCCCGCGGCGTCCGGTGGATGCCGTGCTGGAGCGCTCGGCCTGAACGTCCACGAGGGCGGGGGATCCCATGCGGTGGTTGTTGTTCGGCTTGACGGGCCTGCTGGTCATCGCCATCGGTCTGTGGGGTCTCGGCCAGTGGCGCTGGGCCAAAAAGACCCAGGCGCTGCTGGCTGGATTGGAGTCGGCGCGCCTCCCTCTGCCGACCGAGCGCTTCGACCCGCAGGAACTCGAAACCCTCCCCGATCCCGTGGCGCGCCACCTGCGCCAGGCGCTGCCACCCGGAACCGCGATCATCCGCGCCGTCGATGTGATGCACAAGGGCGTCTTCAACATGGGCCTGGAGACCGAGCAATGGAAGCCCTTCACCTCGCGGCAGCGGGTGGTCACCCGCCGCCCCGGCTTCGTCTGGGATGGGCGGGTGTCCGTGGCGCCCGGTCTGGCCGTGCATGTGCACGACGCCTATGTCGCCGGCGAGGGCATCCTCGAGCCCGCCATCCTGGGGCTCATCCCCCTCGCGCAAATGCGCGACCGCGACGAGGTCGCGCGCGGCGAGCTGATGCGCTTCCTGGCCGAGGCCGCCTGGTACCCGACCGCCCTTCTGCCTAGCCAGGGCATGCGCTGGGCGCCCATCGACGCCAGGACCGCCCGCGCCACCCTGGTCGATGGCGCACTGACCCTGTCGATGACCTTTCACTTCGGAGCGGATGGCCTGATCGAGGCGATCCGGGCGGAGGCGCGCGGTCGCACGGTGGGCGGGAGGGTCGTTCCCACCCCCTGGGAGGCACGTCTATACAATTACCAGCGGCGCGAGGGTCTGCTCGTCCCCATTGAGGGTGAGGTCGCCTGGCTCACGCCCGACGGACGCCGGCCGTACTGGCGCGGTGTAGTCACCCACATCGCCTACCACAGGTGACCGCGCTGCAACGCCAGCACTCGGCCTCGGTTTGCCTGCGTGTGGACTTCGGTTCAGACGTCGTTCTTCGGGGCGTCCTTCAGCGCCTCACCTCAACGCGTCTGATGAGCGCTGTTCAGCGGCGATAGGCTGCGGGCCGACATTGAGCCGCCCCCTGACAAAGGCGTATAATTACAGGAAAATTCCGAGCGGGATGGGCGCGAGCCTGTCCCGCTTGTCGTATCCAGACCAGGAGCCGTCTTGTCCGCACGCACGCCCGCCATCCTCGCCTTGGCCGATGGGTCCGTCTTCAGGGGCTATTCCATCGGCGCCGAGGGCATTGGCGTGGGCGAGGTGGTGTTCAACACCGCCATGACCGGCTACCAGGAGATCCTGACCGATCCCTCCTATTGCCGGCAGATCGTGACCCTGACCTATCCGCACATCGGCAACGTCGGGACCAACCCCGAGGACGCCGAATCGGCGCGGGTGCACGCCACGGGCCTGGTCATCCGCGACCTGCCCGTGCAGGCCAGCAATTTCCGCATGAGCCAGCCCCTGTCCGATTACCTGAAGGCGCAGGGGGTGACGGCGATCGCGGGGGTGGACACGCGTCGGCTCACCCGGTTGCTGCGGGAGAAGGGGGCGCAAAACGGCTGCATCATGGCCGGCCGCGTCGACGCGGCCGAGGCGCTCGCCCTGGCCCGGGCCTGCCCGAGCATGGCGGGGCAGGACCTGGCGCAGGTGGTGAGCTGCGCCGAGCCCTATGTCTGGACGGAGGGGGAGTGGGTCCTGGGACAGGGTTTCAAGGCCGCGGCCGAGACGCCGTTCCATGTGGTGGCCTATGATTTCGGCGTCAAGCGCAACATCCTGCGCATGCTGGCGGGCCGCGGCTGCCGGGTGACCGTCGTGCCGGCCAAGACGTCTGCGGGCGAGGTCCTGGCCTTGCGGCCGGACGGCGTGTTTCTCTCCAACGGCCCCGGCGACCCAGAGCCCTGCGACTACGCCATTCGGGCGATTCGGGAGATCTTGGCGGCGCGCGTGCCCATCTACGGCATCTGCCTGGGCCACCAGCTCCTCGCCCTGGCCTCGGGGGCGAAGACGCTGAAGATGAAGTTCGGGCACCATGGCGCCAACCACCCGGTGCAGGACCTCGACAGCGGCCGGGTGCTGATCACCAGCCAAAACCACGGTTTCGCCGTCGATGCGGCCAGCCTTCCCGACAACCTGCGTGCGACCCATGTGTCGCTGTTCGACGGGTCCTTACAGGGCATCGCCCGCACCGACGTGCCGGCCTTCAGCTTTCAGGGGCACCCGGAGGCGAGCCCGGGGCCGCACGACGTGAGCTATCTGTTCGACCGCTTCATCCGTCTGATGCGGGAGCACAAGGCCTAAGATGCCCAAGCGTACGGACCTCCAGTCCATCCTAATCATCGGCGCCGGGCCGATCATCATCGGCCAGGCCTGCGAGTTCGACTACTCCGGCGCCCAGGCCTGCAAGGCCCTGCGCGAGGAGGGCTATCGCGTCATCCTGGTCAACTCCAACCCGGCCACCATCATGACCGATCCGGAGATGGCCGATGCCACCTACATCGAGCCGATCAACTGGCAGACGGTGGCGGCGATCATCGAGCGCGAGCGGCCGGACGCCTTGCTACCGACCATGGGTGGGCAGACCGGGCTCAACTGTGCGCTGGACCTGGCCCGGCACGGCGTCCTGGAAAAGTTCGGTGTCGAGCTGATCGGCGCCTCACGCGAGGCCATCGACAAGGCCGAGGACCGCGAGAAGTTCAAGCAGGCCATGACCCGCATCGGGCTCGCCTCGGCGCGTTCGGGCATCGCCCACAGCCTGGAGGAGGCCATGCAGGTGCAGGCCGGCATCGGCTTCCCGGTGATCATCCGGCCCTCCTTCACCCTGGGTGGCACCGGCGGCGGCATCGCCTACAACATGGAGGAGTTCGTCGCCATCTGCGAGCGCGGCCTGGAGGCCTCGCCCACGCGCGAGCTCCTGATCGAGGAGTCGTTGATCGGCTGGAAGGAGTTCGAGATGGAGGTCGTGCGCGACCGCGCCGACAACTGCATCATCGTCTGCTCCATCGAGAACCTCGACCCCATGGGGGTGCACACGGGCGACTCCATCACCGTGGCGCCGGCGCAGACGCTGACCGACCGCGAGTACCAGCGCATGCGCGACGCCTCCATCGCCGTGCTGCGCGAGATCGGTGTGGACACCGGCGGCTCCAACGTGCAGTTTGCCATCAACCCGGCTGACGGGCGCATGATCGTGATCGAGATGAACCCGCGCGTGTCGCGCTCCTCGGCGCTCGCCTCCAAGGCCACCGGCTTCCCCATCGCCAAGGTGGCGGCCAAGCTGGCGGTGGGCTACACGCTCGACGAGCTCAAGAACGAGATCACCGGCGGGGCCACACCGGCCTCCTTCGAGCCCAGCATCGACTACGTGGTGACCAAGGTGCCGCGCTTCGCCTTCGAAAAGTTCCCCAAGGCGAACGACCGGCTCACCACCCAGATGAAATCGGTGGGCGAGGTCATGGCCATCGGCCGCACCTTCCAGGAGTCGCTGCAAAAGGCCCTGCGCGGCCTGGAGGTGGGCGCCGACGGGCTGGACGAGAAGAGCACGGACATCGATGAGATCGAGGCCGAACTGGGCAACCCGGGGCCGGAGCGGCTGTGGTACGTGGCCGACGCCTTCCGGCTCGGCATGAGCCTCGCCGATGTGCACGCCTACTCGCGCATCGACCCCTGGTTCCTCGCCCAGATCCAGGACCTGGTCCGCCAGGAGGCCGCCCTGCGCGGGCGCGCGCTCGCCGACCTGGACCGCGAGGCCCTGCTGGAACTCAAGCGCAACGGCTTTTCCGACCGGCGCCTTGGGCGGCTCCTTGGGGTCAGCGAACACGAGGTGCGGGCGCGGCGCTGGGCCCTGGGGGTGCATCCGGTCTACAAGCGCGTGGATACCTGTGCGGCAGAATTCGCCACCGCCACGGCCTACATGTACTCCACCTATGAGGAGGAGTGCGAGGCCGCACCCGCCGATCGGCGCAAGATCATGGTCCTGGGCGGCGGCCCCAACCGCATCGGCCAGGGCATCGAATTCGACTACTGCTGCGTGCACGCCGCCCTGGCCCTGCGCGAGGACGGCTTCGAGACCCTCATGGTCAACTGCAACCCGGAGACCGTCTCGACCGACTACGACACCTCGGACCGGCTCTATTTCGAGCCGCTTACCCTGGAGGACGTGCTGGAGATCGTCCGCATCGAGCGGCCCGAGGGGGTGATCGTCCAGTTCGGCGGCCAGACCCCGCTGAAACTCGCCCGCGACCTGGAGAAGAACGGCGTGCCCATCATCGGCACCAGCCCGGATGCCATCGACCGGGCCGAGGACCGGGAGCGCTTCCAGCAATTGATCGACGCCCTGGGGCTCAAACAGCCGCCCAACCGTTGCGCCCGCACCGAGGACGAGGCACTCGTCATGGCGGCGGAGATCGGCTACCCGCTGGTGGTGCGGCCGTCCTACGTGCTGGGCGGGCGCGCCATGGAGATCGTGCGCGAGGAGGCCGACCTGCAGCGCTACATGCGCGAAGCGGTCAAGGTCTCCAACGACTCGCCGGTCCTGCTCGACCGCTTCCTCAACGACGCCATCGAGGTCGATGTCGATGCCGTCGCCGACGGCGAGCAGGTGGTCATCGGTGGCATCATGCAGCACATCGAGCAGGCGGGGGTGCACTCCGGCGACTCGGCCTGCTCGCTGCCGCCCTACAGCCTGTCGGCGGCCTTGCAGGACGAGCTGCGCCGCCAGACCACGGCGCTCGCGCGCGGCCTCGGGGTGGTGGGGCTCATGAACATTCAGTTCGCCATCAAGGGCGATGAGGTCTACGTCCTGGAGGTCAACCCGCGTGCCTCGCGCACCGTGCCCTACGTCTCCAAGGCCACGGGTCGGCCGCTGGCCAAGATCGCCGCGCGCTGCATGACCGGCCGCACCTTGAAGGCCCAGGGGATCGAGCGCGAGGTCGTCCCGCCGTATTACGCGGTCAAGGAGGCGGTCTTCCCCTTCCGCAAGTTCCCCGGCGTCGATCCCCTGCTGGGCCCGGAGATGAAATCCACCGGCGAGGTCATGGGGGTGGCGGAGACCTTCGGCGAGGCATTCCTCAAGTCCCAGTACGCCGCCGGCGTGAAACTGCCCCGCGCCGGTACCGCCTGCCTGTCGGTGCGCAACCCCGAACACCCGCAGGTGGTGACCATCGCCCGCGAGCTGCACGCGCTGGGCTTCCGCCTCTTCGCCACGCGCGGCACCGCTGCGGCGATCAGCGCCGCCGGGCTACCGGTGACACCGGTCAACAAGGTAGCGGAAGGGCGCCCGCATATCGTCGACATGATCAAGAACGGCGAGATCGACCTGATCGTCAACGTCGTCGAGGACAAGCGGGCGGTGAAGGACAGCTATTCCATCCGCACGGCGGCGCTGGCCGCCAACATCCCCTATTTCACGACCCTGGCCGGGGCGCTCGCGGCCTGCATGGGCATGAAGGGGCGTCGGGACATCACCGTCTATTCCCTGCAGTCCCTGCACCAGCGGCTGCACTGAGGCCGTTATTCATTCGATTCGAGGAGGTCCATGAGCAAGGTTCCATTGACCGTCGTCGGTGCGCAGAAGCTGCGCGATGAACTGCATCGTCTGAAGACCGTCGAGCGCCCGGCGGTGATCGCCGCCATCGCCGAGGCGCGCTCCCATGGCGACCTCTCCGAGAACGCCGAATACGACGCCGCCAAGGAGCGGCAGGGCTTCATCGAGGGGCGCATTAAGGACCTGGAGGCCAAGCTGGCCAATGCCCAGATCATCGATCCCCGCCATCTCGATGCCGACGGGCGCGTGGTCTTCGGTGCCACCGTGGAGCTGATCGATGCGGAATCGGGCGAGACGGTGCGCTATCAGATCGTCGGCGATGACGAGGCTGACATCAAAGAGGGCAAGATCTCGGTCAGTTCCCCCATCGCCCGGGCATTGATCGGCAAGTACGCCGGCGACGTCGCCGACGTGCATGCGCCGGGGGGCGTGCGCCACTACGAGATCCTGGAAGTGCATTACATCTGAGCGCCCGGCGCCTCGGTCATGAAACGCCTGCCGGACCTCCTAGCCCTCTGGGCGGTGACGCTGTGGGTTGGGGGGCTTTTCGCCATCGGCTACCTGGCCGCCCCGGTGTTGTTCTATCAGCTCGACGACCGGGCCCTCGCCGGCCTGCTGGCCGGGCGCATGTTCACCTACATCGCCTACGTGGGCATGGTCTGCGGCCTCTACCTGCTGCTGCACCGGCTGGTGCGCCACGGCGGCGCGGCCTTGAAGCAGGGCTTCTTCTGGATCGTCATGCTGATGCTGCTCCTCACCCTGGGCCAGCGCTATGGCATACAGCCGATCATGGAGGGGCTCAAGGCCCAGGCCTGGCCGCAGGACGTGATGCAGAGCCTGTTCCGCGACCGCTTCCAGACCTGGCACGGGATCTCCAGCGCGGTCTATCTGATCCAGTCGCTGCTGGGGCTCGCCCTGGTGGCGAAGATGAATTCAAGGTAACCGTTCATGGCCAATCGGCCGCCCCATCTCATAAAATGCGCCTATCGGCCATGAACAGTTCCCTCTCCCCCCCGCCCCTTCCCCGCTTGCGGGGGAGGGTAGCGTCGTGAGTCGCTGCGCGACTTTCACGGTAATTGGATCCGCGGCGGGTCGGCCGGACGGTAGAGCAGCAACAGCTTGCCGATGTGCTGCACTGGCGCGGCGCCGAGGGCCGCGCAGATCGTCTGCAGGAAGGCCTCCCGCTCGGCCCGGTCATCGTTCTGCACCCGGACCTTGATCAGCTCATGCGCTGCCAGCGCGCGCGCGGTCTCACGCAGCACGGCCTCGGTGAGGCCGGCGGCGCCGATCATGACCACCGGCTTGAGCGGGTGTGCCAGTGATTTCAGGTGCTTGCGTTGTGCAGGGGTGAGGCTGAGCATGCGAAAGGCCCGGTGATTGAGACCCTATCCTACATGAAACGCCAAGCCAAGACGCGCGCCTGGCTCCACAGGCATGTGCACGACCCCTACGTCCGCCAGGCCACGGCCCAGGGCTATCGCTCCCGTGCGGCCTTCAAGCTGATCGGCATCGATACCCGCGATCGCCTGCTCAAGCCGGGCATGACGGTGATCGACCTCGGCTGCGCGCCGGGCGGCTGGTGTCAGGTGGCGGCCGAGCGGTTGCAGGGGCGGGGCCAGGTGATCGGGGTGGATCTGCTGCCTATGGCCGCGCTGGCGGGCGTGCGTTTCATCCAGGGCGACTTCACCGCGGCGGATACACGCGCCGAAATCGAGTCAGCCCTCGGCGGGCGCAAGGCGGACCTTGTACTCTGCGACGCGGCCCCCAATATCTCCGGCGTGACGGTGGCCGACCAGGCCAGGAGCTATGCCCTGGCGGAAGAGGCCCTGGCCTTTGCCGTGGCGCATTTGCAACCCAAGGGCGCCTTTCTGGTCAAAGTTTTCCAGGGCAGCGGCTTCGAGGCGTTCGTCAGGCTTATGCGCGCCAGCTTCCAACAGGTGTTGGTGCGCAAACCGGAGGCCTCGCGGGATCGGAGCCGGGAGTTGTACCTGTTGGGTCGCGAATTGCGGCAGAATTGAACTTTCCGGGGCGCCGGCCGTTGATTCTGCTGTGCCGTCGCGTATGTGTCGAAAGGAGTCGATTTGAACAATCTGTTTAAAAACGTCGCCATCTGGCTGGTCATCGCCCTGATCCTCATGACGGTGTTCAACCAGTTCGGGTCTCGGCCGGCCACTCAGGCCCAGGTCGATTATTCCCAATTCATCGAGGAGGTGCGCCAGGGCCAGGTGGCCAAGGTCACCATCGAAGGGCAGGTACTCAAAGGCGTGCGGGCCGATGGCCGGCGCTTCACCACCTATGCGCCCTCCGACCCCTGGCTGGTGTCTGATCTGCTCAAAAATGGCGTGGTCGTGGAGGCCAAGCCCGAGGAGCAGCCCTCCATGCTGATGAGCATCTTCATCTCCTGGTTCCCCATGCTGCTGTTGATCGGCGTGTGGATCTTCTTCATGCGGCAGATGCAGGGCGGTGGCCGCGGGGGCGCCTTCTCCTTCGGCAAGAGCCGAGCGCGCATGCTCGACGAGTCGAGTAACACGGTGACCTTCGCCGACGTAGCCGGCTGTGACGAGGCCAAGGAGGAGGTGGCGGAGCTCGTCGAGTTCCTGCGCGACCCGTCCAAGTTCCAGAAACTGGGTGGCCGCATCCCGCGCGGCGTGCTGATGGTGGGCTCGCCCGGCACCGGCAAGACCCTGCTCGCCAAGGCCATCGCCGGCGAGGCCAAGGTGCCGTTTTTCTCCATCTCCGGCTCGGACTTCGTCGAGATGTTCGTTGGTGTGGGCGCGGCGCGCGTGCGCGACATGTTCGAACAGGCGAAGAAGCACGCCCCCTGCATCATCTTCATCGACGAGATCGACGCCGTGGGCCGCCAGCGCGGCGCCGGGCTGGGCGGCGGCAATGACGAGCGCGAACAGACCTTAAACCAGCTTTTGGTGGAGATGGACGGCTTCGAGGCCAACGCCGGCATCATCGTCATCGCCGCTACCAACCGGCCCGACGTGCTCGACCCCGCCCTCTTGCGGCCCGGCCGCTTCGACCGTCAGGTGGTAGTGCCGCTGCCCGACATCCGCGGCCGCGAGCAGATCCTGCTGGTGCATATGCGCAAGGTGCCGGTGGCGCCGGACGTCAAGGCGGACATCATCGCCCGCGGCACACCGGGCTTCTCGGGGGCGGATCTCGCCAACCTAGTCAACGAGGCGGCCCTGTTCGCCGCCCGCGCCAACAAGCGCGTGGTGGACATGGAGGACTTCGAGCGCGCCAAGGACAAGATCATCATGGGCGCCGAGCGCAAGTCCATCGTCATGCCCGAGGAGGAGCGGCGCAACACCGCCTATCACGAGTCGGGCCACGCCCTGGTGGCGAAGCTGCTGCCCAAGACCGACCCGGTGCACAAGGTCACCATCATCCCGCGCGGCCGGGCCCTGGGCGTGACCATGCAGCTGCCGGAGACCGACCGTTACAGCATGGACAAGGAACGCATCCTCTCCACCATCGCCGTGCTCTTCGGCGGACGCATCGCCGAGGAGGTCTTCATGCACCAGATGACCACGGGCGCGTCGAACGACTTCCAGCGCGCCACCGATCTGGCGCGGCGCATGGTCACCCAGTGGGGCATGTCCGAGGCGCTGGGGCCCATGGTCTATGGCGAGGAGGAGGGTGAAATCTTCCTGGGCCGCTCCATCACCACGCACAAGAACGTGTCCGAGGCGACCATGCAAAAGGTCGATGCCGAGGTGCGGCGCATCATCGACGAGCAGTATGCGCGCGCGCGTAAGCTGATCGAGGAGAACCGCGACAAGATCGAGGCCATGGCGCAGGCGCTGCTCAAATGGGAGACCATAGACGCCGAGCAGATCGACGACATCATGGCCGGTCGCGAGCCGAGGCCGCCCAAGCCGGTGTCGGCCCCGCCAGCGCCGCGTGACAGCGCGCCGAGTGCACCCGCCCCCAGCGCCACGCCGGCGACCGAGACCTGACCCACCCCGGTGTGCGGCCCGCCGTCAGCGGCGGGCCGCATCACGTCCTAGCCACGGACTCGACCATGTTCCAGTGCGGCCGCTTCCAGTTCAGCCTGGAGCGGCCGCTCATCATGGGTATCGTCAACGTCACCCCGGACTCCTTCTCCGATGGGGGGCATTACCTCGACGCGCGCGCGGCGATCGAGCACGGTCTGCGTCTGATCGAGGCGGGGGCCGACCTCCTCGATATCGGCGGCGAGTCGACGCGGCCGGGCGCTGCGCCCGTGCCCAGCGAAGTGGAGCTCGAACGGGTGATCCCGGTGGTCGAGGGGCTGCGCGGGACGGGCGTGGCGCTGTCGGTGGACACAATGAAACCGGCGGTCATGCAGGCGGCGCTCGCCGCCGGTGCGGACATGATCAACGACGTCAATGCCCTGCGCGCACCGGGGGCCTGGGCGGCCGTACGGGACAGTCCCTGCGGGCTTTGTCTCATGCACATGCGCGGCGAGCCGCGCACCATGCAGAACGCCCCCCACTACAACGACGTGGTCGGCGAGGTGCGCGCCTTTCTGCGGCAGCGACTGGATGCGGCGCAGGCCGAGGGCATCGCCCGCGAGCGGCTGTTGATCGACCCGGGCTTTGGCTTCGGCAAGACCCTGGAGCACAATATCGCCCTGTTCAAGTCGCTGGCCGAGTTGGCCGATATGGCCCCCGTGCTGGTGGGCGTGTCGCGCAAGTCCATGCTGGGACAGATCACCGGCCGGCCGGTGGGCGAGCGCCTGGTGGCCAGCGTGACGGCCGCGGTGCTCGCCGCCCAGCGCGGCGCCGCGGTCATCAGGGTGCATGACGTGGCGGCAACGCGCGACGCCTTGCGCGTGTGGCAGGCTTTGGGAGGAGAATAGCGATGAGCAGGCGGTTTTTCGGCACCGATGGGGTGCGTGGACGGGTCGGCGAGGACCCCATCACGCCGGGGATGGTTATGCGCCTGGGCTATGCCGCCGGGCGGGTGTTGGCGGCCCAGGAGCACGACGCCCTGCACGGCGAGCGGCCGGCGGTGTTGATCGGCAAGGACACCCGTGTCTCCGGCTACATGCTGGAGGCGGCGCTGCAGGCCGGTTTCACCGCCGCCGGGGTGGACGTGCGCCTGACCGGCCCCATGACCACGCCCGGCGTGGCCTATCTCACCCGTGCCCTGCGCCTGCAGGCGGGGGTGGTGATCTCCGCCTCGCACAACCCCTACGAGGACAACGGCATCAAGTTCTTCTCCGCCACCGGCACCAAGCTGCCCGATGCCGTCGAGCTGGCCATCGAGGCGGCGATGGAGCAGCCCATCCGCACCGTCGGCCCCAAGCAGATCGGACGCTCCAAGCGGGTGGACGACGCGGCCGGCCGCTACATCGAGTTCTGCAAGAGCACCTTCCCCACCGACCTCGACCTGCGCGGCATGCGCATCGTCGTCGATTGCGCGAACGGCGCCGGCTACCACATCGCCCCGCACGTCTTTCATGAACTGGGGGCGGACGTCATCGCCATCGGCGCCGAGCCGGACGGGCTCAACATCAACCGTGAGTGCGGCGCCACCCACCCCGAGACCCTGGCGCGGGCGGTGCGCAAACACCGCGCGGATGTCGGGGTCGCCCTGGACGGCGACGGCGACCGCCTGATCATGGTCGACGGCAATGGCCAGATCGCCGACGGCGACCGTCTCATCTACACCATCGCCCGCCACCGCAAGGAAAGCGGCGAATTGAAGGGCGGTGTGGTGGGCACCCAGATGACCAACCTGGGCACCGAGCTTGCGCTGCGCCGTCTCGGCTGCGAGTTCGCCCGCGCCAAGGTGGGCGACCGCTACGTCCTGGAGCTGATGCAGGAGAAGGGCTGGCAGCTCGGCGGCGAGACCTCGGGCCACATCCTGTGCCTGGACAAGCACACCACGGGGGATGCCATCATCTCGGCGCTGCAGGTCCTGGCCGCCCTGCGCAGCACGCGGCGCACGCTGGCCGACTACGCCCAGGACTGCCCGGCATTCCCCCAGATCCTGCTCAACGTGCGCGTCGACAAGGGGTTCAAACTGAACGGCCAGGCCCCCATCACCGAGGCGGTGGCGGCGGCGGAGGCCGAGCTGGCCGACAGCGGCCGGGTCGTCCTGCGCCCCTCCGGTACCGAGCCCTTGATCCGCGTGATGGTCGAGGGCCGCGACGAGGCCCAGGTGCAACGCCTGGCGCAGCGCATCGCCGACACGGTGCGCGCCGTCGCCGGCCAATGAGCCGCCGGCGCGCTTGGTTGAGTTGGGCGTCAGGGGAATTTGTAGCCTGTTTGTCATGAAACTGTAATCTGTCCCCGCTAGGATGCAGCGGCATGGACATGGCGCGTCTGCGTCGTGCCAGACCACCTGATCGCAGCCGTTCAACCCCTAAAAGGAGCCTGATCGCATGTTCATGAAAAAACTCGTCCTCGCGCTGGGCCTTGCCGCCAGCACGGCCTTCGCCGCCCAAGGCGCCCTGGCCCAGGCGGTCCGCGTCGATCCCAACCTGCCCACCTACCAGCGCACCACCGGCGTCTCCGGCAACTTCACCAGCGTCGGTTCCGACACGCTGAACAACCTGATGACCCTGTGGGCCGAGGCCTTCAAGCGTCAGTACCCCAATGTCAACATCCAGATCCAGGGCGCCGGCTCCTCCACGGCGCCGCCGGCCCTGATCGAGGGCGCGGCCAACTTCGGTCCGATGAGCCGCCTGATGAACGCCAAGGAGGTCGAGGCCTTCGAGAAGAAGTTCGGCTACAAACCCCACCCCATCCCGGTGGCCATCGATGCCCTGGCCGTCTACGTCAACAAGGACAACCCCATCCAGGGCTTGTCCATCCCCCAGGTGGACGCCATCTTCTCGGCCACCCGCAAATGCGGCGGCAAAGAGGACATCACCAGCTGGGGTCAGGTCGGCATGACCGGCGAGTGGGCCAACCGCACCATCGCCCTGTACGGTCGTAACTCGGTGTCCGGCACCTATGGCTACTTCAAGGAGAAGGCCCTGTGCAAGGGTGACTTCAAGCGCAACGTTGCCGAGCAGCCCGGTTCTGCCTCGGTGGTGCAGAGCGTGACCGGCCAGCTCAACGCCATCGGCTACTCCGGCATCGGTTACAAGACCTCCGGCGTGCGCGCCCTGCCGCTGGCGCACAAGGATGGCGCGCCGTTCGTCGAGCCCGATGCCAAGCATGCGATCGACGGCACCTACCCGCTGGCCCGCGTGCTGTATGTCTATGTGAACAAGCGTCCCAACCAACCGCTGCCGCCGCTTGAGCGTGAGTTCGTCAAACTGGTGCTGTCCAAACAAGGTCAGGAGGTGGTGGTGAAGGACGGCTTCGTGCCGCTGCCCGCCACCTTGGCGGCCAAGGCGCTCGCCGACCTGGGCATCAACTGAGTCTGAACCCCGCCAGAAGGCGCGCGCAGGCCGTCCGGCCCGCGCGCGCCCCAACCCAAGACGGAGATCCATCATGCAGATGAAGCCCCAGCGTATGCAGCCCTTGGCACTGATCCTGGCAATGGGCCTGTTCAGCGGCTGCGCCACCAGCCAGACCGGGGAGCCCGCCAAGACGGAGGCAAAACCGGCGGCCCAGGCGACTGCAACGGCAGCGTCAGCCGCCCCCGCCAGTGCGCCGACCGAGTATTTCTTCATCGTCTATCACGAAAACGGCCGCATCTACCCTATTGCTGACGTCAAGAATTACCTCGGTTTCCTGGAGCACGACGAACTGACCTACACCCGCACCCGCATCGGTGAGGGGCCGGATGGTGCCACCCTGGTCTTCGGCATCGAGAAGAAAGAGGCCGACGAGCTCGGCAAGCCTTCCAAGGCCGAGCTGTTCTATGATGGCAAATATCAGCCCACCGGGTCGTTCTACGGCGAGGTGATGCTGGACGGCCGCTTCTACGTGTTCGGTACCTGGAAGGATTTCAAGGATTTCCTCGAACACAAGGAGGTGACCTACACCTTCACGGAGATCGGCGCCGGGCCCAAGGGCGAGACCGTGATCTATGCCCTCAACAAGGACACGGTCAAGGAGGGGCGGCCCGTCAAGCTGATCGAGGCCTTCAACAACCTCCGAAAATCCAAGTAAGCCCGGGCCTGCGCCCGGGCCGGCAGGCGGGGGCTGAACCCAGGGTTCAGCCCTTTTCGCATAGAATGCCCCGGCCACATTGTACCCTGTCCTCCCCGAGCGGTGGGTGAGGCGGGCGTTGGTCGGGCAAGCGTGTGGTGGGACATGGAAAAGATCGAAACCAACATCAGCAAGGTCGGCGGCTATACCGGGCGTCGTATGGCCAAGGACAAGCTGTTCAAGCACGTGATGACCTTTGGCGGTCTGAGCGTGATCATCGCCATCAGCGCCATCTTTTTCTATCTCGCCAGTGTCGTCCTGCCCATATTCATGCCGGCCAGCATGGACGAGTTCAAACGGCTGCCCCTGCCGGCCGCGCAGAGTGGGGTGGTGCATTACGCGGCCGAGGAGCTGGCCGAGGTCGGCATGCGTTTCCAGGCCGACGGCAAGGTGGATTTCTTCGATTTGCGCAACGGCAAGGCGCTCGGCGGCGACAGGATCACGCCGCCGGCGGGGGTGAAGATCACCACCTTCGCCGCGGGCGACCCCTCGCAGAAGGTCGTGGCCTACGGCATGGACAACGGACACATGCTGCTGGCCCGGCAGGCCTATCAGGTGAGTTTTCACCCCAATCCCAAGGACCCCACAAAGGATATCCGCAGCATCAAGCCGTCGATCGATCACCCCCTAGGTGAAGCGCCGATCGCGGTCGACCCCCAGGGGCGTGCCTTGAGGCTGCTCACGGTACAAAGCTCCGACGAGGGCACGACGGCGATCGCCCTGACCGAGGACGGCCGGCTGGTGATGACCGCCATCACCAGCCGCACCAACCTCATCACCGGCGAGGTCAGCACCGAATCCGAGAGTGTGGAGCTGCCCCTGCCGCAAAACGGCGAGATCCGCCAGCTGCTGCTCGAGGTCAAGCAGCGCGACCTCTACGTGCTGCATGGCGACCGTCAGGTGTCGCACTACGACGTGATGAACAAGTCGAGTCCGCGTCTCGTGCAGACCGTCGAGGTGGCGCCAGCCGGCGAGCGGGTCACGGCGGCGACCCTGTTGAGCGGCGGCTACTCCCTCATCTTGGGTACCGACAAAGGCAATCTCACGCAATGGTTCCAGGTGCGGGACAAGGACAACAACAACCACCTCACGCGGATACGCGACTTCAAGCCAATGCGGCATGCCGTCACGGTCATCGCCCCGGAACACTTCCGCAAGGGCTTCATCGTCGGCGATGCCAAGGGCGATGTGGGGCTTTACTACGCCACCTCGCGCCGGCATCTGCTCACCCGCTCCAGCGGCAGCGAGCCGGTCCAGGTGCTCGCCCTGGCGCCGCGCGCCAACGCCGCGCTGGTACAGAACACTGATGGCGCTCTGCAGACGGCCAGCATCAAGAACGATTACCCCGAGGTGTCTTTCTACGCGACCTGGCAAAAGGTCTGGTACGAGAGCTACCAGGAACCGGAATACGTCTGGCAATCGTCCGCCGCCACCTCCGACTTCGAGCCCAAGTTCAGCGTCGCCCCGCTGACCTTCGGCACCCTCAAGGCCGCCTTCTACGCGATGCTGGTGGCCATCCCCCTGGCGGTGATGGGGGCCATCTTCGCCGCCTACTTCATGTCGCCGCGCATGCGCAGCGTGGTCAAGCCCTCCATCGAGATCATGGAGGCGCTGCCCACCGTGATCCTCGGCTTCCTCGCCGGTCTGTGGCTCGCGCCCTTCGTCGACAACAACCTGGCCGGCACCCTGTTGGCGATCTTCCTGTTGCCTTTCAGCTTCCTGCTGAGCGCCTACATCTGGCACCGCCTGCCGGTGAGCTTCACGCAGCGCGTCGGTCCGGGCTGGGAGGCGGCCTTGCTGATACTGCCCATCATCCTCACCATCTGGCTGGCCATCGAGCTGGGCCATACCATCGAGGCCGCCTTCTTCGGCGGCAACATGCCACACTGGGTGACCAACGAGCTCGGCTGGACCTATGAGCAGCGCAACTCCTTGGTGGTGGGAATCGCCATGGGCTTTGCCGTCATCCCCAACATCTTCTCCATCGCCGAGGACGCCGTCTTCAGCGTGCCGAAGCACCTGACCTCGGGCTCCCTGGCGCTGGGCGCCACACCCTGGCAGACCCTGTGGAACGTGGTCCTGCCCACCGCCAGCCCCGGCATCTTCTCCGCCATCATGGTCGGACTGGGCCGCGCCGTGGGCGAGACCATGATCGTGCTGATGGCCACCGGCAACACCGCGGTGATGGACCTGTCCATCTTCACCGGTTTCCGGACCCTTTCCGCCAACATCGGTGTGGAGATGCCGGAGGCGGCGGTGGGGACCACGCACTATCGCCTGCTGTTCTTCTCCGCCCTAGTCCTGTTCGCCTTCACCTTCCTGGTGAACACCGCTGCCGAGCTGGTGCGGCAGCGCCTGCGGGAAAAATACAGCACCCTGTGAGGATCTGACCCATGCGCGACTGGTTTAAGGGCGGCGAGCCCTGGATTTGGATGACCGCGGGGGCGGTGGCCCTGTCGCTGGTGATGGTCTATGCCGTGGTATGGCTCACCGCCGCGCGCGGGCTGGTGCACTGGTGGCCGAAACCCGTGGTGGAGACGACCTACAAGGAGGCCGACGGTCGCGTCGTCCGCTTGATCGGTGAGGTGCGTGAGCGCGAGGAGGTGGCCGTCGTGCGCCTGCGCGAACAGGGCTACAACATCGACACCCAAGACGCCTACACCCATCGTTACCTGTTCAAGCTCGGCAACAAGGACATCACCGGTGTCGATTTCAAGTGGTTCCCGGCGCCCAATCTCGGCCAGTTCACCTATCCGCGCGATCTCATCACCATCGAGCGGCGCGAGTGGGGCAACTTCTATGGCCACCTCAAGGCGGTGAAGCAGGAGGGGCAGGTCGTGGCCGAGGGCGATGCGGCATGGGAGGAGGCGCAAAAGCGGCTCGAGCGCGGCACTGCCCTGTTCCGCGAGGCCCTGCGCCTGGAAAAGGTCGACATCGGTCGCATCAACTACCAGCTTGAGCGGCTGCGGCTACGTGAACGAAAACTGATGTTGCAGGGGCGGCTTACGGAGGCGGACAAGGCCGAATTCGCCCGCCAGCGTGACAAGCTGAACGCCGATTACGGTGTCCTGCAGGAAAGGCTGGACCGGGTCCGACACGATCTGGAGCGCGACAGCCTGATGGTCGAGACCATGGAAGGGCAGGTGGTGGAGATCCCCTTCGCCAAGATCGCCGACCTGTACATGCCCAATGCGATGAACACCCTGCAGAAGGCGGGTTTCTATGCCCGCAAATTCTGGGAGTTCATCAGCGACGACCCGCGCGAGGCCAACACCGAGGGCGGCATCTTCCCGGCCATCTTCGGCACCGTGATGATGGTGCTGTTGATGTCGGTCATGGTGACCCCGCTGGGCATCATGGCGGCGGTCTATATGCGCGAATACGCCAAACAAGGGCCGCTCATCCGCACCATCCGCATCTCGGTGAACAACCTGGCCGGCGTGCCCTCCATCGTCTACGGCGTGTTCGGCCTGGGCTTCTTCGTCTACGTGCTGGGGGGCAGCATCGACGAGCTGTTCTTCCCGGAGGCCCTGCCCGCCCCCACCTTCGGCAGCCCCGGCATCCTCTGGGCGTCGCTCACCCTGGCCATCCTCACCCTGCCGGTGGTCATCGTCGCCACCGAGGAGGGCCTGTCGCGCGTGCCACGCTCCGTGCGCGAGGGCAGCCTCGCCCTGGGGGCGACCAAGGCCGAGACGCTCTGGCGCATCGTTTTGCCCATGGCCAGCCCGGCCATGATGACCGGCCTGATCCTGGCCGTGGCCCGTGCCGCCGGCGAGGTGGCCCCGCTGATGCTGGTGGGTGTGGTCAAGCTCGCGCCGAGCCTGCCGGTGGACGGCAACTTCCCCTTCATCCACCTGGAACGCAAGTTCATGCACCTGGGCTTCCACATCTACGACGTCGGCTTCCAGAGCCCCAACGTCGAGGCCGCCCGCCCGCTGGTCTATGCCACGGCCCTGCTGCTGGTCATCATCATCGTCGTGCTGAACCTGGCCGCCATCAGCATGCGCAACCACCTGCGCGAGAAGATGCGCGGCCTCGAAGGCGTCTGAGCCCGATCAGAATGCATTCACAAGGAAAAACCCTATGAGCGACGCGCCCAAGTCCCACGCCATCAACCTCGGCGACATCACCCGCACCCCCATGGCCCACACCAGCGAGGTGGCCATCGAGGTGCAGAACCTGGACCTGTACTACGGCAACGCCCAGGCGCTGAAGGGGATCAACATGAAGATCCCCAAGAAGCGGGTCACCGCCTTCATCGGCCCCAGCGGCTGCGGCAAGTCCACCCTGCTGCGCTGCTTCAACCGCATGAACGATCTGGTCGACAACTGCCGTGTCGAGGGCAAGATCCTCATGGATGGCAAGAACATCTACGACCGCGACGTCAACGTCGCCCTCCTGCGCCGGCGGGTCGGGATGGTGTTCCAGAAGCCCAATCCCTTTCCCAAGTCGATCTACGAGAACGTGGCCTATGGGCTGCGCATCATGGGGATCAACGACAAGAAGACCCTGGACACGACGGTGGAGAAGGCCCTGCGCGGCGCCGCCCTGTGGGACGAGGTGAAGGACCGGCTGCAGGACAGCGGCATGAGCCTGTCCGGTGGCCAGCAGCAACGCCTGGTCATCGCCCGCGCCGTGGCCCTCGAGCCCGATGTGCTGCTGCTCGACGAGCCGGCCTCGGCGCTCGACCCGATCTCCACCGCCAAGCTGGAGGAGCTGATCGACGAGCTCAAGGCCAACTACACCATCGTCATCGTCACCCACAACATGCAGCAGGCGGCGCGGGTGTCCGACTACACCGCCTTCATGTACCTGGGCGAGCTGATCGAGTTCGGCCCGACCGACGAGCTCTTCGTCAAGCCCAAGAACAAGCAGACGGAAGACTACATCACCGGCCGCTTCGGCTAGGTCGACACGCCACCGCCGTGGCAAGGACCGGACTGGATGGGGCTCGAGCCGTCACATCTCTGTCACGGAGATGTAATTTTTGACCGCCGGCTGTTTCGGTATCATTGCCCGCAGGAGCACAACGACCGAGACCAAGAGTCCAGGAGCCCAAGCCATGGCCAATGCCGTCAAAGCCGTCGCAAAATTCGTCCGCAAGAACAAGGACGACGAGAGCGCCGTCATCTTGCGTGAACTGTGCGAGGCGCTCGAGACCGGCCAGCCCTTCGTGCTGACCCGGCTCTACGACATCCCGCCCAAGGCCTACGAGCTGGCCATCAAGCTGCTGACCGACTGGCGCTTCGACCGGCACCTGACCGAGCGGCGCTTCGCCAAATACTTCGACCAGGACCAGGAAGAGGGCTGAGGCACGTCCCCAAGCCCGAGGTCACGGAACACGGCGTTTGACCCCATAGTCTTTCGCCGTTATCATCCAAAATTTACGTATTGTCAGGTCACCCATGCGTCGCAAATTCGTCGCCGGCAACTGGAAGATGCACGGCAACCTCGTCGACAACGACGCCCTGCTGACCGGCATCCTCGCCGGGATCGGGGAGGTCAGGGCCGAGGTCGCCGTTTGTGTGCCTTTCCCCTATCTGGCACAGGCCAAGGCCAAACTGGCCGGCTCCAAGGTCGCCTGGGGCGCACAGAATCTGAGCCAGCACGCCAAGGGCGCCTACACCGGCGAAGTGTCCGCCCTGATGCTCAACGACTTCGAGTGCAAGTACGTCATCGTCGGCCACTCCGAGCGGCGCGCCCTCTACGGCGAGAGCGATGCCATCGTCGCCGAGAAATATGCCGCGGCCCAGACCGCCGGCCTGGTGCCCATCCTCTGTGTGGGGGAGACCCTGGAGGAGCGTGAGGCGGGGATCACCGAGCAGGTGGTCGGGCGCCAGCTCGACGCCGTGCTGAACAAATCGGGGGTCATCTCGTTCGCCAATGCCGTCATCGCCTACGAGCCGGTCTGGGCCATCGGTACGGGCAAGACCGCCACACCGGAGCAGGCGCAGGCCGTGCACGCCTTCATCCGCGCCAAGATCCGCGCCCTCGACGCCGAGGTGGCGGAGCACCTGGTCATCCAGTACGGCGGCAGCGTCAAGGCCTCGAACGCGGCCGAGCTCTTCGCCCAGCCGGACATCGACGGAGGCCTGATCGGCGGCGCCTCGCTCAACGCCGAGGAATTCCTGGCCATCTGCCGGGCGGCCTGAGTCGAGAGGGGGCGGCGTGGAACTGATCGTCTGGATCCTGCACCTACTGGTCGCCGTCGGGATCATCGCCCTGGTCCTGCTGCAGCACGGCAAGGGTGCCGATATGGGGGCGGCCTTCGGCAGCGGGGCCTCGGGCAGCCTGTTCGGGGCGACCGGCTCGGCGAACTTCCTGTCGCGGACCACGGCCGTGTTGGCCACCCTGTTCTTCCTCACCAGCCTGGGGCTGACCTATTTCTCCGCACAAAAGGTGGAGTCGGCCAAGCCGCTGCCGGTGCCCGTACAGCCGTCCGCGCCGGCTGCACCCGCCCCGGCCGCGCCGGGTCCAGGAGGCCAACCGGTCGAAATACCCAGGTAATTCGCGTGGTCGGCTCGTGGCGTCCCGGAGGCTGTCTGGGGGCGGCGAGTCTGTATCCCCCGCTGACGGGGACCGCTCAGCGGTTTTCACGCTAAAATAGTCAATCGCGCGACGAGCGCGCCACCTGCCGACGTGGTGGAATTGGTAGACACGCTGTCTTGAGGGGGCAGTGCGGAAACGCGTGCGAGTTCGAGTCTCGCCGTCGGCACCATCAATAATCCTTATAGCCTCCAGCCTTGATTTAATAACCCATTGATATCAATGGGTTTTTGGTTTCGGCCTGGCTTGACACCGGCATGGGCAGCCGCATAGACTTCAAAAACCTACGAGCCACCGGGTGAACGAGCGCGCGCATGCTGGAAAATTATTTCCCGATCTTGTTGTTCATCCTGGTGGGGTTGGCCATCGGTATCGGTCCGATGCTGCTCGGTTGGGTGCTCGCCCCCAACCGCCCGGATGCCGAGAAGCTCTCGCCCTACGAGTGCGGCTTCGAGGCCTTCGAGGATGCGCGCATGAAATTCGACGTGCGCTACTACCTGGTGGCCATCCTGTTCATCCTGTTCGACCTGGAGATCGCCTTTCTCTTCCCCTGGGCCGTGGTGCTCGAGCAGATCGGCGCCTTCGGCTTCTGGTCCATGGTGGTCTTCCTGGCCATCCTGGTCGTCGGCTTCGTATACGAATGGATGAAAGGCGCCCTGGAATGGGAATGATGTCATCCACACCAGCCTGTTTCTGCTCCGCAATCCCTGTAGGAGCGGTGAAAGCCGCGACCCGCACAGGGGCACGCTGAGGGATAGACCATGAGCATCGAAGGCATCCTGGAACGCGGCTTCATCACAACCACGGCGGACTCTGTCATCAACTGGGCCAAGACCGGGTCGCTGTGGCCGATGACCTTCGGGCTGGCCTGCTGTGCCGTGGAGATGATGCAAGCCGGCGCCTCGCGTTACGACCTGGATCGTTTCGGCATCGTCTTTCGCCCCAGTCCCAGGCAGAGCGATCTGATGATCGTCGCCGGCACGCTGACCAACAAGATGGCGCCAGCCCTGCGCAAGGTCTATGACCAGATGGCCGAGCCGCGCTGGGTGATCTCCATGGGTTCCTGCGCCAACGGTGGCGGCTACTACCACTATTCCTACTCCGTGGTGCGCGGCTGCGACCGCATCGTCCCGGTGGACGTCTATGTGCCGGGCTGTCCGCCCACGGCCGAGGCCCTGCTCTACGGCATCCTGCAGCTGCAGAAGAAGATCCGCCGGACCAACACCATCGCCCGCTAAAGGAACACCAACATGCCGTTGACCGCGGAGGCCCTGGCTGCGCGCCTGCAGGACACCCTGGGCGACAAGATCACGCAAAGCCGCATCGCCCTGGGCGAGCTGACCATAGAGGTCGCGGCCGCAGACTGGCTGGAGGTCGCGCGCCGTCTGCGCGACGAGCCGGGGCTGGCCTTCGACATGTTGATCGATCTCGCCGGCGTGGACTATTCGGCCTACAAGGACGGTGCCTGGGCGGGGCGGCGCTTCGCCGTGGTCCTGCACCTGTTGTCGGTGGCCAAGAACCACCGCCTGCGCGTGCGCACCTTCTGCCCCGACGACGATTTCCCCGTGCTGCCCTCGCTCGTCGAGGTCTGGCCGGCGGCCAACTGGTTCGAGCGCGAGGCCTTCGATCTCTTCGGCATCGTCTTCGAGGGGCATCCCGACCTGCGCCGGCTGCTCACCGACTACGGCTTCATCGGCCACCCCTTCCGCAAGGACTTCCCGCTCTCGGGCCACGTCGAGATGCGCTACGACCCGGAGCTCAAGCGTGTGATCTACCAGCCGGTGACGATCGAACCGCGCGAGGTCACGCCGCGCATCGTGCGCGAGGACACCTACGGAGACGTCGGCCGTGGCTGAGATCCGCAACTACACGCTCAACTTTAGCTCCGGCCGCGCTGCGCGCTTAGCCTTTGCTGCGCAAAGGTTAGCCTGCGCTGAAATTCAGCTGCGCCCGGGTCTGCCCTTGGCCTGCCTTCGAGAAAGGCTGTGCGAGCATGGCTGAAATCCGCAATTACACGCTGAATTTTGGGCCGCAGCATCCGGCCGCGCATGGGGTGCTGCGCCTGGTGCTGGAGCTGGATGGCGAGGTGATCGAGCGGGCCGACCCGCACATCGGCCTGCTGCACCGCGCCACCGAGAAGCTGGCCGAGCACAAGACCTTCCTGCAGTCGGTGCCCTACATGGACCGGCTCGACTATGTCTCGATGATGTGCAATGAGCACGCCTACGTGCTGGCCATCGAGAAGCTCTTGGGCATCACGCCGCCGCTCCGGGCGCAGTATATCCGCGTGATGTTCGACGAGTTGACGCGCATCCTCAACCACCTCATGTGGCTGGGGGCGCACGCCCTCGACATCGGCGCCATGACCGTGTTCCTCTACGCCTTCCGCGAGCGCGAGGACATCATGGACATGTACGAGGCGGTCTCCGGCGCGCGCATGCACGCCGCCTATTACCGCCCGGGCGGGGTCTATCGCGACCTGCCGGATCGCATGCCGCAGTACGAGGTCTCGCCCTACAAGGACGCGGAGGAGGTCAAACGGCTCAACGAGAACCGCCAGGGCTCGCTGCTCGACTTCATCGAGGACTTCACCAACCGCTTCCCCACCTATGTCGATGAGTACGAGACCCTCCTCACCGACAACCGCATCTGGAAGCAGCGCACGGTCGGCATCGGCGTGGTCTCGCCGGAGCGGGCCAAGGCCCTGGGCCTGACCGGCCCCATGCTGCGCGGCTCCGGCGTGGTGTGGGACTTGCGCCGGCACCAGCCCTACGAGGTCTACGACCAGCTCGACTTCGAGATCCCGGTGGGCAGGAACGGCGACTGCTACGACCGATACCTGGTACGCATCGAGGAGATGCGCCAGGCCAACCGCATCGTCCGGCAATGCGTCGATTGGCTGAAGAAGAATCCGGGGCCGGTCATCGTCGACAACCACAAGGTGGCGCCTCCCTCGCGCGAGGCCATGAAGGCCAACATGGAGGAGTTGATCCACCACTTCAAGCTCTTCACCGAGGGCATGCACGTGCCCGAGGGCGAGGCCTATGCGGCGGTGGAACACCCCAAGGGCGAGTTCGGCATCTATCTCATCTCGGACGGCGCCAACAAGCCCTATCGCATGAAGATCCGTCCGGCCGGCTTCACCCACATGGCGGCATTGGACGAACTCGCCCGCGGCCACATGATCGCCGACGTGGTGGCCATCATCGGCACCATCGACATCGTCTTCGGGGACATCGACCGATGAGCCTGCTCTCCAGCGAAGCCCTCGCGCAGATTGACCGCGAGATTGCCAAATATCCCCCGGAGCACAAGCAGTCCGCGGTGATGAGTGCGCTCAGGATCGCCCAGGTGGAAAAGGGCTGGATCTCCCCAGAGGTGATCGAGTTCGTGGCGCAGTACCTCGAGATGCCGCCCATCGCGGTGTACGAGGTGGCGACCTTCTACAACATGTACGACCTGAAGCCCGTGGGGCGGCACAAGATCACCCTGTGCACCAACCTGCCCTGCCAGCTGCAGGGGGCCGGCGAGATCGCCGAGCACCTCAAGAAGCGCCTGGGCGTCGACTTCGGCGAGACCACCGCGGATGGCCGTTTCACCCTGAAGGAGGGCGAGTGCATGGGGGCCTGCGGTGACGGGCCGTTGTGCCTGCACAACAATCACGAGATGCACGTCAAGCTCACCCCCGAGCAGGTGGACCGTCTGCTGGACGAGATGAAATGAAGTTCGACGGCAAGAACACCAAGGTCTGCTCCTGGACCTTCGATCTGCCCAACCCGGGGTCGCTGGAGACCTATGTCGCGCACGGCGGCTACGAGGCGCTCAGGAAGATCCTCGCCGAGAAGACGCCGCCCGAGACGATCATCAACGAGGTCAAGACGAGCGCCCTGCGCGGTCGCGGCGGGGCGGGCTTCCCGACGGGGCTCAAATGGAGCTTCATGCCGCGCAATTTCCCCGGCGACAAGTACATCGTCTGCAACTCCGATGAGGGCGAGCCGGGCACCTTCAAGGACCGCGACATCCTGCGCTGGAACCCGCACCAGCTGATCGAGGGCATGATCATCGCCGGCTACACCCTGGGGGCGCGCGCCGGCTACAACTACATCCACGGCGAGATCTGGGACTGCTACGAGCGCTTCGAGCTGGCCCTGGGCGAGGCGCGACGGGCCGGTTTTCTGGGCAAGGACATCCTCGGCAGCGGCTGGGACTTCGACATCCACGCCCATCACGGCTATGGCGCCTACATCTGTGGCGAGGAGACCGCACTGCTGGAATCGCTGGAGGGCAAGAAGGGGCAGCCGCGCTTCAAGCCACCCTTCCCGGCGAGCTATGGCCTGTACGGCAAGCCGACCACCATCAACAACACCGAGACGCTCGCCTCCATCCCCTGGATCATGCGCTTCGGCGGTGAGGCCTTCCTCCAGTTGGGCAAGCCCAACAACGGCGGCACCAAGATCTTCTCGGTCTCCGGCCACGTCAACCGCCCAGGCAACTACGAGGTGCCGCTCGGCACCCCCTTCGCCGAACTCCTGGAGATGGCCGGTGGGGTGCGCAACGGACACAAGCTGAAGGCGGTGATCCCGGGCGGTTCCTCAGCACCGGTGCTGCCGGGCGAGGTCATGATGGATCTCAGCATGGACTTCGATGCCATCGCCCGCGCCGGCTCCATGCTGGGCTCCGGCGCGGTGATCGTCATGGACGAGACGGTCTGCATGGTGCGGGCGCTGGAGCGGCTGTCGTACTTTTATTACGAGGAGTCCTGCGGCCAATGCACGCCCTGCCGCGAGGGCACCGGCTGGATGTACCGGGTGGTGCATCGCATCGAACATGGCAAGGGGCGGCCCGAGGACCTCGATCTGCTCATGAGCGTGGGCGACAACATCGCCGGGCGGACTATCTGCGCCCTGGGCGATGCGGCAGTGGGGCCGGTGCAGAGCTTCATCCGCCACTTCCGCCAGGAATTCGAGTACCACATCGAGCACAAGCGCTGCATGGTGGGGAGTTGACATGCCGAGCCTGACCATAGACGGCAAGCGGATCGAGGTCGCCCAGGGGGCGACCGTGATGGACGCCGCCCGCGAGCTCGGTATCTTCATCCCGCACTTCTGCTACCACAAGAAGCTGTCCATCGCCGCCAACTGCCGCATGTGCCTGGTGGAGGTGGAGAAGGCGCCCAAGCCCCTGCCCGCCTGTGCCACCCCGGTGACCGAGGGCATGGTGGTGCATACCCATTCCGAGCGCGCCATCAAGGCCCAGAAGGGGGTGATGGAGCTACTGCTTATCAACCACCCGCTCGACTGCCCGATCTGCGACCAGGGCGGCGAGTGCCAGCTGCAGGACCTGGCGGTGGGCTATGGCGGAAGCCGATCCCGCTACACCGAGCCCAAACGCGTGGTGCGCGACAAGGACCTGGGCCCCCTCATCGCCACCGAGATGACGCGCTGCATCCACTGCAGCCGCTGCGTGCGCTTCGGCCAGGAGATCGCCGGGCTGATGGAGCTCGGCATGCCCGGCCGCGGCGAGCACACCGAGGTGATGCCCTACCTCGAGCGCCAGGTCACATCGGAGCTCTCCGGCAACGTGATCGACCTCTGCCCGGTCGGGGCCCTCACCTCCAAGCCCTTCCGCTACGCGGCACGCACCTGGGAGCTCGCACGGCGGCCCTCGGTGAGCCCGCACGACGCCCTGGGCGCAAACCTCGAGGTGCACGTCAAGGACAAGCGGGTCTACCGGGTCCTGCCACGCGAGAACGAGGCCATCAACGAGTGCTGGCTGGCCGATCGTGACCGCTTCGCCTATCAGGCACTCAATGCCGACAGCCGGCTCACCCGACCCATGGTGCGCGACGAGGCCGGCTTGTGGCATGAGGTCGACTGGCCCAAGGCCCTGAACCAGGTCACCGGGGCGCTGAAGGTGCTGATCGATGCGCACGGGCCGGGCGCGGTCGGCTTCCTCGCCTCGCCGCACCAGACCGTGGAGGAGCTCCACCTACTGCAAAAGTTCGCCCGGGCCCTGGGCTGCGAGAACATCGACACCCGCCTCGACCTTACCAATCCGATCGCGACGGCGGGGACGCCCTGGCTGGGGATGGCCATCGCCGAGGTGGAGGCCCTGGATCGCATCCTGCTCGTGGGCGCGACGATCCGCAAGGAGCAGCCCCTGCTCGCCCAGCGGCTGCGCAAGGCGGTGAAGAGCGGGGCGGAGCTGCACGTGGTGCACGCCGCCGATGACGACCTTTTGTGCCGTGTGGCGCAGCGCCTGATCGCCAAGCCCTCGGGCCTGGTCGCGGCGCTCGCCCAGTTGGCGGTGGCCCTGCGCGAGGCCGGGCAGGACCTCGGGCCCTTGGCATTGGAGGGCGTCATCGCCACGGAGGCCGCCCGCGCCATGGCGCAAAGCCTGCTCACCGGCTCCCGCAAGGCGGTCCTGCTCGGCGCCTATGCACAGCAACACCCGGCCGCGGCGGAACTGGCCACGCTGGCCCAGGCCATCGCCCGAGCGACGGGGGCGAGCCTCGGTTTCCTACCGGCGGCGGCGAACAGCGTGGGCGCTGGTGTGGTGGGCTGCCGGCCGGGCGCGGGGGGGCTCGACGCCGCCGGCATGTTCGGCCAGCCGCGTAAGGTCTATGTCCTGCTCGGTTGCGAACCCGAACTGGAGGCCGCCGACCCTGTCGTGGCGCGCGCCGCCCTGGAAGCAGCCGAGTTGGTGGTGGCGCTCACCCCCTTCCAGGACCGCGCCAGCGCCTATGCCCACGTCATGCTGCCGATCGCGCCCTTCACCGAGACCTCCGGCAGCTTCGTCAACATGGAGGGCCGGCTGCAATCCTTCGAGGCGGTCGTGCCCCCCCTGGGCGAGACGCGTCCGGCCTGGAAGGTCCTGCGCGTGCTGGGCAACCTCATGGGGCTGGCCGGCTTCCAACACGACACCAGCCGCGAGGTCCTGGCCGAGGCCCTGCCGCAGGGCGAGGCGGACGTCCGCGCGCGACTGGACAATGCGGTGGCCCCGGTCGCCATCCGCATGCTCAAACCCCAGGAGGGGCTGGAGCGTCTGGCCGAGACGCCGATCTACCAGCTCGACCTGCTCACCCGCCGTGCTCCGGCCCTGCAGGCCACCTTCGACGGGGAGGCGGCGGCCGCCTGCTGGGCCCATGGCGCCCTCATAGAACGGCTGGGGCTCACGGTGGACAAGCCGGTCAAGGTGCGGCAAGGCGACAGCGAGACCATCCTGAAGCTCATGCGTGACGACCGCCTGCTGCCGGAGGTGGTGCGGGTGGCCGCCGTGCATCCGCTGACCTCGCGTCTGGGCCCGCGCTTCGGCGGCCTGAGCCTGGAGAAGATGTGATGGAACTGTTCCAAGACCTGCTCGGCCCCGCCTGGACCCCGGTCTGGACCCTGGTCAAGATCGTCGCCATCGTCCTGCCCCTGCTCACTGCCGTGGCCTACCTGACCTGGGCCGAGCGCAAGGTTATTGGCTGGATGCAGGTGCGCATGGGGCCCAACCGGGTGGGCTTCTTCGGCTTCAGGCTGTGGGGGCTGGGCCAGCCCATCGCCGACGCGGTAAAGCTGCTCACCAAGGAGATCATCATCCCCAGCGGGGCGAGCCGAGGGCTCTTCCTGTTCGCCCCGG
This sequence comes from Pseudomonadota bacterium, assembly GCA_021826065.1. Taxonomy (GTDB): domain Bacteria; phylum Pseudomonadota; class Gammaproteobacteria; order Burkholderiales; family Thiobacillaceae; genus JANWZL01. The sequence continues at coordinate 67,987 of JAKADY010000002.1, forward strand.
TGCTGGCCATCGCCCCGGCCATGGCCGCCTGGGCGGTGATCCCCTTCACCGACCGGCTGGTGCTGGCCAACATCGACGCGAGTCTACTCTACATCCTGGCCATCACCTCCATGGGGGTCTATGGCGTGATCGTCGCCGGCTGGGCGTCGAACTCGAAGTACGCCTTTCTCGGCAGCTTGCGCTCCGCCGCCCAGATCGTCTCCTACGAGATCGCCATGGGCTTCGCCCTGGTCGGGGTGCTGATGAGCGCGCAGAGCCTGAACCTGGTCGAGATCGTCAAAGGTCAGGAAGGCGGCTTCTGGCACTGGTACTGGCTGCCGCTCTTCCCCTTGTTCCTGGTCTACCTCATCTCCGGCGTGGCGGAGACCAACCGCGCGCCCTTCGACGTGGCCGAGGGCGAGAGCGAGATCGTCGCCGGCTTTCACGTGGACTACTCGGGCATGGCCTTCGCCGTGTTCTTCCTGGCCGAGTATGCCAACATGATCCTGATCTCCACGCTCACCAGCCTCATGTTCCTGGGCGGCTGGCTCTCCCCCATCCCGGGGCTGCCCGACGGCTTCGTGTGGCTGGCGGCCAAGGTGAGCTTCATCCTGCTGCTGTTCCTCTGGTTCCGCGCCACCTTCCCGCGCTACCGTTACGACCAGATCATGCGCCTGGGCTGGAAGGTGTTCATCCCGGTGACCCTGTTCTGGATCCTGCTGGTCGGCCTCATGATGCAGACCCCCTACGGCCACCTCTTCCACTGACGGCCATGACTTTGATCGAACGAGGCCCAAGTATGAAAGTCATGTCCGTCTCCCTCACCCCCAGCCCCTCCCCCACAGGGGGAGGGGAGCGGCAAGAGTCGCCAGGGCGACTTCCATTCTAGGAGGGGACATGCTCAGCCGCATCAAACAGTTCTTCAACACCTTCCTGCTCACCGAGCTGGTGCGCGGCATGGCGCTCACCGGCCGCTATCTCTTCGCCCGCAAGATCACCGTACAGTTCCCCGAGGAGCGCACGCCGATGAGCCCGCGCTTCCGCGGGCTACACGCCCAGCGCCGCTATCCCAACGGCGAGGAGCGCTGCATCGCCTGCAAGCTGTGCGAGGCGGTCTGTCCGGCGCTGGCCATCTATATCGAATCCGAACAGCGCGCCGACGGGACCCGCCGCACGACACGCTACGACATCGACCTGACCAAGTGTATCTTCTGCGGCTTCTGCGAGGAGGCCTGCCCGGTGGACGCCATCGTCGAGACCCACATCATCGACTACCACGGCGAGAAGCGTGGCGATTTGTACTACACCAAGGAGATGCTGCTTGCGGTCGGCGACAAGTACGAGGCCGAGATCGCCAAGCGCAAGGCCGAGGATGCCCGATATCGATAGCGACACAAAACGCCGCCTCAATAACGAATAACCCGCTCAAGCATGGAATTCTCCACCGTCGTCTTTTATTTTTTCGCCGCCATCCTGCTCCTCTCGGGCCTGCGGGTGATCACCGCCAAGAACCCGGTGCACGCGGCCCTCGCCCTGGTGCTCGCCTTCTTCACCGCGGCGGGGCTGTGGATCCTCCTGGAGGCGGAGTTCCTCGCCATCACCCTGGTCCTGGTCTATGTCGGCGCGGTGATGGTGCTGTTCCTGTTCGTGGTGATGATGCTGGACATCAACATCGAGCAGTTGCGTCAACAATTCTGGGACTACCTGCCCATCGCCGCACTGGTGGCCGGGCTCATGATCGTGCAGATGGTGTTGGTGCTGGGCGGCGAGACCTTTGGTCTTACCGCGCCCGCGCCCAAGCCGGCCGATTACAGCAACACCAGGGAATTGGGCCTGCTGCTCTATACCGAGTACGTCTATCCCTTCGAACTGGCGGCGGTGATCCTGCTGGTGGCCATCGTCGCCGCCATCGCGCTCACCCTGCGGCGGCGGCAGGGGGTCAAGTGGGTGGACCCGGCCGTTCAGGTCAAGGTCAAGCGCGAGGGGCGCGTGCGCCTGGTCAACCTCAAGCCCCAGAAGCCCGAGCTCAAGGCGGAGGAGGACGAGGCATGATCGGGCTCAACCACTACCTGGTGCTGGGCTCTGTGCTGTTCGCCATCAGCGTCCTGGGCATCTTCCTGAACCGCAAGAACCTGATCGTTTTGTTGATGGCGATCGAGCTGATGCTCCTGGCGGTCAACATCAACTTCATCGCCTTCTCGCACTTCCTGAACGACACGGCGGGGCAGGTCTTCGTCTTCTTCATCCTCACCGTGGCGGCGGCCGAGTCGGCCATCGGCCTGGCCATCCTGGTGGTGCTCTTCCGCGCGCGGCGCTCCATCAACGTGGATGATCTGGATAGCCTTAAGGGGTGATGGGCATGGACATGAAGACGCTCTACCTGACCGTCCCCCTGGCCCCGCTCGCGGGGGCGATCATCGCCGGGCTGTTCGGCCGGGCGATCGGCCGCGTCGGCGCGCACACGGTCACCATCGCCGGCGTGGCGATCGCCTTCCTCGCCTCCATCCTGATCTTTCAGGACGTGCTAGCGGGCAACACCTTCAACGGCCCGGTCTACACCTGGCTCACCTCGGGCGACCTGCGTCTGGAGATCGGCTTCCTGATCGACCCGCTCACCGCGGTGATGATGCTGGTGGTGACCTTCGTGTCGCTGTGCGTGCACGTCTATACCATCGGCTACATGGCCGACGATCCCGGCTATCAGCGCTTCTTCAGCTACATCGCGCTGTTCACCTTCGCCATGCTGATGCTGGTGATGAGCAACAACTTCCTGCAGCTCTTCTTCGGCTGGGAGGCGGTGGGGCTGGTGTCCTACCTGCTCATCGGCTTCTGGTACACGCGCGAGTCGGCCATCTACGCCAACCTCAAGGCCTTCCTGGTCAACCGCGTGGGCGACCTGGGCTTTCTGCTCGGCATCGGCCTCATCTGGGTGCACTTCGGCACCCTGGACTATGCCGAGGTGTTCCAGAAGGCCCCGCAGCTGGCTGAGCGGACCATCAGCCTGATCCAAGGCTACCCCTGGGCGCTGATGACGGTGATCTGCATCCTGCTGTTCATCGGCGCCATGGGCAAGAGCGCCCAGTTCCCGCTGCACGTCTGGCTGCCCGACTCCATGGAGGGCCCCACGCCCATCTCCGCCCTGATCCACGCCGCCACCATGGTCACCGCCGGTATCTTCATGGTGGCGCGCATGAGCCCGCTGTTCGAGCTGTCCGACACGGCCCTTTCCTTCGTCCTCGTGATCGGGGCCATCACCGCCCTGTTCATGGGCTTCCTGGGCATGGTGCAGAACGACATCAAGCGGGTGGTGGCCTATTCCACCCTGTCGCAGCTGGGTTACATGACCGTGGCCCTGGGGGTGTCGGCCTACTCGGTGGCGATCTTCCACCTCATGACCCATGCCTTCTTCAAGGCCCTGCTGTTCCTCGCCGCCGGCAGCGTGATCATCGGCATGCACCACGACCAGGACATCCGCAACATGGGGGGGCTGCGCAAGTACATGCCGATCACCTGGATCACACTGTTGATCGGCTCGCTCGCCCTGATCGGCACGCCGGGCCTGTCCGGCTTCTTCTCCAAGGACTCCATCATCCTGGCGACCTATGCCTCGGACCTTTGGGGCTCGGGCTTCGCCGCCTTCGCCGTGACCGCCGGCGTCTTCGTCACCGCCTTCTACTCCTTCCGCATGTATTTCCTGGTCTTCCACGGCCCGGAGCGCTTCCGCCACGCGCACGACACGCACGACCACGAGGCGGACAAGAATGGTGACGCGCACGGTCATCATCACGGCGGCCATGCCGCACCGCACGAGTCGCCCTGGGTGGTGACCGTGCCGCTGATCCTGCTGGCGATCCCCTCCATTTATGCCGGTTGGGCCTACATCGAGCCCATGCTGTTCGGCGACTTCTTCGGGTCCGCCATCGTCGTCAACCATGCCGCCCACCCGGCCATGCAGAGCCTGGCCGAGCAGTTCCACGGGGCCGGGGCCATGGTGCTGCACGGCCTCGTGAGCCTGCCCTTCTGGCTGGCCGTGGCCGGGGTGGCCACCGCCTGGTATCTGTACATGGTGCGCCGTGACCTGCCGGAGAAGATCCGCCGCAAGGCCGGCATCCTGTACACCATCCTTGAGCGCAAGTACGGCTTCGACGACTTCAACGACTGGTTCTTCGCCGGCGGCGCGCGCCTCGTCGGTGGACGGCTGTGGCGCTGGGGCGACGTCTTCGCCATCGACGGGGTGCTCGTCAACGGCACCGCGCGCGCGGTGGGGCGGCTTGCCGCCGTGGTCCGGAGCCTACAGACCGGATACATCTATCACTACGCCTTCGCCATGATCATCGGGGTGGCGCTGCTGATCACCTGGTTCGTCGACTAACGGGCATGACTTTGAGCTGACACACTGAAGCATGAAAGCCATGCCCGTTTCCCTCACCCCCAGCTCTCCCTCGCTTGCGGGGGAGGGGCGCGTCGTGAGTCGCTCAAGCGACTTTCACGGTTAACGCGCGACACAAGAAAACACCGCTCAGGACAATTGGATGCTTGAAGGAATCGGAATCCTCAGCCTGACCATCTGGGTCCCCATCGTCGCCGGCCTGCTGCTGCTCGCCCTGGGCGGCGACGACCGCCGCGCCGACGGCATCCGGGCGCTCGCCCTGATCGGGGCAGTGCTCGGCTTTCTGGTCGCCATCCCGCTGTGGACCGGCTTCGACAAGACCACGCACGCCATGCAGTTCGTCGAGCGCATGGCCTGGGTCCCCGCCTTCAACATCCACTATCACCTCGGCGTGGACGGCATCTCCATGCCCTTCGTTCTGCTCAACAGTTTCACCACCGTGCTGGTGGTCCTGGCCGGTTGGGTGGTGATCCGCGAGAAGGTGGCGCAGTACATGGCCGCCTTCCTCATCCAGTCGGGGCTGCTCAATGGGGTCTTCGCCGCCCTCGACGGGGTGTTGTTTTACATCTTCTTCGAGGCCATGCTGATCCCGCTCTACCTCATCATCGGGGTGTGGGGCGGGCCCAACCGCGTCTATGCGGCGATCAAGTTCTTCCTCTACACCCTGCTGGGGTCGCTGCTCATGCTGGTGGCCGTGCTCTACCTCTACTTTGAGAGCGGCGGCAGCTTCGACATCCTGGCCTGGCATCGTGTACCGCTGACCCTGGCGGCCCAGCTGCTGCTCTTCGTCGCCTTCTTTTTCGCCTTCGCGGTCAAGGTGCCGATGTGGCCGGTGCACACCTGGCTGCCGGACGCGCATACCGAGGCGCCGACGGGCGGCTCGGTGGTCCTGGCGGCCATCACCCTGAAGGTCGGTGCCTACGGCTTCCTGCGCTTCGTCCTGCCCATTGTGCCCGACGCTTCGCACGAGCTGGCCTGGCTGATGGTGGCCCTGTCCCTGGTGGCCATCGTCTACATCGGCCTGGTCGCCCTGGTGCAGGCGGACATGAAGCGGCTGATCGCCTACTCCTCCATCGCCCACATGGGCTTCGTCACCCTGGGCTTCTTCATCTTCAACCCCTTGGGAATAGAGGGCGGACTGGTGCAGATGATCTCGCACGGCTTCGTCTCGGGGGCGCTCTTCCTCTGTGTGGGGGTCATGTATGACCGCCTGCACTCGCGCCAGATCGCCGACTATGGCGGGGTGGTCAACACCATGCCCAAGTTCGCCGCCTTCATGATGCTCTTCGCCATGGCCAACGCGGGCCTACCCGGCACCAGCGGCTTCATCGGCGAGTTCATGGTGATCCTGGGCACCATGCAGGTGAGCTTCTGGTGGGCGCTGGCGGCGGGCCTCACCCTGATCTTCGGCGCCGCCTATACCCTGTGGATGTACAAGCGGGTGATCTTCGGCCCGGTGGCCAACCCGCAGGTGGCCGCGCTCAAGGACATCGACGGGCGCGAGTTCCTCATCCTGGCCCTGCTCGCCGTGTGCGTGCTCGCCCTGGGCGTCTATCCGCTGCCGCTGACCGAGGTGATGCACGCCTCGGTCAATCATCTGTTGGAACATGTCGCGCATAGCAAGTTGAGCTATTGAGAGAGAAAAGGGGTGAGATATGAGAGAAAAGATGACAGCCAGCGCCTTGCTTTTCTCTTTTCTCTCGAATCTCTTCTCTGAATAACCCATGACCTTCCCCATGCCCGATCTGCTCCCCGCCGCGCCGGAGATCCTCGTCCTGGTGATGGCCTGCGTGGTGCTCATGTTCGAGGCCTATGCCGTGCGCGGCCAGGCCGATCGCTCAGAGATCGTCGCGAGGCCGCGTGTGGCCGGCTATGTGCTGACGCTGCTGACCCTGCTCGCAGCGGCGGGCCTGACCGCCTTCACCGCCAACGGCGTCTCGGCGACCACCTTCAGCGGCATGTTCGTCGACGACGCCATGGCCGACCTGTTGAAGCTGATGACCTATCTCGCCGGCATCGCCGCCGCGATCTATTCCCGCCAGTACCTGGCCGACCGGGCGCTGATGCGCGGGGAGTACTTCGCCCTGCTGCTCTTCGCCGTGTTGGGGATGATGGTGATGATCTCGGCGAGCCACCTGCTCACCCTCTACCTCGGGCTGGAGCTGCTGTCGCTCGCCCTCTACGCCATGGTGGCGCTCCGGCGCGACGACGCGGTGGCGGTCGAGGCGGCGATGAAGTACTTCGTGCTCGGGGCGCTGGCCTCGGGCCTGCTGCTCTACGGCATGTCCATGCTCTATGGGCTCACGGGCACGCTGGAGCTCAACAAGATGGCCGCCACACTGGCGGGCGGTGTGGACAACCCCGTGGTGTTGGCCTTCGGGCTGGTCTTCGTGGTGGCCGGGCTGGGCTTCAAGCTGGGGACCGCCCCCTTCCACATGTGGGTGCCCGACATCTACCATGGGGCGCCCACGGCGGTGACGCTGTTCATCGGCTCGGCACCCAAGCTGGCCGCCTTCGCCTTCGTCATCCGGCTGCTCGCCGATGGATTGCAGCCGGCGCACGCCGACTGGCAACAGATGCTGGCGGTGATGGCGGTATTGTCGCTGGCCATCGGCAACCTGGCCGCCATCATGCAGACCAACATCAAGCGCATGCTGGCCTATTCGACCATTGCCCACATGGGCTTCCTCCTGCTCGGGGTGATGACGGGCGAGTTGAACGGCTACGGCGCGGCCCTGTACTACGTCGTCACCTATGTGATCATGAGCCTGGGTGCCTTCGGCCTGATCCTGCACCTGGCGCGCGCCGGCTTCGAGGCCGATGCGCTCGACGACTACAAGGGCCTGAACAGCCGCGCCCCCTGGCTGGCGGCGCTGATGGCCATCCTCATGCTGTCCATGGCGGGGCTGCCGCCCTTCGTGGGCTTCTATGCCAAGCTGACCGTGCTGCAGGCCCTGGTGGGGGCGGGCTGGATCTGGCTCGCCGTGGTCGCGGTCCTGTTCTCCCTGGTGGGGGCCTACTACTACCTGCGGGTGGTCAAGCTGATGTACTTCGACACGCCACACAGCCATGAGCCCGTGCTCGCCACCCCGGGTGACGCCCGTCTGCTGCTGTCCGTCAACGGTTTGGGCGTCTTGCTGCTGGGCCTGCTGCCGCAGCCGCTGCTGGCCTTGTGCCTGGAGGCCATGCGGCTGACCTATGGCTGATCGCCGGCCTCCGGTTTGAGGTCCAGGGCGAGCCGATAGAGCTCTGACCGTTTGCGGCCGGTGAGTTTGGCGGCCAGCCTCGCCGCCTGACTGGCCGGCAGCTCTTCCAGAAGGGTCGCCAGGACCTGCCGGGCGGCCGCGGGCTCGGCCCCGTCCGCCGGCCCGGCGCCCGCGACGATCAACACGAATTCCCCCCGCTGCCGGTCGGCATCCGCCGACAACCAGGCCTGCGCCTCGCCCAGCCTCAGGCAGGCCACTTGCTCGAAACGCTTGGTCAGCTCGCGCGCCAGGATCAGTTCCCGCTCGGGGCCGAGGACCGCGGCCAGGTCGGCGACGCAGTGGAGGATGCGGTGCGGCGCCTCGTAGAAGACCAGGTGGAAGGGCAGCGCAACGAGTCCCTGCAGGGCCTGCCGGCGCGCTTGGGCCTTGGCCGGCAGAAAACCGTAGAACAGCCATTGCGGTGAGGCGATGCCGGCGATCGACAGGGCCGTGGCGGCGGCGCTGGGACCCGGTATCGGGACCACCGGCACGCCGGCCGCGCGCGCCGTGCGCACGAGATGGGCCCCGGGGTCGCTGATGCCGGGGGTGCCGGCATCGCTCACCAGGGCCAGGCTCTCGCCGCCCTGTAGCCGGGCGATCAGCCGCGGCGTGACGGTGGCCTCGTTGTGTTCATGCAGCGCCGTGAGCGGGCGGGTGATGCCGTAGGCGGCCAGCAGCCCCTGCGTGACACGGGTATCCTCGGCGGCGATGCTGTCCACGCTGCGCAGGACGTCCAGGGCACGCAGGCCGATGTCACGCAGATTGCCGATGGGGGTGGAGACCACATAGAGCGTGCCCGGCTGGGCCGGCTGCTCGCTGCCTGCCATCGCCCGGCCCGGTCAGGTCAGCGCTTGCCGCGCTCCTGCTCGATCAGGGCATCGAGCACGCGGAACAGCTCCTTGTGGCCGCCCGTGAGATAGGCCGAGGTCTGGAACTTGCCGTTGACGACGAAGGCCGGCACGCCGGTGATCTTGTATCGTGCGGAGAGCTGCTTGGCGCGCGCCGCCTTGGCGTTGACCGAGAAGGAGTTGTAGGCCTCGGCCAGTTTGCGCCGGTCCACCCCGCGCGCGGCCGCCCAGTCGAAAAAGGTGTTGGGGTCGTTCAGGTCGATGCGCTCACGGTGTATGGCCTTGAAGACCTCGGCATGCAGCCGCTCGAGCTGGCCCACCGCCTCCAAGGCATAGTAGGCGCGCGTGAGCGGCAGCCAGCTATCGTTCAGCACCGCCGGCTGCCGGCGCACCACGACATGGGGCGGCTGACGCTTGATCCAGGCCTCAAGCTCGGGCTCCAGATCGGCGCAGTGTGGGCAGCGGTACCAGAAGAACTCGATCACCTCCACCTTGCCGCGGGTGGCATCGACCGGTTGCGCCGGTATGATCTCGACATAATCCTTGCCCCATTCCGCCGCGTGCAGGATGGGCGTGAAACCAAGGACAAGGGTGGTGAACAAGGTCAGCAGGGTGCGCAGCATGGACATGGTTGCTCCTCAGGGTTGGTCTAGCTTCTCTTTGAACAGACGCGGCTCGTAGTTGTTCTCCGCCAGGATGTCGAGTGCGGTGAGGGCCTCGTCCTCGGTCTTGAAGGGGCCGACACGGACGCGGTGCAGGGTGGCCTCGCCGCTTGCCACCGGCTGCACCTGGACGTTGAGCCCCAGCAGGGTCAGGCGCGCCTTGAGCCGGTCGGCGTCCTTGGCCTCCCTGAGCGCGGCCACCTGCAGCCACCAGACCTCGCGTGGCAGCTTGGCAGCCGACGGCTTGGCCGGCTTCTCTCCGGGCAGGATGTCGAAGAAGGTGAAATCGGAGCCTGCCGCGGGCGCTGCCTCGGCGGTCGGCTTGGCGGGTGGCGGTTTGGTGGCCTTGGGAACGGGCTGGGGGCTGGGGGGCGGCGGGGCGGCCGTCCGGGCCGGTTCCGGCCTCGCTGTTTCAGGTCGGGGCGCAGGTTTCGAGGGCGCCGCCGGCCGTGGTTCGGACACGGTGGTCGCCGGTGGCCGCGCAACCGGCTCGGGGGTGAGCGGGACCTGATCGGCAGTCTTGAACTGCCCCGGTTTGCTGTTGAGATACCAGGCGATGCCCGCGGCGACCAGCAGACCGACGATCAGGCCGATCAGGATGCCCATGAACAACCCACCGGCCTTGCCGCGGGGCGGTTGTTCCAGGGCGGCGCGGCGGCCGCGGCTAGGTTGTCTGGCCACGCTCGGTCAAGCCTTCGCAGCGCATCGGCTCGCGCGCGGTTTACATCTTGTCGGGCGCCGACACACCCAGCAGGCCGAGGCCGGTGCGCAGCACCCGGCGGGTGGCGGCGATCATCTGCAGGCGGGCGAGCCGCAGGGCCTCGTCCTCGACCAGGAACTGACAGGTGGTGTAGACCCCGTGCAGGGCGGCGGCCAGGTCCTTGAGGTAGTAGGCGACGAGGTGCGGGGCGTGCTCGCGCGCGGCGCTGGCAATGGTCTCTGGGAACTCGGCCAGCCGCTTGAGCAGGGCCATCTCGTCCGGGTGGGTGAGCAGGCTCGCATCGGCGTCGAGCAGATCGCCTTCCATCCCGCCCCAGGCGGCGAGCACGCTGGAAATCCGCGCATGCGCATACTGGATGTAATAGACCGGGTTGTCGGTGCTCTGGCTCTTGGCGAGGTCCAGGTCGAAGTCCAGGTGCTGGTCGGACTTGCGCAGGACGTAGAAGAAGCGGCAGGCATCGTTGCCGACCTCCTGGCGCAATTCGCGCAGGGTGACGTACTCGCCGGCGCGCGTGGACATCGACACCTTCTGGCCGTTGCGGTAGAGCACGGCGAACTGCACCAGGTCCACGGTCAGACGCTCGGGGTCGTAGCCGGCGGCGGCCAGCGCCCCCTTCACGCGCGGCACGTAGCCGTGGTGGTCGGCGCCCCAGACGTCGATCACGCGCGCAAAGCCCCGCTCGAATTTGTTGATGTGGTAGGCGATGTCCGCCGCGAAATAGGTGTATTGCCCATTCTCGCGCCGCACCACACGGTCCTTCTCGTCGCCGAAGGCGCTGGAGCGGAACCACAAGGCACCGTCCTGCTCGTAGATGTGGCCCTTGTGCCGCAGCAACTCGACCGCACGGTCGATCAGCCCCGCCTCGTGCAGGCTGCGCTCCGAGAACCAGTGGTCGAAGGTGACCCCGAACTCGGTCAGGTCGTTGCGGCAGTCCCCCAGTTGCTCCTCCAGGGCGTAGCCGTGGAAGTAGTCGTAGTCCTGGCCGAGCAGGCGCTTGGCGGCGGCGATCAGGGCGTCCAGGGCCGCCTCTGCGGCGTCCTTGGCATCAGGCCGTTGCGCATAGTCCTCGGCGCCGGGGATGGGCGGCACCCCGTTGAGGACCTCGGCGCGGCTGCGCCTGTAGCGGTCGCCGTGCAGGGCGTGGATGCTGGCCGCCATGGTGCGCACATAACCGCCCTGGTAGGCGTTGGGCGGGAAGGGCACCGTCTCGCCGGTCAACTCGAGATAGCGCAACCAGGTCGAGACCGCCAGGATGTCCATCTGCCGGCCGGCGTCGTTGACATAGTATTCGCGGGTGACGTCGTAGCCCGCGTAGGTCAGCACGTTGGCCAGGCTGGCCCCGTAGGCCGCGCCGCGCCCATGTCCGACATGGAGCGGCCCGGTGGGGTTGGCGGAGACGTACTCCACCTGGATGCGCTCGCCGCCCCCCAGGTCGACACGGCCGTATTCCGCGCCGAGGCTCAGGATGTGGGCCGGCAGGCGCTGCCAGAGCGCGGGCTTAAGGTGGAAGTTGATGAACCCGGGGCCGGCGATCTCGACGCGTGCCACCCACTCCGAGACGGGTAGGGCGGCCACCAGGTCGGCGGCGACCTGGCGCGGATTGCGTTTCAGGCCGCGCGCGAGCTGCATGGCGAGATTGCTCGCCCAGTCGCCGTGGCTGGCCTGTTTCGGGCGCTCCAGCTCGACGCTCAGGTCCGCCTGTGGCGCGACCTGGGCGAGGGCCTGGCGCAGCAGCCCGGTGAGGTGCTGTTTGGGATCGATGTAGGAGGGGGGCATGATGCGGGATGGGGCGTCAACCTTGGAATTATAAAGGAGTTGGCCGGCGCCGGTCGGGTCTTGGCGGGCCTGGCCTGGCCGCCGTGTTCTCAAAACTCGATGGGGTCGACGTCCACCACCCAGTTGACGCCGCGGGCCGGCAGCGCGCGCAGGCGTTCCACCCAGGGGCCCAGGAAGTCCTGCAGGCGCTGGCGGGCGCGCGACTGCAGCAGGAGCTGCCAGCGCGCCTTGTGCGCCACCCGCGCGAGCAGCGCCGGCGCCGGGTCGAACACCGTCACCCCGCTGGCCAGGGCCAACGCCTCGGCGCGTGCCGCCTCGAGAAAGGCCTGAGCGGCCTGATCGCTGCCGGCCTCGGCGCGCAGCATGGCCTGGCGCACGAAGGGCGGGAAGTCCGCCTCGCGCCGCTCGCGCAAGGCACGGGCGGCATAGGCCGGATAGTCGTGCCGTAGCAGGGCCTGGTAGAGCGGGTGCTGGGCGAAGGCGGTCTGCACCAGGACCTGCCCCGGGTGCTCGGCCCGCCCCGCGCGGCCGGCCACCTGCATGAGCTGGGCGAACAGCCGCTCGCCGGCCCGGTAGTCGGCGGAGAGCAGCGCCGCATCGGCGCCCACCACGCCGACCAGGGTCAGCCGCGGGAAGTCGTGTCCCTTGGCGAGGATCTGGGTGCCGACCAGGATGTCCACCTCGCCCTCGTGCACGGCGTCGCGCACGGCCTCGAAACGCCCCCGCCGCATCACCGTGTCGCGGTCCACGCGCAGGATGCGGGCGGCGGGGAAACGCTCGGAGAGGGTCTCCTCGAGACGCTGGGTGCCCTGGCCCGAGGCGCGCAGGTCGAGCGCGCCGCATTCCGGGCAGGTCTCGGGCGGCCGGCGGGCGAGGCCGCAATGGTGGCATTGCAGGCGAAAGCCATCCCCCTGGCGATGCAGCACCAGATGGGCGGCGCAGCGCGGGCAGTGGACCACGTAACCGCAGGCGTTACAAAACAGGGTGGGGGCATAGCCGCGCCGGTTGATGAACACCAGGCTCTGCTCACCGCGTTCAAGGTTGGCGGCCAGCGCCTGCAGGAGCGTGTTGCTCAGGCCCTGGCGTGGACGGTCGGCGCGCGTGTCGATCAGCCGTATCTGCGGCAGGGTGGCGCCCCCGGCCCGCTCGGGCAGGTCCAGGCGCTGGTAGCGCCCCGCCTGGGCGTTGCGCCAGGATTCCAGGGCAGGGGTGGCGGAGCCCAACACCACCGGCACCCCGCATTGACGCGCCCGCCAAACGGCGACGTCCCGGGCGTGGTAACGCAGCCCCTCTATCTGCTTGTAGGAGGGGTCATGTTCCTCGTCGACGACGATCAGCCCCAGGCGCTCGAGCGGGGCAAACACCGCCAGCCGCGTGCCCAGCACGATGTCGGCACGGCCTTCGAGACAGGCGAGCCAGTTGGCCGTGCGCGCCCCGTCGGCCAGTCCGCTGTGCAGGCTGACGAGGTGAGCGGCGGGAAAGCGGCGGTGGAAGCGCTCGGTGAGCTGCGGCGTGAGGTGGATCTCCGGCACCAGCACCAGGGATTGGCGTCCCTCGGCCAGCATCCGCTCGATCAGGCGCAGATAGACCTCGGTCTTGCCGCTGCCGGTCACCCCGAAGAGCAGCCATGTGTTGAAGCGTCCCGCCTGCGCCAGGATGCGCGCCACGGCCTCGGCCTGGGCGGCGTTGAGCGCCGGGGCGGGCTCGGGGGAGGGTGGCAGCGCGGGGGATGGCGGCGCCTCGGCAACGAGACCGCGCCGCACCCACTCGCGCAGGGTGGTGCGCAGCTCGCCGAGCTGCGCGGCCGGTACGGGGCCCTGCTGCAACAATGCGGCCAGGCGCCGCTGGGCCGTGGCCCGTGCCGGTAGCCGTTGTGCCAGTTCCCGCCCGGCCTCGGTCAGGGCGTAGGCGGTGGGCGGCGCCGGCCGTGAGGCGTTCGGCCGTTTGAGCGCCGGCGGCAGCACGGCGAGCAGACTCGCCCCGAAGGGATGGTGGTAGTAATCGGCGGCGAAGCGCGCCAGCGCCAGAACCGCGTGCGGCAGTGGCGGCAGGCTGCGATCCACGGCCAGGATGGGTTTGAGCTGCTCCAGGGCGAGCGAAGTAGACTCGGCGAGACCGACCACGATGCCCCATTGCTCGCGACGCCCGAAGCTCACCCGCACGCGACGGCCGACGTCCGCCTCGCTCAGGGTCTGCCCGGGCGGGATGAGGTAGTCGAAGGTCTTGGGCAGAGGGGTGTCGAGGGCGACCTGGGCGATGCGCATGCGAACGGTGAGGGGGCTTTGACCGCTTCGAGTTAAAGTGATTTCTGCATTTGCCTACTATCCCTGCGTGGTACAAACAACTTTTCCGATTGTCCACGCAAGCTGTGGATAACTTTGTGGGTAAGGGCCCTCAAATCTGCAATAAAGCCTTGCTGCATGGGCAGTTGACCAGCGCCGCACAAAAAATGGACAGCACAAAAATCATATATTTCAAGCGGATACAAGCCCCCTTGGGGGTTGACTTGGGGGTCGATTCGGGCTAGGCGCGGGTGCGTTGCGGCCTGTGTATAAGTGATTGTTGAACCCAGATTGTCCATTAGGACGCGGGAAGGCGCGAAGCCCATGATCGAGCCAGCTTGCGCGCGACGGTCGCAGGCGAGGTTGAACACCTCGCCGAGAAGTTGCGCGCGAGATGGCCGACCAGGGGCGAGCGAGGCCCGCGTAGGCCATGCGGCTGGTTCGGCACACGCAGCGTTGGCACGCGGGATGACCTACCTCAAGGCACTGGCCGGTCTAATGGACAATCTGGGTTGAAATACCATTGTCACACGGTGCCCGAAGGCCCGGTCAGCGGCTCAGGGTGCCTCGGGCGTGGGTGTTGGCGGCGCCGGAGCGGGCCGTTGGTCCAGCCAGGTCAGGGCGGCGTCCTGGGCCGCGGCCGCCGCCGCTGCACGCGGGTGGTTGACGAGGAAGACGAACAGGTGGAGCCGGCCCTGGGCGTCCATGACGTAGCCAGCCAGGTTGCGCGCCCCATTGAGCGTGCCAGTCTTGAGCCAGGCGCGGCCCGACAGGGGGCTTGCGGCGAGGCGCTGGCGCAGGGTCCCCTCCAGGCCCAGGGTCGGCAGCGAGGCGATAAAGTCGTGAAAGACCGGCCGGCTGGCGGCATAGCGCAGCAGCCTGGCGAGCGAGGCGGCGGAGATGCGCTCGATCCGCGACAGGCCCGAGCCGTTCTCGATGACGAGTTCCGGCATCGTCAGGCCACGCGCCGTGAGCCAGTCCCGCAGCGCCGCCTCGCCCTTGGCCAGGGTGGCCGGCGGCCCCTCGCGGAGCGCCCCGAGGTTCAGGAACAGCATGCGCGTCATGACGTTGTTGCTGTACTCGTTGATGTCGGTGACGATGCGCGCCAGCGGCAGGGACTCGAATTCCAGCAAGACACGCGCCTCGGGCGGGGTGTGCGCGGCGAGGACCTCGCCGCTGAGGCTGCCGCCCAGCTCGGCCCAGAGGGCGCGAAAGGCGGCGGCCACGGCCTGATCGGGGGGCAGCAGGGACAGGCGCAGGCTGCCTGCACCACAGGCGGCCGGATAGCTGCCGCTGACCCACAGCGCGCCCTCCGCCAGCCGGTAGGCGAGCCCGGCCTGCCAGCCGTTGCAGGCCTGGTCGGTCAGGCGGACCTGGCCGCGCACGGGCAGGCCCGGCGGGTCGAGCGTCAGGCGCAGCGCGCCGTTTTCGGGGGCCAGGCGCAGGCTCAGGGTGTTGAAGTCCACCAGCAGCGCGGCCGGCGGGGCGTTGTAGGGGCGCAGCGGCGCCTGGTCGAAGGCGCCGGGGTCCTCGGGGGCGAGGTCGTAACAGGACTGGTCGATCAGCACGTCACCGGCGATGTGGCGGATCCCCTGGGCACGCACCTCGCGCAACAGCAGCCAGAACCGCTCCAGGGTGAGCGAGGGGTCGCCGCCGCCCTTGAGGACGAGGTCGCCCTGCAGGGTGTCGCCCTTGATCTCGCCCGTTAAGAGGACGCGGGTCTTGAAGGTATGGGCCGGCCCCAGGGTCTCCAGCGCGGCGAGCGTGGTCAGCAGCTTCATCACCGAGGCCGGGTTGAGGGGACGATCGGCCCCGTGACTCACCAGGGGCGTGGGGCTGTCGAGCGGCTGGATGACCAGCGCCACGTTCGCCTCGTGGATGCCCGCGGCGGCGAGGGCGCGCTCGATGGGCTCGGGCAGCTCGGCGTGGGCCGGGGTATGCAGCGCGGCAACGAGCAGGGCGCGCTCAGCGACCCGGCGCCAGGTCCGCCACATACCAGTCCATCGCCTCCCGCAAACCCTCGGCGATGCGGTGGGTCGGCGCGTAGCCGAGCAACCGGCGCGCCTTGCCGATGTCGGCCTGGGAGTGCCGCACGTCGCCGGGGCGGAAGTCGCGGTAGATGGGCTGCAGGTCACGCAGATGCGGAAAGCGCCCTGCCAGGGCGTCGCGGATGGCGCGGAAGAGGTCGTTGAGTGTGGTGCGGTCGCCCACCGCCACGTTGTAGACCTGGTCGGTGGCCTCCGGGTCTTGCGTCGTCGCCGCCAGCAGATTGGCCTGCACGGCGTTGGCGATGTAGCAGAAGTCGCGGCTCGTCTCGCCGTCGCCGTTGATGTAGACCGGTTCGCCGCGGATCATGGCCGCGACCCAGCGCGGCACCACGGCGGCATAGGCGCCCTCCGGGTCCTGGTGCGGGCCGAAGATGTTGAAGTACCGGAGGCCGATCGCGCGGAAGCCATAGGCGCGGGCGAAGACCTCGGCATAGAGCTCGTTCACCAGCTTGGTCACGGCATAGGGCGACAGGGGCCGGCCGATGCGGTCCTCCACCTTGGGCAGGTCCGGGTGGTCGCCGTAGGTGGAGCTGGAGGCGGCATAGACGAAGCGGGCCACCCCCGCATCGCGCGCGGCCACCAACATGTTGAGGAAACCGTCGATGTTGGCCGCGTTGGTGGTGATGGGGTCCTCAAGGGAGCGTGGTACCGAGCCCAGCGCCGCCTGGTGCAGGACGTAATCGACCCCGGCGCAGGCCGCGCGGCAGGTGGGCAGATCGCGGATGTCCCCCTCGATGAAGCGGAAGCGCGCCCACTGCGTCGGGGTCACGGCGGCGCGGATGCTCTCCAGGTTGCGCCGGTGGCCGGTGGCGAAGTTGTCCAGCCCCACCACCCGCTGGTCGAGTTTGAGCAGCGTCTCCAGCAGGTTGCAGCCGATGAAGCCGGCCACACCGGTGACCAGCCAGGTGCGCGGCTCGCCGGGCAGCCGTTCGAGCAGGGCCTGGTAGGCCGTCATCACAGCCGCCAGAGTTTATAGCCCGCCGCGCGGATGGCGGCCGGGTCGTAGGCCGATTTGACGTCGGTGAACACCCCGCCCGGTTTGAGTTTGGCCAGGATGTCGGCAAGCGGCATGCTGAGGTACTGCCGGTGCGACACCGCGGCGACGATGGCATCCGCCCCGCCGGGCAGTTCATGCCAGGGGGTGAGTTTGAGGCCATACTCGTGCATCGCTTCTTCCGGGGCGGCGATGGGGTCGTGCACACTGACCTCGCAGCCGAAGGACTGCAGCTCGCGGATCAGGTCGGCCACCTTGGAGTTCCTGAGGTCGGGGCAGTTCTCCTTGAAGGTGAGCCCCAGCACGATCACCTGCGCCCCCTTCACCGAGCTGCCGTTGTTGATCATCTGCTTGACCGTCTGCTGCGCCACCCAGGCGGCCATGCCATCGTTGATGCGGCGGCCGGCGAGGATCACCTGCGGGTGGTAGCCCAGCATCTCCGCCTTGTGCGTGAGGTAATAGGGGTCCACGCCGATGCAGTGGCCACCCACCAGGCCCGGGCGGAAGGGCAGGAAGTTCCACTTGGTGCCGGCCGCCTCGAGCACCTCCAGGGTGTCGATGCCGATGCGGTCGAAGATCACCGCCAGCTCGTTCATGAGCGCGATGTTCAGGTCGCGCTGGGTGTTCTCGATCACCTTGGCCGCCTCGGCCACCTTGATGGAGCTGGCGCGGTGCACCCCGGCGGTGATGATCGAGCCGTAGACCTCGGCCACCTTGTCCAGCGTGGCGGCATCGTCGCCGGCGACCACCTTGACGATCTTGGTGATGGTGCGCTCCTTGTCGCCGGGGTTGATGCGCTCGGGCGAGTAGCCGACGTGGAAGTCCTGTTTCCACTTCATCCCCGAGTGCTGCTCCAGCAGGGGGATGCACACCTCCTCGGTGGCGCCGGGATAGACGGTGGATTCATAGACGACGATGGCTCCCCGCTTCATGTGCTTGCCCACCGTGGTCGAGGCGCCGATCAAGGGCGAGAAGTCCGGGATGTGCGCCGCGTCCACCGGCGTGGGCACGGCCACGACGATGAAGTCCGCCTCGCCCAGGATGGCCGGGTCGGTGCTGACCGTAAGCCGCGTGGCCGCCTTGAGGTCCTCGCTGGAGACCTCGCCGGTCGGGTCGCAGTAGTTGCGATAGTTGGCGATCTTGGCCTCGGACAGGTCATAGCCCAAGGTGTCGTATTTCTTGCCGAATTCGACGGCGAGCGGCAGCCCCACATAGCCGAGGCCGACAACTGCGATGGTGGTCATGCTTTCCCCTGATCGGATGTGAGAAATGTGTCAGTCTGCGTCGGCTGCGGTTGCGGCAGCGGCGCGCGGCAAGAGTTTATAACGGTGCGGTTTTGCGTTTTCTTGAAGCAAGGTCTGCTCGATGCAAGTATTCAGCAAGGGCGCCGGGGTGGGTAGGCTGCCGAGCATTGAGTCACGCACTTCGATTAAGCCCCCAGACACGAAAGGCGCGACGGATCCGCAGTTTAACCCAAGCTCGAATGCTTGGTGGCCCATCGATCGGGCCGTGACACACCGTCCCGCCCCTCGCTCGTGGCATGATGTCACCCATGAACTACCCCCTTATCAAGTTGATCCTTCTGATGGCCTTCGTGCACCTGGGCATGTTGCCGTTACATGCGGCAGCGCAGGGCAGCGGCCTGGTCGAGACCCTGCCCCGCATCAAGCCGGCGGTGGTCGGTGTCGGCACCCACCACCCCACCCGTAACCCGCGCGTGCAGCTCGCCGGCACCGGCTTCGTCGTCGGCGACGGCCTAACGGTGGCCACCAATGCCCACGTCGTTGTCAAGGAGCTGGACACCGCCCGCAACGAGACCCTGGGGGTGCTGGTCCGCCGCGGGAGCCAGATCGAGGTCCGCGCCGCCGAGCGCATCACCAGCGACAGCGAGCGCGACTTGGCCCTGCTGCGCATCCAGGGCGACCCGCTGCCCGCGCTGCGACTCGGCGACTCCGACCGGGCGCGCGAGGGCCAGACCCTGTACTTCACCGGCTACCCCCTCGGCGCCGTCCTGGGGCTCTACCCCTCCACCCACCGCGCCGGCCTGGCCGCCATCGCCCCCGTCTTCACCCCGCCGGGCAGCGCCGGCCGCCTCACCCCCAGACTCATCCGCCGCGCCGAGGCGAGCTTCCTCATCTTCCAGCTCGACGCCATCGCCTATCCCGGCAACAGCGGCAGCCCGCTCTACGACCCGGACACCGGCGAGGTCCTGGGCATCATCAACTCGGTCTTCGTCAAGGGCGCAAAGGAAAACGCCCTCAAGGACCCGAGCGGCATCACCTACGCCATCCCGGCCAAATACCTGAAGGCGTTGCTCGATCAGACCCAGCGTCTGCCTTGAGCCTCCGGTAGAATGTACTGCAAAGGACTGCCCGCAGGCGCGGGCAGGCAGTAAGCCCAACGTAAAAGTCGCGTAGCGAGTACTCTAGGCTCCCATCTTCCTCCTTTGGGAAAGAGGCTGGGGGTGAGGGAAACGGACATGACTTTCATATTGCGGGGCGTCTGCTCAAAGTCATGTCCGTTGGCTTGAACGCCAGCAGCGGAAGGATGCGCGCCACACAGCCGGCACGGACGATCAGGATCAGGCCCTCGCGCCTGCAGCGTAGGGTCCTCGTCGGTATCGCCCTGCTCGCACTCACCGCCATTGCCCTGGCCGACCTGCCAGCCGCCGGTATCCTTGCCGCGGTGCTGTTCACCGTGTTCATCACCTGGCGGGCCTGGCGCCGGCCAGCGGTCGTCGCTTTGCGCCTGAACGCCGACGGCAGCCTGGAACTGCGCGCCGCAGGCCAGGACTGGCAGCCAGTGAGCCTCCTACCCCACAGCAGCGTCACGCCCTGGCTGTGCATGCTCGCCTACCGTGCACAGGGCAAGGCGCGCAGCCTCGCCCTCTACCCGGACAGCTTGCACCCCGACGACTTCCGCCACCTGCGCGTCTGGTTGCGCTGGCTGGCGCGGGTGGAGGAGGACGAGCGGGGGAAGAAGCATCCCGAGTCCTTGACAACAACGATCGATGCCCACCGGTCGTTGATTCCATCGCCTTCTGAAGAAGGCAACAAGACTGCCTTTCCGAAAACGGACGTCTGATGCCCTAAGCGCCTGCGCGAGGTCATGGTGCTGGGCGCATTTCTTTGACGAGCAAGGATGGCTACTCGGCTGGGATGCGGCGATGTGCTAGACTGCCGACAACGAATCACGTACGGATGCTGCAATTGGAGCTGTGCGCATGGAGCTATTGCAACAGATCAAAGACTTCCTCATCCCCGAGCTCGAATCGATCCGCCAGGAGCAATCGGCCACGCGTGAGCGGCTCAATTCCATAGACCTGCACCTGGTGGACCAGAGCCGCCGCATCGATGCGCTGAGCCAGCGCATCGACGAGACCAACAAGCGCATCGACAAGATCCACGACGATCTGCTTGGTCGCATCGACGAGACCAACAAGCGCATCGACAAGATCCACGACGATCTGCTTGGTCGCATCGACGAGACCAACAAGCGCATCGACAAGATCCACGACGATCTGCTCGGTCGCATCGACGAGACCAACAAGCGCATCGACAAGGTCCAGGCGGACTTCATCGCCCGCATCGACGAGACCCACCGCCGGCTGGATAGGCTCTACGAGGTGATCGTGCGCCGCGAAGAACACGAGGGGTTGGAGAGCTGGGTGCGCGAATGGGCGCGCGAGGTGGACCGTCGTCTGGATGTCTTGGAGCGCAGGGCGGCTTAAGGTATTACGTGTCGAACGGACATGGCCGTTTTCATCCCTTGGGGCCTTTGGCCATCTCCGTCAGGCGTTGTCGGCGCGACGTCAGTCACGACCGTTTGCGAGCAGGGTTTTTTCGCATCGCGGCACACGCCGGGCGCCTATCCCAAACGCACTTCGCTGGAGCGGCGCTTGCCGCAACCCCCCTCCTGCGCGCCGTGGGCGCGGGTGATGCTAGTGCACTGTCTCTAAAATAGCTACACATTACATTGACGTCTGAAATCTTCGGATCGCGCGTGAGCTCGGGGTGGTGCGCAACACAGTAAGGCGGTATCTCGCGAATTCGGAATTTGTGGGTGTCCCGAATTTTGCAAGATGTTATGAGCGCGTGGAGGCGCCGACCTCCAGCGTCACCTCCTCGTAGATCGCCGCCACCGGCAAGGAAAGCCCCAAGCTGTCCAGCTCCACCGTCTCACCCGGCCCATAGGGATAGAGCACCCAATGGCCGTTCACTTCGCGGCGAAAGACATCCACCGCCACTCGTTCGCAATCGATCAGCACATACTCCCGCAGGCTTGCCAAGCTGCGGTAATGGGCGAACTTACCGCCGCGGTCGAAGGCCGCCGTGGCGGGAGAGAGCACCTCGACGATCAACACCGGCTCGCGCTTGAAGTGGGTCAAGGCCGCATCGGCGGCCGCGCAGGTGACGAAGACGTCGGGATAGAAAAAGGCGTCCGCGGCATCGATGCGCAGCTTCATGTCGGCAATGTAAGCGCGGCACGGCCCGCCACGCAGATGGGCGCGCAGTGCCGAAAACACATTGCCGCTGATCGTCACGTGGGCATCGGAAGCACCGGCCATGGCGTACACCTCGCCGGCGAGATATTCGTGTTTTTCGGGCTGGCCGGCCTCCCAGGCGAGATAATCCTCGGCGCTAAAGACGGGTTTTTTCACGGCGGTCATCGGCGGACTCCTTACGGCGGCTGACCGTCATTTTAAGGCAACAGGCCAAAGTCGACGGCTGCTGCTGGCGCACGCCCACGAAAGGCCGCGACTCCACACCGTCGCGCGGCTTACCCGAGGCGGGCAGGTTCGAACGTCACCCAGGCCCAAGGTCTAGCGCCGCACCACGCCAAAGGATCGAGGAAGTGATAAAGCGGCGTACGGTAACGCAAACGCATCTGGGTTAGCAGCTTCCACGGGGTGCGTTGTCTGCCGGAACCATGCGCGAGCGGACTCGCTGAAAAAAAGCGATAAACCGATGGCCCCAATCCAGCGGCGCGGATGGATTGCAGGAACCATTGCCGTTCGACGGCGTTGCGAACCCCCTGTTCGAGGCGCCCAGCCAAGGTCACCAGCCAGTTGTGAATCGCCGCCAGCTCCGTCAGATCGCCCACTGGCGCCGGATTACGCAAGCCGGCATGGGATGCGCACCTGCTCCGGGGTGCAGGCAATGCCAAGGCGACCGAGCGCCGCGATGCGCAAACGACGGGCAGTTGCCAGTTGCTGGACATTGTGGCGGCGCGACACCTGCGCCGGCGAGAGCGTGTAATCCATCAGCACCCTGGGGCAGTTGCCAAAGCGCGCATGAGGCATCAAGCGCACCCAGAGCGCATAGTCCTCGGCATGCGAGGCTGCTTCGTCATAACCACCATGCCGTACGAAGACCTCGCGGCGCAGCATCACCGAGGGGTGCAGCAGCGGTGGCTGGAAAAGCAGCTCGGCGAGGATCTGGAGGCGCTCGGTCGCTGGCTTGGCGACCGAGCGACGCCCATGGTAGATCATAGTGAATGGATGTCCTGTGATTGCACGCCCCATCCCGCTCGCGGTGTTTCGCAGCGGTTTCTTAGCGGAGCACTACATCTAGCCAGCGGATCAAGCCG
This sequence comes from Pseudomonadota bacterium, assembly GCA_021826065.1. Lineage (GTDB taxonomy): Bacteria > Pseudomonadota > Gammaproteobacteria > Burkholderiales > Thiobacillaceae > JANWZL01. The sequence goes on from JAKADY010000002.1 coordinate 90,521, forward strand.
GTGACCCCACCCACCGCCAGCACCACCCACACCGTCTGGCGGTGGATTGCCTGTGTCAGCCGCACTTCGACGTTCTTGATTTCCAGCCGCACCGCTTCGATCTCGATGCGCAGCCTGCCTTCGACCTCCTTGATCTCTTTTTGCAGCTTGCCTTCGACCTCCTTGATCTCTTTTTGCAGCTTGCCTTCGACCTCCTTGATCTCTTTTTGCAGCTTGCCTTCGACCTCCTTAATCTCTTTTTGCAGCCTGCCTTCGACCTCCTTGATCTCTTTTTGCAGCCTAAGCTCGGTTTCGCGTAGGTTGGCCTGCGTGGCGATATCGGATAGCTGCGGATAACGCGACTCCAGCGTCTCGAAAGCTTCTGCGATCAGGCGTGCGCGCGCCTTGTCCTCACCGGCGTCGGTGAGCTGTTCATAAAGCCTCAGCGCCACGCCCATCGCTCAGTCCTCGTCCTGCTTCAAGATGAAATATGCTGATTTTATAGGCCGCCGTATGGCTGGCCAAGCGCATGGGCGTATCTCAAGCCACCCGCTTTTCGAACACGCTTTTTGCTGCGCTCATGCCGCGCAGAAATTTCGCCTGTCGCCGGGCGGCGAGCTCGATGAGTGAAGCCGGTTTACCCACGGCGTGGCCGAATTCCTTGAGAAACATCGTGCCGTGTTCGATGAACGCTTCCGTATCCACCCCCAGCCGTTCGAGTAGCTTCGGCGTCCTCTGCGGGATGATGCCGCGCTTGAGCGGATGCAGGCAACGGCCCAGGGTCTCGACGAGTTCCAGATAGTCCGCCCAGGCATAGGGGATCGCCCAGGCCTCCCGGCCCGTGGCATCGAAGGGCATAAGCGGGGCAGGCAGCAAGGCGGCTTGCGCAGTGTCTTTCGCGTGTAGCCCCTCGTCGGCGTGACTTGCCAGCGCCTCACTCAGTAGCGCGCCTGGCTCGGTCGGTTGATTTTCGCTTCTTGCTTCCGTGGCCATCTCGGCGATGCTTAGCGCAACGCGCGCTTCGACCTTTTCGGGCGCAAGACGTGCCTGCACGCTGGTGTAGTCGCTCGCCTCGGGCGTTTCGCAGATCCCCGCCCTGATCGGGTTGAGATCGACATAGGCCATCGCCATCAACACCGCTTCTTCGTCGAGCAGCGCCTGGCTCTTGAAGCGGCCTTCCCAGAAGCGGCCCTTGACGCCGTCCTCGCGGTTGGCCTCGCGAGCGATGCCTTCGTTGAGCACGCGCATGAACCACGATAGATCGCTCAGCCGCTCGCGATAGAGCGCGGCGTATTCCATGACGCGCGCCAATTCCGCATCATCCATCACCGCACGTGTTTCGGGATTCTGGTAGCGCTGCACCAGAAGCGGCCCGGTGAAAAGCTGAGTCCAGCGCTCGAGCACCTCGTCGTCGCTCAAGCTTAGCGCACGCGCGCGGTCGATTCTGAGCACGATGTGGTAGTGGTTGCTCATCACCGCATAGGCGGCCACATCGATGGTGAAGACGGAGGCGAGCTGGCGGATGCGCGCCTCGATCCAGCCGCGCCGGTGGTCGAAGTTCCTGCCCGTCAGGGCATCCTGGCCACACAGAAAGGCACGGCGCACGCAGCGGGAAACCACGTGATACCAGGGCGTATCGGCCACTGAGACGAGTTCGGAGCGGGGGCGGGTCATGGCGTCATCCTAGCGGAGCGGAGGGGGGTGTCAAAAGAAAAGCAAGTGGGTGTCCTTAACTTTTACTTGCTTAACTTTTTACTTTTTCACAGCGGGTGTAATTGTCAGCAGATTGGCGTATTACCATTGCAGTGTCGACCGATGATCCATGTGCCGCGGTGTTGTAGTCCTAGTACCCGACCCCAATAGGTCTAACAAGGACAGTTCAATGATTAGACTTTATTATTGCTTTTTCTCTGATTTTTCTCAAAAAAAACCCTGCCGAGGCAGGGTACTGGACGGGCTGGCCTCCGCCATGTCAGACATTCATCCTGTCCATAACAGAGGCCTGGTGGGTTGCAAGATCAGCCGCTGCTGCCGCCGCTGCTGCCGCCGCTGCTGCCGCCGCTGCTGCCGCCGCTGCTGGTAGGACAGGTAGAAGGTGCGCAAGTGGCGTCCGTTGAACATGTCCAGTTAAGCGGTTGACCAGAAGTCGCGGCGGCGGGTGTGAGCGTGACCTTCTTGCCGCTCACACAAGATGCGACACCTGTACTCTTCATAGTGACAGTTATTATACCGTTTGCTGTTTCTATGCTATTTGCATACTTCCCAGCATTACTTGAAATGTCCGCCGGTACGCCATTTGACCCGGCGTCGCAGTCTGTTAAGCTTCCTGTATCGTTGTAACACGCTGATACAGCCAGTTTGGCACTGGATGTCAGATTAATGGCCTCCGACAATTGTGCCTTACCCGTATAGTCTTGATAAGCCGGCACAGCGATCGCAGCCAAGATGCCGATGATGGCCACGACGATCAACAGTTCGATCAGGGTGAAACCGGCCTGGCCGGTGCGGTGTTGCAAGTGTTGCATGATGGACTCCTATGTGGGTTGCGAATCACAGATGTACGCCGTTGGGCGTCGTCTGGGTCCAAGCGAGAAGCGTGCCAGCTATCCTGGATCTCGCTCTCTCTAGGTCAGTATCGGCCGGACGGGCCGGAACTTGAGCGATGGACGACCAGGCGATGGGCGCTTCGACGGTGGGGTCACGGCTGGAGCCGAGCGGGGCTGCGCTTGCGGATGACGGGTGACGATTTTCGTCACCTGCTGCCGCAAAACGTCAGGCAGTGTCGTCACACAAGAGTGGGTTGTCGGCAAGGGATTGCCGACCGATGGCAGGGTGGGGATGGGCCGCTGGCCTGGGCGCGTTTTTTCTTTCCGCCGGGGTAGAATGTGCCCATGTCGGCCTCGACCTCGCTCATCGATCTTTACGACCGGCTCGCCAACGCGCCGGATGACCGCACACGCGCGCGGGTCATCGCCGAGGCCTTCGAGATGCTGGAGGTGCGCTATCCGCACCTGCCCGACCTCGCCACGCGGCAGAATCTGAGCGAGACCGAGCTCAAGCTCATCAGAGAGATCGAGCTGGTCAGGCGCGAGACGGAGCAGGTGCGCGCCGAGCTGAAGGTAGACATCGAACGGGTGCGCGCCGAGCTGATCAAAGAGATCGAACAGGTACGTGCCCAGACCGAGCGCGTGCGGGCCAACATCCTCGCCTGGTCGTTCGTGTTCTGGGCCAGCCAGTTTGCCGCGATCATGGCCCTGCTCTGGCGGCTGTGGCCGCTGGCGGGCGGCTGAGCCGCCGGCCGGGGTCTCTCGATCCGGCCCTGCAGACGTCATCGTCGGCTGGATGTCGGCAAGAAGGGGTTGCCGACCTGCGGCTGCCTCAACGAGGGGTTCACGGGCTGATCCGGTTCGGGGACTCGTCCATGCGCCGGATGCGGAAGTCGATCAAGAAGCGGTCGCCGCCTTTGCGGATCAGGGCGTGGATGCGTTCCAGGCTTCGGCCCCGTTCAACTGCAGTTTTTAGGCTAAATCAGTGTTTCCATAGCGAGTGCCGTGGCCAAATGAGGTTGACCTCTACTCACCGCAGGCCTATGACAAACACCTGGCCCTCAAAGTCCCGCCGCTCCTCTTGGTGACGCTGCTCTACGTCATCCGCCACCTGCTGATCGTCTTCCTCGCCTACAACCCCAGCCCTAAACTGGGCGCGGCCTTTGCCTTTCTGCAGCCGCTGGCCGAGCCGTGGATCGTGGCGGCCGACCTGCGGGCGCTGCTCGTGCTGCTCACCTGGTGGCAGCAGCGGCCGCAGGCGAAGAACCTCTGGCGTTGGCTCTGGCGCAATGGGCGCTGGCTGCTCACAGCCTCGCTGCTCGCCCAATTCACACGCCTGGCACCTGACCCAGGGCGAGCGTCTGGCCATCGTCACCCGAGGGCTGGATTTGCTTTGCATCTATTACCTGTGGCGCTCGCCGCGCGTGGCCGACACCTTCGCCGATTTCCCCGCTCCTCCTGGACGCCCGTTTTGCACAGATGCGTAGGGCGGCATGCCCATGCCGCCGGGGCACCCATGCGGGATTGTTTGTATCGTCGGCAAGGGACAGCCGAACTACGGATAGGATCGCGTCGGTGCGCTTAGCCGGCCGTCGGCCACAGGCGCCAGAGGAGCAGCGCGATGGCGCCGAACTGCGTCAGCCAGAAGACGAAAGACCACTGTAGCAGGTTGGCGCGTGCGCGCGCGATGTCCACCTTGAGCTCGGCGCGCACCTGCTCGATCTCTTTCTGCAGCCGAAGCTCGGTTTCCTTGAGCTCGGCGCGCACCTGCTCGGTTTCGTGTTTCACATGCTCGATCTCACGGGTGAGTTCCAGACGCACCTGCTCGATCTCACGGGTGAGTTCCAGACGCACCTGCTCGATCTCACGGGTGAGTTCCAGACGCACCTGCTCAATCTCTTTGACGAGCTTGAGCTCGGTCTCGCTCAAGTTCTGCCGGGTGGCGAGATCGGGCAGGTGTGGATAGCGCGCCTCCAGCATCTCGAAGGCCTCGGCGATGATCTTCGCGCGCGTGCGCTCGTCCGGCGCGTTGGCCAGACGGTCGTACAGATCGATGAGCGAGGCGGCGGACATGCGAAGATTCTATCACCGCCCAATTGTTTGGGGCGTCGGCAAGGGACAGCCGAACTACGGATAGGATCGCGTCGGTGCGCTCAGCCGGCCGTTGGCCACAGGCGCCAGAGGAGCAGCGCGATGGCGCCGAACTGCGTCAGCCAGAAGACGAAAGACCACTGTAGGATGTTGGCGCGTGCGCGCGCGATGTCTACCTTGAGCTCGGCGCGCACCTGCTCGGTTTCGTGCTTCACCTGCTCGATCTCTTTGACGAGTTTGAGCTCAGTCTCTTTGAGTTCGGCACGTACCTGTTCGATCTCACGGGTGAGTTCCAGACGCACCTGCTCGATCTCTTTGATGAGCTTGAGCTCGGTCTCGCTCAAGTTCTGCCGGGTGGCGAGATCGGGCAGGTGCGGATAGCGCGCCTCCAGCATCTCGAAGGCCTCGGCGATGATCTTCGCGCGCGTGCGCTCGTCCGGCGCGTTGGCCAGACGGTCGTACAGATCGATGAGCGAGGCGGCGGACATGCGAAGATTCTATCACCGCCTAATCGTTGGGGCTGCCGACCCGTTGTTTGTCGGCAGAGGACTGCCGATCCTATGACTGGCAGCGCCTATGACACACTGTTGCGCGATGCGAGCGACTGTTGAAGGGGGGTGCGATCTGGCGCTAGAATTCGGGTAAGTCTGACACAACCGGAGCCTGCCATGCTGCGCATGTTCAACAAGACCAACCTGCCCATGACCGTGGTGGTCATGTTGATCGTCTGGGCCTGGCTGAGCCTGCTGAGCGTGCTGTTGAGCCGGCTGTTCTGATTCCCGGCTCCCGTAAAAAAGCCCCGCTTCGCGGGGCTTTTGCTATCTGGCGTAGGGGCTCAACCGGCCAGCGCCGCCTTCATCTTCTGCAGGGCCTTGGCCTCGATCTGGCGCACCCGCTCGGCGGAGATGCCGTAGACCGCCGCCAGCTCGTGCAGGGTGGCGGGGTTGTCCTCGTTGAGCCAGCGCGCCTCGATGATATGGCGGCTGCGTGCGTCGAGGCTATCGAGCGCGCGACTCAGTCCCTCGGTGGCGAGGCGTTCGCGCTCGGCCTGTTCGAGGTGCTGAGTGGGGTCGGTGTCGGGGGCGGCCAGATAGGCGATAGGCATGAAGTTGTTTTCGTCCTCATCCTGGGTCGGCTCCAGGGCGATGTCCTGGCCGTAGAGGCGGGCCTCCATCTCGCGCACGTCCTCGCGCTGCACGTTGAGGGTGCGCGCCACCTCTTCGACCTCCTGCGCGGTGAGCGCGCCGTCACCCTGTTTGAGGCCGCGCAGGTTGAAGAAGAGCTTGCGCTGGGCCTTGGTGGTGGCCACCTTGACCAGGCGCCAGTTGCGTAGGATGAACTCGTGGATCTCGGCCTTGATCCAGTGCACGGCGAAGGAGACCAAGCGCACACCGCGCTCGGGGTCGAAGCGCTTGACCGCCTTCATGAGGCCGACGTTGCCCTCCTGGATCAGGTCGGCGTGGGGTAGCCCATAGCCCAGATAGCCGCGGGCGATGGACACCACCAGGCGCAGGTGCGAGAGCACGAGCTGGCGCGCCGCCTCCAGGTCGTTGTGTTCGCGGAAGCGCTTCGCCAAGGCGTATTCCTCCTCAGCACTGAGGATGGGGAAGCGGTTGACCGCTTGTATGTAATTCTCCAGGCTGCCGAGCGAGGTGGGTACGGGATAGCTCAGGGTGGCTGTGGTCATCGACGCCCTCCTAAAATATTTCTATGGAAAGTTTAGCACTCTCCTGTTGAGAGTGCTGATGGCGCAAAGTTCCCTGCCGGCGTGGGTGGAGCGAACACCCCCGGCAAGCTTGCTTGTGTCGGCGCTCCTGCACCCCGACCACATCGAAGAGCGGTGGTAGGAGCGACGAGAGTCGCGACTTCGACTGCGGGCATCGCAATGGTCACGGCTTTCGCCGCTCCTACAACGGCCATAGGCTAACGGCCACGTTCATGCGCTGGGAGACATGGCCATGTCCGTTGTTAAGCGGGCTCATCTCGGGGTGTCCAGCCCGCGCAGGGTGTAGCCCACGGCGAAGTAGGCACCGAGGAGCCCGAGCAGGGTTGAGGCACCGAGCAGGGCGGCAGACTCGGGCCCGGTCAGGCCGGTGAGGCGGAAGGTCGTGCCGTAGCTGGCGGCGAGACGGGCGACGCTGTCCTCGAGCAGCAGCGCCACGAGGGCGAGCAGCAGCCAGGCCGCCAGGCCCCCCGCCAGGCCCTGGATGGCGCCGAAGTAGAGGAAGGGGCGGCGGATGAAGCGGTCGGTGGCGCCGATCAGGCGGGCCACCTCGATCTCGTCGCGTTGGGCGTAGATCTGCAGCCGGATGGTGTTGCCGGTGATGGCGGCCAGGGCCAGGCCGAGCAGGATGGCCAGCAGGGCGACCAGATCGCGGCCAAGCTCCAGCAGGGCGGCGAGCCGCCGGGCCCAGTCGGTGTCCAGGTTGACCCGCTCGACCTCGGGCAGCGCGGCGAGGGTCTCGCGCAGGCGTTCCAGGCTGGCGGGGGCGGGGTCGCGGGCGATGACGACCAGGGTGTGCGGCAGGGGGTTGGCGGGCATGCTGGCCGCCACCTCGCCGAGGCCGGCGGCGGTGAGCTGGGCGAGGGCCTCGTCCCGGTCGATAAAACGCACGCTTCGCACCTCCGGCCGTGTGGCGAGCTGCGCGGCGAGCTTGCGTCCCTGCTCGGGGCCGACCCCGGTCTTGAGGAAGAGGCTGATCTCCGCCTCGGTGGGGACGCCGCCGGCCAGGCGCTGAACGTTGGCGAGCAGCAGATAGAGGCCGGCCGGCAGGCTCAAGGCGACGGCGATCACCAGCACGGTGAACAGCGAGGCGAGCGGCGTGTCGGTGAGCCGCTTGAGGGCGACGCGCAGGCTGTGCAGGTTGTGATCGACCCAGGCGCTCATGCGGGCAGCGGCGCGGTTGATGCAGCCGTGGGCGCCGGCTCGGATTCGACCAGCCGACCCTGGGCCAAGGTGATACGGCGGCCGCCATAGCGGCGGATGAGGTCCAGGTTGTGGGTGGAGATGACCAGGGTCACGCCGACCTGGTTGAAGGCGCGGAACATCTCCATGATCTCGTGGGCGTAGGCGTCGTCCAGGTTGGCCATGGGCTCGTCGGCCAGGACCAGGGCCGGCCGGCTGACGATGGCGCGGGCGATGCACAGGCGCTGCTGCTCGCCGCCGGAGAGGGTGATGGGCCGTGCGCGCTCGCGCTTGAGCAGCCCCACCTTGTCGAGCGCGGCGCGTGCCCGCTTGGCGGCGTCGCTGCCGCTCAAGCCCTGGATGTGCAGCGGCAGCAGGACGTTGTCGAACACCGAGCGGTCGTACAGCAGCTTGTGGTCTTGGAAGATCAAGCCGATGTTGCGGCGGAAGTAGGGCAGCGCGGCGCGCTTGAGCCGGCTGATGTTCTGGCCGTTGACGATGATCTGTCCGCTCGTGGGCCGCTCGATGGCGGCGATGAGCTTGAGCAGTGTGCTCTTGCCGGCCCCCGAGTGGCCGGTGAGGAAGACCATCTCACCCTGGGCGATCTTCAGGCTCACCTCGCTCAGGGCCTCGTGGCCGCCGGGGTAGCGCTTGGTGACGCGGTCGAATTCGATCATGCCCAGGGGTGAGGCATCAGTCGCCGAACAGGGCGTCGACGAACTCGCGCGCGCGGAAGGGCTGCAGGTCGTCCAGACCCTCGCCCACGCCGATGTAGCGCACCGGGATGGGGGTGCCGGCGTGACCCGCGCGGCGGGCCAGGGCGGCGATCACCCCGCCCTTGGCGGTGCCGTCCAGCTTGGTCAGCACCAGGCCGCTGACCTGGATGGCCTCGTCGAAGGCCTTGACCTGGGCGAGCGCGTTCTGCCCGGTATTGGCGTCCAGCACCAGGAGCACCTCGTGCGGGGCGGTCGGGTCGGCCTTCTGGATCACGCGCCGCACCTTGCGGATCTCCTCCATCAGGTGGAGCTGGGTGGGCAACCGCCCGGCGGTGTCGGCCAGGACCACGTCGATGCCGCGCGCGCGGGCCGACTGCACGGCGTCGAAGATGACGGCGGCGGGGTCCGTGCCCTGGCCGCCCACCACCTCGACCCGGTTGCGCTCGCCCCACACCGCCAGCTGCTCGCGCGCGGCGGCGCGGAAGGTATCGCCGGCGGCGAGCAGGACGGAGCGTCCCTCGGCCTGGAAGCGCTTGGCCAGCTTGCCGATGGTCGTGGTCTTGCCGGCACCGTTGACCCCCGCCAGCATGATGACGAAGGGGCGGGCGCGGGAGACGTCGAGCGGGGCCTCCAGCGGCGTGAGCAGTTCCAGCAGCAGGTCCTTGAGCGCGTCGCGCAGCTGGCCGGAGTCGGTCAGGCGGTCGCGCTTGACCCGCTTGCGCAGGGACTCCAGCAGGTAGTCGGTGGCCTCGACGCCGACGTCGGCGGTGAGCAGGATCTCCTCCAGCTCCGCATAGAGGGCCTCGTCGATCTTGGCATGGCGGCGGAAGAGGTCGCCCACCGGGGTATTGAGGACCTGGCGGGTCTTCGCCAGGCCGGCCTTGAGGCGCTGCGCCCAGCCCAGCCGTGCCGGCTGGGCCGCCTGGGCGGGGGCGGGCTCGGGCGTGGTGACCGGCTCGGGCGCGGCGGCGGGCTCCGGGGTGGCGACCGGCTCGGGCGTAGCCGCGGGCTCAGGGGAGGGTTTTTTGCCTGACTTGAAGAAACCGAACACGGCGGCGGGGGTCAGATGGGGCGTTGCATGTGTTTCAATCTTATCATGCAGCCGATGGCGGACCGGCGGGCAGCCGGTCCATATCGGCACATAGACCTCTGAAGATCGGACGATGCGCGACACGAGACGAAGACCGACCCTGCGTCAGGCGACCCTGCTCTGGATCCTGCTCGCCTGGCTGGGCATGAACTTCATGGGGCTCGCCCGCGCCGGGCAGCCCGAGACCTTCGAGCACACCCTGGCCAACGGCCTCAAGGTGATCGTCAAGCCCGACCGCCGCGCCCCCGTGGTGGTGAGTCAGCTGTGGTACCGCGCCGGCAGCATGGACGAGAGCTATGGCACGACCGGCGTGGCCCACGTGCTGGAGCACATGATGTTCAAGGGCACGGCGACGGTGCCCGAGGGGGAGTTCTCCCGGCGCATCGCCGCCGCCGGTGGGCGCGAGAACGCCTTCACCTCGCGCGACGTCACGGTCTACCACCAGACCCTGCAGGCGAGCCGTTTGGCGCTGGCGCTGGAGCTCGAGGCCGACCGCATGGTGAACCTCATCCTCTCGCCCGAGGCCTTCGCCAAGGAGATCCAGGTGGTCAGGGAGGAGCGGCGGCTGCGCACCGAGGACAACCCGCAGGCGCTGCTGTTCGAGGCCCTGATGGCGGCCGCCTACCAGACCCACCCCTACCGGCACCCGGTCATCGGCTGGATGGACGACCTCGAGCACATGCGCGTGGAGGACGCGCGCGCCTGGTACGAGCGTTGGTACGCGCCCAACAATGCGCTGCTGGTGGTGGTGGGCGACGTGGAGCCGGCGGCGGTGTTCGCCCTGGCCGAGCGGCACTTCGGCGCCATCCCGGCGCGCCCGCTGCCGCCGCGCAGGCCGCTCGCCGAGGTGACACCGCGCGGGATGCGCACCGTCACGGTCAAGGCGCCGGCGCGGCTGCCGGCCGCCTATCTCGCCTGGCACGTGCCCCGGCTTCAAGACCCCGTGGCGGACTGGGAGCCCTATGCCCTGGAGGTCCTGGAGGGCGTGCTCGACGGCCATGCCTCGGCGCGGCTGCCGCGCGCCCTGGTGCGGGAGCAGCAGGTGGCGGTGGGCGTGGGGGCGGGCTACGACCCGGTGGCACGCGGCCCGGCCCTGTTCTTCGTGAGCCTCACCGCGGCCGAGGGCAAGCCCCTGGATGAGGCCGTCGCCGCCCTGCGCCGTGAGATCGAGCGCGTGCAGAACGAAGGGGTCAGCCGCGATGAGCTCGAGCGCGTCAAGGCCCAGGTGTTGGCCGCCCAGGTCTTCCAGCAGGATTCGCTGTTCTTCCAGGCGCGCGAGATCGGGCAGTGGGAGAGCGCCGGCCTCGACCACCGTGCGCGCAAGCTGCGCTTCGAGCGGCTGCGTGAGGTCACCCCGGACCAGGTCCAGGCGGTGGCCCGGCGTTATCTCGTCGACGACCGTCTGACCCTCGCCCGTCTGGAGCCGCTGCCGGTGGAGGCCGGTATGGCGCGGCCGGCATCGCGCTTCATGGGAGACCGCCATGCGCGCTGAACGCCTGCTGTTTGCCATCGCCTTGCTCCTCGCCCTGCCGGTCTGGGCGGGGCTTGACCACGGGTCGAGCGCAAGCCCCGCCATTCATGGCGGGTTGAGCGAGACGAAGCGTATGCCCGGGGCCGAAGGCCCCGCTCAAACGCGTGGCGAGAAAGCCCCGCCCTTCCAGGGCGGGGTGGCTCACATCCAGCACTGGGTGAGCGCGAGCGGGGCGCGCGTGTATTTCGTGGAAAACCGCGACCTGCCGATGCTGGACGTGAGCGTCACCTTCGACGCCGGCAGCGCGCGCGACCCCTCGTCCACGGCGGCAGGGCTCGCGCGCATGACGCGCCAGCTCATGAGCCTGGGTGCGGGGCCCTGGTCGGAACAAGCCCTGGCCGAGGCCCTGGCGGACGTCGGCGCCGTGCTCTCCGGGCATTTCGATGCCGACCGCGCCGGCTTCAGCCTGCGCACCCTGAGCCACCCACGTGAGCGCGAGCGCGCGCTCGCCGTCCTGCGTGCGGTGCTGGCCGAGCCACATTTCACGCCGGCGGTGCTCGCGCGCGAGAAGGCGCGGGCGGTGGCCGGGCTCAGGGAGGCGGCCACCCGACCCGACTACCTGGGTGAAAAGGCCTTTCAGGCCGCCATCTACGCCGGACACCCCTACGCCCAAGAGGAGTCGGGCGAGATCGAGGCGATCGAGCGGCTCACAGTCGATGACCTGCGGGGCTTCCACCAGCGCTACTATGTCGCGCGCAACGCCACCGTGGCCATCATGGGGGACATCGACCGCACCGGGGCGGAGGCCCTGGCCGAATTCCTCACCGCCGCCCTGCCGGCCGGCGAGGCGCCGCCCCCTCTGCCCGAGGTCCGCGTCGCGGCGACCGGCACGGCGCAGGTCATTCCCCACCACGCCACGCAAAGCCACCTCTTCGTGGGTCTGCCCGCCATCAAGCGCGACGACCCGGACTTCTTCCCGCTGGTGGTCGGCAACTACATCCTGGGCGGGGGCGGTTTCGACTCGCGCATCGTCGGGGAGATCCGCGTCAGGCGGGGGCTTGCTTACAGCGCCTACAGCATGCTGCAGCCCATGCAGGCGCTGGGCCCCTTCCGCATGGGCCTGCAGACCCGGCGCGAGGCGACGGACGAGGCGCTCGAGGTGGTGCGGCAGACCCTGGAGGCCTTTCTGCGCGAGGGCCCGACCGAGGCGGAACTCAGGCAGGCGAAGGACTTCCTCACCGGCAGCTTCCCCCTGCGCCTGGACAGCAACCGCAAGATCCTCGACCAGCTCGCCCTGCTCGGCTTCTACCGGCTGCCGCTCGACTGGTTGGCGCAATACCCGGCCCGGGTCGAGGCGGTCACCCGCGAGGACATCCTGCGGGCCTTCCGCGCGCGCATCCGGCCAGAGGCCCTGCACACGGTGGTCGTCGGAGGACAGCCTGAGGCGCAATCCAAGTAAGGGTGCGCCCAATCAGGTGCGCATCATCGGCGGCGCCTGGCGCAGCCGCATCCTGCGCTTCCCCGACCTGCCGGGACTGCGCCCGACCCCGGACCGGGTGCGCGAGACCCTGTTCAACTGGCTGGGCCAGCGTCTGGACGGGCAGCGCTGCCTGGATCTCTTCGCCGGCAGCGGCGCCCTGGGCTTCGAGGCCGCCTCGCGGGGGGCGGCGGAGGTGGTGATGGTGGAGCGCGATCCCCGCGCCCTGGCGGCGCTCGAGCGCAACGCGCAAACTCTCGGGGCAACCCAGGTGCGCATCCTGCGGGCCGATGCCCTGGGCTATCTGGAGGGAGACTGTGGCCGCTTCGACCTGATCTTGCTCGACCCCCCTTTCGCGAGCGACCTGCTCGCCCCGGCCCTGGCGCGGGCCGCGACACGGCTCAATCCGGGCGGTAGAATCTATGCCGAGTTCGGCACGCGGCCGGACCTCGCCGCCTGGCACATCCTGCGCGAGGGCCGCGCCGGCCTGTCGCATTTCTGCCTGCTGGAGCCGCTTTGACCCGCAAGATCGTCTATCCCGGCACCTTCGACCCCGTAACCCGCGGGCACGAGGACCTCGTGCGGCGGGCGGCGCGCATCTTCGACGAGGTGGTGGTGGCGGTGGCGGCCAATGCCAGCAAGCGGCCCTTCTTCAGCCTGGAGGAGCGCGTCATGATGGCGCGCGAGAGCCTCACCGACCTGCCCGGCGTGCGGGTGGTCGGCTTCGACGGCCTGCTGGTGGACTTCGTGCGCCAGGAGGGCACGCATCTCGTGCTGCGGGGGCTGCGCGCGGTGTCCGACTTCGAGTACGAGTTTCAGCTCGCCGGCATGAACCGCAGCCTCTACCCCGACCTGGAGACGGTGTTCATGACCCCGGGCGAGCAGTACATGTTCCTGTCCGCCAGCATGGTGCGCGAGATCGCCCGCCTGGGTGGCGATGTGCGTCCTTTCGTCCCCCCCAGGATCGCGGAACGGCTGGCCGCCAAATTGAATCAAAACATCGTTTGACGCTTCGCTACGAGGACTGAGCATGGCCCTGATGATCACCGACGAATGCATCAACTGCGACGTGTGCGAGCCCGAGTGCCCGAACGGCGCGATCTCGCAGGGGGAGGAGATCTACGTGATCGATCCAAACAAGTGCACCGAGTGCGTCGGCCACTTCGACACGCCGCAATGCCGGGAGGTCTGCCCCGTGGACTGCATCCCGCTGAACCCCGACTACGTGGAGACCCGCGAGCAGCTCATGGAGAAATACCACCGGCTGACCGGGAAGTAGACCACGGTCAACGAATGACAGCCGGCTCATACCGCCGGCTCGTCGCCTCCTTGGGCGGCGATCCCTTGCCGCCCCCGAACTCAGGCCGCGCGCTGCAAGGCCTCGTCTGACCCGCCCTCCAGGCTGCGCTCGATCTGCCGCTGCACCTGGGCGAGCTCGCGCAGCTGGCGCTGGATCTCGCGCTGGGCCTGTTCCAGCTCCTGGATGCGGTCCTGCAGGGTGTCGGCCGCCTTGTGGATGCGTTTGACGCTCTCCAGCCGCCGCCTGAGCTGCATCTGGTGCTCGCGCACCTGGGTCTCCATGGGCGACATGATGGACTTGAGCCAGTTCTCCGCCTCGCGGTTGGCGGTCTCGAACACCTCGATCACGCGTTTGGCCAGCGTCTCGAAGAAGCGCCGGGTGAGGGTGTGCTGCTCGGTGGTCAGCAGGTTGAGCAGCGTGTTGAAGTGGCGGTTGTAGGTGGACTCCAGACGGGCCATCTCCTTGCGGTACTTGAGCATGGAGAAGGGGGGGATGGTGATGAGCTGGATACCGTGCTCGGCGTTGAGCTTGGCATACATGGCCTCCATCATCCGGTTGATCTCCTCCACCTGGGCCATGGCCGCATCGAGGTGCTCGTTCAAACGCACGAAAAAGCTGGTCATGGCCGCACGGATGCCGGTGGTGAAGCGGCTCGTCTCCATCGCCTCGCGCACGGTGCGCACCTCCTTCTTGAGCACGTCCTGGCCGATGTGGGCGAAGAGCTTGATGCTCTGCTGTGAGAAGACGCTGCGCAAGGCTTGGAATCGCTGCAGCCCACGCTCGAAGGCCTCCTTGTCCTGGGCGATCTTCTGCATGATGTGCTCGACCACGTCCTGGTTCTTGCCCTGCAGGCCCTTGAGCTCCGTGAGCTGCTCCTCGACGTTGCGCTCCCGGGCGCGCAGCAGTGCCTCGGTGGTGGACAGCAGGTCGATGAGCTCGGTGGCGGTCTGATCGCGCACGATGGCCTGTTTCGACGGGATCAGCTCCTCCGACAGGGCCCGCTCCAGGGCGAGCAGGCGGCTGCGCTCGAGCAGACGCTCGTCGCCGGTGATCTTGGCGAGCAGCCCTTTCTGGGCCGAGACGGGGTAGACCTGGTTGGGCTCTATCCCCAACAGATCGGCGCAGCTCTTGACCTGTGCCTCGATCTCGGCGTTGATCTGCGCCTCGGTCTTGAGCTCGTCCCAGAGACCGTCGATCTTGTTCAAGGCGACCAGGCGCCCGCGCGACTTGCCGCGCGGCTGGATGTGGCTGCGCCAGACCTCGATGTCCGACTTGGTCACGCCCGCGTCGGCGGAGAGGACGAAGAGCACCGCATGGGCGTTGGGCAGCAGGTTGAAGGTGAGCTCAGGCTCGACGCCGATGGCGTTGAGGCCCGGCGTGTCATAGACCACCAGGCCCTGTTTGAGGAAGGGGTGCGGGAAGTTGATCACCGCGTGCCGCCAGGCCGGGATGCTCACCGTGCCGTCGTCGTTCAGGTTGAGGCTGGCGTCCGGGTGTTCCGGGTCGTAGAGGCCGTAGCGCATGGCCTCCTCGGGGCTCACCGCCTTGACCCGGCAGACCTCCTGCATCGCCTCGGTCACGCTTTCGGGCGCGTTCACGTCGATGGGCAGGACCGTCCACTCTTCGGGATAGTTCTTGTATTCCGAGACCGTGGCGTTGGTCGTCCGCGTCTCGATGGGCAGCAGCTCGATGAGCGGCGGGCGGTTCGCGTCGTAGAGCAGCTCCGTCGGGCACATGGTGGTGCGGCCGGCGGTGGAGGGCAGCAGACGCTGCTTCAGGTCGGACAGGAAGATCGCGTTGATGAGCTCGGACTTGCCCCGCGAGAACTCGGCGACGAAGGCGACGTGCAGCTTGTCCTCCGCCAGCCGGTCGAGCAGCTGTTGCAGGCGCAGGTCGCGCTGGGCGTCGTTCAGGTCCTCGCGGCCCAGCCACTGGCGGTAGGCGGTGATGCTCTCGGCCAGCTGGTTGCGCCACTGGCTGTAGGCCTCGATCTCCGCGGCGAGCGTGGCATTGCTCATAGATCCTCCGGTGTCTCCAGGATGACGACCGCCCTCGGACGGCACTGACGACGGTCGCTATCTTAACGGCAACACGGGCCGCAGGCTTTAGGGTTCGACCTTAATGGGGAGGGCGCGGGGGCAGCGGCGGCCGCGCGCTCATCGCCTCTGACAGGTCGGGCAGAGAAAGCTCGCGCGGCCGCCCTGGCGGAGGCTCACGATGGGCGTGCCGCACTGGCGACAGGGCTGGCCGGCGCGGCCGTAGACCGCATAGTCCTGTTGGAAATAGCCCGGCCGCCCGGTGCTGTCGACGAAGTCGCGCAGGGTGCTGCCGCCGGCGGCGATGGCCCGTTCCAGGGTGGCGCGCACCGCCTCGACCAGGGCCTCGCAGCGGCGCCGCGAGAGCCGTCCGGCGCGGGTGCGCGGGTCTATGCCCGCATGGAACAGGGCCTCGTTGGCGTAGATGTTGCCGATGCCGACGATCTGGTGGGCATCCATCAGCAGGTGTTTGATGGTCGTGCCACGGCCGCGGCAGAGCAGGTACAGGTGCTCACCGGTGAACGCCGGCCCCAGCGGCTCGACCCCCAGCGAGGCGAGGAGGGGATGGCGCAGGGGGTCTTCGGCCAGGAGCACGGCGCCGAAGCGGCGCGGGTCGCGCAGGCGCAGCCGCCGGCCCTCCTCCAGCAGCAGGTCCACGTGGTCGTGCGGACCGGGGGCCTCGTCCCGGGTCAGGATGCGCAGGCTGCCCGACATGCCCAGGTGGAGGATCACAGCCTCCCGGTCCAGACCGAGCAGCAGGTATTTGCCGCGCCGGCCGAGCGAGACGATGCGGCGGCCGCGCAGGCGGGCGTCGAGCGCCGCGGGCACCGGCCAGCGCAGGCGCGGGTTGCGCACCTCCGCGCCCTGCAGGCGCGCCCCCGCCAGATGCGGGCTCAGGCCGCGCAGGACCGTCTCGACCTCGGGCAGTTCGGGCATTTTTCAGGGGAATGGCGCTCTATATACAAAGTGTAACCCTTTCGCCCCTGCCCCTGCCTTCTGCATAATGACGCCGGGGTGCCCGCAAACCCGATGGAAACGACCATGACCCTCAAAGCCCTCCTCTCCGTCCTGCTGGGGCTTGCCACCGTCACCGCCTGTGCCAACACCAGCAGCGCGCGACAACCGGCCCAGGCAGCCGAGCCGACGCCGCGCGCCGAGAGCCGCACCGAGCTCACGCCGCAGATCCTCTACCAGTTCCTGCTCGGCGAGATCGCCGCCCAGCGTGGGGAGCTCACGCTCGCCAGCGAGGCCTTCATCGATCTGGCCAACAAGACCCGCGATGCGCGCATCGCCCAGCGTGCGACCGAGATCGCGATCTTCGCGCGCAAACCGGCCCAGGCGCTCAAGGCCGCGCAGCTGTGGGTGGAACGCGAGCCCGACTCGTCGCGGGCTCGCCAGACCTACGTCTCGCTCCTGCTCTCCGCCGGCCGCCTGTCTGAGGCCCGTCCACACCTGGAGTGGCTCATCAAGCAAAGCGGCCGCCCGGTCGGCGAGGCCTTCCTGCAACTGCCCAACATCCTGCTGCGTCACCAGGACAAGCCGGCCGTGCTGAGCCTCATGAGCGAGCTGGCCGCGGCCTACCCGTCGGTGCCGGAGGCGAGCTTCGCGCTCGCCCAGGTGGCCTGGCACGCGGGGCAGAGCGAACGGGCGCTCGCGGCCGCCAACGAGGCCCTGCGTCTGAAACCCGGCTGGGAGGCGGTGGCCCTCTTCCAGGGCCAGATCCTGCAGCGCCGCGGTGACGATCAGGCGGTCGGTTACTGGCGGGATTTCCTGTCGCGACATCCGGATGCGCGCGAGGTGCGGCTGGCGCTCGCCCGGCAGCTCGCGCGCATGAGCCGCTTCGCCGAGGCGCGCGCCGAGTTCGAGATCCTACACGCGCAGGACCCGGCCCAGGCCGAGGTGGTGGTCTCCCTGGGCCTGCTGGCGCTGCAGATGAACGACCTGGACGCCGCTGAGCGCCATTTCAAGGCGGCCCTGGACGCCGAGATGGGCGAGGCGGACCGGATCCGGCTCTACCTGGGCCAGGTGGCGGAGGGTCGGCGCCAGTTCGAGCAGGCCTTGGAGTGGTATCTCAGTGTGCCGGAGGGGCGCCATTACACCGATGCCCGCATGCGCGCGGCGGTATTGCTGGGCAAGCTGGGCCGCATCGAGGAGGGGCGCCGCGTGCTGGCCGAGCTGACGGCCGAGGGGGAGGCGGAGCGGGTGCAGATCATCCAGGCCGAGGCGCAGATGTTGCGCGAGGCGAAGGATTACGCGGGCGTCTTCGAACTGCTCACCCGGGCGCTGGAGACGATGCCGGACTCGCCCGAGCTGCTCTACGACCGCGCCATGGCGGCGGAGCGGCTCAACCGGCTGGATGTGCTGGAACAGGACCTCAGGCGGCTGATCGCGCTCAAGCCGGATCACGCCCATGCCTACAACGCCCTGGGCTACACCCTGGCCGACCGCACCGATCGCCTCAAGGAGGCCATCGAGCTGCTGGAGAAGGCCCTCAAGCTCGCTCCGGACGACCCCTTCATCCTCGACAGCATGGGCTGGGCCCTGTTCAAATCGGGACGGCTCGATGCGGCGATCGACTACCTGCGGCGCGCCTTCGCCCTGCGCCCCGACCCCGAGATCGCCGCGCATCTGGGCGAGGCCCTGTGGGTGCGCGGGGACCGCGACGAGGCCCGGCGGATCTGGCAGGGCTCGCTGCGCGAACACCCCGACAACGAAAGCCTGCGGGAGACCGTCGGCCGGCTGATGCCCTGATGCGCGGGTCGGTCGGTCGGATGTGTGCCGGCCCGGGCAGCCGATGGCTGCGTACCGCGTGTCTCTGCCTGGGCGCTGCGTTACTGGCCGCCTGTGCCCCGCTGCGCCCGCCTGTCGAGGCCCCCACGGCCCTGCCGCAGCCGCTCGAACAATTCCGCCTGGAGGGCCGTATCTCGGTCAAGAGCGGGGAGCAGGCCTTCTCGGGGGGCATCCGCTGGCAGCATGACGGGCCGCGTGATGAGATCCTGCTCACCGCTCCCATGGGGCAGGGTGTCGCCCAGCTGCGCCGCGAGCCCGACCGCGTGCGTCTGATCACCGCCGAGGGTGGCGAATTCGAGGCGGCGAGCGGCGAGGCCCTGCTCGAGCGGGTGTTGGGTGTTCGCCTGCCGGTGGAGGGCATGCTCTACTGGGTCACCGGCCTGCCCCGGCCGCACACGGGATACACGCTGGGCTGGGACGAGGCCGGGCGCGTGGCACGGCTGGAGCAGGACGGCTGGCAGCTCGACTATGCGCGCCACCAGTCCCAGGCGGGGCGCTGGCTGCCCGGCCGTATCTTCGCCCGCCGCGACGAGGATCTGGAATTCCGCCTGGTGGTGGACGCATGGCAACTGCCCTGAACCCCCCCGGCCCCGCCTGGCCCGCCCCGGCCAAGCTCAACCTCTTCCTGCACGTGGTCGGGCGGCGGCCAGACGGCTACCACCTGCTGCAGACCGTCTTCCGCCTGATCGACCGCTGCGACGCGATCTACCTGGACCGCCGCAGCGACGGCGCGATCCGCCTGCACACCCCCCTGCCCGGGGTGCCCGAGACGCAGGACCTGACCTGGCGTGCGGCGGCGCTGCTGCGCCGACACACGGGCTGCCGCCTGGGGGCCGACATCTGGCTCGACAAGCGGCTGCCGATGGGCGGCGGGCTCGGCGGCGGCAGCTCGGACGCCGCCACCGTGTTGATCGCGCTCAACCGGATCTGGGGCCTGGGCCTGCCGCGCGCGGCCCTGCAGGACCTGGGGCTTGCCCTCGGCGCCGACGTGCCGGTGTTCATCTTCGGCCGCAACGCCTTCGCCGAGGGCGTGGGCGAACGGCTGCAGGCCATAGACCTGCCGCCGGCGAGCTATGTCGTGCTCACCCCGCCGGTCGTCGTCTCCACTGCCGAGATCTTCGCCTCGCCGGCGTTGACAAGGGACACGCCAGCGATCAAAATAACGGCCCTTCAGCCCGGTCTTGGTCACAACGACCTGGAGCCGGTGGTGGTCGCGCGATACCCCGTGGTCGGGGAATATCTCGGCTGGCTCCGGCAACATGGCGACGGTCGGCTGACCGGTTCCGGCGGCTGCGTTTTCGCGGCCTTCCCGGACCGCGCCAGCGCCGAGGCGGTGTTCGCCGCCAGGCCGGAGGGCTGGAACGGTTTTGTCGCGGACGGTCTGGACAGACACCCTCTGTTCGATACCGTCTGACGCTTGGGGAGTCGCCAAGCTGGTTAAGGCACCGGATTTTGATTCCGGCATGCGTGGGTTCGAATCCTACCTCCCCAGCCAAAATACCGAGCGTGTGGCCTGCTGCCGCACGCTTTTTGTTTTGTCGGCGCGCCCATGTGCGCCGTTGCTGCGTGTGGGGTGGATCGGTGGCTTATGACAGCCTGATGGTATTCACCGGCAACGCCAATCCCAGGCTTGCCGAGGATGTGGTGCGCCATCTCAACATCCATCTGGGGCGTGCCACGGTGGGTCGCTTTTCCGACGGCGAGGTCATGGTGGAGATCCTGGAGAACGTCCGCGGCAAGGACGTCTTCGTCCTGCAGTCCACCTGCACCCCGACCAACGACAACCTGATGGAGGTCATGCTGATGGTGGATGCGCTGCGCCGCGCCTCCGCCGGGCGGATCACCGCCGCCATCCCCTATTTCGGCTACGCCCGCCAGGACCGGCGGGTGCGTTCCGCCCGCGTGCCGATCACCGCGCGGGTGGTGGCCGACATGCTCACCGTGGTGGGCGTGAACCGAGTGCTCACCATGGACCTGCACTCCGACCAGATCCAGGGATTCTTCGACATCCCGGTCGACAACATCTATTCCACGCCCATCCTCCTGGGCGAGATCTGGAAGCAGAACTACGAGAATCTGATCGTCGTCTCGCCCGACGTGGGCGGGGTGGTGCGCGCGCGGGCGGTGGCCAAGCGCCTGGACTGCGATCTGGCCATCATCGACAAGCGGCGGCCCAAGCCCAACGTGGCCAAGGTGATGCACATCATCGGCGACGTGCGCGATCGCACCTGCATCATCATGGACGACCTGGTCGATACCGCCAACACCCTCTGCGAGGCGGCCGCCGCGCTCAAGGCGCACGGCGCCCGCCGCGTGGTGGCCTACATCACCCACCCGGTGCTCTCCGGCAGCGCGGTCGAGCGCATCAATCACTCGCAACTGGACGAGCTGGTGGTCACCGACACCATCCCCTTGCGCGATGACGCCCGCCAGTGCCCGCGCATCCGCGTGCTCACGGTGGCCGAGCTACTGGCCGAGACCATTCGCCGTATCAGCAACGAGGACTCGGTGAGCTCGTTGTTCATGGAATAGCCCCTTTTCACCCACGGTCGCCTGGTCGCGGGCGGCCCTTTACCAACCCAAACAGGAGTCAGTCATGCATTTCGAGATCAACGCCACGTCGCGCCAAGCGCAGGGCACCGGTGCGAGCCGCCGCCTGCGCCGCGCCGGCCAGGTGCCCGGCATCATCTACGGCGGCGACAAGCCGGCCCAGCCCATCTCCCTGGACCATAAGGAGCTGTTCCTGGTCCTGCGCCAGGAGGCCTCGCACTCCTCCGTGCTCGACCTCAAGGTGGACGGACAGCCTGAGCCCGTGCTGCTCAAGGACGTACAGTTGCATCCCTACAAGCAGCAGATCATGCACGTCGACTTCCAGCGCGTGGACGCCACGCACAAGGTCCACGTCAAGGTGCCGCTGCACTTCCTGAACGGCGACATCGCCCCCGGGGTCAAGCTGCAGGGCGGCGTGCTGAGCCATGTCATGACCGAGGTCGAGGTGGTCTGTTATCCGAAGGACCTGCCCGAGTACATCGAGGTGGACCTCAAGGACCTGTCGGCCGGTCACTCCCTGCACCTCTCGCACATCAAGCTGCCGCCCGGGGTGGAGCTGCCCCAGCTCGCGCGCGGCGAGGACCCGACCGTGGCCACCATCCTGGGCGCCAAGGCCGAGGCCGCGGAGGGCGGCGAGGGCGAGGGGACGGCCTGATCCCCAGCGCATGCAAGCACCGCCGCGACTGGTGGTCGGCCTGGGCAACCCCGGCCCCGAGTATGCTGAAACCCGGCACAACGCCGGGTTTTGGTTTTGTGAGCGCCTGGCCGGGCGGCTGGGGGTGAGCCTCGCCCGTGAGGGCCGCTTCCACGGCCTGGTCGGCCACTCGCGCGACCCCGACGTGTGGCTGCTGCTGCCGCAGACCTACATGAACCGCTCCGGGCAGGCGGTCGCGGCGCTCGCCCGCTTCTACCGCATCGCCCCGGGCGAGATCCTGGTCGCCCACGACGAGCTGGACATCCCGCCAGGTCATCTGCGTCTCAAATTCGGCGGCGGTCTGGGTGGGCACAATGGCCTGAAGGACATCACCGCCCACCTGGGGACCCAGGACTACTGGCGGCTGCGGATCGGCATCGGTCACCCGGGCGATCGCAACGAGGTGGTCAACTACGTGCTCAAGCCGCCGCGACGCGAGGAGCAATTCGAGATCGACGCCGCCGTCACGCGCGCCCTGGAACTCTGGCCGCTCATCGCCCGCGGCGACTGGAATGCGGCGATCCAGCGCGCCAACACCCGACCCAAGCCCCCCTCCCCCCCTCACGTCTCAGCAAACGAATCATGAGCCTCAAGTGCGGTATCGTCGGCCTGCCCAATGTGGGCAAGTCCACCCTGTTCAACGCCCTCACCCGTGCGGGCATCGCCGCGGAGAACTATCCCTTCTGCACCATCGAGCCCAACGTCGGGGTGGTGGAGGTGCCCGATCCGCGCCTGCACAAGCTGGCGGAGATCGTCAAGCCGCAGAAGGTCATCCCCGCCATCGTCGAGTTCGTCGACATCGCCGGCCTGGTGGCCGGGGCCTCCAAGGGCGAGGGCCTGGGCAACCAGTTCCTTGCCAACATCCGCGAGACCGACGCCATCGCCCACGTGGTGCGCTGCTTCGAGAATGACAACGTCGTACACGTGGCCGGACGGGTCGATCCGGTGGCCGACATCGAGGTCATCAACACCGAGCTGGCCCTGGCCGACCTGGCCACCGTGGAGAAGGCCCTCGCGCGTTATTCCAAACAGGCGCGCGCCGGTGGCGACAAGGAGGCGCAGCGCCTGGTGGCCGTCCTGGAGAAGGCGCTCGCCGGCCTGAACGAGGGCCGTCCCGTGCGCGCCCTGGACCTCTACGACGAGGAGCGGGCGCTGCTCAAGCCCTTGTTTCTGCTCACCCTGAAGCCCACCATGTACGTCGCCAACGTCGATGAGCGGGGGCTGAAGGCCGGCAGCCCGCACCTTCAGCGGGTGCGCGAGTACGCCGCCGCGGAGGGGGCCCCGGTGGTCCCCGTATGCGCCGCCCTGGAGGCCGAGATCGTCGAGCTCTCGGACGAGGAGAAGGCGGTCTTCCTGGAGGACCTGGGTCTGAGCGAGCCGGGGCTCAACCGGGTGATCCGCGCCGCCTACGAATTGCTGGGCCTGCAGACCTTCTTCACCGCCGGGCCCAAAGAGGTGCGCGCCTGGACCATACACCGCGGGGATACGGCGCCCAAGGCGGCGGGGGTCATCCATTCCGACTTCGAGAAGGGCTTCATCCGCGCGCAGACGATCAGCTACGGGGACTTCGTCGCCTGCGGCGGTGAGCAGGGCGCGCGCGAGGCCGGCAAGATGCGTGCCGAGGGCAAGGACTACGTGGTGCAGGACGGCGACGTCATCCACTTTCTGTTCAATGTCTGAGGACCCCATCCGATGCAAAGCCCCCGGCGCGGAGATTTGTCAACGACCGTTGACAGCGGGTGACAAGGTCAGCATAATTCCATGCTTTCGCGGAGGGGTTCCCGAGCGGTCAAAGGGAGCAGACTGTAAATCTGCCGGCACTGCCTTCGAAGGTTCGAATCCTTCCCCCTCCACCAGGATGCGGTTTTGCAAGGGTTAAGGCGGCGGAGTCGCGGTCGGACCCGGGGTTGTGCGGTTAGGCCGTTGAACGTGGCCGAAGGCGGGTGTAGTTCAATGGTAGAACCTCAGCCTTCCAAGCTGATGACGTGGGTTCGATTCCCATCACCCGCTCCAGGTTGTAAGGCGGAAGAGTTGTCAGGCCCATGTGGCTCAGTGGTAGAGCACTCCCTTGGTAAGGGAGAGGTCGCGCGTTCGATCCGCGCCATGGGCACCAGATCGCTGTGTCGTGTTGAAAACGTTTTGGGTGAACCTTAAGCGCTGAGAGGGTGAGCAAATGGCCAAGGAAAAGTTTGAGCGAACGAAACCGCACGTGAACGTGGGGACGATTGGGCACGTGGACCATGGCAAGACGACGCTGACGGCGGCGATCACCACGATACTGTCGAAGAAGTACGGCGGTCAGGCGAAGAAGTACGACGAGATCGACTCGGCGCCTGAAGAGAAGGCGCGCGGCATCACCATCAACACGGCGCACGTCGAATACGAGACGGCCAACCGGCACTACGCCCATGTGGACTGCCCGGGGCACGCCGACTACGTGAAGAACATGATCACCGGCGCGGCGCAGATGGACGGGGCGATCCTCGTGGTGTCCGCCGCCGACGGCCCCATGCCGCAGACGCGCGAGCACATTCTGCTCGCCCGCCAGGTCGGCGTGCCCTACATCATCGTCTACATGAACAAGGCCGACATGGTCGACGATGCCGAGCTGCTCGAGCTGGTGGAGATGGAAGTGCGCGAGCTCCTCTCCAAGTACGACTTCCCTGGCGACGACATCCCGGTGATCATCGGCTCGGCGCTGAAGGCGCTCGAGGGCGACACCTCGGACATCGGCGAAGGCAGCATCCTCAAGCTCGCCGAGGCGCTCGACACCTACATCCCCACGCCCGAGCGCGCGGTCGACAAGCCCTTCCTGATGCCCATCGAAGACGTTTTCTCCATCTCCGGCCGCGGCACCGTGGTCACCGGGCGGGTGGAGCGCGGTGTCATCAAGGTCGGCGACGAGGTCGAGATCGTTGGGCTGCGGCCCACGCAGAAGACCACCTGCACTGGGGTGGAGATGTTCCGCAAGCTCCTCGACCAGGGCCAGGCCGGCGACAACGTCGGGGTGCTCTTGCGCGGCACCAAGCGCGAAGAGGTCGAGCGCGGGCAGGTGCTGGCCAAGCCCGGGACGATCACCCCGCACACCAAGTTCAGTGCCGAGATCTACGTGCTGAGCAAGGAAGAGGGGGGTCGGCACACGCCGTTCTTCAACGGCTACCGGCCGCAGTTCTACTTCCGCACCACGGACGTCACCGGCTCGATCGAGCTGCCGGCGGGCACGGAGATGGTGATGCCGGGGGACAACGTGGCCATCACGGTGAGCCTGATTGCGCCGATCGCCATGGAAGAGGGCCTGCGCTTCGCCATCCGCGAGGGCGGCCGCACCGTCGGCGCCGGCGTGGTGTCCAAGATTATCGAGTAA
>JAKADY010000003.1 GCA_021826065.1 Pseudomonadota bacterium
TCAAGCGCATCGTGCTGGTGCGCCCGGCGGTGGAGGCGGGCGAGCGCCTGGGCTTCCTGCCCGGCGACTTGGTGCAGAAGGTGGACCCTTATCTGCGGCCCCTCTACGACGCCCTCTACGACCTGATGGGATTCGATCGTGCCACCCGCGCCTTCGAGCGGCAGGTCATCGAGATCGCGCCACTGGCCTTCATGCGCGGCAGGACCCTCAACCATGCCTTCATCATCCTCGATGAGGCGCAGAACACCACGCCGGAGCAGATGAAGATGTTCCTCACCCGCATCGGCTTCGGCTCCAAGGCGGTGATCACCGGCGACGTCACCCAGATCGACCTCGCCCGCGGGCAGAAGAGCGGGCTGGTGGAGGTGCGCGAGATCCTGCGCGAGGTGCGCGGCATCGCCTTCACCGAATTCCAGAACGACGACGTGGTGCGCCACCCCCTGGTGGCCCGCATCATCGAGGCCTATGACCGATATCAGGGATCAGGCATCAGGGATCAGGCGTCAGGGATCAGGGGGCAGGACGGGGCCTGAACACCGCTCGCCGCGGTTGCGGCTGGCCGTGCAGTACGCCCTCGATGTCACAGGATTGCCAGACCGGACTCGGCTGCGGCGCTGGGCACAGGCGGCACTCGTGCAGGATGCCGAGGTGACCCTGCGCTTCGTGGACGAGGCCGAGGGCCGCCGGCTCAACCGCGACTACCGCGGCAAGGACTACGCCACCAACGTGCTCACCTTCGCCTACGACTCACCCCTCACCCCTCACGCCTCACCCCTGAGCGGCGACATCGTCCTCTGTGCGCCGGTGGTGGCCCGCGAGGCGGCGGCGCAGGGCAAGCCCTGTGAGGCCCACTATGCCCACCTGGTGGTGCACGGGCTTTTGCACCTGCAGGGCTATGACCACGAAGACGAACGGGAGGCCACTGCCATGGAAGCGGTGGAAAGTTTTATCCTACGCAGGTTGGGTTATCCCGACCCCTATGCCCTTCCATGAACGACGACAGTCACCCGCGACCGAGTTTTCTCGAACGACTCACCTCCTGGCTCTCCCGCGAGCCGGACAACCGCGAGGAGCTGCTGGACCTGCTCCACGCCGCCTACGACAAGAACCTGCTGGATGCCGATGCCCTGTCCATGATCGAGGGGGTCATGCAGGTCTCCGAGATGCAGGTGCGCGAGATCATGATCCCGCGCGCGCAGATGGACGTGGTCGACATCAACGACCCGCCTGACAAGATCCTGCCCTTCGTCATCGAGACCGCCCACTCCCGTTTCCCCGCCGTCGATGGCGACCGCGACGACGTCGTGGGCATCCTGCTCGCCAAGGACCTGCTGCGGCTGTGCCTCGACGAGGAGGTGGACCTGCGCGACATGCTGCGCCCGGCCGTTTTCATCCCGGAATCCAAGCGGCTCAACGTCCTGCTGCGCGAGTTCCGCGCCTCGCGCAACCACATCGCCATCGTCGTCGATGAATACGGCGGGGTGGCGGGGCTCGTCACCATCGAGGACGTGCTCGAGCAGATCGTCGGCGACATCGCCGACGAATACGATTACGACGAGGCCGAGGACAACATCCTGCAGGAGGGCGACGGCAGCTTCCGCGTCAAGGCCCAGACCGAGATCGGCGATTTCAACCTCGCCCTGGGCACCGCCTTCTCCGACGAGGCGTTCGACACCGTGGGCGGGCTGGTGACCCACGCATTCGGGCGCTTGCCCAAGCGCGGCGAGAAGATCGATATCGGCGGCCTGGAGTTCGAGGTGCTGCGGGCCGACAGCCGGCGGCTGCACACCCTGCTGGTGCGCCGCCTGGCGCAGGCCGGCCTGTTGTGACCATGCGCCGTCCCCTCCTCCTGTTCGGGCTTCTGTTGTTGCTGTTCCCGGCCGTGTCGGCCCTGTTCACCGGACTGCGCGACGGGTTTGCGACGCTCGCCGTCTGGCAGTGGGCGCTGGTGCTCCTGCTCCCCGGCCTCGTCTGGCTCTGGTACCGGCATTTCTCCCGCCTGGGCTGCCGCGACGGCTGCGCGCCTTTGCGCTGAACCGGCACGGCCCCCGCCATTGCCCCGCTTGTCAGTGGGGTGGGCGGCCGGGTAAGTTACGCCTGTTCCCTGCACGCCCCTTGCGACATGATCCCGAGCTGGAGTGAATACTTGCAAACCCACGGCGCCGTCGTGCTCGACGGCGTGGTCCAGCACTTCGGCGATCCGGCCGCCGAGCTCGCCCACGCCCGCGACGCCCTGGTCCTGGCCGACCTGTCGCACTATGGCCTGATCGCGCTCACCGGCGAGGACGCCCAGACCTTTCTGCATGGCCAGATCACCAATGATCTGCGCGGACTCAGAGACGAGCGCGCGGTGTTCGCCGGCTACTGCTCGGCCAAGGGCCGGCTGCTCGCCGACTTCCTGGTCTTCCGCCGCGCGGACGAGCTGTATGTCATGCTTCCGCGGGCGCTGCGCGAGACGGTGCAGAAGCGCCTGGCCATGTTCGTGCTGCGCGCGCGGGTGCGGCTGGCCGACGCCTCGGATGCCTGGGTCATCCTCGGCTTGAACGGCGTCGGTGCCGACGCACTGGTGCGCGAACGTTACGGGCGAGTCCCCGACGCCCCCATGGACGTGGTGCAGGCCGCGGACGGCTGGGTGGTGCGACTGGGCGAGAGCCGCTTCGACGCCTTCGTCAACCCGCAGGCCGCCCCCGCGCTTTGGCAAAGCTGGACGGGCCAGGCCAGACCCGTCGGTGCCCCCGCCTGGGACTGGCTCACCATACGCGCCGGGGTGCCGGTCATCCTGCCCGCCACACAGGATCACTTCGTGCCGCAGATGGTCAACCTGGAGGTCCTGGGCGGGGTGAGCTTCAACAAGGGCTGCTATCCCGGTCAGGAGATCGTCGCGCGCAGCCATTATCTGGGCAAGCTCAAACGCCGCATGTATCTGGCCCACGTCGAGGCCGAGACGGCGGCCGGTGCCGAACTTTACAGCCCGGAGCTGCCAGGCCAGTCCTGTGGCCTGGTGGTCAATGCCGCACCGGCCCCGGCGGGGGGCACGGACGTGCTGGCGGTGATGCAGGTGTCGAGCCACGATGCGGGTGAGATTCATCTCGGCAGCCCCGATGGGCCGCGCCTGGTCTTCCAGCCGCTGCCCTACGAACTGCCGGCCTGAGCGAGCCGCGCCGAGGTATGCGCTTCACCTACTGCGTCTGGTACCGCGTCACGGATGACGGCCCCGACACCGAACGCATCGTACGCGGCCTGATGGCACGGCTGGCCTGCCGCACCGGGATCGCCGGGCAGCTCATGCGCAAGCGCGATGAGCCGCGCCTTTGGATGGAGCTGTATGCGGGCGTCGTCGCGCCCGCCGCCTTCGAATCCGCCCTGCGCGAGCTTGCCGACACCTACGACGTGGACATGTTCCTGAGCGGCGAGCGGCGCATCGAATGTTTCATCGAGGATGAGGCCCGCGCCGAGGCGCATTGCGGGACGGGGGGCGGTGCATGAGCCGCCAGCCGGGCGAGCGCCGCCAGCAGATCCTGCAGGCCCTGGCGCAGATGCTGGAGGAGCCACAGCCCGAGAAGATCACCACGGCGGCGCTAGCACAGCGGCTGCAGGTCTCGGAGGCGGCCCTCTACCGCCATTTCGCGAGCAAGGCGCAGATGTACGAGGGCCTCATCGAGTTCATCGAGCAGGCCCTGTTCACCCGTATCAACCGCATCGTCAGCGAGGAGGCACAGGGCGTGCGCCAGCTCTACGCCATCCTGACCCTGCTGTTGGCCTTCGCCGAGAAGAATCCCGGCATGACCCGCGTGCTGGTGGGGGAGGCCCTGGTGCACGAGAACGAGCGGCTGCAGGCGCGCGTGAATCAGCTGCACGACCGGCTCGAGGCGGTGCTGCGCCAGAGCCTGCGCATCGCCGCCAGCCAGCAGGCCGCCGCCGTCCCCCAGGACGCCACGGCGGCGCATGCCAACGCCCTCATCTGCTTCGTGCTGGGCCGCTGGCACCAGTTCGCGCGCAGCGGCTTCAAGCGCCTGCCGACCGAATACTGGCAGGCCCAGGCGGCCTGGTTACTGCCCCCAGCGTACGGCTTGGGTGAATGATCGTGGAGGCAACGCTGGCAAAGCGCCGGCAATCTTCGGTTTTTGTCTCTACCGCCCACTGTCCTCTGCCCCCTGACAGACGGGACATCCCGGGTCACGCCTGACCCGGATCGCGCGCCACTGACCGGCCAGACTGTCGATCAGCAGAAGGCGTCCGCTGAGGCTCTGGCCGACGCCCAGGAGGAGCTTGAGGGCCTCGGCGGCCTGGAGGCTGCCCACCACCCCGACCAGGGGGGCGAAGACGCCGAACTCGGCGCAGCGCATCTCGCCGGTGTCTGCCTCCGCGGGGAACAGGCAGGCGTAACAGGGGGCGTCGGGCTGGCGCCGGTCGAACACGCTCACCTGGCCATCGAAGCGAACCGCGGCACCCGAGACGAGCGGCCGCCGGTGGGCCACACAGGCGGCGTTGACGGCATAGCGGGTGGTGAAGTTGTCGCTGCAGTCGAGCACGACGTCCGCCTCCCCAACCGCAGCGTCCAGGGCCTCACCCGCCAGCCGGGTCTCCAGCGGCAGGATGCTCACCTCAGGGTTCATCGCCTGCATGCGGCGCGCGGCCGAGCGGGCCTTGTTCACCCCCAGGCTCGTCATGTCGTGGGCGATCTGCCGCTGCAGGTTGGTCAGGTCCACGTCGTCGTGGTCGGCCAGGGTGATGCGGCCTACCCCGGCCGCGGCGAGATAGAGGGCCGCCGGCGAGCCCAGCCCGCCGGCGCCGACGATCAGGGCATGCGCGCCGAGCAACCGTGCCTGCCCCTCGATGCCGATCTCGTTGAGCAGGATGTGGCGCGAGTAACGCAGGAGTTGCTGGTCATCCATCGAATTGCTGGAAGTCAAGCCACCCTATCGCCAGACCTCTCACCCCTCACCCTATTTGTACTGGCGCCATTCCTGCGGTGTGTCGTCGTGGTCGCCATGCGGGCGCTGGTCCCAGACCTGGATGTGGGGCTTGTAGTTCTTGGTGCTGACCTCGGGTCGGGTGAGGTTCTCGCGCTGCACGCGCTCGACGTGGTAGACGAGGGCACGCTTGATCTTGATGAGCAGGCTCACCTCCAGGTGGAAGCCCTGCTCGCTGAGCAGGCTCTCCAGGTCCTCCAGGCAATGATCGGTGAGGTCGTAGTGCACGGTGAGCTGGCGCTCGCCGCTGCGCAGCACGGACAGGCGCGGCAGCGCGCTGAGCAGCGCATGCGCACGCTCGGTCTGCGCCGGCGGCGTGGGGTGGAAGACGATGTCCCGCTGCTTGCGGGTGTCACCCGGTGGCGTCATGAGCGGCGGTCATCGTCGTCCATTCGGGGGCGCCAGCGACTCGTGGGGCACCCCACCCGGATGCGGCAGGGAGAGGAGTGCCGGCGGGCAACGGAGGCGCCAGTCAGGCCCAGCTTCATGCCCGTCGCTCCGTCAGCGCGCCTGCAGCAGGTTCAGCCCTTTGAGCAGGATCAGCGCCTGATTGAACTGGTAGTCGTTGCGCGAAATGATGTCACGCCCCTCCGGCTGTTTTTCCATCTTTTCATCCTTTGGTGTCTTGTCCTTCTCGGTCTTGGCGGGCGACTCCTCTTTGCCATTGGACAGGTGGCGGCTGAGGTCGGCCTCGCGCACGGCGAGCGAGGGACCGCTGTCGGCCGCGGCGGTGACGGTGGCCTCCTCGACGACGATGTCGGGGGCGATGCCCTTGGCCTGGATGGAGCGGCCCTTGGGCGTGAAGTAGCGGGCGGTGGTGAGCTTGATGGCGGCACCGTTGTTGAGCGGCAGGATGGTCTGGACCGAGCCCTTGCCGAAGGTCTGGGTGCCGACCACCAGCGCCCGCTTGTGGTCTTGCACGGCGCCGGCGACGATCTCAGAGGCGGAGGCCGAGCCGCCGTTGACCAGCACGACCAGCGGCGCGGTCTTGGCCCAGGCCGGCACGCGCGCCAGGTAGTCGCGTTCGCTCGAGCGCAGGTAGTGTTCGCGCGCGTTGGTCAGCCGCATGCGGGCGTCCTCGCTGCGGCCATCGGTGTAGACCACCAGATCGCCGGGCTTGAGGAAGGCCCCGGCCACGCCCACGGCGGTGTTGAGTAGCCCCCCGGGGTTGTTGCGCAGGTCCAACACCAGGCCGCTCAGCGGGCCCTTGTTCTGCGTCTCCAGGTCGCGCAGGGCGTCGACCAGGGCGGGGCCGGTCTGTTCCTGGAACTGGGTGATGCGCACGTAACCGTAGCCGGGTTCAATCAACTGGTATTTCACGCTCCGGATCTTGATCACCGCGCGTGTGAGGGTCACGACGATGGGCTTGGCCTCGCCCTTGCGCATGATGGTGAGGGTGATCGAGGTGCCGGGCTTGCCGCGCATGCGTTTGACCGCGTCGTTCAGGCTCATGCCCTTCACAGGGGTCTCGTCCAGCTTGATGATGAGGTCGCCGCTCTTGATGCCGGCGCGGTGGGCGGGGGTGTCCTCGATGGGGGCGACCACCTTGACGAAGCCATCCTCCATGCCGACCTCAATCCCCAGGCCGCCGAACTCGCCCTGGGTGCCGACCTGCAGCTCCTTGAAGGCCTCGGGGTCGAGGTAGGCGGAATGCGGGTCGAGGCCCGAGAGCATGCCGTTGATCGCCTCGGTGATCAGCTTTTTGTCGTCGACCGGCTCGACGTAGTCGCTCTTGATCTTGCCGAAGATCTCGGTGAAGGCGCGCAGGTCCTCGACCGGAAGCACCTCGCGCTCGCGCTGGGCGACGGCGGGATAGTTGAGGGTTAGGGCGGCGCCCAACAGGGCGCCCAGTGCCAGCAGGCCGATTTGCTTGAATCTGGAGATCTTCATGGGGCTCACACCTAACACGTCCGTCTAACCGGCCTTGCCGGGCTTGACCCAGGCCATCGGGTCGAACGGTCGGCCCTGGCGACGCAGTTCGAAATAGAGGCCGGTATCGGCCTGGCCGCCCGTGTTGCCGACTGCAGCGATGACATCCCCGGCGCGCACGAGTTCACCCGCCTGCTTATACAGGCTTTCGTTGTTGCTGTACAGGCTCAGGTAGCCGTCGCCGTGGTCGATGATGAGCAGGTTGCCGAAGCCGCGCAGCCAGTCGGCGAAGACCACCCGCCCATTGCCGACGGCGCGCACCTCCCGCCCGGCCGGCGCGCGGATGAACAGGCCCTTCCAGGAGGGGCCGCCGCCTTCGCGCGCCTGGCCGAAGCGGGCGATGATCTCGCCGGCCACGGGCAGCGCCAGGCGCCCCTGGAGCTTGGTGAATTCCAGTCCCGCCAGGCTGGCGTCGGCCACCTCGGTCACCGCCTCGCCGGGGCGCGGCGCGGGGGTTCCGGGCTTGCGCGGCGGACGTGCGGGTCTCGCCGCCATGCGGCTCAGTCGATCGATCAGGCGGGTCAGGCGCTGCTCGTCCCGCACCAGGGTGTCGACCTGGCGGCGTTGGGCGCGGATCTGCTCGGAGAGCTTGTCGAGCACGACCTGACGCTCGCGTTTCTCCGCCTCCAGCTGGCGCCTGAGATCCAGCTGCTCGGCGCGGGCCTGGCTGAGCGCCGCCTTGTGGGCGAGGGTACGCTGCTCGAGGGCCTGCAGGCGATCGAGCGCCGCCTGGTGATCGCGGATGAGGTCCTGCCGCGCCTGACCGATGTAACGCAGATAGGCGAGTTGACGGGAGACCTCGGCGGGGTCGCGGCCGCTCAGGAGCAGGCGCAGGGCATCGGCATTGCCTTGGGCATGCCGCGTGCGCAACAGGGTCGCCAGGGCCGCCTGCTGTGCCTGGATGTCCGCGCGGGCCTTGTCGGCTGCGGCATCCAGTTCGGCGAGCTCCCGGTCCAGGGTGCGTAGGCGGGCGGCCAGCTCGCGCAGGTTGCGGTTGACGTCGGAGATCCGCCGCTCGGACTGCTTGAGGGCGTCGGCCGCCTCGGAGCGGTCGCCCGCCGCCTGCTCGATCTCGCGTTTGAGTTGCTCGATGCGCTGGCGCAGGTCCTGGAGCTCCTGCCGTTTGCCGTCGAGGCTGCCCCAGGCCGGGGCGGCCAAACTCAGCAACAGCAGCAGGCGGAGGATCAGCAAGGGCCGGGCTCGGTTCGGATGCGCATCCACCAGCCCCCGCACGCGCGGCTCACAAGAAACTCGCCGGGCCGGCCCAAGAGTTTCTTGGCCCCCGTGGGGGGCGATTCGACGCGTTGCGGAGAATCGGGGGCTGTGTTCATTCGTCCGTGAAGACGATCAGCGGGTGGCCGGTCATTTCCATCGGCTGCGGCAGCCCCATCATCTTGAGCAGGGTGGGGGCCACGTCCTCCAGCGCCCCCTCCTCGGCGACGCGGGCAGGACGGCCGATGTAAATGAAGGGTACCAGGTTGGTGGTGTGGGCGGTATGGGGCTGGCCCGCGGATTCGTCGAGCATGCACTCGGCGTTGCCGTGGTCGGCGGTGATGAGGACCTCGCCGCCGATCGCCTGCATGGCCGGCACCACGCGGCCGAGGCAGGCGTCCACGGCCTCGATGGCACGCCGCGCGGCGTCCAGGTCGCCGGTGTGGCCCACCATGTCGGGGTTGGCATAGTTGCAGATGATGGCGTCGAAACGGCGTGACTCGATCGCCTCGACCAGCCGGTCGGTCACCTCGTAGGCGCTCATCTCCGGCTTGAGGTCGTAGGTGGCCACGTGCGGGGAGGGTACCATGATGCGCTCCTCGCCCGGGAACACCGTCTCTACCCCGCCGTTGAAGAAATAGGTCACGTGCGGATATTTCTCCGTCTCGGCGATGCGCAGTTGCCGCAACCCCAGGTTGGAGATGTATTCGCCGAAGCTGTTACGGATGCGCTCGGGCGGGAAGGCGACCAACACCAGGGCGTCGAACTCCTCGCTGTAGCTGGTCAGCGTGCAATAGGCGGAGAGCCTGGGCACGTAATCGCGCTCGAACTCGGCGAAGTCGGGGGCGACGAAGGCGCGCGTCAACTGGCGCGCCCGGTCGGAGCGGAAGTTCATGAAGACGACGGCGTCGCCGTCGTGCATGCGCACCGGTGTCTCGCCCGCCGCGACGATGGCGGTGGCCTTGACGAATTCGTCGGTCTCGCCGCGCGCATAGGCGAGCGCCAGACCCTCCAGGGCGGTCGGTGCCTCGAACTCGGCGCGGCCCAGGGTGATCAGGTCATAGGCCTGTTTCACCCGCGGCCAGCGCCGGTCGCGGTCCATGGCGTAGTAGCGGCCGACGATGGAGGCGATGCGGCCGCGGCCCAGGGCGTTGAGCTTGTCCTGCAGGCGCTGCAGATAGACATCGGCGCACTTGGGCGGCGTGTCGCGTCCGTCGAGGAAGGCGTGCACGTAGAGGCGCTCGACCCCCTCGCGCGCGGCCATCTCCAGCATGGCGTGGATGTGGTTCTCGTGGCTGTGCACGCCGCCGTCGGAGACCAGGCCGAAGATGTGCAAGGCGCCGCCGGATTGCTTCACCCGGCGGATGGTCTCGAGGATGGCGCGGTTTTCGAAGAAGTGCCCGGACTGGATGGCCAGGTCGATGCGCGTGAAGTCCTGGTAGACCACGCGGCCGGCGCCGATGTTGAGATGTCCCACCTCGGAGTTACCCATCTGCCCGCGCGGCAGCCCGACGGCCGACTCGGAGGCGTTGATCAGCGTATGCGGGAACTCGCGCCAATAGCGGTCCCAGTTCGGTTTGTGGGCGATGGCGATGGCGTTGTAGGGGTCGTCTTCCCGGTAGCCGAAACCATCGAGGATGACGAGGAGTACGGGTCTGACTGCAGGGGGCATCAGTATATTTTATTTGAATTCTGGTGCTTTTTACATCGCCATTTTATTATATTTGGATAAAGCCTTGCCCCCGGCGGGGGGTTGCAGTATGGTTACAGGGTTGACAGGGGAAGTGCCCACATGCTATCCAGCGAACTCATCGACAAAGACGAACACATCGAACAGGCCTCTCGTGCACTGAAGGCCATGTCGCACCCGCTCAGGCTCAAGATCCTCTGCGTGCTGGGCGACCGCGAGGTCAGCGTGCAGGACATCGTCGACAACGTGGGCACCTCGCAGAGCAACATCTCGCAGCACCTGGCCATCCTGCGCGACAATGGCGTGCTGCGCACGCGCAAGGACGCCAATCGGGTGTACTATCGGGTGAGCGACACCCGCACCCTGCAGCTCATCAGCTTGATGCGCGACGTGTTTTGCGGCTTCACCAAGTGAGGCCGTGGGCGGCCTGCCGCCGCCCAATGGTTGCATAAATATTTTTGATAAGGTATATTAGCCGGTACTAATATTCCGGCCGCCGCTCGCGTCCGCGGCCGGTTGCCTGCATGATGCGCACTGCGCGTCCCGAGTAGGAGTACGGTTATGACCTTGAATACGCTGCGGCGGCAGGCCTTTTTGCTCGCCGTCGGTCTGCTGCCCGGCCTGGTGCAGGCGGAGACGCTCGACTTCCGGCAGTGCGTGGAACTCGCGCTGGCCCAGAATCCCGAGCTCATGGCCAGCCGCAGTAGAATCGCCCAGGCCGAGGCGGGGCTCAGACAGGCCGAGGCCGGGAAGCTGCCGCGGCTCAACCTCTCGCTCACCGCCACCCACACCAACGACCCGCTCGGCGCCTTCGGCCTGAAACTGGGGCAGGCGCGGGTGAGCACCGGGGACTTCGACCCCACGCGCCTCAATGATCCAAAGGGTATAAATAATCTCAATACCCGGGCCGAGCTGGTCTGGCCGGTCTACACCGGCGGCCAGGTCGAAAGCGCCGCGGCGCAGGCGCGCGCCCTGATCCGCGCCGCCCAGTCGGGTGACGCCGCGGCCCGCCAGCAACTGATCCAACAGGTGCTCGCCGCCTACCAGGGTGTGCATACCGCCCGCGCCTATGTGCGCGTGGCCGAGCAGGCGGTGACGGCGGCCGAGGAGGCGGTGCGGGTGACCCAGCGCCTGCACCAGCAGGGCATGGCGGTGAAGAGCGACGTCCTCTCCGCCCGTGTCCACCTGGAGGACGCACGGGTACGCCTGGCCGAGGCGAGGAACGGGGTGGCGGCGGCACTCGACCGGCTCAAGCTGTTGCTGGGCAAGTCTCTGGACGACGCCCTCGAGGTCGGACCGCCGGTGATGCCGCGCCTGCTCGCGGGCAGCGAGCAGGACCTGCGGCGCCAGGCCATCGAGGGGGAGGCCCAGATCGCGGCGCTGCGTGCGCAAATGGAGGCCGCCGGCGCCCAGGTCGAGGCGGCGCGTGCCGGCCGGCGCCCGCAGTTGAGCCTGATGCTGCGCCAGGACTTCAATGACAAGGGCATCGGCCTGGACGCCAGCAGTCAGACCGTGGCCGGGATGTTGACCTGGACGGCCTTCGACGCCGGGGCCACACGCGCCGCGATCGACCGCGCCGAGGCGGGCCGTCAGGAGATCGCTGCCCGGCTGCGCCAGGCCGAGGACGGCATCGCCCTGCAGGTGGCTGAGGCGCGGCGCCGGGCGCTGGAGGCCGAGGAGCGCCTGGCGGCGCGCGAGCTCGCCGTTGAACAGGCCGAGGAGGCGAGCCGTATCGTCAAGCGCCGCTATGAAAACGCCATGGCCACGGTCGTCGAACTGCTGACGGCCCAGACCCAGCTCGACCGGGCGCGCGCCGAGGTGGTCGCTGCCCGCCATGACCTCGCCCTGCGCCGTGCCGAGCTCGCCCGCGCCGTCGGCGTCTTGAACCCCGATCAGATCTGAGGAATCGCCATGCTCGTATCCAGA
The DNA here is from genome assembly GCA_021826065.1 of Pseudomonadota bacterium. Taxonomy (GTDB): domain Bacteria; phylum Pseudomonadota; class Gammaproteobacteria; order Burkholderiales; family Thiobacillaceae; genus JANWZL01. The sequence goes on from JAKADY010000003.1 coordinate 11,731, forward strand.
ACCACCCTGTTGCTGACCGCAACGCTGCTGTTGGCCGGTTGCGGCGCCGAGGACAAGACTGAGACGGCCGCGGGCGAGGCGCGCAGCGTGCAGGCCCGCGTCGAGGCGGTGACCGTCGCCGAGCTGCCCACCCATCATGCCGCGCCGGCCACCGTCGTGGCGCGTGAGCGGGTGGAGGTGGCCTCACGCCTGATGGGCTACATCCGCGAGATCAATGTGGCCGAGGGGGCAGCGGTGAAGGCTGGCCAGCGCCTGTTCACCGTGGACCCCCTCGATGTCGAGGGCCAGGTGGCGCAGGCACGTCTGGCCGTCGAGCTGGCCGAGGACGCCTGGCGCGACGCGGTGGCCGATTACGAGCGCCATGCCAACCTGCTCAAGGAGGAGGTGGTCACGCGCCAGCAGTACGAGAAGATGAAACTCAACCGTGACCTGGCGGCCACACGGCTGGCCCAGGCCCGTGCCCAATTGGCCACCGCCGGCGGGCAGTTGCGCTATGCCACCGTGACGGCGCCGATCAGCGGCGTGGTCACGCGCAAGCTGGCCGACCGCGGCGACCTGGCCACGCCCGGCCAGCCCGTCGTCGTGCTGGAGTCGGCCGGCCCCATGCAGGTGGAGACCCAGGTGCCGGAGGCGATCCTGGCGCGCCTCAAGGTCGGTCAGGCGGTCCCGGTCGAGATCGACGGGGTGATTGGGCCGGTCGAGGCGCGCGTCGCCCGCATCGCGCCGGCGGCCGACCCGGTCAGCCGCACCTTCCTGGTCAAGCTGGACCTCGCCCAACCGGGCCTCAGGAGCGGTAGCTTCGCCCGCGTGCTGTTCCCGCTGGCGAGCCGCCAGGCGCTGACCGTGCCAGCCGCCGCCCTGGTGCAACGCGCCGGCATCGAGGGGGTGTTCGTCGTCGATCAGGCGGGCATCGCGCAGTTCCGCATGGTGCGCAGCGGCGAGCGCCAAAACGGCCGGGTCGAGATCCAGGCCGGGCTCGCCGCCGGCGAGCGGATCGTCGTCGAGGGCGCCGAGCGGCTCGCCAACGGCTACAAAGTGACCGGCTGAGAGGCTTACATGGCAGACACTAAGCCTGCGGTGAACGAGGAGGTGAATATTGCCGGTCGCCTGGCCGGCGCCTTCCTGGAATCCAAGATCACCCCGCTGATGATCGTGTTCCTGTTCATGATCGGGGCGCTCGCCCTGATCATGACGCCGCGCGAGTACAACCCGCAGATCGTCGTGCCGGCGGCCAACATCATCGTCGCCAAACCCGGTGCGAGCGCGCAGGAGGTGCACAACCTCATCGTCAAGCCGCTCGAGACCATCATGAACGCACAGTCGGGCGTGGACCACACCTTCGGGGTGGCGGCCAACGACGTCGGCATTGTCACCGTGCAGTTCGAGGTGGGGCAAGACCAGGAGGATAGCCTGGTCAAGCTCTACAACCAGCTCATGCAGAACATGGACCGCATCCCACCCGGGGCGATGCAGCCGGTGGTGCGGCCGATCAACGTGGACGACGTGCCCATCCTCACCCTCACGCTCAGTTCGCAGGTGCACGACGCGGTCGTGTTGCGCGAGCTGGCGGCACGTCTGTTGGAACAACTGCGCAACGTGGAGGGGGTCTCCTTCACCCAGCTGGTGGGCGGGCGGCCGCGCACGGTGAACGTCTGGGTCGACCCCGAGCGCTTGGCCTCCGCCCGGCTCACACTCGACCAGCTCGATCGCATGCTGCGAGGCGCGAACGTCGCCGCCCCCCTGGGTGAGCTCGTCGACAACAACCGCTCGCATCCCCTGCGCCTGACCGGCTTCCTCGGCTCGGCGCGCGAGGTGGGCGAGATCGTGGTGGGGGTGCACGAGGGCCGGCCGGTCTACCTCAAGGACGTAGCGCGGGTCGAGGACGCCGGTCTGGAGGTCGAGGAGGGCTCCTGGATCGGCTTCAAGGGGCAGGGCGAGCTGCGACCGGCGGTCACCCTGGCCATCGCCAAGAAGGCCGGTACCAACGGCGTGACGGTGTCGCGGGCGGTGCTGGCGAAACTCGAGGAGCTCAAGCGCCTGGCCCTGCCGGAGGGGGTCGAGGTCACCGTCACGCGCGACGACGGCGAACGCGCCAACGCCGCGGTGAACCTGCTGGTGGAGCACCTGGGCATCGCCATCGCCACCGTCATCCTGCTCATGTGGTGGTTCCTCGGCTGGCGCGAGGCGGCCATCGTCACCATGACCATCCCGCTCATCCTGTTCATCGTCCTGGCGGTGGGCTATGTCTTCGGTCAGACCATCAACCGCATCACGCTCTTCGCCCTGATCCTGGCCTTGGGGCTGTTGGTGGACGACTCCATCGTGGTGATCGAGAACATCCACCGGCATCTGCACCACGGCAAGGAGAAGCTGAAGGACTTCGGCCGCACCCTGATCCTGGCCACCAACGAGATCGGCAACCCGACCAACGTGGCCACCCTGGCGGTGATGCTCGCCTTCATCCCCATGGCCTTCGTCACCGGCATGATGGGCCCCTTCATGCGCCCCATCCCGATCAACGTGCCGGTGGCCATGTTGGCCTCGCTGTTCATCGCCTATTCGGTGGTACCCTGGGCGGCACGGCGGGCCCTGCAGGGTAAGGCGCGCCGGGCGTTGGAGGACACACCCACCCTGGAGGACCGCGATCACGAGGCGACCGATCCCCTGCGCCGGACCTATCTCGCCGTGATCCGGCCGCTCATCGCCAGCGCCGCCAAACGCAACGTCTTCTTCCTCGTCGTGCTGATCCTGCTCGCCGGGGCGATGCTCATGCCGGCCTGGCAGTTCGTGCGTCCGGGCGGCATGAACGGGCCGCTCTCGCCCCTGGGCGTGGAGCTCAAGATGCTGCCGCACGACAACACCAACACCATGCTGCTGCAGATCGACATGCCGGTGGGCACGGCGCTGGCCGCCACCGACCGGGTGACCCGCGATGTCGGGGCGGTCCTCGCGCAGCACCCGGAGGTGACCAACTATCAGGCCTTCCTCGGCATCCCCGCCCCGATCGACTTCGCCGCCCTGGTGCGCGGCGATCTCATCAAGCGCGGTTCGCACTTCGCCCAGATCCGGGTGAACCTGACCGACAAGCACGACCGTTCGGCCAGTTCGCACGACATCGCCTTCGAGCTGAACGAACAGCTCGAGGCCGTGCGCAAGCGGCACCCACAGGCGAAGATCAAGATCTACGAGACCCCGCCGGGCCCGCCCGTGCCCTCGCAGATCCTGGCCGAGCTCTACGGCCCCGATTACGACCGGCTGCGTGCCGCCGCCGCCGAGGTCAACGCCGCCTTCCGCGGTATCTACGGCCTGATCAACGTGGACGACACGGTGGGGGCTGACGTGGTGGGCTACGACGTCAAGGTGGACGCGGAAAAGGCCCTGCTTGCCGGCATCGCCCCCGGGCAGGTGGCCGAACTGCTGCGCCAGTATGTCAGCGGTCACAGCATCGGCACACTGCATATCGAGACGGCACGGGAGCCGATCGAGATCCGCGTGCGCCTGCCGCGCGACCAGCGGGCCAGCCCAGACACCCTGCTGTCGCTGCGCGTGACCAACCCCCAAGGCGCTCAGGTGCCCCTGTCCGAGATCGCCCGCGTCGAGCAGGTCATCGAGGCCAAGCCCATCTACGGGCGTGATCTCCACCCGATGGTGATGGTGGGGGGTGAGATGATCACCTCCAGCCCCGTCTATGCCGTGCTCGCCCTGGACCAGATGCTGGATGGCAAGCCGTTGGAGCAGACCGGGTTGACCTTCACCACCGGCAACCTGGGCTTTGTCGAGGCGCAACCCGATGATGTCGCGGATTACGTCCTGCTGTGGGGCGGCGAGATGCGGCTTACGCTCGACGTCTTCCGCGACCTGGGCAGTGCCTTCATCGTCGCCCTGGTCCTGATCTATCTATTGCTCACCGGCTATTACAAGTCGTTCATGCTGCCCTTCGTGGTGATGGGGGCCATTCCGCTCACCCTGGTCGGCGTCTTCCCCGGCCACTGGCTCATGGGTCAGGCCTTCACCGCCACCTCCATGATCGGCGCCATCGCGCTGGCCGGCATCGTCGTGCGCAACTCCCTGCTGCTCATCGACTTCATCCTCGACTACCGCCGCCAGGGCTACAGCTTGGAGGAGGCGGTGATGGAGGCGGGCGCGGTGCGCTTCCGGCCCATCCTGCTCACGGCCCTGGCCATCATCCTGGCCTCCGCCATCATGATCACCGACCCGGTGTTCGGCGGGCTGGCCATTTCGCTCATCTTCGGCACCTTCGCCTCGACGGCGCTCACCCTGGTGGTGATCCCGCTCATCTACTACCTGTGGCAGCGCCGCGCGCAACCCCAAACCGCCTGATCGGTCTTTTTCGTCGTCATTTTTCAGAGGAGCAAAACCATGACCATTGAACGCATCGTCCGCATCGTTGCTGGCTTCTTCATCCTGCTGTCGCTGGGGCTTGCGCACGCCACCGGCCAGGCCGACCTCTCGCAGGTGTCGTGGATGTGGTTCACCGCCTTCGTCGGGCTGAACCTGTTCCAGTCCGGCTTCACCAACCTGTGCCCCTTGGTGACCATCCTGAAAAAGCTGGGCTTCAAAGAGGCGAGCGCGGCCGGTGCCAACTGAGCGATAATCCCCGGTCATATGCCGGGGGTATGCGAGATGGGACACCCACAGCAAAAGAGCGAGCATTACACCTACGCCGACTATCTCGGTTGGCCGGAGGATGCGCACTATGAGCTGATCGACGGCGTGGCCTACGCCATGGCCCCGGCACCCTCGCGCAGCCACCAGCTCGTCACGGGCGAGCTCTTCCGCCAGATCGCCACGGCCCTCAAGGGCTCCTCCTGCCAGACCTTCGTCGCCCCCTTCGACGTGCGCCTGCCGCGGGCGGGCGAGGCCGACGAGGCGGTGGATACGGTGGTGCAGCCCGACGTTGTGGTCGTCTGCGACCCGGCCAAGGTGGACGAGCGCGGCGTGCGCGGCGCGCCCGACTGGGTGGCGGAAGTGCTCTCGCCGGCTTCGGCCGGGCGCGACCAAACGGTCAAGCTCGCCGCCTACGAGCGCGCCGGCGTGCCGGAGGTGTGGCTGCTGCATCCGACCGACCGGGTGCTCACCATCTACCGTCTGGACAGCGGCCGCTATGGCCGACCGCAGATCCGGGAGATGCGCGGGCGCGTGACCATCGGCGTGCTGCCCGAGGTCAGTGTCGAATTCGACGTCTTCCCGAGCTAGCCGCATATGGGACACCCACAGCAAAAGAGCGAGCATTACACCTATGCCGACTATCTCGGTTGGCCGGAGGATGCGCGCTATGAGCTGATCGACGGCGTGGCCTACGCCATGGCCCCGGCGCCCTCGCGCGCCCATCAGGCCGTGGTCGGTGAATTATTCGCCCAAGTCAAGCTCGCCCTGCGCGGCAAACCCTGTAACGCCTATGTCGCCCCCTTCGACGTGCGCCTGCCGCGGGCGGGCGAGGCCGACGAGGCGGTGGATACGGTGGTGCAGCCCGACGTTCTGGTCGTCTGCGACCCGGCCAAGGTGGATGAGCGCGGCGTGCGCGGTGCGCCCGACTGGGTGGCGGAGGTGCTCTCGCCGGCCTCGGCCGGGCGCGACCAGACGGTCAAGCTCGCTGCCTACGAGCGTGCCGGCGTGCCGGAGGTGTGGCTGCTGCATCCGACCGACCGGGTGCTCACCATCTACCGTCTGGACAGCGGCCGCTATGGCCGACCGCAGATCCTGGAGATGCGCGGGCGCGTGACGATCGGGGTCTTGCCCGAGGTCAAGGTCGACTTCGATCTGTTCACTGAGTAATCACCGTGGATTTCATTCTTCAGAACATCTGGCTGGTCCTGCTCGCCCTCTTTTCCGGCTTCATGCTGATCTGGCCCTCCATCGGCGGGCGGCTGTCGGGCGTCAAGCAGGTCGGCCCGCAGGAGGCCGTGATGCTGTTCAACCACGAGGACGCCCTGGTGCTCGACGTGCGCGAGGAGTCCGAGTGGCGCGACGGCCACATCCCCAAGGCCAAGCACATCCCGCTGCGCCAGCTCAAGGACCGGATGAAGGACCTGGAGAAACACAAGGACAAGCCCATCGTCGCCGTCTGCCGCAGCGGCAACCGCTCGGCCCATGCCTGCCGGTTGTTGCGCCAGTCGGGCTTCGAGCGCGTGCACAACCTGGCTGGCGGCATGCTGGCCTGGGAGCAGGCGGGCCTACCCAAGGAGAAATGACCATGCCGCATATCAAGATGTACTGCACCGCCGTGTGCCCCTACTGCCAACGCGCCGAGGCCCTGTTGCGTCGCAAGGGTGTGACCGAGATCGAGAAGATCCGAGTGGACCTCGACCCCAAACAGCGCGAGGAGATGATGCGCATCACCGGACGCCGCACCGTGCCGCAGGTCTTCATCGGCGAGCGCCATGTCGGCGGCTTCGACGACCTGGCCGAGCTGGACGCCGGCGGGGAGCTCGACGCCCTGCTTGCCGCCTGACGATCGGTCGACACGACGCAAGTGGCGTCCCCCTTGCGTTCGAGCGACCCGTTGATCCCCGGCCCCCACGCCACCATCTGACAGACAGTCCAACCTGAACACGGAGTCGACATGGAACTCGTCTGTCCCAACTGCGGCGCGGTCAACCGCGTGCCATCCGAGCGTCTGCACGACCGCCCCAAATGCGGCAAATGCGGCGCCGAGGTGCTGCCCTCGCATCCGGTGGAACTGACTGCCGCCACCTTCGAGAAATTCATCACCCGCAACGAGCTGCCGGTGCTGGTGGACTTCTGGGCGCCCTGGTGCGGGCCGTGCAAGATGTTCGCACCGGTGTTCCAGCAGATGGCCGGGCAGTACGTCGGCCGCGTGCGTTTCGCCAAGGTCAACACCGAGGCGGAGCAGATGCTGGCGGCGCGGCATGGCATCCGCAGCATCCCGACCCTGGCCCTGTTCAAGGGGGGCCGCGAGGTGGACCGGGTCTCCGGGGCGCTGCCTCCGCGCGAGCTCGCGGCCTGGCTGGCGCGTTACTGAACAACCCCGCCCCAAACGTGGGGCCGTTCCCACGTTCTTGTCATATCGGGCGGGTATAATGCCATCTTTGACAACTCCGCCTACTCAGGGAACCCCATGAGCGAACAACAGCCGCAGCAACAGGCCCAGCCCTTTTTCAACATCGAAAAGATTTATGTGAAGGACCTCTCGGTCGAGGTGCCCAACGCCCCGCAGATCTTCCTGGAGCGCGAGCAGCCGCAGATCGACATGCAGATCAACACCCAGAGCGGACCGGTGGAGCAGGACATCTATCAGACCGAGCTGACGCTGACCATCACCGCCAAGATCAAGGACAAGACCGCCTTCCTGGTCGAGGTGCGCCAGGCCGGCATCTTCCGCATCCAGAACCTGCCCAAGGAGGCCCTGGAGGCGGCGTTGGCGATCGGCTGCCCCAACATCCTCTTCCCCTATGCCCGGGAGGTGGTCTCCAGCGCTGTGCTCGGCGCGGGGTTCCCACCGCTGCTGCTGCAGCCGGTGAACTTCGAGCTGCTTTACATGCAGCAGCAGGCGGCCCGACAGGCCGGGCAGCAGCCCAACTGACTACCCGGCCGATGCGCTGCCCCCTCTTGACGGTCGCCACGCCGGGCATGTGGGGGATCGGCGCTGTGCATGGCGTTTTCGGCCCTGGCAAACCCGCAGAGAGGCGCCTCGCTCGCCTCGTGTGCCGCGGTGGCGGCATTGGTTCTCGGTTTAGCCTGCGGACATGAAGATCTGCGTGCTGGGGGCCGGGGCCTGGGGCACCGGCATCGCCATCCGGCTGGCCGAACACGCGCAGGTGACTCTGTGGGCGCGCAATGCCGAACAGGTGCGCGCCATGCGTGCACAGCGGGTCAACGCCCGGCATCTGCCCGGTGTACCGCTGCCCGAGGCCCTGCAGATCAGCGATGATCTGGCGGCGGCCGCGCACGGGGCCGATTACCTCATCGCAGCGGTGCCCACCGGCGGCTTCCGCAGCCTGTTGCGCCAACTCCGGCAGGCCGACCGGCTCTTGCCCCTCATCTGGCTGTGCAAGGGCTTCGAGGCGGGCAGCATGAAACTCGCGCATCAGGTGGTGGACGAGGAGTGGCCCGACGATGTCCCGCGCGGGGTGCTCTCCGGCCCCAGCTTTGCCCTGGAGGTGGCGCGGGGGCTGCCGGCGGCGTTGACGCTGGCCTCGCGCGATGCCGACTTCGCGCGGCGGGCGGCGGCGGCCCTGCACACCAGCACCCTGCGGCCTTATTCCAGCACCGATGTGGTGGGCGTCGAGGTGGGCGGCGCGGTCAAGAACGTGATCGCCATCGCCGCCGGGGTGTCGGACGGTCTGGAATTCGGCCTCAATGCCAGCGCGGCGCTGATCACGCGGGGGCTCGCCGAGATGACCCGGCTGGGCGTGCGCATGGGCGGCGAGCCCAAGACCTTCATGGGGCTGTCAGGGGTGGGCGACTTGATCCTCACCTGTACCGGCGACCTCTCGCGCAACCGCCAGGTGGGCCTGCGGCTCGCCCGCGGTGCGAGCCTCGAGACCATCCTGCGCGAACTGAACCACGTCGCCGAGGGCGTGACCAGCGCGCGCGAGGTGCGACGCCTGGCGGACACGCTGAAGGTGGACATGCCCATCACCGAGACGGTCTGCCGCCTGCTCGACCAGGCGCTCTCCCCGCAGCAGGCGGTGGCCGCCCTGCTCAACCGTGGGCTCAAGGACGAGTGGGCCTGACTCACTAACCGCCGCCGGCAAAACCGTTTTGCCGCCAGGCCTCGTACAACGCCACGGCCACCGCGTTTGACAGATTGAGGCTGCGGCTGCCGGGCCGCATGGGCAGGCGCAACCGCTGCGCCTCCGGCAGGGACTCCAGGATGTCCGTGGGCAGACCGCGCGTCTCCGGCCCGAACAGGAGCACGTCGCCCGGCTGGAAATGCACCTCGAACAGCGAGCGCCGACCGCGTGTGCTCATCGCATAGATCGGCCGTCCGGCGAGCGCGGCCAGGGCGGCCGCCCAGTCTTCGTGCACGCGCACGTCGGCGTATTCGCGATAGTCCAGGCCGGCGCGCCGCAGGTGCTTGTCCTCCAGTGAAAAGCCGAGCGGGCGCACCAGGTGCAGGCGGCAGCCGGTGTTGGCGGCCAGGCGCATGACGTTGCCGGTGTTGGGCGGGATCTCGGGCTGGTAGAGGACGATCTCGAACACGGCCTAGGGCATGCGATCCAGCCGGCCGGCGAGCACCTCGGCACGGGCGAGGTCGTCCGGCGTGTTGATGTTGAAAAAGGCATCGGTACCGGCCGGCCAGGTGACCGGCGCGGCATCCACCGCCTGCAGCCAGGCGCCGACCTTGCGACCGCCGGCCTGCAGGTAGGCCGCCATGGGGTCCAGCAGGGCCCGGTTGATGAGCACGATGCCGAAGTGCGGCTGTTGCGGCTCGGCGGCGTACACGGCCTGGCGTCGCTGTTGTCGGGCCGCCGCCAGCAGCCGGGCGGCGAGATCCAGCGGCAGGAAGGGGGTGTCACAGGGCGCGGTGAGCACCCATGCACTCTTGAGCATGGAGGCGGCGGCGTGGATGCCGGCGAGCGGGCCGGCATGGCCGGGGATATGGTCGCTGACCACCGGGCAGCCCAGGGCGCCATACTCGGCCAGATGGCGGTTGGCGGAGAGCACGATCTCGCCGACCTGAGGGCGCAGTTGGTCGATCACCCAGGCGGCCAGCGGCCGGCCCTGAAGCCGGATCAGCCCCTTGTCGCGACCGCCGAAGCGCCGGGCCTGTCCCCCGGCCAGGACCACCGCGCCGATCGCGGCGGGGGGGTCAAGGTGCGTCGTCATATATCCGATACAGGCGATAGATCTCGCGCTTCTCGCGCGGCCGCCGGCCTTCCCAGACGAGTTCCGCATCCGCCCGCGGCGGGGTGTTGCGGCCGACGACCTCGACCCGCCAGGCGCAATGGCCCTGCGGGCCTGACAGGAAACGGGCCAGGTGGTACTCCAGCATGATACGGGGTGCCCCCTGCGCCTCGATCCGCACACAGGCGTCCGCCGGCAGCCGGGCGGCGATGGCTGTGGCGACGGGACGGTAGCCCCAGGACAGTTCGGCCCATGGCTTGAGCAGGGTGATGAGGAGGACCCAGCTCAGGGTCATGCCGGTGGCCCAGACCAGGGCGGGCCGCACCTGGGCGCGCGGGAAGAGCGGCATGGCGATGAGCCACAGCAGGGTGGCAGCAGCGGCCCAGGCGACCGCCTCCAGGGCCACGCGCGGCGTGTAGCCCGGCGTCATGCGCTGAAGGTGGGCGGCCAGGGCGTGTGGCCAGCCCCAGTCCAGGGCCAGGTAGTGCAGCCAGAAGGCCAGCGCGAAGAAGACGAAACAGGTCGCGCCAAACCAATAGAAGGCCTGTGCTGCCCCTCGCTTGAGGGTGGCGATGCCGAAGGTGGCCAGCAGGGTGAGCGGCACCAGGGCGGGCATGGCCAGGCCGTCATAGGTGTAGGCGGGGACCAGTCCCAGGAGGAGGGTCACCAGGGTGGCCACGAGTGGCAGATGCAGCGGGTTTTCCCGTCCGAGGCGGCGGTGTTGATGCCACAGGGCCCACAGGGCGAGCGGCCAGGCCGGCCAGGCGAACCAGGCGAGGGTGGACATGAGCCGGCGTGGTGACTTGAGATCGGTCAGGCGTGAAAGCTGCGCCTCCCACCAGGCCGTCAGCAGCCCTTCGGCCGCCAACAGGGTCAACCAGGCGACGAGCAGGGCCAGCAGCACCAGGCCGGCCTTGAGCAGGGCCCGGTGGTAGCCGCGCGTGGCGAAGCCCGGCAACATGAGCGGCAGCAGGGCGATCAGCAGGGCGGCGATGAGGTCGGGCAGGCCCCGGGTGAGGAATAGACTCAACGTCCCCAGTAGGATGGCCCAGGCGCGGTCGGGCCCGCGGCGGCTCTCGGCAAGGCCATAGAGCAGCAGGGCATAGCCGGCCAGCATCGCCGTCTCCGGCAAGAGGGCATGCACGCGCAGGGTGAGACCGAAGGCCCCCATCAGCAGCAGCACGGCGATCACCCCGTAGCCGGTGCCGTACAGGCTGCGCGCCGTAAGCCCCGTGAAGAGCAACCCGGTCAGGGCGAAGAGGCTGCTGGCAAAGCGCGCCGCCGCCTGGCTATCGCCCAGTCCCTGTAGCACGGCGGTGGCGGCGCCGGCCACCCAGGTGTGCAGCGCCGCATCGATGGGCAAGCGGCCGACGCGCAGCCAGTCCAGGACCTGACCCAGGGCGATGGCCTCGTCCGCCTGCCAGGCGTCGCGACCGGTGAGCCCAACCAGGGCCCAGACGAGGGCGAGCACCACCAACCAGGCCAGGCGGCTGGGGGGGGTGGCGTGTAACTGGGGATGCGGCGTGTCCGGCGGCATCGGGCGATTCTGCCTCAAACCTCGCGGCCGTAGGTGTGCGGCCCAGACGAGGCGGCTTGCGCCACCTGCAAAAACAAAAGGCGGCTCGCGCCGCCTTTCGATGCCCGTTGGCCCAGGCCGGAGGAAGACCGGTGCCTTACTTGGCGGTCTTCATGCCGTATTTCTGACGGAACTTCTCCACCCGGCCGGCGGTGTCGACGATCTTCTGTTTGCCCGTGTAGAAGGGGTGGCAGGCGGAACAGACCTCGACGTGCAGGGGCTTGGCCAGGGTCGAGCGGGTGGTGAAGCTGTTGCCGCAACTGCAGGTGACCGTGATCTCCTGGTAGTCGGGGTGGATGCCGGCTTTCATCTGGGCTCCTGGATGGAAAATCTGGAAAGCTCGTAATTATGCCCGAGTGCGCCGGTGCAAAGCAAGCCATCACCCCCCGAGCTCGGCCAGCAGACGTTCGGTCATCCGTTGCGCCTGGGCGAGATAGCCGCCGCCGAAGAGGTTGAAATGGTTGAGCACGTGGTACAGGTTGTAGAGCTCGCGGCGCACGCGGTAGCCGGCGTCGAGCGGCCAGGCCTCGCGATAGGCGGCGTAGAATTCGGCCGGAAAGCCGCCAAACAGCTCGGTCATGGCCAGGTCCGCCTCGCGGTCGCCGTAATAGACCGCCGGGTCGTAGACCACCGGCTCGCCCCCGCAATAGGCGTAGTTGCCGCCCCAGAGATCGCCGTGCAGCAGAGAGGGCAGCGGCCGATAGCCGTCGAACAGGCCGGCGAAGGACGCCATGAGCCGCTCGCCCAAGTCGATGAGGCGCCGCGGCGCGCCGTTTTCCACCGCCAGGCGATATTGAGGGCGCAGGCGCCGTTCACGGTAGAAGGCGATCCAGTCGGGCGCAGGTGTGTTGGTCTGGGGCGTGCTGCCGATGGTGTTGTCGCGCCGCCAGCCGAACTGCGGGGCGGTGTGGCGATGCATCTGCGCCAGGCGTCGGCCCAGCTCGGCGGCGCTGCCGCGCCCGCCGAGGTCCAGATATTCCAGCACGAGCCAGGCCTCGCCGCCACTCACCCCGCTGGCGATGGGGCGCGGCGCGCGCAGGGCCCCGGCGGCGCGGATCTCTTCGAGCCCTGCCGCCTCGGCCTCGAACATGTCGAGCCGGTGCGCGCGGTTCAGCTTGACGAAGTAACGCCGGCCGTCCCTGGCCTGCACGACGCTCGCGTGGTTGATGCAGCCACCGCCCGCCCCCTGCGCGGCCGTCAGTTCGATCGGCCGGCCTTCGGCCTGGGCGATGGCGGCGGCGATGTCGGCGAGCGCGATCACCGTTCTATTTCACCAGCGCCTTGGGCTCGCGCGAGGCCCCGGCCGCCTCCAGGCGGGCGAGGTAGGCCTGCCAGTAGCGTTCCTGGTTGACGCCGAGATCGTAGAAATAGTCCCAGGAGTAGATACCGGAGTTGTGACCGTCGTCGAAAAACAGGCAGACCGCGTACTGCCCGACCGGCTCGATGTGGGTGATGTCCACGTATTTCTTGCCGACCTGCAGCACCTCCTGACCGGGGCCGTGGCCGCGCACCTCGGCCGAGGGGGAGAAGACGCGCAGGTACTCGAACGGCAGGTTGAAGCGCCGGCCGTCGTTGAAGGCGATCTCCAGGATCTTGGACTGCTTGTGCAGCTTGATCTCGGTGGGTATGGGGGTGTTGGGGCTCAGGCCGCCCATGGTTGCTCCTTTGTCCGGTTGAGGTCTAGGTCAGGCGCCGCCCTCGCGGCGATGGCCAATAGTATACTAAATTAGTCGGGTAAAAGTTCCAGCAAGGTCGCATCGGCGAAGATGAGCGCCGCGCGCAGGCGGCGGCCGGGATAGAGCTGGCCCATGGCGGCACGGTAGGCGGCGAGTTGGTCGCGGTAGGGTTCGGCCCGGCGTTCGGGGTCGGCCTCGCCCATGCCCCCGGTCTTGTAGTCGAGCACCCAGACCTCGTCGCCGAAATCGACCAGGCGGTCGATGCGCCGCAGCTGACCGTCGGCGTCGACGAAGGCGAGCTCGTCGTGCGCGGCGCGATACTGCGCCGGGTCGAAGAAGCGGCGCAGTCCTGGCGCCGTGAGCAGGGCTCGGGCGCGGGTGCGGACCTCGGCGAAGTCGGCCGGGCCGAGGGCGAGGTCCCGGGCGATGGCGGTCTCGTCCCAGCCGCGGCAGGCGAGCTCCAGATAGCGGTGGATGGCGACCCCCTGCTGCGCTGCCGGGCTGGCCGGCTCGCGCCAGTTGCCCAGCGGCGGGGGGCTGGGCCGCGCCCCGACCGCGGTCGCCGGCGGCGTGCTAGGCGTGGCCGCGACCCAGGACATCGCCGGCAGATAGTCCAGCGAGACGTGTTCCAGGGCCGTGGCGGCGCGGCCGAGCCAGCTCTCCGGCTTAGCGTTGTCCAAGCCGCTGATGAAGAGCGCCTGGCGCGCGCGTGTCATGGCCACATAGAGCAGGTTGAGCCGCTCGCGCGCCTCCAGCGCCTGTTCCTGCGCGAACAGGCCCTCCCGCGCCTGGCCGCGCCAGTCCTTGCGGCCGTAGACCGAGAAGTGCGCCGGGCGTGCCTCGGCGGCCGGCCAGTCGAGCAACACCCCGTAGCTGTCCTGGTCACGCCCGGGGTCGTCGGCCTTGATCAGGAAGACCACCGGCGCCTCCAGGCCCTTGGCGGCGTGTATGGTCATCAGCCGCACGGCGTCCGCCCCGGTGGCCGGGGGTTCGTCCGGCGCCTCGTCGCCGGCCTGATCGCGCAGGGCGGTGAGTTCGTCGAGAAAGCGCGGCAGGCTGGGGTAGCGCCCGCCGGAAAAGCTGAGCGAGAGCGCGAGCAGGCCGCGCAGGTTGGCCAGCACGCCGGCGCGCAGGTGCGTCGGGGCCGCGGCGGCATAGCGCGCCTCCACATCGCCCTCGTGGAAGATGCGGTCGAGCAGATCGTGCGCCGGCACGCGGCCCGCCAGGGCGAGCCAGCCGGCCAGACGCCCGGCGGCATGGCGCACGTGCGCGGGGGCGCCGGGCTCGCTCGCCCAGGCCGCAAGCCGGCTGTGCCAGTCCGTCTCGGGACGTGCGCTGAGGGCGAGCAGATCGCTGTCGTCCCAGGCGAAGAGGGGTGAGCGCAAGACCTGCGCCAGGGCGAGGTCGTCGCCTGGCCGGGTGAGCCAGGTGAGCAGGGCGATCAGGTCGGCGGCCTCCAGGGTGTCGAGCAGCCCGCCGCGACGGGCGCCGATGTAAGGGATGTCCGCGGCCTTGAAGGCCTGCTCGAAGGCCTCCAGGCCGGTTCGGCTGGCGGTGAGCACCAGGATGTCACCGTAGCGGGCCGGCCGCTCGCCGTCGTCGGCGCGGACCAAGAGCCGCCCCACCAGCGCGCGGATGCGCTCGGCCACGGCCTGTGCCTCGGTCTGTCGGGCCTCGGGGTCGGCCGGGGGGGGCTCGGTCAGGGGGTCGCGCAGACCCTCGCACGGCGGGCTCTCCGCATGGGCACGGGGCACGCGGATGACCTCGCACAGGCCGGGCAGATCGGACGCATGGGCGGTGTGGGGGTGGAAGCCGGGATATTCGGGTCGGTCGCTGAAGACGGCATTGACCCAGGCTGCCACCCGCGGCGCCAGGCGGCGGGTGGTGTCGTTGGGCAGGACCAAGGCCCCCCAGGTCTGCTCGAGCCAGGCGGCCGCCTCGGCGAACAGGCGCGGCTCGGCGCGGCGGAAGCGGTAGATGGACTGCTTGGGATCGCCGACCAGGAACAAGGTCGGCCGCTCGCCCTCCAGGCCATAGGCGTCCAGCCAGGCGCGCAGGCACTGCCACTGCAGCGGGTTGGTGTCCTGGAACTCGTCCAGCAGGATGTGCCGCCAGCGGCTGTCCAGCCGGGCGAGCAGGGCCGGCCCCGCCTCTTCGTCGCGCAGGAGCTGCCAGGCGCCCCATTCGGCATCGGTGAAATCGAGCTGGTCGCGTCCCGCCTTGAGCCGCTGGTAGTGTTCGAGCAAGCCCACGCCGACCGTGAGCGTCCAGCGGTTGAGCCGCAGGGCGCGCTGCTCCGCCAACCGCGTCTGCGTGGCCTGCACCCGGGCGGCCAGGCGGGCGTGCAGGTCGAGGAAGGCAGCGGCGGCCTCGCCCAGCCGCTGGCGCAGGGTCGGGCCGTCATTCGAGACGCGCGGGCTGCCCGCCTGGGTCAGAAACACCTGCACGAGGCGCGGCCAGAGTGTGGCCCCAGCCACTGCGTCGGGCCCCTGTACGTCCTTTAGCCGTGCGACGACCTCGGCCAACGCCTCCGCCAGATGTCCGTCGCGCTGGTTGCCCGCCAGCTTGCGCGCGAGCAGCGGCTGATAGGCGATGAGGTCATGCACGAAGCCGGCGTCGTTGAGCACGCCGCCGAGGATGTCCTCGTCCTCGGAGACACCGGACAGCCCGCGCAAGGCAGCTATCGCCGCCTCTATGGGCTCTGGTCGACCTTCCGCCCAGGCCCACCACTCGGCGCGGCGGCTGACAAAGGCGTAGAGCAGCTCCCGCACGCTGGACAGGGGGAACTCCGCCAGCAGGGCGAGCAGTGCCTGTGCCTCGGCCGAGTCGGGCCGTGCACCGAGCGATTCGGCGTAGGTGAGCCAGGCCTCGCGCAGGAGCAGGACGCTGTCCTCCACCAGCTGGTTGGGACCGCGGGCCGGCAGCGGCGCGCGCGCGAGCAGGTGCAGGAACCAGCCGTGGAAGGTGGTGATCATGGGCCCGGGCGTGCTCAGCAACACCCGTTCGAACAGACCGCGCGCGATCGGCAGGGCGTCGTGTGCGGCGGCGGGCGTGAGACCGCGCTGGGTGAGGAAATCGATCGCCTCGTCCTCGGGCTTCAGGGCCAGGTCCTCCAGCCAGCGATAGAGCCGCTCGCGCATCTCCTCCGCCGCCTTGCGCGTGAAGGTGATGGCGAGCAGCTCGGAGGGCTTCGCCCCGGCGATGAGTAGCCGGATCATGCGCGAGACCAAAAGCCAGGTCTTGCCGCTGCCGGCACAGGCTTCGACCACGGCGCTGCGCATCGGGTCCAAGGCTTCGGTCAGCCGGGCCGCAGCGCCGGAGGGCAGTGGTGAGGCTATAGTTGGGACGGAATTCACACAGCGGGATCGGTAGGGGCGAGCTTTATCGTGCCGGACCTAGGCAGCAAGCCAGGCCCTGTGTCGGCTGAAGGTTAACGCACTCTGCCCTCGCGTGTACGCATCTGCAACTGGCGCAGGCGTCGAAGTGTCGGGCGTTGTGGACCAGGGGTGAGGACGGTGTGCGCTGTCATGAAGCGAGCATTCTTGCGACGCCCGACCACCGCATGCAGCAGATCAGCCTGTCTCGGCCGGGACGCTGACAGTGTGGGTAGCCGTTAGCGAACAAAGGGGTGCAGCCTTCGTGACTACTCCGGAACGCCGTGGTTCCCGGTAAGGGAGGCTGATGCGCCGGCTTGAGCGCCTGCTCGTGTGCTCACCCTGCACTAATGCAACTGTGTTGCATATTATGGTTATCGCTGTAAACTATCACGGCAAATTCTTGGCCTGCTTTTTCCCACGCCCCTGTGCTGACCGCCAGCCACCGCATCCCCGTCACCCTGCTCACCGGCTTTCTGGGCAGCGGCAAGACGACGCTGCTCAACCGCATCCTGCGCGAGCGCCCGCTCACCGCCGTGGTGATGAACGAGTTTGGCGAGGTCGCCCTCGACCACCAGTTGGTGGAGGGCGTCCAGGGCCCGCTCGCCCTACTTGGCGGCGGCTGTGTGTGTTGCCAGGTGCAGGGCGACCTGGCGCCGGCGCTGAAGAACTTGTGGATGGGGCGCGCCGGCGGACAGGTGCCGAGGTTCGAGCGCTTGGTCATCGAGACCACGGGTCTTGCCGACCCCGCCGCGGTGCTCGCCACCCTGGTGCAGGACCGCTGGCTTGCCCGTCATTACGACCTCGATGGCGTGGTGACCACGGTGGACGCCCAGTTGGGGGCGGACAGCATTGCCCGCCACCGCGAGGCCCAACGCCAGGCGGCGGTGGCCGACCGGCTGGTGGTGACCAAGACGGACCTGGTGCCGCAAGAGACGCTGGACGCCTTGCGGGAGACCTTGCGGCGGCTCAATCCTCAGGCCCCCATCGTCGCCGGCCGCACGGCAGACCTCGACATCGCCCCGCTCGTGAGCATCGGCGGCTGGCAGCCCAAGACCGACCCCGCCGCGGTGCGTGCCTGGCTGGCCGTGTCGCGGGCGGACGCCGCACCGTCGCGGCTGCTGTCCCGGCCGGTGGCCGCCCATAGCGAGCGCATCCGCAGCTTCAGCCTGCGTTTTGACGAGCCGCTGCACTGGGAGGGGCTGGAGGCCGCGCTGGGCATGCTGGTCGACTTCCGCGGGCCGCAGCTGCTGCGCATGAAGGCCATCGTCAACGTCGCCGGGCGCGAGCGGCCGGTGGTGCTGCACGGGGCACAACACGTCTTCTACCCGCCGCAGGAGTTGCCGCGCTGGCCGGATGCCGATCGCGCCAGCCGCTTCGTGTTCATCACCGAGGGCATCGAGCCGGCGCTCATCGACCGCATACTCAGGGAATTCAGCCAGGCGGCGCGCGACGGCCTGATCGAGCGGGTGCACAACGCGAGCGCCAAGACGCTCATGACTTGAGGAGAACGCCATGCAATTGCCAGAACGCCGCCGGCCACGAGCCGCCACAGCACTGCGCTGCCGTCGGCGCTGTCGAAGGCATGGCAGCCCACGTCCACCTGCGTGTCCTGGCCCCGTTGCGTGTGGCGCTGCTGCACGCGGCGGCGGGCGCACACAAATCACCACGCCTCGGTCTTGCCCGAGCGGTATTGTGGATTTTGAGGCCGACTGGGAGCTGCCACGGACCCGAGCCGCGCACACCGATGTCACAGCGCAGTGACCCGGAAGACGACTTGCTCGCAATGGCTGAGCGCCATATCCGCGCGTATGGCCGGGTGACGCCGGCGCGGGTGCGGGTGCTCGGACTGCTGCTGGCGGCCGAGAGCGCCCTGACCCACGCCGAGCTGGAGGCACGGCTGGCGGGCGTGGACAGGGTCACCCTCTATCGCGTGCTGGAATGGCTGGTGCAACACGGCCTCGTCCACCGCATCGCCGGCGATGAGCGGGTGTGGCGCTTCAGTGCCACACCCGGCGCCGGCGTCCAACACGGTCACGAACATGCCCATTTCCATTGCGAAGGCTGCGGCCGCACCTACTGCCTGGACGCCTTGCGCCCGGTCTTTGCCCTCAGCCTGCCGGCCGGGTTCCGCTGCCGCGCAGCGGAGCTGACCTTGTACGGGCAGTGTCCGCGCTGCAATCAGCCGGCGTGAACGGTCTCATGCGCAGGGATGGGGCGGGACTATATGCAACATGGTTGCATTTCGGTGGTGGCAGTGAACCGACATGACCCTGCTTGCCATCCTTACCGCCACCCTGCTCAGCGGCGTGGCCTCCGTGCTGCTGGCCGCCGGTTGTTCGCGCGCACGGGCGCTCGCCTTCAATGCCCTGTCCGGGCTGGGGTTGGTGTTGGGCGGCGTCGCCGGTTATCTGGTCCTGGGCGCGAGCCGCGAGGTCCTGCCCTGGGCGCCCACACTGGCGGCGGCGAGCTTCCTATATCTCGCGGTGGCCGATCGGCTGCCTGCGCTCAACCGGCAGCGGGCGCCGGGCGATGCCGCCATCCAACTCACCACGCACGGGCGGGTGCCGCTCGACCGGGTGCTCGATACGGGCCTGTTCGATTTCGACCAGGCGGCGCAGGCCCCCGGCTGGCTCAAGGAGCTGCGCGGCGAACACGTGCCGGAGACCGAGGAGTACGGCATCGCCAGCTTCGTCTACCGCGCCCGCTGCCCTTTCCATCCGCGCCGTTTCTGGGACTGGATCCACACCGACTGGCCCGGCGTCATCCGCGCCAAGGGCTGGTTCTGGCTGGCCAGCCGCCCCGAGTGGGCCGGGGTCTGGTCGCTCGCCGGCAGCACCCGCGAGCACGGCGCCGCCGGCCTGTGGCCGGAGGGCGAGGATAGCGCCGGCCGCTTGCGTCGCGACGGCCGCCAGGAGATCGTCCTGATCGGCATCGGCATGAACGAGGATGAGCTGACGGCCTGCTTCGACGCCTGCCTGCTCGATGATGCCGAGATGGCCTTGGGCGAGGCCGGCTGGCGGCGCTTCGACGATCCGTTTCCGGCCTGGGGCCGCGGCGAGGCGGCGGTATGACTTAGAATGGACGCCGCACGAAGCGGCGCATTATGTAAGGAGACTTCACATGCGTTTCCCGTTGGTCTTCCTTCTTGGCCTGGGCATCGGCCTGGCCCACGCCCCCTGCCCGGCGCACGCGCACGGCGCCCACCAGCACGGCGTGGCGCAGCTGATGGTGGCGGTGGAGGGGCCGACGCTGACCCTCCGCCTGGAAAGCCCCTTGGACAATCTGCTCGGCTTCGAGCGTGCGCCGCGCACCGAAAAAGAGCGCGCCGCCGCCGAGGCGCTGCTCGGACGGCTCAAGCGCGGCGAAGGGCTGTTCGCCCTGACACAGGCGGCGGAGTGCGCGTTGGCCTCGGCGACGGTGGACGCGCCGGTGCTGCAGGGGGGTAAGGCGGCGGCGGGGCATGCCGACCTTGCCGCGGAGTGGCGCTATTCCTGCCGCGCGCCGGATAAGCTTACGGGGCTGCGGGTGCTGTTGTTCAGGGACTATAAGCGTCTCACCCGCCTGGAGGCGGCCGTGGCCGGCCCGCGCGGTCAGCGTGCGGCGCGCCTGAGCGCGCGCGCGCCGGATCTCGCCTGGTAGCGCCGTGTCCCTCGTCGAACTCACCGACCTCCGCTACGCCTGGCCACGGCAAAGGCCCTGTCTGGAGATCGGGCACTTCGCCCTGGCAGCGGGCGAGACGGTCTTCCTGCATGGTCCATCCGGGTCGGGCAAGAGCACCCTGCTCGCCCTCATCGCCGGGGTCAACGTCGCCGGTACGGGGCAGGTGCGGGTGCTGGGCGAGGACCTGGCACGGCTGTCCCCCAGCGGGCGCGACCGCTTCCGGGTGGACCACATCGGCATCGTCTTCCAGCAGTTCAACCTGCTGCCCTATCTCAGCGTCCTGGAGAACGTCCTGCTGCCCTGCCGCTTCTCTGCCCTGCGGCGGCAGCGGGCGCAGGCGGAGGGCGGCCGGCCCGAGGCGGCGGCCCGGAGGCTGCTGGCGGGGCTGGATCTGGCGCCCGAGCTGTGGGAGCGGCCGGCCAGCCGTCTTTCGGTGGGACAACAGCAGCGGGTGGCGCTCGCCCGGGCGCTCATCGGCCGTCCGGCGCTGATCCTGGCCGACGAGCCCACCTCGGCCCTGGATGCGGCGCGGCAGCGCGCCTTTCTCGAGCTGCTCACCGAGGAGTGCAAGCGCGCCGGCGCCGGGCTGCTCTTCGTCAGCCATGACCTGCGCCTGGCCGAACGCTTTGGCCGGGTGGAGGATTTGACCCGGCTCAATCGCGCCCAGGCGGAGGCGGCATGCGCGGCCTGAGTGCCTTGCTCGCGCTGGCGTTCAGGAGCGCCTGGAACCGGCGCTTGACCCTGGGCCTGACCCTCACGGCCGTGTGCCTGTCCGTGACCCTGCTGCTCAGCATCGAACGGCTGCGCGTCGATGCGCGCACGAGCTTCACCCAGGCCGTCTCCGGCACCGACCTCATCGTCGGCGCCCGCGCCAGCCCCTTGCAGCTCCTGCTCTATGCCGTCTTTCGCGTCGGCGGCGCCACCCAGGAGATCGGTTGGGAGGCGGCCGCGGCGATAGATCGCCACCCGGCCGTGGCCTGGACCCTGCCGCTCGCCCTGGGCGACAGCCATCGCGGTTTTCCCGTCCTGGGCACGCCGGCTCGCTATTTCGAGGTGTTCCGCTATGGCGACCGGCAGCCGCTCGTCTTCGCCGCCGGCCGGCCCTATGCCGGCCTGTACGAGGCAGTGCTGGGGGTGGAGGTGGCCGAGCGGCTCGGCTACCAGGTCGGCGACCGCATCACCCTCGCCCACGGCGGCGGCGAATTCGCCCCGGAGCATGCCGACAAGCCCTTCACCGTGGTGGGGGTGCTCGCCCGCACCGGTACCCCGGTGGACCGCACCGTGCATGTCAGTCTGGAGTCCATCGAGGCGATCCATCTCGACTGGCAGGGCGGCGCGCCCATCCCCGGGCTCAACATCCCCCCCGAGCTGGCCACCAAGTTCGACCTCACGCCCAAGACAGTGACGGCCGTGCTGGTGGGGCTGAAGAGCCGCGCCCAGGTCTTCGCCATGCAGCGCTGGGTCCAGGACTACCGGGCGGAGCCGCTCATGGCCGTGCTGCCAGGGGTGGCGCTGGATCAGCTCTGGGATCTGCTGGCCATAGGTGAACGCTCACTCTTGACGATATCAGCGCTGGTTGCCGGGGTGAGCCTGGTGGGTCTGGTCGCGGTGATCCTCGCCGGACTGAACGAGCGGCGCCGGGAGCTGGCCATCCTGCGCTCGGTCGGGGCGGGGCCGCGGCGCGTGCTGTTCCTCCTGCTGCTGGAGGGGGCGGGGTTGACGCTGGCGGCCTGCGTGTTGGGCCTGCTTTTGAGCCTCGCCCTGGTGCTGGCCGTCGGCCCCTGGCTGGCGGCGTACTCAGGCATCCATCTGCAGCTGACGTGGCCGCATGCGGCGCAGTGGGCCTGGCTGGGCGCGGTCTTCGCCGTCGGCACCCTGGCGAGCCTGATCCCCGCCTGGCGGGCCTATCGACTCTCGCTGGCCGACGGGTTGACGCCGCATGTGTAAAATCTGGGCCATGCGCCTGACCCTCCTCGCCCTCGCTGCCCTGCTCGTCGCCTGCGAGCCCGCCACGGGGCAGGACTACAAGCTGGGCGAGAAGATCCGGCCGGCGCCATCGGCGCAGCGCCCGGCGGCCCCGCCGCAGGCCGGTGCGCCGCGCACCCTGACCTGGGACGACCTGCTGCCGCCCGACTGGGACCCCATGGCCGCGCTCAAGGGCCTGGACCTGGCCCGGCTGGACGATGCCGACCCGCGTGCGCAGAAGGCCCTGGAGGACTTGAAACGCGCCTGGGACAATGCGCCGCCCAACCGGCAGTTGCATGGCCAGCGCATCCGCATCCCCGGCTTCGTCGTCTCCCTGGACGGCGGCCCCAAGGAGTTGCGCGAGTTCCTGCTGGTGCCCTATTTCGGTGCCTGCATCCACGTGCCGCCGCCCCCGCCCAACCAGGTGATCCACGCGGTGGCGCGCACCCCGGCCAAAGGGGTGCAGACCATGGATGCGGTCTGGGTCACGGGGCGCCTGGAGGTGGTGCGCTCCGACACCCCTTTCGGCTCGGCCACCTATGTGCTGCAGGCCGAGAGCGTTACCCCCTACAAGGGCAAATAGGCCATGACGCGTCTGCGCGCCTGGCTGCTCGCCCTGGTCCTGCTGTGGGCCCAGCTCGCCGCCGGTGTGCATGCGCTCGAACACCTGCACGACGCCGACGATTCCGACCACCCGCCTTGCGAATGGTGTCTGGCCTTCCATGCCGTGCAGCACGGCGCCAGCGGTTCCTCGCTCGCCCTTCCTGCCAGCGACCGGACGACCAAGACACTGCCGCCGACACACATCGGCGCGCGATCGCCATTCTGCCCGCACTACCAAAGCCGCGCCCCGCCTCTGAACCTCGTCTGAGCCCGTGTCGCCTGCCCCTGTGAGGGTGGGTCAGTGCCTTTTCCTTTTCCAGACGAGGATCAGTCATGCACGTCAAGTTCAAGCATTTGGCGGGTGCGCTCGCGCTCGCCGGCATCATCACGCCGTCCCACGCCAACCCGGAGATCGACGCCTTGCGCGCAGAGATCGCGCAGATGCGGCAGCAATACGAGGCGCGCCTGGCAGAACTGGAGGCCAGGCTCAAGGACGCCGAAGGCCGTGCCGCGCCCGCCGCCCAGCCCACGGCGAGCGACCGCCTGGGTGCCCTCACCTCCGGTGCCGCCTTCAACCCGCAGATCTCCGTCATCCTCGACGGGGTCTATTACCGTGACAACAAGAAGGGCAAGGGCCCCGAGCTCTATGCGCATCTCGACGGCATCAACCACAGCCATGGTGGACACGACCATGGGCATGAACTCGAGCGCGGCTTCAACCTGCGGCCCACGGAACTCGTCTTCTCGGCCACGGTGGACCCCTGGTTCGACGCCAACCTGATGTTGACCGTCGACTCGCACGGCGGGGTGGAGCTGGAGCAGGCCTATTTCGACACGCGCAGCCTGCCCGCAGGGCTCAAACTCAGGGGCGGCAAGTTCTTTTCCGGCATCGGCTATCTCAACGACAAGCACCCGCACCAATGGGACTTCGTCGACCAGAACCTGCCCTATCGCACGCTGCTGGGCGAGCATGGGCTGATGGACACCGGGCTGCAACTGACCTGGCGGCCGAAGACCGGCAGCCTCTACACCCTGCTGGGCGTGGAGGCCCTTCAGGGCAACGAGCAGCTCTTTGCTACGGCAGGCTTGGCCACGCCGACCTCACCACGCGCCGACGGCAGTCCTCTGGCACCCACACGCGCTGGCGAGCTCACTGGCAAGAAGGCCGGTCCACGCCTTTGGACCGCTTTTGCCAAATTCGCCCCGACCCTGTCCGACGACCACGCCCTGCAATTGGGGGTCTGGGGCGGCTGGGCCAACCAGCATCAGGAGGTGCACGACCATACCCTGGAGGATCCCGGCTCGCTCGTGCATGCCCTGGAGGGCAAGAGTCGGTTGTGGGGGCTGGATGCGGTGTACAAATTCGACGCCCCGGGTGCCTATGGCGCCGGCGATTTCAGCCTGAACGCCGAGTATCTGCGCGAGGTGAAGGATTTGAGCATCGCCTTCCACGAAATCGGCAGCCGGGTGGGGCAGCCGCGCAAATTCACCCAGGACGGCTTCTACGTGCAAGGCGTTTACGGCTTCGCGCCACGCTGGCAGGCCGGCCTGCGCTACGACATCACGGGGTTGACCAGCAAGGTCGATGGCCCCGCCGGACGGCTCAGGGAATGGGACGACTCGAACCGGTGGTCTCTGGCGGTCACGCACCACTTCAGCGAGTTCTCGCGCCTGCGCCTGCAGGCGTCCAGCGCACGGCTTGCCGTCGATGGCAACCGCGAGCGGCTCAACGAGTTCTGGATCCAGTACCAGCTGAGCCTGGGCGCCCACGGCGCGCACAAGTTCTGAGGGGAGGGTGCCAATGACCCGAGCATTCTGGGCAATCCTTCTCGCCCTGACCGCGCCGCTTGCCTGGGCGCTCAACGTGGTCGCCACCACCGCCAGCATGGGCATGCTGACGCGCAGCGTCGGCGGCCCCGGCGTGAACATCACGGTGCTGGCCCCACCCGATCGCGATCCGCATCAACTACAGGCCAAGCCCTCGATGATGCGGGCCCTGCGCGATGCCGATCTGGTGGTGGCGGTGGGGGCGGAGCTGGAGGCTGGTTGGCTGCCGGCGGCCCTCGACGCAGCGGCCAATCCCCGCGTGCTGCCCGGCCGCCTGGGCTATTTCGAGGCGGCGGCACAAGTGCCGCTGCTGGAGGCAGGGCTGCCGGCCGACCGCGCGCGCGGCGATGTCCACCCCATGGGCAACCCGCACGTGCATCTGGACCCGCAGCGCATGGCCGACATCGCCCGCGCGCTGGCCGAGCGCTTGGCGCGCCTCAAACCCGAGCAGGCCGCCGATTTCCGCGCCCGCGCCGAGGGCTTTGCAGGCAGCGTGCAGGCGCGTCTGCCGGCCTGGCGGACGCAGGCAGCCGGCAGCGGCGGGGCGGTGCTCTACCACAAGGACGGTGTCTATCTGCTCGACCGCCTGGGCCTGCCCCTGCTGGGCACCATAGAGCCCGTGCCGGGCGTCCCCCCCACTGCCCGACACCTGGCCGAACTGACCGATCGGCTGCGAGGCCGGCGCGGGGTGGTGCTCTATCACCCCTACCAACCCGCCCAGGGGCCGCAGCGGGTCGCCGAGGCCCTGGGGTGGAAGGCCATTGCCGTGCCCATGGAACCGCCGGTGAGCGCATCGGCTGAGGATTATTTCCGTCTCATCGACCAGTGGGTGGCCGCCCTGGTGCAGGCGAAATGAATCCCTGGCTGCGCCTCGAAGGGGTCGTCGCCGGCTACGGCCGGCCTGTGGTGGGCCCGGTGAGCCTGGAGCTCGGCCCCGGCGAGGTGCTGGGCCTGGCCGGGCCCAATGGCGCCGGCAAATCCACGCTGATCGCCGCCATCCTTGGCGAGGCGCCCGTCTTTGCCGGCCATGTGGAGCGCGCCCATGGCCTCACGGTGGCCCACCTGCCGCAGCGGCCGATCCGTCCCCTGGAGCTGCCGCTCACCGGGCAGGAATGGTTGCGCTGCATGGGTGTGAGTGCCGACGGGATGCCCGGCCATCTCGCCGGCATCCTCCAGCGCCGCATGGACCGGCTTTCCGGCGGCGAATTCCAGCTCCTGAGCCTGTGGGCGGCGCTCGCCGGGGCGGGCCAGTTGGTGCTGCTCGACGAGCCGACCAACAACTTGGACCCGGCCCATGTCCATCTGGCGGCAGAGGCGATCATGGCGCGGCGCGAGGCACGCGCCACCCTGCTCGTCAGCCACGACCAGGATTTTCTGCAACGGGTCTGCTCCCGTATCCTGACCCTTGGGGCCATGCGCGGGGGGGGACATGGATGCGGTCGGCAGCAGAGCGGGACCACACATCCCCCGTCGTGATGTTTTGGCCCATGGATGATTTCCTCTGGCCCTTCCTGGCAGGGCTGCCGCTGGCGCTCGCTCTGCCCCTGCTGGGCACCCTGCTGCGGCTGCGCGACGAGTGGCTGGCCACCCTGGGCCTCGCCCACCTGGCCGCCGCTGCGGCCCTGGCCGGCATGGGGCTGGGCCTGGCCGCGGTCTGGGGGGCGCCGGTCGGCGCGATGCTCGGCGCCCTCGGCAAGACCCTTGCACGCCAGCGCAACAACAGCGTCTATGCCGTGATGATCCTCGGCGGCTGGTCGCTCATGCTGCTCATCGCCGCCAATAGCGCCTTGGGGCACGCCCTGGCCCAGGCCCTGGTGGATGGCCAGCTCTATTTCGCCGGCGACCGCGAGGCGTTCCTCGCCGCGACGGTGGCCCTGCTCTGTCTATGGGCCCTGCCCTGGCTCACGCCGCGGCTCATCCGCGCCCGCCTGCTGCCGAGCTTCGAACGCGCCAATCACCTGCCCGCCTGGCGCTGGCACCTGGGCTTCGACCTCCTCGTGGCACTCACGGTTGCGGTGGCCACGGCGACCCTGGGCCTCATGGCCACCTTCGCCCTGGTCTTCGTGCCGGCCTGGTTGGCCTTCCGGCATGCCCCGAGCTGGCGGCGGGCCTGGCGGTTCAGCACCGGGGTCGGAATCGCCGCCTATGGCCTCGCCTTCGCCCTGGCCCTGGGCCTGGATCAGCCTTTCGGCCCCGTCCTGGTCCTGCTGCTGGTATCGGCTCTAATCCTTGACGGTTTTGTCCGCAGGGGGCCGCGGGATGCAGGGGTGTGAACCGGATCACTTGTCGGCGGCCGGACCTTGGGTCTAGTATCAAAGACCCGGCAGACGAGGTGACCCGTGTCCCTGTTCAACCTGTTCCGCAAAGACAAGGCCGAAGATTTTATGGCCTTCCTCAAGGAAGGCACGCCTGGGGCCAAGGAGGGACCGGAGGTCCGTGTGGGCCAGGACTCCGCCGCGGTCGAGGCCGGCATCGAGGTTCACGAGGCCGGCGGTGCCCTCGC
Organism: Pseudomonadota bacterium; assembly: GCA_021826065.1. Lineage (GTDB taxonomy): Bacteria > Pseudomonadota > Gammaproteobacteria > Burkholderiales > Thiobacillaceae > JANWZL01. The sequence goes on from JAKADY010000003.1 coordinate 38,749, forward strand.
CCCCGAGCTGGAGGAGGCCGCCGTGCTCTACGCCAACGGCAAGATCGGCGAGGCCGCCACGGTGCTCAACCGCTATCTCCTCGACAACCCGGACAACCGCGATCCGCAGCCCTGGTACATGCTGTTCGACCTGTACGAGGCGACGGGGCAGCTTGATCCCTTCGAGGACGCGGCGGTGGACTTCGCCGTCAAGTTCGAGCGCTCACCGCCCACCTGGGCGCCGCGCACCCAGACCCAACGCCAGGAGGCGAGCGCGCTGCCCTACATGGGCTTCGGCGCGAGCTTCGGCGCGGCCGACCGGGAGCGTCTCAAGCGCTTCATGCTGGAGGCCGCCTCCAAGCCGGCGGTGCGCGTGGAGGTGAGCCGCACACCGGTGCCGGACGAGGACTACATCCGCACCCTGCTCGACTGCCTGGTCAGGCTGCAGGAACAGGGTAAGGCCATCAAGCTGGTGGGTGGGGCCAACCTGATCGGCAAGCTCAACGCCCTGCGCGGCGAGGACAAGCTGAGCGAGCCCGGCTGGCTGCTGTTGCTCACCCTGCTGCAGCTGGAGGGCGACGAGGATGCGTTCGAGGACACGGCGGTGGACTATGCCGTGCGTTTCGAGGTCTCGCCGCCCTCCTACAGCCCGCCCAAGGTCCCGCAGGAGAGCCCGCAGACTGCACCGGTCGCGGAGCCTTCTGGCCTGACCTTCCCGCTCAAGGGCGTGGTCGGCGCCAGCGGTGACCCCCAGCTCGCCGAACTGCGCAGTTTCTGCCAGGACAAACCGCAGGTGGAGATCGACCTATCCCAGGTCACCCGCATCGAGTTCGCCTCGGTGGGGCTGCTGCTGGACACCCTGATCTCGCTGCACGAGGCCGGCCACAAGATCCTTTTCAAGGAGGGCAACGAGCTGGTGAACGTGCTGCTCAACATGATCGGCGCCGGCCAGTACGCAGTGATCCTGGGGCGCACACGGGTCTGAGGACAGAAGACTGAGGACAGAGGACTGACAACCGAGGACCGAGGACGGAAGACTGAGGACTGGGGGGCAGGTATGCGCCTCGCACGTCCGTCAACAACCCGATGGCCTCGGCATTTGACAAGCGCTCCCCATGACGCAAGGCGATCCCTCCAGCGTGACCAGCCCGCGCCTACACGGCACCACCATCCTCTGCGTGCGCCGCGGCGCGCAGGTGGCCATGGCCGGCGACGGTCAGGTGACCCTGGGCAACGTGGTCATGAAGGCGACGGCACGCAAGGTGCGCCGGCTGTACAAGGACCAGGTGCTGGCCGGTTTCGCCGGCAGCACGGCCGATGCCTTCACCCTGTTCGAGCGCTTCGAGGCGAAACTGGAGAAGCACCAGGGGCATCTCACCCGCAGCGCGGTGGAACTCGCCAAGGACTGGCGTACCGACCGCATGCTGCGCCGGCTGGAGGCCATGCTGATCGTGGCGGACACCCAGGTCACCCTGATCCTGTCCGGCGCCGGCGACGTGCTGGAGCCTGAATACGGGATCGCCGCCATCGGCAGCGGTGGCGCCTTTGCCCAGGCCGCGGCGCGGGCGCTGCTCGCGCACAGCGCGCTCAGCGCCGAGCAGGTGGTGGCCGAGGCGATGGCCATCGCCGCCGACATCTGCATCTACACCAACCGCAACGTCGTCGTCGAGACGCTGGGCAGCGAGGGCTGAGGCTCGAGCGTCTCGGCCCTTCAGTCCCGCACCGGCCGCTTGGCCAGCTTGCGCTGCAGGGTGCGCCGGTGCATCTTGAGCGCCCGCGCCGTGGCCGACAGGTTGCCACCATGTGCGGCCAACACGCGCTGGATGTGCTCCCATTCCAGGCGATCGACCGACAGCGGCGTCTCCTGTACCGGGACCTGGTCATCGCCCGCCTCGCGTCCGAGGGCGCTCAGGATCTCGTCGACAGTCGACGGCTTGGGCAGGTAATGGGTGGCCCCCAGCTTGATCGCCTCCACCGCTGTGGCGATGCTGGCATAACCGGTGAGCAGCAGGATGCGCGCCTGCGGGGCCAGCGCGCGTAGCGGCGGGATGAGGGTCAGCCCCGAAGTGGTGGCCAGGCGCAGGTCCAGGATCACGGCGTCGAAGGCCTCGGTCTGTGCGCGGGCCAGCGCGGTTTCGGCATCGCCGGCGCAGACGACGCGATGCCCGCGGCGGGTGAGCGCGGTGGCCAGGCTGCGGGCGTAGACCGCGTCGTCATCGACCACCAGGATGTGCCAGGCGTCGGTCATCGGCCTGCCTCCAGAGGGATCTCGGCGCGCGCCAGTACCCCACCACCGGCCCGCTCCGCCAGCGTGAGCCGGCCGCCCAGGCGTTCCAGGGCGGCGCGGGCGAGATCCAGGCCGACGCCCCAGCCGGGCGCCTTGCCGCCCAGGCCCGGGCCGGCGTCGGCGACCTCCAGACGCAGGCGCCCACTCTCGGCGCTCGCCGTGAGTGAGATACCGGCCGGCGAGGCCGCCTGCGCGTTGTTGAGCAGAGTCATGAGCACGGCCTCCAGCATGGGGTCGTCCTCCACCGTCGGTAGCGTCTCGGGCGCGTTGATGGTCACGCGGGCCTGCGGGTGCATCAGCCCCCAGCGCTCGACGCAGCGGTCTATCCATCGCCGCGCCGGCAGCGGTGGGCCGGCGTATGCCTCGCGGGCGCGGGCGGCCTCGGCCAGGCGGGCGAGCACGGCCTCGACGCGCTGCAGCTGACCATGCATCAGACCGAGACTGGGGACCAGCTCGTCGTCGCCGGCGTAATCGGCGCGCAGCTCGTCCAGGGTGAGCCGCACCGAGGCGAGCGGGGTGGCCAGCTCGTGCGCGGCGGTGGCCGCCTGCAGGCCCAGGGCGAAGAGCTGTTCGTCGCGCAGGCGCTGCTCGCGGGCGGCGGCCAGCTCGGCATCGCGGCGGCGCAGGGCGGCGGCGAGCGCCCCGGTGAAGGCGGCGACCAGGGCGGCGGTGAGCAGGAAATTGAGCCACATGCCGCGCAGGTGCAGGTCTACCGCGGTGGCATCCGGGAGTTGCACGGCCAGGGGGTGGTAGTGGGACATCAGCAGGGTATAGAGTGTGGCCACCCAGGCGGCCAGCGCCCAGGCTAGGGCGGGCGTCAGCAGCACGGCGCCGAGGATGAGCGGCACCAGCAGCAGCGAGATGAAGGGGTTGGCATAGCCACCGGTGAAATAGACCAGGGCGGCCAGCACGGCTGCGTCGATGGCGAGCTGAAGCGCGGTGGCTGTCTGGCTGAGACCCAGACGGCGCCGGCCCAGGCCCCAGAGCAGGGCCGCCAAGTGTAGGCCGAGCAGGGCGCCGAGGGACGGCCAGGGTAGCCGGGCACCCAGCCAGACGTCGGCGAGGACGAGCAGCACCGTCTCGCCGCTCAGGAGCGCCGCCCGCACCCACAACAGCAGGCGTATCGCTGCCTCGGGGGCATGAGCGACTGCGGCGGGCGGTGTGGTTGAACCTAAAAACCTCAGTTGACCGCTCCTTTGGTCTTGTAAGGGTCTGACGCTGCACACGATTCTGCCCTCGATTGCCCTCACACATAAGGTGAGACCGCTACGCGTCCGGCTTTCGGCCGCGTTCAACTGAGGTTTTTAGCGTGAAAGTCGCTTGAGCGACTTCTCGAAGCTCCCCTCGCCCTCTGGGCGAGGGACTGGGGGTGAGGGAAACGGACATGGCTTTCATATTTCGGGGCGTCTTCTCAAAGACATGTCCGTTAGGTTGAACGTCGGTCGGTCGAGCCGGTCAGGTCTATGGCGGCATTTTAGCCGTCGGTCGTGCGGCCACGTGGCGCCCTGCGACAATCTGTCGCATCCCCCGGCGTGGGTGCATGCGTTACGCTAATGTCTCGCTTTCATACGCAACGCGTGTGCCCGGCCCAGCAATGGGCCTTTTTTTCGAACCCCGCCGCCGTGGCAGCGCCTGTCAGGCGGGGCCCGGCGGCCCCAGCCATTCGAGGAGTCCGAGACGATGAAACCCTTGGCCTATACCCTGCTGGCAGCGGGTCTGACCTTGATGTCCGCCGCCCATGCCGATTCGGTTCAGGTCAGCAATGTCTGGATGCGCGCCACCGCACCCGGCCAGAAGGTCGCCGGCGGCTTCATGGACCTCACCGCCAACGCGGACATGCGCCTCGTCGGTGGCAGCAGCCCGGTCTGCGGTCGCGTGGAGCTGCATACCATGCGCATGGAGGGGGGCATGATGGTGATGCGCCAGGTGCCCGACATCCCCCTGCCCAAGGGGCAGACGGTGAGCCTCAAGCCCGGCGGGCTGCACATCATGTGCATCGACCTCAAACAGCCGTTGAAGCCCGGCGAGCGCGTGCCGCTGAGCCTGCGGGTACGCAGCGGTGGTGGCCAGGAGCAAAGCCTGCAGCTCGAGGCCGAGGTGCGTCCGGCCGGCGAGGGCCGCCCCATGCAGCACATGCATTGAGGCAGGCAGACCGGCGGCGGCCGGTCACTGGATCTCGCGCTCCAGCTCTTCCAGGGAGGTGTGGCGCACGTCCTTGCCCTTGACCATGAACACCACGTACTCGGAGATGTTCTTGGCGTGGTCGCCGATGCGTTCGATGGCCTTGACCACGAACATCAGGTCGATGAAGGTGGAGATGGTGCGCGGGTCCTCCATCATGTAGGTGATGAGGTGGCGCGTGATGAGGTGGAACTCCTCGTCCACCTCGATGTCCTGGCGTGCCACCGCACCGGCGGCCGAGGCGTCCAGGCGGGCGAAGGCGTCGAGCGATTCGCGCAGCATCTTGAGCGCAAGCCCCGCCATGTACTTGATCTCGCTGTAGCGGGGGGTGACGATGCGGTCGCTCTCGTACACCCGCAGGGCGTAGCGGGCGATTTTGGCGGCCTCATCGCCGATGCGTTCGAGGTCGGTGATGGTCTTGATGATGGTGAGGATCATGCGCAGGTCGACCGCGGCCGGCTGGCGCAGCGCGATGATCTGCGTGCAGGCCTCATCGGTGCCGACCTCCAGGGCGTTGACCTGATGGTCGGCGGCGATCACCGCCTCGGCCGCCTTGACGTCACCGTCGATGAGGGCGTCTATGGCCCGGTTGACCTGCTCCTCGACCAACCCCCCCATCTCGAGAACGCGGGCCCGCACCATCTCCAGGTCCGCATCGAACTGCTTATAGGTGTGTTCAGTCATGCTCTCGCTCCTAATCCACCCGTCCTTTGGGTGCTCGCCGATTATAGATAGCGACGGCGCCGGAATTATTACAGTTCCGTAACGAAGGGCACGGCAAGCCGCCGCCCGTCGATGTCCAGCGTCATCACCCAGTCCCGTCGGCCGGAGACGCAGACCGGCAGGGTGACACGGCCGCGGAACACGCCACCTCTATCGGCATGCAGGGTGTAGAGGTTGAAGCCCATGTCCATGCCTTCCATGGTGAACTGGGCCTGCACCTTACGGGCGCCGCCGGCGCGCACCCAGACCTCGAAGGGCTGCAGGACCTTGAGCGCCCCCTCGATGCCGACCGCCACCTCGCGGTCACCGAGCCGGGTCGTACAGCCCTTGGCGAGATCGGCGCACTGCAGGGTCTGCGGCGCCGTGTCGCCGGGCTCACGCCCCGGCTGCAGGAAGACGACCAAGGCGACCAGCAGGAGGATGCCCAGTGGGGCGAGGCGGTAAAAATGGCTGCGTGCGGTGGTCATGTCCAGGCCCCCGTCTTTAGGGCGATGCCGTGCGCGCCCGCCTGCCGGGCGGTGGCGAGGTCGGTGGTGGTGAGCCCGCCCAGGGCATAGACCGGGAGGGCCCGGCCGGCGGCGAGCTCGGTAAAACGTGCCCAGCCCAGGGTGCGGGCGCTGGGGTGACTCGCGGTGGGCTTGACCGGCCCGAGGACGACGAAGTCGACCCCCAAGGCCTGCGCCTGTTCGAGCTCTGCTGCGTCATGGCAGGAGGCGGCCACCCAGGGCAGCTCGGGCCTGCGCTCCATCTGCATGAGCTGGGCGGCGGTCAGGTGCACACCCGCTTCGAGCCGGTCGGCGAGCGCCAGGTCGCCATTGATCAGCAGGCGGGCGCTGTACGCCCGGCAGCGGGCGCCGACGGCGCGGGCGAGCTCGGCCAGGGCCTCGGCCGGCAGGGTCTTCTCGCGCAGCTGCACCAGGCGCAGACCCGCCGCGAGCGCGGCTTCGAGACGGGCGAGGAAGCGCTCGCGACCCAGCTCGCTGGCGGCGGAGATGGCATAGACGAGCGGCAGCGACAGGCCCTTGAGGATGGGGCCGTTGGCCGGGAGGATGGGGCTGACCTGGGGACGTTCGGCCCGCACCCAGGCCATACTCTGGCCCTCGTGCGGATGCGGTTCGCCCGACCAGTCCACGACCCGGAAGAAGTGCAAACGCACGCGCGCGTGTTCGTAGTCGTAGTCACGGGTGAGCCAGGGATAGGCCGCGCGCACGCGGATGCCCAGCTCCTCGGCGAGCTCGCGTGCCAGGGCCTCGCGCGGGGTCTCGCCCGGTTCGACCTTGCCGCCCGGGAACTCCCACCAGCCGGCATAGGCCTTGCCAGGCGGCCGGCTGGCCATGAGGAAGGCCCCGTCGGGCCGCTCGATCACGGCGGCGGCCACCTCGACGCGCGCGCTCATCGCTTGCGCCCCCGCAGGCCCTGCCGCCCGACCCAGTCGGCGGCGAACTGGCGGGCGATGCGGCCGGAGCGGCCGCCGCGCTGGATGGCCCACTGCAGCGCCGCCTCGCGCATCTCGGCCGTGACGCGCCCGCCCAGGGCCTCGACCCAGGCGGCGACGATGTCCAGATAGGCGTCCTGGTCGAAGGGGTAAAAGGTCAACAGCAGGCCGAAGCGGTCGGACAGGGACAGTTTCTCCTCGGTGCTGTCGGCCGGGCGCACCTCGCCGCCCTGGTGCCGGGTGGCGGCGTTTTCGGCGAAATATTCCGGGATCAGGTGGCGGCGGTTGGAAGTGGCGTAGATGAGCACGTTGTCTGGCAGCCCCGCCACCGAGCCGTCCAGCGCCGCCTTCAGTGGCTTGTAGGCGGGCTCGTCGGCCTCGAACGAGAGGTCGTCGGTGAACAGCACGAAGCGCTGTGGCAACCCCGCAAGCCGCTCGACGATGTGCGGCAGGTCGATGAGGTCGGCCTTGTCCACTTCGACCAGGCGCAGGCCCTGTTTCGCATAGCGCGGCAGCAGCGCCTTGATCAGGGAGGACTTGCCGCAGCCGCGGCTGCCGGTGAGCAGTGCATTGTTGGCCGGCAGCCCGGACACGAACTGGCGCGTGTTGCGGTCGAGCGTCGCCTTTTGTTCATCGATGTGGCGCAGCGACGCCCAAGGCGGGCAGTTGAGCACCCGCACCGGCTCCAGCCAGCCGGCGAGCGGCGTGCGCCGCCAGCGGCAGGCCAGGGTGGCCGACCAGTCCACCGTCGGCGGTGCCGGGGGCAACAGCGGCTCCAGGCGGGCGAGCAACGCCTCCGCCCGCGCGACGAAGGCCTCCAGCCCGGTGTTCATGTCCGGTATTCGGCGTTGATCTTGACGTAGTCGTAGGAGAGGTCGCAGGTCCACACCGTCGCCGCCGCCGTGCCGCGCGCCAGGTCGATGCGCACCTCGATCTCGGGTGCGGCCATCACGCGCCGGCCATCCGCCTCGCGGTAACCGGCGGCGCGGCCGCCGTTCTCCGCCACCAGCACGTCGCCGAGGTAGAGACGGACGCGTTCGACCTCGAGGTCGCTCAGACCGGCATAGCCGATCGCTGCGAGGATGCGCCCGAGGTTGGGGTCGGAGGCGAAGAAGGCGGTCTTGACCAGCGGCGAGCGGGCCACGGCATAGGCGACCTGCTTGCACTCCGCCTCGTCGCGTCCCCCCTCGACCCGGATGGTCATGAACTTGGTCGCCCCCTCGCCGTCGCGCACGATGGCCTGGGCGAGCTGGACCATCACCTCGGTCACCGCATCGCGCAGGGGCAGGAAGCGGGGGTCGGCGTCATCCATGATCACCGCGGCCTCGGTCGCGCCGGTGGCGATGAGGATGCAGGCGTCGTTGGTCGAGGTGTCGCCGTCGACCGTGATGCAGTTGAAGGAGCGGTTCACCGCATGGCGCAGGATGGCCTCCAGGGCCTCGCAGGACACCGGCGCATCGGTGGCCACGAAACTCAACATGGTCGCCATGTTCGGATGGATCATGCCGGAGCCCTTGGCGATGCCGGTGATGACGAAGTCGGTGCCATCGAGCGTGACCCGGCGCGAGACGGCCTTGGGCACCGTGTCGGTGGTCATGATCGCCTCGGCCGCCGTCGCCCAGTTGTCGGGCCTTAAGTCGGCGATGGCGGCGGGCAGGGCGGCGACGATCTTGTCCGCCGGCAGCGGCTCGAGGATCACCCCGGTGGAGAAGGGCAGGACCTGCAGCGCGCTTATCCCCAGCCGTTCGGCCAGGGCCGTGCAGGTGGCGCGCGCCCGGGCGATGCCGTCGGCGCCGGTGCCGGCGTTGGCATTGCCGGTGTTGACCAGCAGGGCGCGCACCCCGGCGTCCGCCGCCAGGTGTTCGCGCGCCACGCTGACCGGGGCGGCGCAGAAGCGGTTCTGGGTGAACACACCCACCACCTCGGCCCCTGGCGCCACGGTCATCACCAGGACGTCCCGGCGGCCCGGACGTTTGATGCCGGCGGCAGCGGTGCCTAGGGTGATGCCCGGCACGGGCAGGAGACGGGCGGGGTCGGGGGGTGGGAGATTGACGGGCATGGCGGACTCCAATGGCGCGATCGCACCATTGTACCGGCTCGCTCGCGGACCCGGGGGCTAGGCGGCCAGGGCCTGGTCCTGTGTGCCGGGAAAGTGTTCGGGCGGCACGGGGCGTCCGTAATACCAGCCCTGGGCCTGATCGCAGCGCCGAGTAAGCAGGAAATCGCGCTGGGCAGCGGTCTCCACGCCCTCGGCGATGACCGTGAGCCCCAGGCTGTGGCCCAGGGCGATCACGGCGGCGGCGATGGCGGCATCCTCCTCGTCGGCGGGCAGGTCGCGCACGAAGGAACGGTCGACCTTGAGTTTGTCGATGGGCAGGCGTTTGAGGTAGGCCAGAGAGGAATAGCCGGTGCCGAAGTCGTCGATGGCGAGCCGCACGCCGAGTCGACTCAGGGCATCGAGCACGCCGATGGCGGCCTCGGCCTGCCCCATGATGAAGCCCTCGGTGACCTCCAGTTCCAGGCAATGGGCCGGCAGACCGGTCTCGGCCAGGACACGCTGGACGGTGGCGAGGATGTCGCCGCGCTGGATCTGGGGGCCGGCCACGTTGACGGCGATGCTGTCGAGCGGCAGGCCGGCCTGACGCCAGCTTTGCATCTGCCGGCAGGCCTGGTGCAAAACCCAGGCGCCGATGTCGATGATGAGCCCCGTGTCCTCGGCGATGGGGATGAAGCGCTCGGGCGAGACCATCCCCAGACGCGGGTGCTGCCAACGCAACAGGGCCTCGGCGCCGATCACGCGGCCGCTGGCCAGATCGACCTGGGGTTGGTAGTGCACGGCGAGCTCGCCCCGGGCGATCGCCTGACGCAGCTCGGTCTCGATCTGCACGCGCTCCATCGCGCTGTGGGTCAGCGCCTCGGTGTAGAAGGCGTAGGCATTGCGTCCCTGCGCCTTGGCCCGGTACATGGCGGCATCGGCGTTGCGCACCAGGGTCTCGGCGTCAGTGCCGTCGCGCGGATAGAGGCTGATGCCGATGCTGCTGGTGATGTAGAACTCGTGACCCTCCAGGTGGAAGGGTGCGCTCATGACCTGTAAGAGTTTTTGCGCGAGCAGGGCGGCGTCCTCGTCTTGGCGCAGGTTCTCCATCAACAAGATGAACTCGTCGCCGCCCATGCGCGCGACCGTGTCCTCGCTGCGCACGGTGCTGCGCAGGCGCAGGGCCACCTCCACCAGGAGGCGGTCGCCGAGGGCATGGCCGAGGCTGTCGTTGATGTGCTTGAAGCGGTCGAGGTCGAGGAAGAGTACCGCCAACCGTTGTTGTTCGCGGCGTGCCCGCTCCAGGGCGTGGCGCAGGCGGTCCAGGTAGAGCAACCGGTTGGGCAGGTCGGTCAGGGCGTCGTGCTGCGCCAGGTGCAGCAACTGGCTGCGCGATTCGACCAGCTCGCTGATGTCGGTGAAGACCGAGACGTAGTGGGTGATCTCGCCGTGCTCGTCGCGCACCGCGCTGATGGTCTGCCAGGTCGGGAAGACATCGCCGTTGGCGCGCTGGTTCCAGATCTCGCCCTGCCAGAAGCCCTCTGTCCTGAGGGCCTCCCAGAGCCGGGTGTAGAAAGTCTTGTCGTGATGCTGGGACTTCCAAAAGCCCGGCTTGCGGCCGACGGTCTCAGCGGCGCTGTAGCCGGTGATGCGGCAGAAGGCGGGATTGACCTCGATGATTCGGGCCTCGCGGTCGGTGATCACCACCGCCTCGTGGGTGCTTTCGATCACGCGGGCGGCCAGCCGCAGGCGCTCGGACTGGCGTACGCTGTCGGTGATGTCCAGGCTGGCACCATAGATACGCACGGGCCGGTCGGCGTCGTCAAACGCGATCTCGGCGCGCTGATGCACGAGACGCACAGCGCCGGCCTCGGGCGCGCTGCGATGGATGAGGTCGAGGTTCGCGCTGCGCCCCATGCACAGCGCGTCGAGGGCCTCCAGCACCCGCGGGCGGTCCTCGGGGTGGACGGTCATCGGCCGATCCGCTGTCGTTTGCGCCTGCTCCAGGCAGGCCAGGGCCCTCTCGGCCCAGGTGGCCGGGTCGGAGTCGAGCGTGAGCTCCCAAATGCCCAGGTTGGCCAGACGTTGGGCCTGCCCGAGCCGCAGACTGTGACGGGTGAGCGCCTCGTTGCTGTGCTGCAAGGCGTCGTTGAGGCTCGCCAGGGCCGCGCTGCTCGACTGCCGGCGAAGCTGGTGCGCGACCATCGCACCGGTGAGCGACAGCCCGAGGAGCATGATCCAGAACCAGCGGTGATTGTGGAATTCGCGTTGGAAGGCAGGACTGGGCCGGAACAGCATCTCCCAGTGGCGGCCCGGGACCTGCAGGGGCACCACGTGGTGTACACCGCTGAGCATCTCGGTCAGGGTCGGCGGTGGGGCGCCAGGGCCACGTGCCCGGGAGGCATGGGCGTGCAAGACCTGTGGCTGGCGGCCGCTGCGGTCGAGGATGATGACGTCGAGGCCCGTGGGCTGGCTGCCTTTAAGGGCACTGGTGAGGATCTCGGCGATGATGAGGATCCCGACCGCAAAGCCGCCGTGCGCCGCGCGGCGATCGGCTACTGTCGCGGTGGGGGCGTCGCGACGGTAGACCGGACGATAGACCGCCACCCCTTGCCTGCGGCCGTCGGTTTGCACCAGGGCGATGGGTTCGGAGACCACCATCTCACCGCTGTCACGCGCCAGGTCCATGCTGGGGCGCATACCTGCGCGGGAGTAGGCATCTAAGCCCAGCACCTTTTCATTGCCGTTCAGGGGCTCTACGAGGAGGATGGGAAAGTAGGTCGCGCGCTCGCCCGCCTGCTGCAAACCTCCGGCGCCGTCGCGTTCGGTGATCCTCGCTGTGGGCGTGGCCTCCGCGAGACGCGTCTCGAACGCCGCCCGCCCGGGCGAATCGACCTTGGGCAGCCACTGCAGGGCATAGAACTCCGGGTGCCGCGCGAGCGGGCCGGCGGCGAACAGCCGGAATTCCTCCCGTTCGACCTCGCGAGAGGCGGCCAGGAAGCTCGCCAGGGCGTCGACGACCTCCAGGCTGCGATCCAGACTGCGCTGGAAACGCATGGCCTCGTTGTCGGCGCGCCAGACCAGCTGCCGCCGCATCGTCTCCTGGGTCTGCCGCCAGTCATAGGCCACGGCGAGTGCGGTGAGCAGGATGCCGGCCAGGGCAATGAGCCCACAGGCCAGATAGCGGCGTGGCGGGTCGGGTGGGGTGATGTTGCCGGGTGATCCCATGATAGAGGCTGATAACGGCAGACCGGGGCATTACTTGACCCCGTCGGTGTGGCCTCACGGCCGCTTGCCCAGGGGGCCCGACACCAAGCGGTATTCATACAAACGACAGGCGAGCGGTCCGTTGTACAGCGGGATGCGGCGGGCGGCCCTCAGGCCGATGCGTTTGGGCAGTTCCGGGTCGGCCGAGAGCAACCAGGCGGTCCAGCCGGCGAAATGCTGTTTGAGGGTGTCACCCAGGGCGCGGTAGAAGGCGGCCGGCTCGGTCTGGGACAGGCGCACGCCGTAGGGTGGGTTGCTCACCAGGACGCCGGCGGGCGCTGGCGCCTCGAGGGCGCGGACGTCGGCCTGTCTGAGCTCAACGCAGTCGAGCAGGCCGGCGGCGCGCAGGTTGGCCTGGGCGGCGCGGACCATGGCGGGGTCGATGTCGCTGCCATAAATGGGCAGCGGCTGCGCCGGGCGCGCGGCGGCCTCGGCCTCTTTGCGCAGCCGGGCCCATTCGACACGGTCGAAGCTCCTGAGGTGTTCGAAGGCGAAGTGGCGTTTGAGTCCCGGCGCGCGGTTGAGCGCCAGCAGGGCGGCCTCGATCAGGATCGTGCCGCCGCCCATCATCGGGTCGATTAGCGGCGTGTCGGGCCGCCAGCCGGTGAGGCGCAGGATGCCGGCGGCGAGGTTTTCGTTGAGCGGTGCCGCCGCCGGCTGCACGCGAAAGCCGCGGCGGTTCAATGGCGTGCCGCTCAGGTCCAGATAGAGGGTGTAACGGTCGCGTTCCAGGTAGAGCAATAGCGGCACGTCGGGGTTGCGCGCGTCGACGCTGGGGCGTGCGCCACACTCGGCCCGGAAGCGGTCGCACACCGCGTCCTTGATGCGCAGGCTGGCGAAGTTGAGGCTTTTGAGGGGGCTCGCGTGGGCGACGGTGTGAACCGCGATGGTGCGGCGCACGTCGAACCACTCGGGCCAGGGCAGGGCGAGGGTGGCGCGGTAGAGGTCGTCCTCGCTGCGGTAGCGGCCGTGCGCGACTTGTTGCAGCACCCGCACCGCCAGGCGTGACCACAGATTGATGCGCCAGGCGAGCACGCGATCGCCCGCGCAGCCGACACCGCCCGAGGCCGGCGTTATGTCACTGGCGCCGAGTTCGCGCAGCTCGTCAGCGAGCGCCGACTCGAGGCCGCGCGGGCAGGGGACGAACAGCCGCAGCGTGGCCGGCTCGGGCCGCCGGCGCTGGGCTCGGGACCGGTCGCTCGCGTCGGCCGGTGGTGGCTTCGCAGCGGGCGTAGGCGCAGTCGGCTGCACCGGTGAGCGCAGGGCCTCACGCTCGCGCCGGCTGAGGTGCCGGCCACGCACGGGCGGCCGCCGCGAAGGGGCCTCGGGTGTATCCTCAGCGGCCGCAGCGGCATCGCCGCGGCGGCGTGAGATCAAGGGCTTGTTTTTCGACGACGATGCAGACAAGGACCATCCTGAGCAAACTGAGACCCAGCCCCGTGACCCTGATCCTGCTGGGCCTGATCGCCTACCTGTGGTTCCGACCGCCGGCCTGGGTGAGCGCATGGAACCAGCCGGCCCCGGATGTGCCGCTGGACGGGCGGCAGCGCCTGGCCGACCTGCAGGGCCGGGTGGTGCTGGTCAACTTTTGGGCCACCTGGTGCCCCTACTGCCGGCACGAGATGCCCGCCATGCAGTCCTTCTACGACGACTATCGCCATTGCGGTTTCGAGATCGTGGCTTGGAGTCTGGACGAATCGGCCGAGACGGTGGCACAGTTCATGCATGACAAGGGGTATAGCTTCCCGGCACCGCTCGCCCCGCCCGGCGTGAGCGCAGCCTTCGGCGGGGTCGAGCGGCTACCGACCTCCTTCGTCATCGACCGGGCGGGCCGGATACGCCACAAGGTGAGCGGCCAGGTGCATTATGCCCGGCTCGAACGCCTGATCACCCCCCTGTTGGGGGATTGCTCCCCCCGTTCCTGACCTCGTTGAGCAGGCGCTCCATCTCGCGCCGGTAATAGACATAGTCCATCTCCGGGCAGGGGGCGCCCAGACGGGTAGCCACGGCCGAGACCTGGCCGCGATGGTGGGCGTAATGGGTGAATAGGTGGGTCAGCATGTCACGCACCCACATGCGGCGGGCACGGCCGTCGCTGCCGGCGAACTCGATCTCGCGCTCGAACCAGGCGTCGTCCTGGTCCTGCAGCCAGGCCTGCAGCCGGCGCGTCTCCCGGCGCAGGGCGTTTTGCAGCTCGCGCCAGTCGGGATGCTGGATCTCGCGGAAATTGACGGCGTGCGTCTCGCCCTTCAGGCGTGCGAGCCACAACTCGCTCACCGCCAGCATGTGGTCCACCGTGTGGTGGATGCTGCGGAAGTAGAGGCCCTGGTCGCTTGCCAGGGCATCGGGCGTGAGGTGTTCGAGGCTGGCGAACAAGACCTCGTTGGCCCAGTGTTGGTAATCCGCCTGGATGACGAAATAGTTCTTCCAGCTGAACATGCCCGTCCCGCCCCTAGGTGCCGTCAATGTCTGCAAGTTTGCCGTAATCGCCGGCCCGGGTCATCTGGTCGGGTGGAGCGGGGCCGGCGGCTCGCCCTCCCAGGTGATGCGGCGCGCCATCGCCGGGGTGAGATCCACACGCCCGGCTGCGTCCACCAGCAGGGCCTCGCGAATACCCAGCCGCTCGGCCATCGCCCGCCAGCCGGCCGGCCCGGCGATGAACAGGGGCTTGCTGGCGACGTCGGAGGCCACACCGGCCTGGGGCCCGCGCGCGATCACCGTCACCGCCTGCACACCCTGCACCGGGTAGCCGCTGCGCGGATCGATCAGGTGGCAGTAGCGCCGTCCCGCCATCTCGAAAAAGCGCTGGTAGTCGCCCGAGGTGCCGATGGCCTCGCCGTCGTTGAGATCGAGCGTGGCGATGGCACCGGCCCGGCGCGGATGCTGGATGCCCACCCGCCAGGGGCGGTTGCCCCGGGTGCCGAGGGCCATGACGTTGCCGCCGATGTTGACGAGGGCGTTGCGGATACCGGCGGCGCGCAGGATGGCTGCCGCCCGGTCCAGGGCGTAGCCCTTGGCGTAGCCGCCCAGATCGAGGCGCACGGCCGGATTGCGGCTGGCCACACGGCCATCGGTGAAGACCAGGTCGTCCATGCTGGGGGCGGCCGCCACCAGGCGCTGGATCTCCGCCTCGGGGGGCAGGCGCGCGGTGTATTCGTCGGCATGGAAGCCCCAAAGCCGCACCAGGTTGCCGATGGCCGGGTTGAACAGGCCATCCGAGCGGCGCGACCAGGCGGCGGCATCGCGCAGCAGGGCGGCGAGGTCGGCGGCCACCGGCACCGGTGCGCTGCCCCTGGCGAAGGCCCGGTTGAGCGCCTCCAGCTCGCTGTCCTGCCAGGCGTGCAGCCGCCGGTGTAGCGTGTCGAACTCGCGCAGCACGGCCTGGGCGGCCTGCCGGGCGCGCTCGGGTTCCTCGCCGGCGATGCTGATCTCCACCAGGGTGCCGAAGACGTAGGCCTGTTCCCGGTAGATGGGGGGCGGGCCGCAGGCGGAGAGAAAAGGGATGAGCGCGGAGAGAAAAGCGAGGAGCACGGCCAGCCGTAGGCACTGGCCTGAGGTCTTTTCTCTCATCCCTCGGCCACTTTTCTCTCCAGGGCGTCCATGAACATCGCCGCGACGTCGAAGCCGGTCTGGTCGGTGATCTCGCGGAAGCAGGTGGGGCTGGTGACGTTGACCTCGGTCAGCCAGTCGCCGATCACGTCGAGCCCCGCCAACAGGATACCCGCCGCCTTGAGCACGGGCCCCACCGTCTGGGCGATCTCGCGGTCGTGCGGGGTGAGCGGGCGTGCCTCGCCACGGCCGCCGGCGGCGAGGTTGCCGCGCGTCTCGCCGGGTGCGGGGATGCGTGCCAGCACATAGGGCACGGGCGCGCCGTCGATCACCAGCACACGCTTGTCGCCCGCGCTGATCTCCGGGATGTAGCGCTGCGCCATTACCGCCGTCTGTCCGTGGCGGGTGAGGACCTCGCAGGTCACGCCGATGTTGGCGTCCCCTCGTCGCAGCCGGAAGACCGCGGTCCCGCCCATGGCGTTGAGCGGCTTGACCACGATGTCGCCCTGCTCGGCGAGGAAGGCGCGGATCGCCGCCTCCTGGCTGGTGACCAGGGTGGGCACGGTGAATTGCGGGAAGCGGGCGATGGCCAGCTTCTCGTTGAAGTCGCGCAGGGCCTGTGGCCGGTTGTAGACCCGTGCGCCGGCGCGTTCGGCCAGCTCCAGCAGATAGGTGGCGTAGAGGTAGTCCTGGTCGAAGGGCGGGTCCTTGCGCATGAGCACGGCGTCCACCGCTGTGAGGTCGAGAGCCTGCGGCGACCCCAGCTCGAACCAGGCCGGTTTGGGGGCATGTTCCTCTGCGGGCGTGAGCGGCAGCAGCCGCACCTCCCGGGCCAGGGCCCTCACCACGCCGCCCGCCCAGCTGAGGTCCTGCGGCTCACAGGCCCAGAGGCGATGGCCGCGCCGCTCGGCCGCGCGCATCATGGCATAGGTCGAGTCCTTGTAGACCTTGAAGTGATCGAGTGGGTCGGCGACGAAGAGCAGCTTCATTGCGGCAGATGTTGCAGCGCCCAGGCGGCAAAGCGTCGGTACAGGGACGGCGCCGTATCGACGGCGGCGAGGATGCGGCGCATGTCGAGGGTGTCGTAGAGGTGTACGATGACGTTACGCATGCCGCAGGCGCGGATCATCTCTGCGGCCAGGTCCGCCGGCATCAGTCCCAGGTCGCGCACCCGTTCGAACACGGCACGGTAGCTCTCGGGCGGGGCCACGCCCCGGTCGCGCAGGATCTGCAGTGTGATATCGGCCGCCGCCTCGCACAACAGCTGCAGCAGGCGCTCGATGGCGTAGTGTTGCGCCTGCCGTAGCAAAGGGTCGAGCGGCACGAGGGCCTCCAGGTCATGGAGATAGCCGTGCAGATGCGCCAGCTTGCGCTCGACGACCACCCGTCTCATGCGTAAGTCTCCTGCAGGAAATCCGTCAACGCACGGCGCAGCGGGGCGCTGTCCGCATGCAGGAAGAAGGCGCGGTCCTGTTCTGAGTCGAACAGGCCGGGCTCGGCCTCGTACAGACACACGCCGCGGCAAAGGGCCTCGTAGCGCAACAGCGGCGACAGCCCGTCGTGGATGAGTACGAGGTCCACCGGCCGTGGCGCACACACCGCCTCCAGCTCGGCCTGCCAGCCGCCCAGCTCCAGGGGGTCCGGCGGCTGCGCAGGTAGCACGGCCAGGTCCACATCGCGGCCGTCGCCGCGCGCCGATGAACCGAACAGCACGAGCAGACGCCAGCCATGGCGTTGCGCCGTCTCGCGCAAGGCGTTGAGCTGAGCCTCAGCCAGCATGGGCGAATTCCGGATCGGTCTCCTCCAGCTCGATGGCCGCGGCCAGCGCCGCCAGTCGCGCGAGCACGCCATAGGTGTAGAAGCGGTTCACCGGGGCGTCGGGGCGGGCGGAGGCGTCGGCATAGCTGCCCACCTCCTCGAAGGCGAGCGGGACGAAGTGCATGCCGGGGGCGTTGAGGTTCTCGTCGGCACCGCGCCCGGTGTGCACCCGGTAGAAGCCGCCGATGACGAAATGGTCGATGAGGTAGACCACCGGTTCGGCCACCGCCTCGTTGATCGATTCGAAGGTATAGACTCCCTCCTGGATCAGCACCTGGTTGACCGGCAGGCCCTCCTTCACCACCGCCATCTTGTTGCGCACCCGGCGCGAGAGGTCACGCACGTCGTCGGCGTGCTTGACGGTCATGATGCCCATGCCGTAGGTGCCGGCGTCGGCCTTGACGATGACGAAGGGATCGCGGTCGATGCCGTACTCCGCGTACTTCGCGCGGATGCGGGCGAGCAGTTCATCCACGTGGGCGGCCAGACAGTCCTCGCCGGCACGCGCCATGAAGTCCACCCCGCTGCAAAAGCTGAAGTAGGGGTCGATCAGCCAGGGATCGATGCCGATCAGGCGCGCGAAGGCCTGGGCGAGCTCGGCATAGACGCGGAAGTGGTTGGATTTGCGTCGTGTGGCCCAGCCGGCATGCAGCGGTGGCATGAGGGTCTGGTCCGGGTCCAGTCCCTTGAGCACATCTGGCACCCCCGCCGAGAGGTCGTTGTTGAGCAGTACGGCACAGGGGTCGAAGCGGGCCTCCGCATCGGCCGCCTCGCGCAGCCTGAGCCGGTCGCCCTCGCGCAGGATCGGCTCCAGTTTGAGCACATGGCCATCGGGCAGATCGATGAGCAGCGGTTCGGCAAGCCCCGGGAGCAGGCTGCCGATGCGCACCGTCAGCCCCGTCTTGCGCAGGATCTCGGCCAGCGCGGCGACGTTCTGCAGGTAGTAGAGGTTGCGCGTGTGGTTTTCCGGGATGATCAGCAGTCGCTGCGCCGTCGTGCAGAGCTTCTCCACCGCCACCTGGGCGGCCTGCACCGCCAGCGGCATGAAGGCCGGATTGAGGTTGTTGAAGCCGCCGGGAAACAGGTTGGTGTCCACGGGCGCCAGCTTGTAGCCGGCGTTGCGCAGATCGACCGAGGTGTAGAAGGGGGCGGCGTGTTCATGCCACTGGACGCGGAACCAGTGCTCGATCCGGGGCTGGGCGGCGATGACCTGTTTCTCCAGGTCGAGCAGGGGGCCGGTGAGGGCCGTGGTGAGGTGCGGGACCATGATCGGGTTGGGGCATGAATGCAGTAAGTTTAGCAGTGTGCCAAGTCTGACCTTGGTTTTTCAAACGCACCGACTATGCTGTGAGTGGGCCGTCATGCCGAGTCTTCACCCCAGTCGTCGCCGCCAGTAACCCATGCCTGAGCAAGACCCCTATCCCCGCGTCGACGACGTCCTCGCCCTGCATCGCCACGACCCGACCCGTCTGGTACAGATGCTGCGCGACCTGCAGGAGGCGCAGGGCTGGCTGCCGCCGCCGGTGATCACCGAGCTCGCGCGCAAGCTGGGTGTGTCGCGCGCGCGGGTCGAAGGGGTGGCGGCCTTCTACAGCTTTCTGCATCTGCAACCGGTGGGCTACTACCGCGTGCTGTTCTCGGACAACATCACCGACCGCATGCAGGGCTCGCAGGCCCTGCTCGAATACCTGTGCAACAAGCTCTGGGTGGAGAAGGGCAAGGTCTCCGAGGACGGGCTGCTGTCCATCGACACCACCTCCTGCACCGGGCTTTGCGACCAGGGGCCGGGGCTGCTCGTCAACGGCTGGGCGATCCCGCGCTTAAGCCGCGAGCGCCTGGACGAGATCGCCGAGCTGATCCTGGCGCGGCGTCCCCTGGCCGAGTGGCCGCAGCACCTGTTCCACATCGAGGACAACATCTGCCGTCGCGACATCCTGCTCGACCACAACCTCACGCCGGGCGAGGCGATCCGCGCCGCGCTCGCGCGCGGACTGGGCACGGCACCGGCGCGGCCGGTGAGCGGCCGCTCCTGGCGCGAGGGCATCCCCGCCGCACCCCCTGGGCCGGTCGCCACCCTGGAGGAGATCAAGCGCTCCGGGCTGCGCGGCCGTGGCGGTGCGGGTTTTGCCACCGGGCTCAAGTGGGAGGCCTGCCGCAACGCCCCGGGCGAGACCCACTACGTGGTGTGCAACGCCGACGAGGGCGAGCCCGGCACCTTCAAGGACCGCGTGCTGCTCACCCGCTATGCCGACCTGGTGTTCGAGGGCATGACGGTGTGCGCCTATGTCCTGGGCGGCGGCCGCAGGCCTACGCACGGCTTCCTCTACCTGCGCGGCGAATACCGCTACCTGCTCGAGCCGCTGCTGGCATGTCTGGAACGCCGGCGGCGGGAGGGACTGTTGGGCCGGGACATCTGCGGCGAGCGCGGTTTCGACTTCGACATCGAGATCCATGTCGGTGCCGGCGCCTATGTCTGCGGCGAGGAGAGCGCGTTGATCGAGTCGCTCGAGGGCAAGCGCGGCATCCCGCGCAACCGGCCGCCCTATCCGGTCACCCATGGCTACCTCGGCCAGCCCACCGTGGTCAACAACGTCGAGACCTTCTGTGCGGCGGCGCTGGTCGCCGCGCGCGGGGCGGATTGGTACCGCGCACGCGGCACGCCCGATTCGACCGGCACCAAGCTCCTGTCGGTCTCGGGCGACTGCGAGCGACCGGGCATCTACGAGTATCCCTTCGGGGTGACGGTGCGCGAGGTCCTCGAGGACTGCGGCGCGCGCGACACCCAGGCGGTGCAGGTCAGCGGGCCCTCCGGCAGCCTGATCGACGCCGCCGAGTTCGACCGGCGGCTCGCCTTCGAGGACCTGCCCACCGCCGGCGCCTTCATGGTCTTCGACGCCAGCCGCGACATCTTCGAGGTGGTGCGCAACTTCGTGCACTTCTTCGCCCACGAGAGCTGCGGTTTTTGCACCCCCTGCCGGGTGGGCACGGCCATGATGCGCAACGTGGTGGACAAGATCCACGCCGGTCGCGGCGCCCAACTGGACCTCGAGGAGATCTGCCGGTTGCGTCAGGTCATGCACTTGGCGGCCCACTGTGGTCTGGGGCACACCGCCTGCAACCCCATGCAGGACATGCTCAAGCGCTTCAGGCCCGCCATCCAGCGGCGCTTGAAGTCGCTCGATTTCGAGCCCGCCTTCGACCTCGACGCCGCACTCGCCCGTGCCCGCGCCTTCACCGGCCGCGACGACGCCGGCGCCCACCTGCCTGCGGAGAGCGAGACACCATGAACAGCTTCCTGCTCGATGGCGCGGAGATCCCGTTCGAGCCGGGCCAGACCGTGATCCAGGCGGCGCTGGCGGCGGGGCATTACATCCCGCACCTGTGCTACCACCCGGAATTCGTCCCGCACGGCAGCTGCAAGCTGTGCACCGTGCGCGCCGACGGACGGCCCACCGCCGCCTGCACCCTGCCCGCCCAGGCGGGGCTCAAGGTGGAGAGCGAGACCGAGGAGCTCAACGACCTGCGCCGCACCCTGGTGCAGATGCTGTTCGCCGAGGGCAACCACTTCTGCCCGTCCTGCGAGAAGAGCGGCAACTGCGTGCTGCAGGCCCTGGGCTACGACCTGGGGGTGATGACCGCGGGCTTTCGCCACTTCTTCCTCGACCGGCCGGTGGATGCCTCGCATCCCGACATCCTGCTCGACTTCAACCGCTGCGTGCTGTGCAAGCTGTGCGTGCGCGCCTCGGAGGAGGTCGACGGCAAGGGGGTGTTCTCGCTGGCCGGCCGCGGCATCCAGCGGCGGCTCATCGTCAGCGCCGAATCCGGGCGTCTGGCCGACACCGACATCGCGGTGACCGACAAGGCGGTCGAGGTCTGCCCGGTGGGGGTGATCCTGCGCAAGCGGGTGGGCTTTCGCGTGCCCATCGGCCGACGCCGCTTCGACGCGCGTCCGATCAGCGCCCAGGCCCTGGAGGACGCACCGCGCAAGCCGGAGCACAAACATGAGTGAGGGCAGGATCCGGATCGCCACGGCCTCGCTGGCCGGCTGTTTCGGCTGCCACATGTCCTTCCTGGACATCGACGAGCGGCTGTTCGATCTGCTCGCAAAGGTCGAGTTCGACCGCACGCCGCTCACCGACATCAAGCACTGCGGCCCCTGCGACATCGGGCTGATCGAGGGCGGCGTGTGCAATGCCGAGAACGTCGAGGTCCTGCGCGCCTTCCGCCGCAACTGCAAGATCCTGGTGGCGCTGGGCGCCTGCGCGGTGACCGGCGGGTTGCCGGCGCAGCGCAATCATCTCGACATCGGCGCCTGCCTGCAGGAGGTCTATCTCACCGAGCCCGGCCTGATCAACGGCCAGATCCCCAACGACCCCGAGCTGCCGCTGCCGCTCGACATGGTGCACCCCATCCACGAAGTGGTGAAGGTCGATTACTTCATCCCCGGCTGCCCGCCCTCAGCCGATGCCATCTGGAAGGTCCTGACCGACCTCATCGCCGGCCGCACGCCACGGCTCGGACATGGCCTCATTCAGTATGACTGACACGACCACCGCTTCGCCCCCCACCCCTCAATCAACGCCGAGACTCGAGACCGCCGCGCAGCCCGAGCGGCTGCGCCGGGTGGCCATCGAGCCGCTCACGCGCGTCGAGGGCCACGGCAAGGTGACCCTGCTGCTGGACGAGCACGACCGCGTGCACCAGGTGCGGCTGCACATCGTCGAGTTCCGCGGCTTCGAGCGTTTCATCCAGGGCCGCCCCTACTGGGAGGTGCCGGTCATGGTGCAGCGCCTGTGCGGCATCTGCCCGGTCTCCCACCACCTCGCCGCGGCCAAGGCCATGGACGTCATCGTCGGCGCCCGGGCGCTCACCCCCACGGCGGAGAAGGTGCGGCGGCTCATGCACTATGGCCAGATCCTGCAGTCGCACGCCCTGCACTTCTTCCACCTGGCCTCGCCCGATCTGCTGTTCGGCTTCGACTCGGAGGTTGCCCGCCGCAACATCGTCGCCGTGGCGCAGGCGCATCCGGACATCGCCCGCAAGGGGGTGCTGCTCAGGAAGTTCGGCCAGGAGGTGATCCGCATCACCGCCGGCAAGCGCATCCACGGCACCGGCGCCATTCCCGGCGGGGTCAACAAGAACGTGAGCCCCGAGGAGCGCGACGCCCTGCTCAAGGACATCTACCACGTCATCGCCTGGAGCCGCGAGGCGGTGGCGTTGGCGCGCCAGCTCTACGAGCAGGACCCGGCGCTGTATGGCGAATTCGGTAGCATCCGCGCGCACCAGCTCTGCCTCGTGCGCGCCGACGGGGCCATGGACCTCTATCACGGGGGACTGCGCGCCCGCACGGCGGACGGCGAGACCCTGTTCGACCACCTCGATTACGACCGCTATTGGGAGCACATCCTCGAGGAGGTCAAGCCCTGGTCGTACATGAAGTTTCCCTTCCTGCGTGCCCTGGGGCCCGAGCAGGGCTGGTACCGGGTGGGGCCGCTGGCGCGGGTCACGCTGTGCGACACCATCCCCACGCCGTTGGCCGATCACGCCCGGCGCGAGTTCCTCGCCTACGCCGGGGGCAGCGCCGCGCGCGCCACCATGGGCACCCATTGGGCGCGCATGATCGAAGTGCTGCATGCCGCCGAGGTGATCAAGGCGCTGCTGCACGACCCGGACATCCACGGCGAGGACCTCGTCACCCAGGGCGAGCGCAGTGAGCGCGGGGTGGGCATCATCGAGGCGCCGCGCGGGACCCTCATCCACCACTACCGGGTCAACGAGGACGACGTGGTCACCCGCTGCAACCTGATCGTCTCCACCACCCACAACAACCAGGCGATGAATGAGTCCATCCGCCAGGTGGCGCGCCGCTACCTGGACGGCAGAAGGCTGACCGAGGGGCTGCTCAACCACATCGAGGTGGCGATCCGCGCCTTCGATCCCTGCCTGTCCTGCGCCACCCACGCCCTCGGCCAGATGCCGCTCGCCGTCGAGCTGGTGGATGCCAGCGGGCAGACCCTGGACCGCATCACGCGGGATGCCCCCTCGGTCTGTTGAAATACCCGCTCCCCGCCTGGTGCTCGCCGTCGGCAACCCCAGCCGTGGCGACGATGCCCTAGGGCCGCAGCTCCTCGAATACCTGCAGGCGAAACGCCTGGCCGATGTCGAGCTGCTCACCGACTTCCAGCTCCAGGTGGAGCACGTCCTCGACTTGGTCGGTCGGCAGACGGTGGTCTTCGTCGATGCCGCGGCGAGCGGGCCCGAGCCCTTTGCCTTTTATCCCGTCACCCCGCGCCGCGACGCGAGCCACAGCAGCCACGCCCTCTCGCCGCAGGCCCTGCTGCACACCTACGGCCGCCTGTACGGCGCGCCACCCGAAGCGCACGTCCTAGCGATCCGCGGTTACGACTTCGGCCTGGGCGCCGAGCTGAGTAGGCGCGCGCGCGACAACCTCGCGGCGGCCGAGGCCCAACTGTTAGAATGGCTCGCCGCCGCCCGCTGAAGCCCGCGCTTGCAACCGCCACCCGCCCCCATGCTCCGCCTCGCCGGCTGGTTTTGGCTCCTGGCGCTGGCCGTGGCTCCGTGGGCGTGGGGAGAGACCCTGGAAGGCCATGTCGTGTGCGTCAGCGACGGCGACTCCGTCGTCCTCATCGATGCCGCGCAGCAGGAGCACACCCTGCGCCTGGCCGGCATCGACGCCCCGGAGCGCAGCCAACCCTTCGGCGCCGCTGCCCGTCTGGTCTTGGCGCAGGCCGTGCAGGGGCGCCCCGTGCGCTTCGAGATCCAGAAGCAGGACCGCTATGGCCGTGCGGTCGGCCGGCTGGTCGTGGACGATACGGACGTCGCCCTGAGTCTCGTCGAGCAGGGCCTGGCCTGGCACTACACGCGCTATGCCCACGAGCAGCCGGAGCCGGAGCGCCGTCGCTATGCCGCGGCCGAGCTCAAGGCGAGGCAGGCCGGGCGGGGCCTGTGGTCCGACCCCAACCCCGTCCCGCCCTGGGAGTGGCGGGCACGGCACTGAGGCCGCCTCAAAGCTTGTAGCCGGTGTGCAGGGCGACCACGCCGAAGGTCAGGTTGTGGTAGTCCACCCGGTGGAAGCCGGCCTGCTCGATCATCCCCTTGAGGGTCTCCTGATCGGGGTGCATGCGGATGGATTCGGCCAGGTAGCGGTAACTGGCCGCGTCCTTGGCCACGAGTTCCCCCATGCGCGGCAGGACCTGGAAGGAGTAGAGGTCGTAGAGCGGGGCGAGCGGCCGCGCCACACGCGAAAATTCCAGGATCAACAGTTTGCCGCCGGGCCTGAGCACCCGGTGCATCTCGGCGAGCGCCCGCTCCTTGTGCGTCATGTTGCGCAGCCCGAAGGCCACCGTCACGCGGTCGAAATAGTCCGCCGGGAAGGGCAGGCGCTCGGCGTCGCATTGCACGCAGGGCAGCAGCCGGCCCTCGTCGAGCATGCGGTCGCGCCCCACCGAGAGCATGGAGCCGTTGATGTCGGTGAGCCAGACCTCGCCCGTGGGGCCCACGCCGTCGGCCAGCAGGCGGGCGATGTCGCCGGTGCCGCCGGCGATGTCCAGACAGCGCATGCCCGGCCGCAACAGGGCCTGCTCGACCATGAAACGCTTCCACAGTCGGTGCAGGCCCGCCGACATGAGGTCGTTCATCAGGTCGTAGCGGTTCGCCACCGAGTGGAAGACCTCAGCCACCCGCTGGGCCTTTTCGTGCTCGTCGACGGTCTGGAAGCCGAAGTGGGTGGTCTTCTCGCTCATGGCCGGGTGGCAGGTGCGGGCGTTCAGCGCGGGACAAAGCCCTGCGGGGCGCCCACGCCCTCGCCGAAGAAATACTTCTCGGCCTGCTCCATCAGATACTTGCGGTGCTGGGCATCGGCCAGGTTGAGCCGGTTTTCGTTGATGATCATGGTCTGCAGCCGGATCCAGCCCGCCCAGGCCTCCTTGGAGACATTCTCGTAGATGCGCTTGCCCAGCTCGCCGGGATAGGGCGGGAAGTCCAGTCCCTCGGCCTCGCGGCCCAGCTTGATACATTGCACCATGCGTGCCATGGTCTTTACCCCCAGATCAGTTCAACGGTTTCCGATGTTAGCCCAACGCGGGCGGCGGCGTCACCCGACCATCTGCTTCTCGATGCGCTTGGCGAAGACGCGCATCTCGCGGGCGGCCTGGATGTCGCCTTTGGCCTCAGCCGCGGCGATGCCTTCGCGGTAGGCCGCCAGCGCCTCGGCGAGCGCCCCCGATTCGGCGAGCGCCCGCCCCAGCAGCTTCCAGGCGGCGGAGTAGCGCGGGTCGTGGCGCACCGCCTCGCGCAGGTGGACGGCGGCCTCGGCCGGCCGGGCGGCCTTCAGATACTCGTTGCCCAGCGCGTAGCGCAACAGGGCGTCGTCGCGGCCCTGGGCCAGCATCCGCTCGAAGTTCTCCAGCGCGCCCACGTCACTTCCTCCAGAAGGCAGGGGTGAGAACCACCAGCAGGGTGAAGAGTTCCAACCGCCCCATCAACATCGCCAGGGTGCAAACCCAGGTCTGGAAATCGTTGAGCACCGCGTAATTACCGGCCGGCCCCACCTGGCCCAGGCCGGGGCCGGTGTTGTTAAGGGTGGCGGCCACGGCGGTGAAGGCGGTGAAGACGTCCAGTCCCGAGGCGGCGAGCACCAGTGTCAGGCTGACGATGCTCGCCACGTAGACGAAGAAGAAGGCGAGCACGGCGTAGATGATCTTGTTGGGCACCACGTGCTCGCCCAGCTTGGTGGGGAGCTGGGCGTTGGGGTGCAGGAGCTTGATGAGCTCACGGTAGAGCTGCTTGTAGAGCAGCTTGGCCCGCATCATCTTGATGCCGCCGCCGGTCGAGCCCGAGCAGGCGGCGAAGCTGCCCAGGAACAGCATCCAAAGCCCGGCGAAATAGGGCCAGGCGTTGTAGTCGTCGTTGACGTAGCCCAGCGAGGTGGCGAGCGAGATGGTGTTGAAGGCGGCGTAGCGTAAAGCGCTGGGGAAGTCGAGATAGATGTCGCGCGCCCACAGATAGAGGGCAAGCCCCACGCAGCTCGCCAGCACCACCGCCAGGAAGACGCGGATCTCGCTGTCGGTCGCGTATACGCGCAGGCTGCGGCTGCGCAGGAAGAGGAAGTGGGTGGAGAAGTTCATCGCCGCGAGGAGAGCGAAGACCATGGTGATGGTCTCCAGGGCGACCGAGTCGAAATGGCCCAGGCTGGCGTCGTGCGAGGAGAACCCGCCCAGGGCCATGGTGCTGAAGGCGTGGATGAGGGCGTCCAGGCGGTCCATGCCGGCCAGGTGGTAGGCGAGCCAGCAGGCGGCGGTGAGCAGGATGTAGACCAGCCAAAGCCCCTTGGCCGTCTCCGTCATGCGCGGCGTGAGCTTGGTGTCCTTCATGGGCGTGGGCACCTCGGCCTTGAACATCTGCCGGCCGCCGATGCCCAGCAGCGGCAGGATGGCCACCGCCAGGACGATGATGCCCATGCCGCCGATCCAGTGCAGCTGGGTGCGCCACAGGTTGATCGATTGCGGCAGCGCGTCCAGCCCCGTCAGCACGGTCGCCCCCGTGGCCGTCAGTCCCGACATCGCCTCGAAATAGGCGTCGGTGAAGGAGAGCTGCGGCAGATAGAACATCAGCGGCAGGGCGGCGAACAGCGGCAGGATGGTCCAGACCAGCACCACCAGGAGAAAGCCGTCGCGCGCCCGCATCTCGCGGTAATGCCGTCGCGAGACGAGCCAAAGCAGAAAGCCGCAGGCGAGCGTGGCCGCCAGCGCCTCGTCGTAGGCGCGCTGGGCATCGTCCTGCTGCACCAGCGAGACGACGAGCGGCAGCAGCATCGACAGGCCGAAGGCCATGACGATCAGACCCAGCACGAACAGGATGGGCGCGAGTTTGCGCATTTCAGATGGTAGGATACAGGTTACAGGGTACAGTGGCGTATCGGCGCGCGCAAAGCGCGCGCCGATACGCGGTGTTCTGTGACCCGTACCCTGAAACCTGTACCCTGACCTCAGAAAAACCCCAGGTTGACCTGGAACAGCCGCTCCACCTGCGGCACTTGGCGCTTGTTGGGGACGAAGATGATGAGGTGGTCCTCGGCGCGGATGACGGTGTCGTGATGGGCGATGATCACCTCGTCGCCGCGCAGGATGGCACCGATGCTAGCGCCCTCGGGCAGGTTGATCTGCTCGATGCGGCGGCCGACCAGTTTGGAGCTCTTCTCGTCGCCGTGCACGACCGCCTCCAGGGCCTCGGCCGCACCGCGGCGCAGGCTGTGCACCACGGTGACGTCGCCGCGGCGGATGTGGGTGAGCAGCGGGCCGATGGTGGCCTGGGCCGGCGAGAGCGCCACGTCGATCTCGCCGCCCTGCAGCAGGTCGACGTAGCTCGAGCGGTTGATGAGCGCGATGACCTTGCCCGCGCCCATGCGCTTGGCCAGCAGGCAGGACATGATGTTGTCCTCGTCGTCGTTGGTGAGCGCACAGAAGACGTCCATCTCGTCGACGTTCTCCTGGGTGAGCAGCTCCTCGTCGGTGGCGTCGCCGACCAGCACCAGGGTCTGCTTGAGCCGTTCGGCGAGCTGCTCGGCGCGCTGTTTGTTGTGCTCGAGCAGCTTGACCTCGTAGTCGTCCTCCAGGGCGGCGGCGAGCCGGCTGCCGATGTTGCCGCCGCCGGCGATCATCACCCGACGCACCGACTGGTCGGCGCGGTGGATCTCCTTGAGCACGGCGCGGATGTTCTCGGTGGCGGCGAGGAAGAAGACCTCGTCGCCCTCCTGCACCACAGTGTTGCCGGTGGGGATGATGGAGCGGTCCTGGCGGTAGATGGCCGCCACGCGGGCGTCGACCTTGTCCAGCGGCGCGCGCTCGCGCATGAGCAGATGCAGGTGCTCACGCAGGTAGCGCAGCTCGTGACCCACCAGGAAGCCGCCGTGCGCGCGCACCGCCACCAGCCGGATGCGCCCGTCGGCGAAGTCCATCACCTGCAGGGCCTCCGGGTAGTCGATCAGCCGCCGCAGATAGGTGGTGATCTCCTGCTCCGGGCTGATGGTGTAATCCACCGCCATGTTCTTCGCCTCGAACAGCTCGGGGTGTTGCATGTAATCCGAGGCGCGGATGCGGGCGATCTTGGTGGGGACGTTGAAGAGGGTGGCGGCCAGCTTGCAGGCGACCATGTTGGTCTCGTCGGACTGGGTCACCGCCACCAGCATGTCGGCGTCCTGGGCGCCGGCGGCGCGCAATACACCGGGGTGTGCGCCGTGTCCCACCAGGGTGCGCAGGTCATAGCGTTCCTGGAGCTGCGCCAGTTTGGCGGCGTCCAGGTCAACCACGGTGATGTCGTTGGCCTCCGAGACCAGGCTGGCGGCCAGGTTGGAACCGACCTGGCCGGCACCGAGGATGATGATCTTCATGGAACCAGAAGGGTGGGGGCGAGGTGTGAGGGATCAGGCGTGAAGGGCCTTGCGGCCCTGGCTAGTCGTGGTTGCGGGCGGGCAGTTCGATGCCCAGGCTCTTCAGCTTGCGGTAGAAGGCGGTGCGCTCCATGCCGGCGCGCGCGGCCGCCTTGCTCACCGCCCAGCCGCACGCCTCGAGCAGGGCGGTGAGGTAGACGCGCTCGAAGGCGTCGCGCGCCTCCTTGAGCGGCATGTCGATGCGGATGCCCATCGCCAAGGGCGGCCGTTGCGCCTCGATGCCGAGCATGGCGCGCACCTCGGCCGCGTCGATGCTCTCCTGGGTGGCGGCCACCGCCAGGCTGGTCACCACGTTGCGCAGCTCGTCCAGGTTGCCCGGCCAGCCGTGGCTGGCGAGCACCTGCAGCGCCTCGCTGGTGAAGCTGCGCGGCGTCAGCGCGTGCGCCTGCACCGCCTCGTCGAGCATGCGCCGGGCCAGCTCAGGGATGTCCTCGGCGTGCTCGCGCAGGGGGGGGATGCGCACGGCCACACGCGCCAGGGCGTTGTAGAGGTCGCGCGAGTATTGGCCCTGCGCCGCCCGCTCCGCCAGATTGACCGAGCTGGCGCAGACCAGCCGCAGGTTGTAGTCGGGGCCCTTGGCGATGATCATCTCCAAGCCCTTCTGTTGGAAAGGGGTTAGATGACCCACCTCCGGCACGAACAGCAGCCCACCTTTGGCCTCCTGCAGCATCTGCAGGGGGTTGTCCGCCAGGCGGCTGAAGTCTTTCACCACGACCCATGGGGTCCCGGGCGGGTGCAGGAACAGCGCGCAGGCCTCGGCGCCGGCCCCGGCCTCGCCCGAGAGCAGGATGGGGTTGCCGCTGCCGGCGGCGTGTTTGAGCTTCTGCACCAGTTGGCGGATGGCCTCCGAGCTGCCCAGCTCGGGCAGACTGTCCGGCAGGGGCTCGGACTTGGGCGCCTGGCGCAGGGCGCGTTCGACCGTCTCCAGCAACCGTTTGTAGGGCACCGGCTTTTCCAGGAAGTCGAAGGCCCCGAGCCGGGTGGCCTCCACCGCGGTGTGGATGGTCCCATGCCCGGACATCATCACCACCGGCATGCGCGCCTGACCCGTGCTCACCCATTCCTTGAGCAGGCTGATGCCGTCGAGGTCGGGCATCCAGATGTCGAGCAGGACCAGGTCCGGCGCCTTCTCCTGCATGGCGCGGCGTGCGGCCTCGCCATTCTCGGCCAGGCGCACCTCATAGCCCTCCTCCTCCAGGATCTCCTGGACCAGGGTGCGGATGCCCGGCTCATCGTCCACGACCAGTATCTCACTCATGGTTCGTCTCCAGCAGCGGCAGGGTCACGCATACCTGCGCGCCGCCGCCTTCCACGTTGCGCACCTCGATCACGCCGTGGTGTTCCTCGACGATCTTGCGCACGACGGCGAGTCCCAGCCCGGTGCCCTTGGCCTTGGTGGTGGCATAGGGCTCGAACAGCCGGTTGAACAGCTCGGCCGGGAAGCCCGGGCCGTTGTCCGCCACGCAGAGCTCCACGCCCCCTTCCACCCGGCGTGTACTCACCTGCACCTGGGGGTCCGGTACCCCGGCCAGGGCCTCGTTGGCGTTCTTCAGCAGGTTGTGCAGCAGCTGGCGCAGCAGCGCCGCATCCCCGGCCACGGGCGGGAGCCCCGGTTCGAGCTCGAGTATCGGTGGGCGCAGTCCCTCGTACAGTACGGCCACTTCGTTGATCAAGGCGTTCAGATCCAGGCGCTCGATACGCGCAGACGGTAGTTTCGCATATTGCGAGAAGGCGTCCACCAGCCCCTTGAGGGCGGCGACCTGGTTGATGATGGTGTCGGTCGAGCGTTTCAGGGTCTGGCGCGAGGTCTCGTCCAGGCGATCCGCCAGCTTGACCTGCAGCCGCTCGGCCGACAGCTGGATGGGGGTGAGCGGGTTCTTGATCTCGTGCGCCAGGCGCCGCGCCACCTCGCCCCAGGCCGCGTCGCGCTGGGCCTGCACGAGCTCGGTGACGTCGTCGATGACCAGGGCGTAGTCCGGGGGCTCCTGCAGGGTCAGCGGGGCCCCGCGCAGGACCAGGATGCGCTGGGACTCGTTGCGCCGGTATTCCCACTGCCCCTGCCAGCTCGTCTTGGGCATGCGCTGGAAGTGGTCGCGGATCGCCAGTGCCAGGTGACGCAGGGGACTGTCGTCCTCGCCCCAGGCCTCCAGCGGGCGGCCTTCCAGCGCCTGGCGCTCGTGTCCGAGGATGGCCGCGGCGGCCGGGTTGACGATACGCACGTTCAGGTCCGCGTCCAGGGTGACCACCCCGGTGGTCAGCCGCGCCAGCACCCCTTCGAGATAGGCCTTGGCGGCGAGCAGCTCGTCCTGGTGGGCCTGTGCGGCGTTGCGCGCCTCCGCCAGCTGCTGGGTCATGCGGTTGAACGACTGGGTCAGCATGCCCAGTTCGTCGCGGCTGGTCACGGCATGCACCTGGCTGTAGTCGCCGCGCGCCACCGCCCGCGTGCCGCGCGCCAGGACCCGCAGCGGGGCGGCCAGGCGCTGGGAGAGCATGAAGGCGAGCGCGATGGCGGTGAACAGGGCGATGGCCAGGGTGAGGGTCAGCGACAGGCCGTACAGCCGCTTGAGCCCCACCCGCGAGACGGCCAGTTCCTGGTACTGGCTGCGCGCCGATTCCACCTGTAGTGCGGCCTGGGCCAGGTTGCTGGGCACCGGCTGGGTCACCTGCAGCACGCGCAGCGGGTCGAGCAGGGCGGCGACATTGACCGGGGCCGCCACGCGCACCACCAGGCCCTGGCCGCCGGGGACCGCCTCCACCCGCGACCAGGGTTGTTGCACGCGCACCTGCCAGAGCGCCCCCTGGTCCAGCACCGGCGGGGCGAAGCCGGCCTTGTCGGCCGAGGCGAAACCGAGCAGGCGCCCGTCGGCGGCGAACAGGGCGACCTCCTGCACGCCGGCGGTCTCCCGCAGCTCGTTCAGGCGATCGATCTGGACGCTCACCGGCAGGTCGGAGAGCTGCTGGGCGAGGGCCTCCGCCTTCTTGATCAGGTCGCGTTCGAGATACTCCAGGGCCGATTGGCCGAGCGACAACCCCCCCTCCAGGGCCCGCTCCATGCGCACGTCGAACCAGGATTCGATGGATTTGATGAGGAACTGCACCGAGACGGCATAGACCACCAGCCCCGGTCCCAGGGCGACTAAGGCGAAGAGCCGGGTCAGCCGCGCCGTCAGCTTGGCGCCGAACATGCCGGCGCGGATGCGGCGGCGCAGCAGATAGACCTGATAGACGATCAGCAGGATCAGGGCAACGACCGCCCCCGCGTTGAGGAAGAGCAGCAGCGGGAAGTTCTGGGCGAACAGCTCGGTGTCCGCCGCGGCCATGGACAGCAGGCCGACAAGGGCGGCACCGACGATGAGACCGCCGATGATCAGGTAGATCATGCGCCGACTAGCGTGAAAGTCGCTTGAGCGACGCTCGAAGCTCCCCTCACCCGCACGCGGGACCAGCCCGAAGGGTACAGGACGCAACGAAGTTGCGGTCCCGAGCGTAGCGAGGGATGGGCCGCAGGTCCACAGAGGGGTTGGGGGAGAGGGAGACGGACATGACTTTCATGCTTTGGGCGTATTCTCAAAGTCATGTCCGTTAGCATGGGGTCAGGGCCGGAAGTTCCACTCCCGCCAGCCAGAGTCCAGCTGCCAGCGCTGCGAGGCCACGGCGTTGACCTGCAGCGGCTTGGGCAATTGCGACACGTCCAGATACATGCGCACGGCCAGGACGTACTGGTGTTTGCGGTTGACCTGCGACTGGTGCAGCACCGCCCAGTCGTTGAAGTCGCCGATGAATTCGAGGGCCTCCTCCAGGGAGGGATGGCTGGTGGTATGCCCGCTCACCGTGACGTAATACTGGCGCAGCAAGGCATTGTAGGACAGCCTTAGCACGCGCGAGACCTCGGCGATATCCTCCGCGAACCAGAAGCTGCGCGGCCGCGTCGCCCGGAAGGTCTGCACGAAGGTCAGTTGTACGCCCCGGCGCAGGGCGTCCTCCAGGGTCGTGGACAGGTCGATGGCATAGCCGCCCGCCAGCTGCCAGATCTCGCCGTGCAGGTTGAGCTGGGCCCTGAGCAGGGTGATGCCCTCGGCCGCGGCGGTGGACGGCACGCCCGTCACCGCGGCGCACAGGAGCGCGGCGGCGAGGAACCTACGTCTTGACCAGGCGGGCATAGAAGAATCCGTCGTGATGGCTGTCCGGCAGCAGTTGTCCGAGACTGGCGCTGGGTAGCATCAGCGGTTCTTCCGCGGCCTCCGGGTGACGGTCGAGGAAAGCGGTGACGACATCCCGATTCTCCGCTCTGAACAGACTGCAGGTGGCGTAGAGCAATTTACCACCCGGCCTGAGCAGGGGCCAAAGGGCTTCCAGCAGTTCGCCCTGGCGTCGAGCCAGGGCTGTTGTATCGGCGGCACGCTTGAGCCAGCGTGCGTCCGGGTGGCGGCGCACCACCCCCGAGGCGGTGCAGGGGGCGTCGAGCAGGATGCGGTCATAGGGGCGGCCATCCCACCACTGCGCCGGCCGCCCGGCGTCACCGGTGAGCACCTGGGCGGCGAGATCCAGCCGCGCGAGGTTGTCGCGCACCCGATCGAGACGCTGCGGGTTAAGGTCGAGGGCGGTGAGGCCCAGGTCGTGTCGCTCCAGCAGGTGCGTCGTCTTGCCGCCCGGCGCCGCGCAGGCATCGAGCACCCGCATACGATCGCCGCCGTCGAGCAGCCCGGCGGCGTACTGGGCGCCCAAGTCCTGCACCGACACCAGCCCCTCGGCGAAGCCCGGCAGCTCGCTCACGGGGACCGGTCGCTCGAGCGTGAGCGCACACTCACCCGTCTGCACCGCCGTCATCCCGGCCGCGGCGAGGCGGCGCTGGTAGTCCTCGAGGGTGGTGCGCCGGCGGTTGACGCGCAGGGTCATGGGGGGATGGGCGTTGCTGGCCTCCAGAATGGCCTGCCAGTCCTGCGGGTATTCCGCCTTCAGGCGGGCTATCCACCAGGCGGGGTGGTTCCAGCGCGCCACCGGATCGGTCTGCGCATCAGCCAGCAGGGCCTCGCGCCGGCGTTGGAAATTGCGCAGCACGGCGTTGACGAGCGGGCGCGCCCGTGTCGGGGCGGCGGCCACCGTCTCGTTCACCGCCGCATAGGCGGGTGTCGTCTCCGACAGGAGCTCATACAGGCCGATGTAGAGCAGATGCCGGAGTTCGGGATCGCGCAGGGGCCGCTCGAGCAAGCGGGTGAGCACGAAGTCGAGCAGCCCCAGGTGGCGCAGGACGCTGTTGCTGTAATCCATGACGGCCGCCCGGCTGCGGCCCTCGAGCCGCAGGGATGCCAACACCCGGTCGAGGCTGCGCCCGCCGTCGAGCACACCCGCCAGTGCCCCGGCCGCCAGCCGTCGCACATCGGGGGCGCGCGCGGGCGTGCGGTTCAGCTCAGACCCCATGCCGGGCTAACGCGAGCAGGCGGCGGATGCGTTCCTCGGTGGCCGGGTGGGTGCGGAACAGCCCGGCCAGATCGCCGCCGGACAGCGGATTGACGATCATCATCTGCGCCGTCTCGGGATGCATCTCCGCCGCCGGCATGGGGGTGCCGCGCGCATGGGCCTCGATCTTGGCCAGCGCGCTCGCCAGTGCCTCGGGGTCGCCGGAGATCTCCGCCCCGCCGCGATCGGCGCCGAACTCACGCGCGCGGGAGATGGCCATCTGGATCAGCATCGCCGCCAGGGGGGCGAGCAGCACGAGGAGCAGTTGGGCCAGCGGATGCACCGGCCGGTCGTTGCCCTGCCCCCCACCGAAGAGCATGCCGAACTGGGCCAGGGCTGAGATGGCCCCCGCCACCGTGGCGGAGAGGGTGGAGATCAGGGTGTCGCGGTTTTTCACGTGCGCCAGCTCGTGCGCCATCACCGCCCGCAGTTCGCGTGGGGTCAGCAGGCGCAGGATGCCGGTGGTGGCCGCCACGGCGGCGTGCGCCGGGTCGCGGCCGGTGGCGAAGGCGTTGGGCTGGGCCGCGTCGATGAGATAGACGCGCGGCATGGGCAGCCCCGCACGGGTGGCCAGCGCCTGGACCATGGCGTAGAAGTCGCCGCCGCTCGCGGCGTCGACCTCGCGCGCGTTGTACAGGCGCAGGACCATGCGGTCTGAGTTCCAGTAGGCGTAGAGGTTCACCGCCCCGCCCAGGACCAGGGCGATCAGCATCCCCCAAGCGCCGCCGAGGGCCATGCCGACGGCGCCGAACAGGGCGACGATGGCGGCCATGAGCAGGGCGGTCTTGATCCAGTTGCCGAACATGGTGTGTGCGGGTACGACCAAAACCGTGATGAGATGAGGGCCTGGCTCAGGAATTCAACCGCTCGCCCGGCGCAAGCGGTTGGCCGGCGAGGAAGGCGGCGGCGCTCAAACGCCGGCCACCGGCCTTCTGCAGCTCCAGCACGGTGAGCGCCCCCTCGCCGCAGGCCACCCGCAGCCCCTCGGCAGTGGCCGACAGCACGGTGCCCGGCGCACCGCTGCCCGCCGCCGGGCGGGCCCGCCAGATCTTGAGGACCTGGCCGCGCCACTCGGTCCAGGCGCCGGGCACGGGGTTGAAGGCGCGCACCACCCGGTCGACGACGCTCGCGGGCAGGCGCCAGTCGATGCGCGCCTCGTCCTTGCCGATCTTGGGTGCATAGACCGCACGCGCATCGTCCTGCGGTTGGGCCTTGACCTCACCGGCCGCCAGCCGCGGCAGCAGGCGCACGACCTCGCGCGCCCCCAGTGCGGCCAGCTTGTCATGCAGGCTCCCCGCCGTCTCGTCGGCGGCGATGGGCAGTCGCGCCATCGACAGGATGGGGCCGGTGTCCAGGCCGGCGTCCATCTGCATCAGGGTGATGCCGGTCTCCGCGTCGCCCGCCAGGATCGCCCGCTGGATCGGTGCCGCCCCGCGCCAGCGTGGCAGCAGTGAGGCATGGATGTTGACGCAACCCAGGCGGGGGATCTGCAACACGGCCGGCGGCAGGATCAGGCCGTAGGCGGCGACCACCATCACCTCGGCCTGGGCCTCGGCGAGCGGCCGGCGCGCCGCCTCGCTCTTGAGCTCGGCCGGCTGGTAGACCGGCAGCCCCAGCTCGAGCGCCAGGGTCTTGACCGCACTCGGCTTGGGCTGCAGGCCGCGCCCGGCCGGGCGGTCCGGCTGGGTCAGCGTGAGGGCGATGTCATGCCCGGCCTCGGCGAGCGCTTTGAGGGCCGTGGCGGCGAATTCCGGCGTGCCGGCGAAGAGGATTCTCACGAATCAGAGAAAAGAGACGAGATACGAGGGATGCGCATGGCGGGGTGTTGCGTGTCAGCGCGGTGCACGCGTCCCACTACATGGTCTCGCGCTGCTGCTTCTTGAGTTTTTGTTTGATGCGGTCCTGCTTCAGACGCGAGAGGTATTCGACGAAGACCTTGCCCTTGAGGTGGTCGATCTCGTGCTGGATGCACACCCCCAGCAGGCCCGTGGCCTCCAGCTCGAAGGGTTGGCCCTGCAGGTCGAGCGCGCGCACCTTGATGCGCTCGGCGCGCTTGACCTTGTCGTAGATGCCGGGCACCGACAGGCAACCCTCCTCGCCCACGGCCTCCCCCTCGGCCTCGATGATCTCCGGGTTGATGAACACCTTCAGGTCGTTGCGTTTCTCGCTCACGTCCACCACGATCATCTGGATGTGGCGGTCGACCTGGGTGGCGGCAAGCCCTATGCCCGGCGCTGCATACATGGTCTCGGCCATATCGGCGGCGAGCTGGCGGATGGCGTCGTCCACCACCTCGACCGGCTTGGCCACGGTGTGCAGACGTTTGTCCGGATAGTGCAGGATCTTGAGCAGGGCCATGAATCGGGGTGCAAAAACGCAGGAATTCAATTAAGTTTATGCCGGAGCCGATTATAAGTAAGACATAAACCGTAGACACAAACCACAGGTGAGACCATGCGCGCCCCCGTTTTGTTCATGATCGCCGTCGTGCTGGCCCTGGGCGTATCGAGCGCCCGCGCCGACCGCGTCCAGCTGAAAGCCGATGCCCCCGACACCTACACCGTCGTCAAGGGCGACACCCTGTGGGACATCTCCGCCCGTTTCCTTAAGAACCCCTGGAAATGGCCCGAGGTCTGGCAGCTCAACCGCGAGGCGATCAAAAATCCCCACCTCATCTATCCCGGCGACCGCATCCGCCTGATCCGCGGCGATTCGCCCCAGTTGGTGCTGGAGCGGGGTGTGCCCACCGTGAAGCTCTCGCCACAGGTGCGGGCCGAGCCCCTGGCCCAGGCCGAGCCGGGCATCCCCAGCGTGCCCTATCAGGCCATCGCCGCCTTCCTCAACCGCGGCGGCGTGATGGCGGCCGAGGAGCTCGCGCGCGCACCGCGCATCCTCGGCTCCGCGGACGAGCGCGTGATCTTCGGCGCCCACGACACCGTCTACGCCGATGCCGGACCTGCGGGTGAACGCGACTGGCAGATCGTGCGGGCGGGGCCTGCCCTCATCGACCCCATCACCGGCGAGGTCCTCGGCCACCAGCTCGTCCACGTCGGCGAGGCCCGTACCCTCAAGAGCGGCAGCCCGCAGCTGCTGCGCATCCTGCACACCCAGCAGGAGGTGCTGGAGCGCGACCGGCTGATCCCCATGGCCCCGGCCGATGCGCCGCGGTTCGCGCCGCGTGCGCCGGACAAACCCATCGAGGCGCGGGTTGCGGCCGCCCTGGGCGGCGTCGAGGGCGCCGGCCCCTACACCACCATCGTCCTCAACCAGGGCCGGCGCGATGGCCTTGAGGTCGGCCATGTCCTGGCCCTGTACAAGGCCGGCCGCTCGGTGGCCGACCCGCGCTGTGTCCGCGCCGGCAAACTCGCCTTCCTGGCCGGCGGCCTCAAGGCCCAGAGCGACTGCGTGCCGAACAAGGACGACACGAGCGCCCTGCCCGACCAGCGCGTGGGGCTCGCCTTCGTCTACCGGGTCTTCGACCGCGTCGCCTATGCCCTGGTCATGACCGCCGAGGAGCCCATCTACGTGCGGGACGTGGCGAAGACGCCGGAAGACTGAGGGCGAGACGATCCGCCCTCAGGGCGACGGTCTCGCCGGCCTTGATTTCGTACCAGTGGACGAGGCGACCCGCTGTTGGCTGCGGCTTCAGGCCGTGCCCGGCCTGGGTCCGGAGTCGGTCCGCCGCCTGATCGAGGCCTTCGGCGACCCCTGTGCCATCCTCGCCGCCCCGCGCGGGCTGCTCGCCCCGGTGGTGGGCGAGCGGCTCGCCGATGCGCTCAAGTCGTCCGCCGACCCGGAATCCCTGGCGGCGACCCTGGCCTGGCTCGCCGAGCCGGGCAACCACTTCCTGCCGATCACCCATCCGGACTATCCAGATCGGCTGCGCAACATCGCCGACCCGCCGCCCTGGATCTACGTCAAGGGCGACCCCGCGCTGTTGGCCAGCCCCATGCTGGCCATCGTCGGTAGCCGCCATGCCACCGCCCAGGGCTGTCGCGACGCACGCGCCTTCGCCCAGAGCCTGGCCGCGGCGGGGCTCACCATCGTCAGCGGCCTGGCCTTGGGGATCGACGCGGCGGCACACGAGGGGGCGCTGGCGGGCGGGCGCAGCCTGGCCGTGGTGGGCACCGGCCTGGACCGGGTCTACCCGGCACGCAACCGGGACCTCGCCCATCGTCTGGCGGCCGCGGGGGCCCTCGTTTCCGAGCTACCCCTGGGCACGCCGCCACGGCCCGGCCAGTTCCCGCGCCGCAACCGCATCATCAGCGGCCTGGCCCTCGGGGTGCTGGTGGTCGAGGCCACGCTGGAGAGCGGCTCCCTCATCACCGCGCGGCTCGCCAGCGAGCAGGGGCGCGAGGTCTTCGCCCTGCCCGGCTCCATCCACTCGCCGCTGGCCAAGGGTTGTCACCGCTTGATCCGCGAGGGTGCGAAACTGGTCGAATCCGTCGAGGACATCCTGGAGGAGCTGCGTTGGCAGTGGCAGCCGCCCGTGAAGTTGCCGGATGACAACAAGGCGCCCGAGCCGGCGGACGCGCTGCTCGAACTCATGGGCGCGGATCCGATCGCAATTGACCGTCTGGTGAGCCTTTCCGGCTTGACGGTGGAGACCCTTTCGGCCAAGCTACTCGCGCTGGAGCTCGAGGGCAGGGTCGCCAGCCTGCCCGGCGGGCTCTACCAGCGCCTCCATTGAACGGCCCCGGCGGGGGCGGAACGCACGGCCATGCTCGACATCCTCCAATACCTGTACGAACACTACCTCGTCGACGACCATTACCCCGACACCCAGGCCCTGGCCCTGAAGCTGTCCACGGCCGGCTTCGACCAGGCCGAGATCGACCAGGCCCTGGAATGGCTCGATGGCCTGTCCGCACTGGACCCCGAGGCCGAGGCGGCCTTCGCCCCCCATGGCGCCCGTGTCTACAACGCGCACGAGCTCTCGCGGCTGGCGCCCGAAGGGCGCGGCTTTCTCGCCTACCTGGAAAACGCCGGCCTGCTCTCGCCCTATGCCCGCGAATGGGTGATCGAACGCGCGCTCGCCCTGGGTGACGCGGAGGTGCCGGCCGAGAAGATCAAGTGGATCGCCCTCATCGCCCTGTGGAAGCTCAAGGGTGCCCTCTCGGCCCTCTGGCTGGAGGACCTGGTGCGCGAAGAGGACACTGCGCCAGACACCCTGCACTGATGTCCCATCCACGGCGGACACCCCCGCACTGCCCCCGCAGCGCCCTGGCCATCAGGCCTGTGCCGAACAGCTGAGCATCGTGGGCAAACAGCTCATCATCGCCGAGAAGCCGTCGGTGGCGCAGGATATTGCGCGTGCGCTGGGCGGTTTCCACAAGGAAAAGGACTACTACGAGTCGGACGAGTACGTCCTGTCCTCCGCCATTGGCCATCTGCTGGAACTCGCCGCGCCGCCGGAGTATGAGGTCAAGCGCGGCAAGTGGTCCTTCGCCCACCTGCCGGTGATCCCGCCGCGCTTCGACCTGGTCCCCATCGAGAAGACCCAGGATCGGCTGAAGCTGCTGGAGAAGCTCATCAAACGCAAGGACGTCGATGGCCTCATCAACGCCTGCGACGCCGGGCGCGAGGGCGAGCTCATCTTCAACTACATCGTCCAACACAGCGGCACCAAGAAGCCGGTCAGGCGTCTTTGGCTGCAGTCCATGACGCCGGCGGCGATCCGCGAGGGCTTCGCCCGGTTGCGCGACGCGGCCGAGGTGGAGGGGTTGCGCACCGCCGCCGTCTGCCGCGCGGAGAGCGACTGGCTGGTGGGCATCAACGGCACGCGGGCGATGACCGCCTTCAATTCGAAGACCGGCGGCTTCCACCTGACCACCGTGGGGCGTGTGCAGACCCCGACGCTGGCCATCGTCGTCGAGCGGGAGGAACGCATCCGCCGCTTCGTGCCGCGCCCCTATTGGGAGCTGGAGGCCCGCTTCCGCGGTGAGAAGGGGGAATACACCGGGCGCTGGTTCGACGAGGCCTTCAAGAAGCGCGAGGACGACGACCAGGCCACCGCCTATCGGATCTGGGAGGAGGCGCGCGCGCAGGCCGTGCGCGAGGCCTGCCTGGGCCAGCCGGCGCAGGCGAGCGAGGAGGTCAAGCCGGCGAGCCAGCTCTCCCCCCTGCTCTATGATCTCACCAGCCTGCAGCGCGAGGCCAACAGCCGCTTCGGCTTCTCGGCCAAGACCACGCTCGGGCTCGCCCAGGCCCTGTACGAGAAGCACAAGGTGCTGACCTATCCGCGCACCGATGCGCGGGCCTTGCCCGAGGACTATCTGGGCACGGTCAAGGAGGTCCTGGGCAATCTGCCCGAAGACTACGCCCCGCTCGCCGCCACCGTCCTGGAGCAGGGCTGGGTCAGGCCGAACAAGCGCATCTTCAACAACGCCAAGATCTCCGACCACTTCGCCATCATCCCCACGGGGGCGGCGCCCAAGTCCCTGAACGAGCTGGAATGGAAGCTCTACGACCTGGTCGCCCGCCGCTTCCTCGCCGTGTTCTACCCGGCCGCCGAGTACCAGGTCACCACCCGCATCACGCGGGTGGCCGGGCATGCCTTCAAGACCGAGGGGCGGGTGCTGGTGAACCCCGGCTGGCTGGCCGTCTACGGTAAGGAGGCACCGCAGGAGGGCGACGAGGCGCCGAGCCTGCCGCCGCTGGTGCCCGGAGAGACCCTGGAGACGGTGGCGGTCGAGGTGAAACCCGGCCAGACCCGGCCACCGGCGCGCTTCACCGAGGCCACGCTGCTCTCCGCCATGGAGGGCGCCGGCAAGATGGTGGAGGACGAGGAGCTGCGCGCAGCCATGGCCGGGCGCGGACTGGGCACGCCAGCCACACGGGCGCAGATCATCGAGAACCTGATCGGCGAGCACTATCTGGTGCGCGAGGGTAAGGAGCTCGTCCCCACCGCCAAGGCCTTCTCGCTCATCACCCTGCTGCGCGGTCTGGGCGTGGAGGAGCTGACCTCGCCGGAGATGACCGGGGAGTGGGAGCACAAGCTCGCGCAGATGGAGCGCGGCGAACTCACGCGCGATGCCTTCATGGCGCACATCGTGGCGCTCACGCGTGAGATCGTCGAGCGCGCCAAGCGCTACGAGTCGGACACCGTGCCGGGGGACTTCGCCACCCTCACCGCCCCCTGCCCGAAGTGCGGCGGTGTGGTCAAGGAGACTTACAAGAAGTTCATCTGCCAATCCTGCGATTGGAGCACCTGGAAGATCGTCGCCGGCCGCCAGTTCGAGGTGGCCGAGATGGAGCAGCTCCTGCGCGAGGGCCGGGTGGGACCGCTCGCCGGCTTCCGCAACAAGCAGGGACGGCCCTTCGACGCCGTGGTGCGGCTCAACGCCGAGCGTCAGCCGGAGTTCGAGTTCGGCCCGGCCGGCGGGACAGGGGCCGAGGCCCCGCCGGACTTCAGCGGCCAGGAGAGCCTGGGGCCTTGCCCCAAATGCGGTGCCCCGGTCTACACCCACGGCACGGCCTATGTCTGCGCCCGCAGCGTGGGGCCCGAGCGCAGCTGCGACTTCCGCAGCGGCCAGGTCATCCTGTCGCAGCCGGTGGAGCCGGCGCAGATGCGCAAGCTGCTGACCGAGGGCAAGACAGACCTGCTCACCGGCTTCGTCTCGGCGCGCACCCGGCGCAAGTTCTCCGCCTATCTGGTCCGCGACAAGGAGGGCAAGGTCGGCTTCGAGTTCGAACCCCGCCAGGGGGGACGCACCGGACGTGCGCCCGCGGCCACCGGGCGCGAGTTGGGCCTGCACCCCGCCGATGGCCAGCCGGTCTGGCTGAAGACCGGCCGCTACGGTCCCTATGTGAGCCATGGCAAGGTCAACGCGACCCTGCCCAAAGACCTCGACCCCGAGCAGATCACCCTGGAGCGGGCGCTGGAGCTGCTCGCCGCCAAGGGCGGCCCCGCTGCGAAGGCAACGCGCAAAGGGGCGGGCGACAAAGGCGCCAAGGCGGCGGCCTGAACCGTCGGTCGGCCGCCGTGTCATAGCTGAGCGGTCGGCGGGGGGAAGCCCATGATGGCCTTACGGTTGGCGGCAATCCCTTGACTGCGCTAGAATCTTTGCCCTTTTTGCTGAGACTTTCGCGGCGCGCGCAACCATGGAAGATCGTCAAGGCCGCCTCTGCGGCACGCTCTACAGCCCCGATTTCGAGCAGGATAGTTGTGGCTTCGGGCTGATCGCCCAACTCGACGACCAGGCCTCCCACTGGCTGGTCTCGACGGCCATCTCCTCGCTCGCCTGCATGACCCACCGTGGCGCCATCGCCGCGGATGGCAAATCGGGCGACGGCTGCGGCCTGCTGTTCAAGAAACCGGACGCCTTTCTGCGCGCCATGGCGGCGGAGCAGGGCTGGCAGTTGAACACCCGCTATGCGGCGGGGCTGGTCTTCCTCAACCGCGATCCGGCCTTGGCCCGGCGGGCGCGGGAGCGGCTCGTGGCCGAGCTCGGGGCCCAGGGACTGAGCCCTGTCGGCTTCCGCCCGGTGCCCACCGACGAATCGGCCCTGGGCGATTACGCCCGCGCCAGCCTGCCGGTGATTGAGCAGCTCTTCGTCAACTGCCCGGACGCGATCGACGCCGAGATCTTCGAACGCAAGCTCTACATCGCCCGCCGCCGGGTGGAGAAGGCCCTGGAGGCGGACGACCCCACCTTCTACGTGCCGACCCTGTCGGGCCGGGTGATCGCCTACAAGGGCCTGGTGATGCCGGCCTATCTGCCGGTGTTCTACCCGGATCTGCACGACGAGCGCTTCGCCTCGTCGCTGGCCGTCTTTCACCAGCGTTTCTCGACCAACACCTGGCCGGAGTGGCGCCTGGCGCAACCCTTCCGCTTCCTCGCCCACAACGGCGAGATCAACACCCTGCAGGGCAACCGTAACTGGAGCCGGGCGCGCGAGCGCAAGTTCGCCTCGCCCCTGATCCCGGACATGGAGGACGTGCGGCCGATGGTGAGCTACCGCGGCTCCGACTCCATGAGCTTCGACAACATGCTCGAGGGCCTGGTCATGGGCGGGGCGGGGCTGTTCCGTGCGCTCAGGATGATGGTGCCGCCGGCCTGGCAGAACGTCACGCACATGGACCCGGACCTCAAGGCCTTCTACGAGTACAACTCCATGCACATGGAGCCTTGGGACGGCCCGGCCGGCATCGTGCTGACCGACGGCCGTTACGGGGTGTGCCTCCTCGACCGCAACGGTCTCAGACCGGCACGCTATGTGATCACCAAGGACCGCATCGTCACCATCGCCTCCGAGGTGGGGGTGTGGGACTACGGCCCGGAGAACGTGCTCGCCAAGGGACGCGTGCGTCCCGGCCAGATGGTGGCCGCCGACCTGGAGACGGGGCAGTTCCTGCTGCCGGAGGACATCGATGCCCTGCTCAAGGGTGGTAAGCCTTATCGACAGTGGCTCAAGGAATATGGCCGCAAGGTGGAGGTCAAGCCGGAGGAGGATGCCGACTGCCCGCAGATGGACGCCGCCAGCGTGACCACCTATCAGAAGCTCTACAACGTGAGCTTCGAGGAGCTCGACCAGGTCATCCGCGTGCTGGCCGAAGACGGCCAGGAGGCGGTGGGCTCCATGGGCGACGACACCCCCATGGCCGTGCTCTCCAGCCAGGTGCGCTCGCCCTACGACTACCTGCGCCAGCAGTTCGCCCAGGTGACCAATCCGCCGATCGACCCCATCCGCGAGGCCATCGTCATGAGCCTGCACACGGTCTTCGGCCGGGAACGCAATCTCTTCGAGGAGACCCCCGAGCACGCCCACCGGCTGGGCGTGAACTCGCCGGTGCTCTCGCACGATGCCTTCGTCACCGTCACCACCCAGTCAGATCCGGCCTTCGCCCCGGTCACCCTCGAGCTCGCCTACGACCCGGCGCAGACCACCT
Organism: Pseudomonadota bacterium; assembly: GCA_021826065.1. Taxonomy (GTDB): domain Bacteria; phylum Pseudomonadota; class Gammaproteobacteria; order Burkholderiales; family Thiobacillaceae; genus JANWZL01. The sequence goes on from JAKADY010000003.1 coordinate 82,839, forward strand.
TGAAGACCGCCCTGGAGCGGCTCGCGCAGGATGCAGTCGCGGCGGTGCAGTCGGGCAAGGTGGTGGTGGTGCTCTCCGACCGCCGCATCGACCGGACCAAACTGCCCATCCACGCCCTGTTCGCCGTCGGCGCCGTGCACCACGCCCTGATCGACGCGGGCCTGAGGTGCGACGCCAACCTGGTGGTGGAGACCGGCACCGCGCGCGACCCGCACCAGATCGCCGCCCTGATCGGCTACGGCGCCACCGCCGTCTACCCCTATCTCGCCTACCAGTCCATCCTGCAGATGGTGCGCGCCGGGGAGATCAAGCTGCCAGCCCACAAGGCCCTCGCCAACTACCGCAAGGGCATCGACAAGGGCCTCTTGAAGGTGATGTCCAAGATGGGCATCTCGGCGATCTCCAGCTACCGCGGCGCGCAGCTGTTCGAGATCGTCGGCATGCACGAGGAGGTGGTGGGGCTGTGCTTCAAGGGCACCGTCTCGCGCATCTCCGGCGCCAACTTCGCCGACTTCGAGGCCGACCAGAAGCGGCTGGCGCGCGCCGCCTTCAATCCGCTCAGACCCATTCCGGCCGGGGGGCTGCTCAAGTTCATCTATGGCGGCGAGTTCCACGCCTACAACCCGGACGTGGTGCAGGGGCTGCAGCGCGCCGTGCAGACCGGCTCTTACGAGGCGTACAAACAGTATGCGGAGGTCGTCAACAACCGGCCGGTGGCCATGCTGCGCGACCTGATGCGGCTCAAGACCCTGCCCGAGCCCATCCCCCTGGAGGAGGTGGAGCCGGTCGAGTCCATCCTCAAGCGCTTCGACTCGGCGGGCATGTCCCTCGGCGCCCTCTCGCCCGAGGCGCACGAGGCCCTGGCCGAGGGCATGAACCGCATCGGCGGTCGCTCCAACTCGGGGGAGGGCGGCGAAGACCCGGCCCGCTACGGCACGATCAAGATGTCCAAGATCAAGCAGGTGGCCAGTGGCCGTTTCGGCGTCACCCCGCACTACCTGGTCAACGCCGAGGTCCTGCAGATCAAGATCGCCCAGGGGGCCAAACCGGGCGAGGGCGGGCAGCTGCCCGGCCACAAGGTCTCGGAGCTGATCGCGCGCCTCAGATGCACCAAGCCCGGCATCTCGCTGATCTCGCCGCCGCCGCACCACGACATCTACTCTATCGAGGACCTGGCGCAGCTCATCTTCGACCTGAAACAGGTCAACCCGCAGGCCCTGGTCTCCGTGAAGCTGGTGGCCGAGCCGGGTGTGGGCACGGTCGCCGCCGGGGTGGCCAAGGCCTATGCCGATCTGATCACCATCTCGGGCTATGACGGCGGTACGGGGGCGAGCCCGCTGACCAGCGTCAAATACGCCGGCACCCCCTGGGAGCTGGGGCTCACCGAGGCGCAGCAGGTCCTGCGCGCCAACGGCCTTCGCGGGCGCGTGCGCGTGCAGACCGACGGCGGCCTCAAGACCGGGCTCGACGTGGTCAAGGCCGCCATCCTCGGGGCGGAAAGCTTCGGCTTCGGCACCGCGCCGATGATCGCCCTGGGCTGCAAATACCTGCGCATCTGCCACCTCAACAACTGTGCCACCGGGGTGGCCACCCAGGATGCCAAGCTGCGGCGCGAGCACTTCATCGGCCTGCCCGACATGGTGGTCAACTTCTTCACCTTCGTCGCCATGGAGACGCGCGAGTGGATGGCGCGGCTGGGGGTGCGGCGCTTCGAGGAGCTGATCGGCCGCACCGATCTCATCGAGCTGCTGCCGGGCGAGACCGAGAAGCAGCAGCGCCTGAAGCTCGAGCTCTTGCTCTCCCAGGGCGGCATCCCAGCCGACGAGCCGCGCTATTGCGTGCAGGACTCCAACCCCTCCTTCGACAAGGGCGAACTGGCCGAGCAGATGGTGCGCGACGCCCTGCCCGGCATCCGGGCCAAGACGCCGCAGCGCCTGGAATACCGCATCCGCAACGTCAACCGCTCGATCGGCGCGCGTCTGTCCGGCGAGATCGCCCGCATCCACGGTGCCGAGGGCCTGCCCGACGACTGCCTGCACATCAAGCTGACCGGCTCGGCCGGCCAGAGCTTCGGCGTGTGGAACCACCGGGGGCTCACCCTGGAGCTGGAGGGCGATGCCAACGACTATGTGGGCAAGGGCATGGCCGGCGGCCGCATCGTCATCTATCCGCCCAAGGGTTCGGCCTTCGAGGCGCACAAGGCCATCATCGTCGGCAACACCTGCCTGTACGGCGCCACGGGCGGCGAGTTCTACGCCGCCGGCTGCGCCGGCGAGCGCTTCGGCGTGCGCAACTCCGGCGCCCAGGCGGTGATCGAAGGGGTGGGCGAGCATTGCTGCGAATACATGACCGGCGGCCACATCGTCGTGCTGGGCCTGACGGGCCTCAATTTCGGCGCCGGCATGACCGGCGGCTTCGCCCTGGTCTACGACGAGGACGGCCAGTTCGTGCACCGACTCAACAACGAGCTGGTGGACATGAACCCGATCAACGACGAGAAGACCGACGAGTACCGCAGCTTCCTGCGTGAGCGGCTGGAGAAGCACCTGCTCTACACGGGCAGCGCGCGCGCCCGCTGGATGCTGGAGAACTTCGCCGACGTGGTGGACCGTTTCTGGCTGGTCAAGCCGAAGGCGCTGACGTTGGACAGCCTGTTGAAAGACTAAGGCAGACATGAGATGACGATGCAACCCATCCTCGATCAGATCAAACAACTGTCGTTCGCTGAGAAGCTCCAGTTGGTCGAAGATCTGTGGGACGCCATAGCGGACGAGGCCACCAAACAGCCTTTGAGCGAGCCACTGCGCGCCGAGTTACTGCGTCGCTTGGAAGAGCACCGCCTGCGCCCTGATACCGCCCTTGAATGGGACGAAGTCAAGGCTGAGTTGGCCCGGCGACTGGCATGAAGCTGGTTTTCCGTCCACAAGCCCTCGATGAGCTGGCGGAGATACAACTTTGGTATGAACAGCAGGCTCGAGGACTGGGACAGGAATTCATGCGTGCAGTCGAAGCAACCCTGGGCCAGATCGAGCGCTTTCCGCAAGCCTCGACCTGCGTGAGCGACAATGTCAGACGGGCAGTCCTGCGTCGGTTTCCCTATTTCTTGTTTTACGCGCTCGAAGGCGGTGAGGTGGTCATCTTGGGCTGTATCCACCAACAGCGTAGCTCTATTCACTGGCCCATAAACGATCATTGATGGAGACAGCCATGTCCGACGTCTTCCAATTCCTCAACATCCCCCGCCGCGACGGGGCCAAGACCCCTCCTGAAATCCGCCGGCGGGAGTTCCGCGAGATCTATGCGCAGATGGACGCCGACCAGGCGCGCGAGCAGGCAGGGCGTTGTCTCGCCTGCGGCAACCCCTACTGCGAGTGGAAGTGCCCGGTGCACAACTACATCCCCAACTGGTTGAAGCTCATCGAGGAGGGGCGTGTCAAAGAGGCGGCGGAGCTGTCGCACCAGACCAACTCGCTGCCCGAGGTCTGCGGGCGGGTCTGCCCGCAGGACCGGTTGTGCGAGGGGGCCTGCACGCTCAATTCGGGCTTCGGCGCGGTGACCATCGGCCAGATCGAGCGCTACATCTCCGAGACCGCCTTTGCCCAGGGCTGGCGGCCGGACATGAGCCAGGTCGTGCCCACGGGCAAGCGGGTGGCCGTGGTCGGGGCGGGGCCGGCGGGGCTGGCCTGCGCCGACGTGCTGGTGCGCAACGGGGTCAAGCCCGTGGTCTACGACCGTTACGAGGAGATCGGCGGCCTGCTCACCTTTGGCATCCCCGAGTTCAAGATGGAGAAATGGGTCATGCGCCGGCGCCGCGAGATCTTCGAGGGCATGGGCATCGAATTCCGCTTGAACTGCGAGGTCGGCCGGGACATCCCCTTCCAGCGCCTGGTCGACGAGTACGACGCCGTCTTCCTGGGCATGGGCACCTACACCTACATGAAGGGCGGTTTCCCCGGCGAGGACCTGCCGGGCGTCATCCCGGCGCTCGACTACCTCATCTCCAACGTCCGCCACTGCCTGGGCCTGGAAAAACCGGGCGACGTATTCATCGACATGAAGGGCCAGCGCGTGGTGGTGCTGGGCGGTGGCGACACCGCCATGGACTGCAACCGTACCGCCATCCGCCAAGGGGCGGTGAGCGTCACCTGCGCCTACCGCCGCGACGAGGCCAACATGCCGGGCTCCAAGCGCGAGGTGGCCAACGCCAAGGAGGAGGGTGTGCAGTTCCTGTGGAACCGCCAGCCGGTCGCGGTGCTGGGCGACGGCAAGGTCGAGGCGATCAAGCTGGTGACCACCGAGCTGGGACCGCCCGATGCGCGCGGCCGGCGCACCCCGGTCGTGGTCGAGGGCTCCGAGGAGGTGATCCCCTGCGACCGGGTCATCGTCGCCTTCGGTTTCCGCCCGAGCCCCTCGCCCTGGTTCGCCGACTTCGGCGTCACCACCGATGCGGGCGGGCGGGTGATCGCCCGCGGCCAGCGCCATGCCTACCAGACCGCCAACCCCAAGATCTTTGCCGGCGGCGACATGGTGCGCGGCTCCGACTTGGTGGTCACCGCCGTCTGGGAGGGGCGCGAGGCGGCCAAGGGCATGCTCGAATACCTCGGCGTGTGGTGACCCCCCCTGACGTGGGCGTCGGCCGCTTAGCGTGTAAGTCGCGCCAGCGACTTCTCGAAGCTTCCCTCTCCCTCTGGGAGGGGGCTGGGGGTGAGGGAAACGGACATGGCTTTCATATTTCGGGGCGTCTTCTCAAAGTCATGTCCGTTAGGCAGGCTGCCTGGGGCATGATTTTGATCGCAATCAAAGACCCCAGGCGCCAACGGCAGTGTAATGACCGCCTCCACCACGCTCAGAGGAGGGGCTTTGCCATGCACCGCCGTTCTTTTCTTGGACACGGCAGCGCCTTGCTCGCGGCCATGCTGCTGCCGGGTTGCGCCAGCGAGCCGGCAGGTACACCGGCGGCCGGCCCGCGTTTCAGCGAGGCCGAGCGCAAGGCCATCACCGAGTACTATGCGGGTAAGCGCAGCCGCGGCCCCATCGAGGTGCCGGCACAGACCGTCAAGGCCGGCGGCAAGCTGCCCCAGGGACCCCGCCGCCGGCGTCTGCCGCGCGAGCTGGAGGACGCCCTGGCCGTCCTCCAGGCACCCTACCTGCGGCTCATCGTCGGCGCCGACGTGATCCTCGTCAACACCGGCACCGACGACATCCTCGACGTCATCCCGCAGGTGGCTTACTGAGCCGTCCGTAGAGGAAGAACTCGCGGTTGCCGTCGGTCCCCGTGATGGGGCTCGGGAACCAGTCCATGGGTACTAGACCGCTGGCGGTGCAGGCTTGGTGCAGCTTGGCCTTGGCCGTGTCATACAGGCGGCTGTCGCGCACGATTCCCCCCTTGCCCAGGGCCTGCGGGCCGAGCTCGAACTGCGGTTTGACCAGGAGGAACATGCGGCCCGAGGGGGCGAGCAGGGGGGGCAGGCGCGGCAGGATCAGGGTGAGCGAGATGAACGAAAGGTCGGCGACGATGAGGTCGAAGCCCTCGACCGGGCGGTGGGGGCCCAGGGACGCGGCCGACAGATGGCGGGCATTCACCCCCTCCAGGCAGACCACGCGGGCATCCGCACGCAGACGGGGATGCAACTGCCCGTGCCCGACCTCCACCCCGATCACCCGCGCCGCCCCCGCCTGCAGCAAGCAATCGGTGAAGCCGCCGGTGGACTGACCGAGATCGAGGCAGGTCCGGCCGGCGACGGCGAGCCCGGTGTGGGCGAGCGCCCCGGCGAGCTTGCGGCCGCCGCGCGAGACGTAGCGGTCGTCGGGATCGGGCAGCAGTTCGAGCGGGGTGCCCTCGGGCAGATCGAGGCTCGCCTTGGCCACGGTCTGCCAGGTGCGGCCGCCGTGGCCGGCCTGCTCGAAGCGCACGCGGCCGGCCTCGATCAGGCGCTGGGCGGCGGTGCGCGAGGCGGCCAGGCCACGACGGACCAGGAGCTGGTCAGCCCGCATGGCGCCGTTACCGAGAAAATCGGCGCAGCCGATCACGACGCTCCCCTCCCCCGCCCTCACCCCCAACCCCTCCCCCGCTCGCGGGGGAGGGGAGCTTCGAGCGGCTCACGCCGGTGACCATGCTGGAGGGGGTGGGGGAGAGGGGACCGTTCATCCTAAAAACCGCAGTTGAACGCGCCCGAAAGCGGGCTTGTACGCCCGGCTGGCAAGGCGCGACGACGCCGCAGGGTGGATCCTTGCAAGGAGGAGCAACGCAGCCAGACGGGCGTACAAGACCGAAGGCGGGCGGTTCGCGTGTTCACCCTCCAGGACAGGATGATGGAGGCAAAAATCTCTTGCATCATCGATTTGTTACGTAACCAAGAGCGGTCAACTGCGGTTTTTAGGATCATGGCCGGCAGGCGCGTTTTCATTGGCGGGGGCGGCTAGCGGCCATGAACGGTTGGTGCCGCGGGCAGACCCTCACACCATGGCGAAGGCGACGAAGGCCACCTCGTCGCCGGGCTTGACCGGGGTGTCGGGCTCGGCGAACTGCTTGTTGACCGTGACCTTGAGGGTGGGCTTGGGGTTGGCGAAGACCTGGCTCCAGGCATCGCCGCGACGGGCGAGGTGCTGGGTGAGCTGCCCGATGGTCTTGACGGTGAGCGGCAGGAACATGTACTCGCTGTCACGGCCGAGCAGGTCCACCAGGTGGCCGAAGTAGAGGATGGTGATCTGTTGGCTCATGGCATGACGCTTCCGTTGCTTGAGCCGACATTCTAGCCCAGCCACGCGGGCTATAATCCCCGCGTCATGCAGGCCTTTTCCTTCCTCGAAGAATCCCCCGGGCGTGTGGATCCCCTCCTGGACGGGCTCAACCCAGAACAGCGCGCGGCGGTGACCACCCAGGGCTCGGCCCTGGTCCTGGCCGGGGCGGGCTCGGGCAAGACGCGGGTCCTCACCACCCGCATCGCCTGGCTGATCGCCACCGGCCAGGTCTCGCCCATGGGGGTGCTCGCCGTCACCTTCACCAACAAGGCGGCGCGCGAGATGCTCACGCGCCTCAGCGCGCTGCTGCCCATCAACACCCGCGGCATGTGGGTGGGGACCTTCCACGGCCTGTGCAACCGTCTGTTGCGCCTGCACCACCGCGAGGCGGGGCTGCCGCAGCTGTTCCAGATCCTCGACGCACAGGATCAGCTGGCCGCCATCAAGCGCCTGCTCAAGGCCCTGAACGTCGACACCGAGCGTTATGAGCCGCGCAAGCTGCAGGCCTTCATCAACGCCAACAAGGAGGCGGGTCTGCGCCCCGAGGCTGTGGAGGCCTGGGACCCCTACAGCCGGCGGCTCACCGAGCTCTACGGCGAATATGAGGCCCTCTGCCGGCGTGAGGGGGTGGTGGACTTCGCCGAGCTGCTGTTGCGCGCGGTCGAGCTTCTGAGCCGCAACGCGCTCTTGCGTGAGCACTACCAGGCGCGTTTCCGCCATATCCTGGTGGACGAGTTCCAGGACACCAGCACCTTGCAGTACCGCTGGCTGAAGCTGCTCAGGGGGCCCGACGGCGCCCTGTTCGCGGTGGGCGACGACGACCAGTCGATCTACGCCTTCCGCGGGGCGAACGTCGGCAACATGGCGAGTATCATGCAGGATCTGGGGCTGGCGGCGCCGATCAAGCTCACGCAGAATTACCGGTCGCTGTCCACCATCCTCGATGCGGCCAATGCCCTGATCGCCCACAACCGCAACCGATTGGGCAAGGACTTGTGGACCACGGCAGGCAGCGGCGAGCCGATCCGCCACTTCGAGGCCCTGGACGACACCGAGGAGGCGGGCTTCGTGGCGGAGACCGTGCGCGAGCTCAAACGCGACGGGCACGACTATGGGGAACTCGCCGTGCTCTATCGTTCGAACGCCCAGTCGCGCGCCATCGAGCATGCCCTGTTCTCCGCCGGCATCCCCTACCGGGTCTATGGCGGCCAGCGTTTCTTCGAGCGCGCCGAGATCAAGCATGCCCTGGCCTATCTGCGCCTCGTCGCCTACCCGGACGACGATGGCGCCTTCCTGCGCGTGGTGAACTTCCCCACCCGCGGCGTGGGGGCGCGCACCCTCGAGACTCTGGATGCCGCCGCGCGCACCACCGGCACGAGCCTGTGGCAGGCGGCCTGTGCCAGCGGCGGCAAGAACAAGGGCTTGAGCGCCTTCGTCGGCCTGATCGAGTCGCTGCGCGCCGAGACCCAGGGCTTGCCGCTCGCCGAGGTGGTGGCGGTGGTGGTCGAGCGTTCGGGCCTCATCGCCCACTATCAGGGTGAGCGCGATGGCGAGGACCGCATCGAAAACCTGCGGGAACTGACCAACGCCGCCATCGCCTTCGCGGTGGAGGCCGACAGTCAGGACCTGGCGGCCTTTCTGGCCCATGCCGCCCTGGAGGCGGGCGAGCACGAGGCCGCCGCCCATCAGGACGCCGTGCAGCTGATGACCGTGCACGCCGCCAAGGGCCTGGAGTTTCACACCGTCTTCATCACCGGCCTGGAGGAGGGGCTCTTCCCGCACGAGCAGGCGCTGACCGTGCCCGACGGCCTGGAGGAGGAGCGGCGGCTCATGTACGTGGCCATCACGCGGGCGCGCAAGCGGCTCTACCTCACCCATGCGCAAAGTCGCATGTTGCACGGGCAGCCCCGCTATGGTCTGCCCTCGCGCTTCCTGGACGAGATCCCGGCCGGGCTCATCCAGTCCCTGCGTCGCCGTCCCGGCCTCGCTGCGGCACACGCGCCAGAGGTACAGTCCGCACCGCCAGCCGAGCCCCACGGCCGCTACCCCTATGCCATCGGCAGCCGGGTCAGGCATGCGCGCTACGGCGAGGGGGTGGTGGCCGGCTATCAGGGGGCGGGGCCGGAGGCGGAGATCCGGGTGAGCTTCCCCAAGATCGGCGACAAGTGGTTCATCCTCGAATACGCCAAGCTGACCGCATGCTGAGGTCGCCGTTGCCAGGTGGGCGTTGCGGCTCGCGGCGGAGCCGGGCATGAGCGCGCCCGCCCTGATCCTCAAGCCTGGCCGCGAGAAGTCCCTGTTGCGCCGCCACCCCTGGGTCTACGACGGGGCGGTGCAGCGCGTCCTGGGCGAGCCTGCGGCCGGTGCGACTGTGGCGGTCAGGAGTGCCGCTGGGGGCTTCCTCGCCTGGGCCGCCTACAACCCCGCCTCCCGCATCGCCGCGCGGGTCTGGAGCTGGCACGAGGCAGAGGTCGTCGATGCCGCCCTGCTCGCCCGCCGCATCGATGCGGCCCTCGCCTATCGGGCCGCCCTGCGCATCGACAGCGATGCCCAGCGGCTGATCTACGGCGAGGCGGACGGGCTGCCCGGCGTGGTGCTCGACCGCTATGCCGATGTCCTCGTCCTGCAACTGACCACGGCGGGTGCCGAGGCGTGGCGTGAGGGGCTGGTGGACCTGATCGCCGAGCGCCTGCCCCACTGCGCGATCTACGATCGATCCGACGCCGAGGTGCGTGCGCTCGAGGGATTGCCGCCGCGGGTGGGGCTGCTTGCCGGCACCCTGCCCGAGGACCTTATCATCCACGAGGCGGGGCTTAAGTTCCGGGTCGATGTCGTGCGCGGCCACAAGACCGGCTTCTATCTCGACCAGCGCGACAACCGCCGCATCGTCGCCGCGCAGGCCGCCGGCCGCGATGTCTTGAACTGCTTCGCCTACACCGGGGCCTTCGGCATCCACGCCCTGGCCGCCGGGGCCCGCTCGGTGTTGTCCATCGACAGCTCGGCGGAGGCCCTGGACCAGGCGCGCGCGCACGTCGCGCTGAACGGCCTGGACGGCGAACGCTGCGAATGGCTGGAGGCGGACGTGTTCCAGGCGCTGCGCCGACTGCGCGACGCCGGCCGCCGTTTCGGGCTCATCGTCCTCGACCCGCCCAAGTTCGCCCCCACCCATCAGATGGCGGAGAAGGCGGCACGCGGCTACAAGGACATCAACCTGAACGCGATGAGGCTGTTGGAACCGGGGGGCTGGCTGGCGAGCTTCTCCTGCTCCGGCGGCGTCAGCGCCGAGCTATTTCAGAAGATCGTCGCCGGCGCGGCCTGGGATGCCGGTGTGCGGCTGCGCCTGCGCGCCCGGCTCACCCAGGCGGCGGATCATCCGATCGACCTGGACTATCCCGAGGGCGAGTATCTCAAGGGCCTGCTCCTGCAGCGGGTCGATTGAGGCATGGACAAGACCCGGCGAGGCGCCGAGGCCGAGCAGCGTGCCGCCGCCCACCTTCAGGCGCGCGGGCTCAGGCTGCTTGCGCGCAACTGGCGCTGCCGCTTCGGCGAGATCGACCTGATCTTGCAGGAGGGTGCCACGCTCGTCTTCGTCGAGGTGCGCGAGCGCCGCGGACCCGGCTTCGGTGGGGCTGCGGAGAGCATCACCGCCGCCAAGCGCGCGCGGCTCGCGCGCACGGCCGAGGCCTATCTGGCGCAGACCGGGCACCGCGGCCCCTGTCGTTTCGATGCTATATTGATCGAGGGCGAGCGGCTCACCTGGCTGCGCGATGCCTTCGGCGCCGGGGGGTGACCGGTATAATCCTAAAAACCGCAGTTGAACGCGCCCGAAAGCGGGCTTGTACGACAGGCTGGCAAGGCGCGACGACGCCGCAGGGAGGGTCCTTGCAAGGAGGAGCAACGCAGCCAGACGGGCGTACAAGACCGAAGGCGGGCGCGGAGCGTGTTCACCCTCTGGGAGCGGATGACCGGAGGCAAAATTTCTTGCATCATCGAGCTGTTACGAAGCCATAAGAGCGGTCAACTGCGGTTTTTAGGATAATTCTTGCATGTCCCTGGCCGATCACCTTGCGCAGCAGCTCACCGATGCCATCGCCGTGCAGGAGGCGGTGCTGGAGACCCTGGTCGAGCCGCTCGCCCGCGCGGTCGAGCGCATGCTGCGTTGCCTGATGGCCGACGGCAAGATCCTCGCCTGTGGCAATGGCGCCGGCGCCGCCCTGGCGCAGCTGTTCACCGCCAGCCTGGTGCATCGTTTCGAGGCGGAGCGGCCGGGGCTGGCGGCGCTCAGCCTGACGGCCGATGCCGCCATCACCAGCGGGATCGCCGCTAACGCGGGGCAGGACCGCGTCTACGCGCGCCAGATCGAGGCCTTGGGTGCACCCGGCGATCTGTTGCTGGTGGTGAGCGACGACGGCAACGACGCGAGCCTGCTCGCGGCGCTCGAGGCGGCGCAGGACAAAGACCTGGGGGTGATCGCGCTGACCGGCCACGACGGCGGGCGGCTGGCCGAGGCCCTGGGCGAGGCGAACATCCTGCTCTGTGTGCCGGCGCACACCCCGGCCCGCATCCACGAGGCCCAACTGTTGGTGCTCGACGGGCTTTGTGAAGGGATCGATTTTTCACTGTTGGGAGCCTGAACATGACCAAACGCAGTCTCATTCCCTTGCTCGGCCTGCTGGCCGCATTGCCGCTGGCGGGCTGTGTGCCGGTGGTGGCCACCGGCGTGGGGGTCGGCGCCATGATGGCCGACGACCGCCGCTCCACCGGCGTCTACATCGAGGACGAGGAGATCGAGTTCCGCGCCGGCAGCCGCCTGCGCGAGGCCAAGCTGGACGGGGTGCGCGCCAACTTCACCAGCTACAACCGGCGCCTGCTCATCACCGGCGAGGCCCCGACCGAGGCCCTGAAGGCGCGCGTGAGCGAGATCGGCCGCGGCGTGCCGGGGGTGAAGGAGGTCTACAACGAGATGGCCATCGCCGGCCCAATAGGCTTCGCGGCCCGCAGCAACGATGGCTTCATCACCACCAAGGTCAAGGCCCGTCTGTTCGACGACAGCCGCATCAACGCCAACCACGTCAAGGTGGTCACCTCCAACGGCGTGGTCTATCTGATGGGGCTGCTCAAGCGCAGCGAGGCCGACGTCGCCGCCGAGATCGCCGCCCGCACCAGCGGCGTCCAGCGCGTGGTCAAGGTGTTCGAGTATCTGGACTGAGCCGGCGTTGTGTTGGCGCGGTGAGAGCTGCGACCTCCAGAGGCCTGCACGACCCTGCGCGGTCGCGACTATCGTCGCGCCTACCAGCCGTGCCTACTGGCTGGTGAGCTGGTCGGAGCGGGTGAAGGTCCAGGTGCGGGTGATGCCCAGGATGTCCACCTTGTTGCGCATCTCCTCGGGGAAGGGGGCGAAGGGGGCGGCCATCTCGACGATGCGCACGGCGGCGGCATCCAGCACCTTGGAGCCGGAGGAACGGTCGATCTGCACCGACTCCACCGTGCCGTCGGCATTGATCGACACCGTCAGCACCAGCGAGCCGTAGAGCTTGTTGCGTCGCGCCGCCTCGGGGTAGTTGAGGTTGCCCACGCGCTCGACCTTCAGCCGCCAGTCCTCGACATAGCGGGCGAAGGTGAACTCCACCGCACGCGCCCCGACGAACATGCGCCGCGGCCGCTTCTGGTAGGCATCCCACTGCTGGTCGATGCGCGCGGCCAGACGTGCCATCTCCAGACTGCGCGCGGCGAGGTCCTGCGGTGCCGGTGTCGGTGTGGGCGGGCGCGGTTCGGGCTGGGGTTCCGGCCGCGCCTCGGCCACGGCGTAATCGGACTTGAGCCGCTGCATGAGTTCCTGGGCCTGCTGCTCCAGTGCCTGTACACGCGCCTCGGCCTGGGTGGCGGCGACACTGTCCTCGGGGCTCGCCGGCAGGGGGCTCGTGGCCTGGCGCGCCGCCTCCACCGTGCCGCCGCCGTCCAGGTTGGCCTGGGCGAGCGCCTCCGGGTTGAGCGGACGCGTCTCGGTGCGGGCGTTGACCAGGATGACGTCGAGCGGCTTGAGCGGGTCCTCGAACAGTCTGGGGTTGACGCCCAGCGGGGTCATGCTGAAGATCACCACCACATGCAGGATGGCGGAGACCAGGACGGCATTGGTCATGTTGGACACCGCCAGGGCGAGGAACTCGCCGGTGGCCTGACCGAATGCCTTGAGCCGCGCGACGAGGCCCTCGGGCTCGCGCCGGCCCAGGGTCGGCATGCCGTAGATGTGCACTACGGCGCGCTCTGGGGGCCGAGCAGGGCGACGAAACGGCAGACGCATTCGTTGTTGAGCAGGTCGATCTCATCCGGCGCCACCCGCAGGCGGTCGCCGGGATTGAGGGTGGGCGCGCCGATGACCCGGGTCACCAGGGGCAGCCCATCCAGCCGGATCAGGTTCTCCTTGAGCACGACGGCCTCCATCTGCTCGACCCCCTCCTGGAGCAGCCAGCGTAGGCACCAGTAGCGTTCCATGCGCCGCTGGAACTCGGCATAGGCGTCATAGGCCAGCTCGAAATCGCGCACCGCCGCCATCAGCGCGGTGTCGTTGCCGGCATACACCGGTGGCTCGCCCCGCGCGGCGGCGAGGATCTGGCGCTGGTTGATGAGGTCGACGTAGCGCCGCAGCGGCGAGGTGGACCAGGTGTAGCAGGCCACCCCCAGCCCCTCGTGTGGGGCGGGCTTGAGCGACATGCGCACCTTGCCCTGGCCCTGCACCCGATAGACCGCGGCCACGCCGCGCTCGGCGAGCCACGCCCCCCAGCGGCTGTTGGCCAGGATCATCAGCTCGGAGACCACGCGGTCGATCGGGTTGCCGCGCGGCCGCGGGATGATGCGCACGCGGTCGTTCTCCACACGGAAGACATAGTCCACGCGGCCTGGGGTCTCCACCTCGCCGCGCGCCGCCTGGAGATGGCAGGCGAAGCCCCACAGCCACTCCAGCTCGCGGCGGAAGGGGTAATCCGGCCCACCAGCGCCTATGGTCTCCAGGTTGAACAGTGGCTCCAGGGTCTCGTGGCGCAGGTTGGCGGCGATGCGCACGCAGTCGGCCTGGGTGTGCAGGCTGCGGATGGCGTAGTCCGGCCCGACCTCGACATAGATCGACAGGGCGGGGCAGTCGCGGTTCTCCGCCAGGGTGTAGCGGTCGACCAGGTCCTCGGGCAGCATGGTGATCTTGCCGCAGGGCATATAGACAGTGGACAGGCGCTGGGCCGCCACACGGTCGAGGTCGGAGCCGGGGGCGATGCCCAGCGCCGGGGCGGCGATGTGGATGCCCACGCGCACCGAGCCGTCGGGCCGGAAGATCACGGAGAAGGCGTCGTCGATCTCGGTGGTGGTGGCATCGTCGATGCTGAAGGCGGGCGAATCCGCCGCGGGCAGGGGTGGCGGCGGGGGCGGGGGGCTGAGCGCGGGAAAACCCGTGCCGCGCGGGAAGTGGGTGAGCAGGAAGGCCTGCAGGTGGTATTCGTGGCTGGAGGGGATGGCGCCGCAGCGGTCCATGAGGGCCACCGGGCTGAGCCCCGTGGCCGCGCAGGCATCGGCGAGCGCCTTGTATTCCAGGCTGTTCTTGTCCGGCTGGTGCAGCAGTTGGAAGACCTTGCCGCGCAGGGCCTCGGGCAGCTCGCCGCGCGTGAGTGCCGCCGCCCATTCGGCCCGCTGGGCGGCTTCGCGCGCCTTGCGCTCCAGCGCCGCCTTGGCCGCCGCCAGGGTGTCGGCGGGGGCCGCCTTGTAGCGGCCCTTGCCCTTTTTGTAGAAGTAGATTGGCGCGCCGTGCAGGCGCAGCAGCACCGCCGCCGACTGGGGTGCGCCGGGCGTGCCGCCGTAATATTCCGCCGCCAGGCTCTGGAAGTCGAACTCCGCCTGGCCCGCCACCTCCCAGAGGAAGTCGAGATCGATCTCCTCGGCGAGCCGACGCGCCTGCTCAAGGGTCTCGCCGGGTGGTGGCGCGTTGTAGCGCAGCAGCACGTGCCCGGCCTTCACCTTGGTGCGCCGGCCGTACTGTGACTCCACCTGCAGCGAGTTGTCGTGCTCGGCCAGGATGGTGCCGGCCTTGATCTCGCCGTCTTCCTCGTAGAGCAGGTACATGCGGCGGGGCTCAAAAGGCGAGGATGGCGGGGATGAACTCGGCGAAGCGGGTGAAACCGTGGTCGCCCCCCTCCAGCAGGTGCTGGACGGCCCCCTGGTAATAGGCCGCCGCCTCGCGCCAGTCGAGCAGCTCATCCCCCTTTTCGACCAGCAGCAGATAGCGCTCCGGACGGGTCGGGCGGTCGACGTGCAGCGCCTTGAGCTCGGCCAGGTGCGTCGCGGTGAACAGGTATTCCGAGCCGTCGTGCCAGTTCTTTTGCACTTTGCCGACCTCGCCGGCCAATTTCTCGTGGCAGGCCACGCAGGGGTTGACGAGCACCGCCTTGAGGCCGTGCCGCTCGGCCAGCCAGGTGGCGTAGTGGCCGCCGAGCGAGCTGCCGATCAGCTTGGCGGGACCCCGGCTCGCATGGATCAGGGCCTCCAGCTGGGCGATGGCCTCGCGCGGACGCGGCGACAGGTCGGGACAGGCATAGGCCTCGGCCAGGCCGCGCGCCGCCATCCAGGTCTGCAGTTCCCGGGCCTTGCCGGAGCGCGAGGAGCTGTTGAAGCCGTGGATGTAGATGAGCATCGCCGAGACGTCAGGGGAGGGGTAGGAGCGACGAAAGTCGCGATCAGATCATGCAACGCGACATTTTACCGGCCTTCTCCGGCGGCGGCCTGTGGCAACCACAGGGCGAGATCGTCGATCACCTGGTTAGCGGCGCGGCCCATGGCGTCGGTCGCGCCCTGGGCGTCGTGTGTCGCGGCCGGCGCCTGGCCGACGAACATGCGCCGGGCGATGAGCCGTGCGTCGCTGCGGCGCACCAGCTCGGCCTCGACGATCAACAGGGCCACCCCCGGTGGCATGCTGGCGTCGTGATAGAAGTCGACCAGGCGGGTGTTGAGCTGATAATCGCCGCGCACGCCGCCGCCCAGGGGCGAGACCACCTCGAAGGCACGTGCCGCCTCCAGCCGTTGGCGGATGAGCCAGGTCAGGCGCTTGGCCGGGGGCTCGCTCCAGCGGGCGAACTGGTAATAGGTCCGTGTACCCGGGCTGCGGCTGAAGACGGGGTTGCTCGCCTGGTATAGCCCCGGTGCGTCCATCTCGCGCACGAGCAGGGTGCCGGCGAGGGTACGCGGGGCCGGCACGATCGGCCCTGGGTCGGTCAGGACGTGATAGGTGACCGGCTGGCCGGGCGAGGGCAGGCGCACGCAACCGGACATGATGAGACCGGCGAGCAAGTAGAGTATGGCGCGGCGGGTCATGGCCGCACCTCGCCGGGGCCCAGCTCCTCGCGCAGCGGGCCGTAGAGGATGCGCACGGGATCGGCGAGTCCCCGGCCGGCCGCCTGCAGCGCTTCGCTGGCCTGGCGCAGCGATTGCCCCGTGGCCTCGACCTCTTGGGCCGCCAGATCGGCGGTGAGCCGCAGGCTCACGGCGATGCCGGTGAGCTCGCGCTCCATGCGCGTGAGGCTCGCGCGCGTGGCCTGCAGGGTGGTGTCGGCCTCGGCCAGGGTCCGGGTCGCCGCATCTGTCACCCGCGCCAGCCGCTCGCCGCTGTCGCGCACCACGCTGGTGAAGCTTTCGCCGCTCGCCTGCAGGGTCTGGGCGGCCTGGCGGCTGGCAGCGAGCGTGGCGTTGAGTTCGGGCACGCTCGCGTGCAACGCCCCGCTCAGGGCATTAAGGTTGTGCAGCGTCCCGGCCAGGGCGCGTTGGTTCTCGTCGGAGAGCACGCTGTTCAACCGCTTCAGGCTCTCATGCCCGGTGCGGCCCAGGTCCTCCACCAGCTCGGCCACCCGGCTTAAGTCCGCCACCCCCTCCTCGATGACCGGGTCGGTCTCGCCGGCCGGCACCCGCATGAGGGGCACGCGGCTTTGCCCGGTGTTGGTCAGATCCACGGCGGCCAGGCCGGTGAGCAGGTTGCGCGCGATCACCGCCTGGATGCCCTCCAGCACGGGCGTGCGCCGGTCGACCTCCAGCACCACCCGCACCGTGCCCGGCTGGTCCGGCAGGATGGTGTAGTCCGCCACCCGCCCCACCCGGATGCCCTGCATACGCACGGGGCTGCCGATCTGCAGGCCCTCCAGCGACTGTTTCTGGAAATAGACGACGAAGCGCTTGGTCGGCAACCGGTCGGCCGCACCGGACAGCCAGTACAGCCCCCCCGCCAGGATCAGGAGGAGCACCACGACGGTGGCGCCGACCCAGACATAGCGTGCTTCGGACTCCATAGCGGCCTCACTGACGCGTCGAGAAATAGGATCGTATCCAGGGATGCGCCGCGCGCGCCACCTCCGCGACCGTACCGTCGGCGATGACCTTGCCCTCGTGCAGCACGATCACCCGGTCGACGAGGTCGTACAGGGTGTCCAGGTCGTGGGTGGTGAGCAGCACGGTGAGCCCCAGGCTGTCGGCGAGGATGCGCAGGGTGCGGTCGAACTCGCGCCCACCGATGGGGTCCAGACCGGCCGTGGGTTCGTCCAGGAACAGCAGTTCCGGCTCCAGGGCCAGGGCCCGCGCCAGCGCGGCGCGTTTGCGCATGCCGCCGGACAGCTCGCTCGGCCGTCGGTGCGCCGCCTCCAGGGGCAGGCCGGCGAGGCTGAGCTTGAGGTTCACCACCTCGCAGAGCAGGTCGGCCGGCAGCCGGATCTGCTCGACGATGGGCGCGGCGACGTTCTCCGCCACGCTCAGGTTGGAGAACAGGGCGCCGTCCTGGAACAGCAGGCCGAAGCGGCGACGTAAGTCGTTGAGCGCAGCGGGTGAGAGGCCGGCGAGGTCCTGGCCGAAGAGGCGCACCCGACCCTCGATGGGCCGTTCCAGGCCGGTGAGTTCGCGCAGCAGCACGGTCTTGCCGGTGCCGCTGCCGCCGATCAGGGCCGCCACTTGGCCGCGCGGGACGGCGAAGGACACGCCGTCGTGCACCCAGCGCCCGCCCAGGCGGGTGCGCACCCCCTCGGCCGCCACCACGGCGGTCTGCGTCGCCGTCAGGGCGGCGGTGCCAGGGCTAGCCTGGCCGTTGCGCGCGGCGGTCAGGGTGGCCGTCATTTTATCTCAGGGTAGGCCACGGCGAAGGCCGCGTCAATCAGGATCACGGCGACGATGCTGTGCACCACCGTGGCGGTGGTGGCGAGCCCCACGCTGCGCGCGTCGCGTTGCACGGCAAACCCTTTGTGGCAGGCGATCAGGGCGATGGCCAGGGCGAAGACCGGTGTCTTGACGAGGCCGAAGACCACGGTGTTGAGCGGCAGCCGCTCCTGCAGCCGGTCGAAGAAGGTGGTCGGCGTCACCCCCAGGTGCCAGTCGGCCACCAGGGCGGCGCCGAGGATGCCGGCCACGTCGGCCACGGCGGTGAGCAGGGGCAGCATGAGGGCCAGGGCGAGGATGCGCGGCAGCACGAGGACCTGCCAGGGCGAGAGGCCCATCACGGCGATGGCGTCGATCTCCTGGTTGACCTTCATGGCGCCGAGATGGGCGGTGAAGGCGGCGCCCGAGCGGCCCGCCACCAGCACGGCGGTGATGAGCGGCGCCAGCTCGCGGGTGATGGCCAGCCCGACGCCGTCCACCACGAAGATGTTGGCGCCGAACTTCTGCACCTGGATGCCCAGCAGGTAGGCGAACACCACGCCGATCAGCCAGTTCATCATGACGATGATCGGCACCGCACGCAGGCCGACCATCTCCAGCTGCACCGCAAGCTCGCGGGTGCGCAGCAGGCCCGGTCGTGTGATGAGCTGGGCCAATGCCTGCGCGGTCTGGCCCAGGAAGGCCAGCGTGGAGACGGTGGCGCGCCCAAGCCTGAACACGTGCCAGCCCACCATGCGGCGCAGGCCGCGGCGGGTGAGCGGCGGCAGCGTACAGGCGGCGCGGCGCTCCGCCACCAGGCGCAGCAGCCCCATCTCGCGCGGGCCGAAACCGACGAGGCGCAATCGGTCGAAGGCGTAGCCCAGCGCCCCGAGCTGGGTGAGCAGCCGATTGGCGGCGGCGCTATCGAGGGACGCCAGCGCGCTGCCGTCCACGGTGAGCGGTTGGCCCGGTTCGAGGGCGATGCCGCTCAGTTCTGCATGCAGGGCGGGCAGGTTGGCCAGGCGCCAGTGGCCCGTGAGGCGCAGCACGGCGCCCGTCGCGCCGGTCTCCAGCCGGCAGTAGCCGTCGCTGTGGGGGGGCGCGGTCATCCCCGGGCGAGGCGGGCGAGCAGCTTGTCGTGGATGCCGCCGAAGCCGCCGTTGCTCATGATCAGGACGTGGTCGCCCGGTCGGGCGGTGCGGGCGATGGCCTCGACGAGTTCATCGAGATCATGGTGCACTGCGGCCCGCGGGCCCATGGGCGCGAAGACCTGGCGGGCGTCCCAGCCCAGGTCGGCGCCGTAGACGAAGACCTGGTCGGCGGCGACGAGGCTTTCCGGCAGGGCGTCCTTCATCACCCCCAGCTTCATGGTGTTGGAGCGCGGCTCCAGCACGGCGAGGATGCGGGCATCCCCCACCTTGTTGCGCAGCCCCTGGACGGTGGTGGCGATGGCCGTGGGGTGGTGGGCGAAGTCGTCGTAGACGGTCACGCCGCCGACCACGCCGCGCACCTCGAGCCGCCGCTTGACGTTCTCGAAGCGCCCCAGGGCGGCGCAGGCGGCGGCCGGTGGCACCCCGGCATGGCGCGCGGCGGCGATGGCGGCCAGCGCGTTCAAGCGGTTGTGCTCACCCACCAGGCCCCACTCGACCCGGCCCTGATGCGCACCGTCGAGCAGGACCTCGAAGGCCGATTCCCCATGGGCCTCGGCCTGCCATCCTGCCGGCGTGCCGAAGCGCTCCACCGGCGTCCAACAGCCGCGCTCGAGCACCCGCTCCAGGGCGGCGTCCGTGCCGTTGGCGACGATGCGCCCGTTGCCCGGTATGGTGCGCACCAGGTGGTGGAACTGGGTCTCGATCGCCGCCAGGTCGGGGAAGATGTCGGCGTGGTCGTATTCCAGGTTGTTCAGGATGGCGGTGCGCGGCCGGTAGTGCACGAACTTGGAGCGTTTGTCGAAGAAAGCGGTGTCGTACTCGTCCGCCTCGATGACGAAGAAGGGGCTCTCGGTGAGCCGGGCCGAGACGCCGAAGTTGCGGGGCACCCCGCCGACCAGATAACCGGGGTTAAGGCCGGCGTCCTCCAGGATCCAGGCGAGCATCGCCGAGGTGGTGGTCTTGCCGTGTGTGCCCGCGACCGCCAGCACCCATTTGTGCCGCAGCACCTGCTCATAGAGCCACTGCGGCCCTGACACGTAGGGCAGCCCGCGGTCCAGGATGGCCTCCATGAGTGGCTGCTTGCCGCGGCTGACCACATTGCCGATCACGAAGACGTCCGGTTCGAGGGCGATCTGGTCAGCATCGAAGCCCTCGATCAGCTCTATGCCCTGGGCCTTGAGCTGCTCGCTCATCGGCGGATAGACACCGGCGTCGCAGCCGGTGACGCGGTGTCCCGCCTGGCGAGCGATGACGGCGATGCCACCCATGAAGGTGCCGCAGATGCCGAGGATGTGGATGTGCATGGACTTCGGTCACTCAAATAGCGGGATTATCGCCGCACTCCGGCCGCACCGCCACGCATGGACACCGGCGGGGCGGGACTGGCGGCCGGGTCGCCACTTGCGCGATCATCCACGCATGTCCAAGCCGCTTTATCTCGCCTCGCAAAGCCCGCGCCGTCTGGAGCTGCTGCGCCAGATCGGCCTCAGTCCCACCGTGTTGCCGCTGCGCCACGCCGCGCCGCGCGCCGACGTCGACGAGACCCCGCTGCCGCGGGAAAAGCCCAGGGCCTATGTGCTGCGGCTGGCGCGCATGAAGGCGCAGGCGGCGGGGCTCGCCCTGGCCGGCCGGCGCCTGCTGCACTGGCCGGTCATCGCCGCCGACACCTGTGTGACCCTGGACGGCGAGATCCTCGGCAAACCGCGCGACGCCAGCGAGGCGGCCGAATGGCTGCGCCGCTATGCCGAGCGCAGCCACAGCGTGTACACCGCCGTGGCGGTGCTGCACGGCGCGCGCATCGAGGTGGCGGTGAACCGCAGCACGGTGCGCTTCGGCCCCTTGAGCGAGCGCGAGATCGCCCGCTATCTCGCCAGCGGCGAGCCGTTCGACAAGGCCGGCGGCTACGCCATCCAGGGTCGCGCGGCCGCCTTCGTCGCGCATCTGGCCGGCAGCTATTCCGGCGTGATGGGCCTGCCCCTGTACGAGACCGTACAATTGCTCAAGTCGGCGGGCTACGACCCTTACTGACCCCTCACCCATCACCCACCCCCCCCGATGAGCGAAGAGATCCTGATCAACGTCACCCCGCAGGAGACGCGGGTGGCCCTCATCTACCTCGGCGCGGTGCAGGAGCTGCACATCGAGCGGGCGAGCCAGCGCGGCCTGGTGGGCAACATCTACTTAGGCCGTGTCTCGCGCGTGCTACCGGGCATGCAGTCGGCCTTCATCGACATCGGCCTGGAGCGCGCCGCCTTCCTGCACGTGGCCGACATCTGGGAGGCGCGCGGCGAGACCCCGCCGCGCCCCATCGAGCGCATCCTGCACGAGGGGCAGCCCCTGCTGGTGCAGGTGATCAAGGACCCCATCGGCAGCAAGGGGGCTCGGCTGTCCACCCAACTGTCCATGGCCGGGCGCTTCCTGGTCTATCTGCCGCAGGAGACGCGCATCGGCATATCGCAGAAGATCGAGGACGAGGCCGAGCGCGGCATGCTGCGCGAGCGGCTCACCCGCATCCTGCCCCAGGACGAGCACGGCGGCTTCATCATCCGCACCATGGCCAACATGGCCGAGGACATGGAGCTCGCTGCCGACGTGGAGTACCTGCACACCATCTGGGACTCGGTGCAGGCGCGCGCCGCGGCGAGCCAGGCGCCCTGTCTGATCTACCAGGAGCTGGACCTGGCGCATCGGGTGTTGCGCGACATGGCCACCGCCGAGACCACACGCATCCTGGTCGACTCGCGCGAGACCTATCAGCGTATGCTCGCCTTCGCCCAGGAGTTCACCCGCACCGTCGCCGACCGACTGACCCTCTATACCGCCGAGCGGCCCCTGTTCGACCTCTACAACGTCGAGGAGGAGGTCGAACGCGCGCTCGCCCGCCGGGTGGACTTGAAGAGCGGTGGCTATCTGATCATCGACCAGACCGAGGCCCTCACCACCATCGACGTCAACACCGGCGCCTTCACCGGCGTGCGCAGCTTCGACGACACTGTGTTCAAGACCAACCTGGAGGCGGCCCAGGCCATCGCCCGTCAGCTGCGGCTCAGAAACCTGGGCGGCATCATCATCCTCGACTTCATCGACATGGAGAACCCGGAGCACAAGGAGGCGGTGCTGGCCGAGCTCACGCGGGCGCTCGCGCGCGACCGCACGCGCATGACCATCAACGGTTTCACCTCGCTCGGCCTGGTGGAGATGACCCGCAAGCGCACGCGCGAGAGCCTCGCCCGCCAGCTCTGCGAGCCCTGCCCCACCTGTCAGGGGCGCGGCATGGTCAAGACCGCCCAGACCGTGTGCTACGAGATCCTGCGCGCCATCGTCCGTGAGGCGCGCCAGTTCAACGCCCGCGAGTTCCGCATCCTCGCCTCGCAACCGGTGATCGACCTCTTCCTCGACGAGGAATCGCAGAACCTGGCCCAGGTCTCGGACTTCATCGGCAAACCGGTGTCGCTGCAGGTCGAGACCCTGTTCACCCAGGAACAGTACGACATCATTCTCTTATAGGTGAGGGGTGAGGCGTGAGGAGGACGCAAAATGGGTAGCGGTGACATCGTTGGGATAGGTTTCGTCGGCCTCGGAGTGATGGGCCAGCCCATGGCCCTCAATCTGCTCCGGGCCGGCTACCCGCTCACCGTTTACAACCGCACCGCTGCGCGCGCCGCACCGCTGGCCGAGGCGGGGGCCTCGGTGGCCGTCAGCCCGCGCGCCGTGGCGGCGGCGAGCCCTGTGGTCTTCGTCAACGTCGCCGACGATGCGGCCGTGGAGGCCGTGTTGTTCGGGCCCGAGGGCCTGGTGCACGGCCTTGCGCCCGAGGCGGTGGTGGTGGACATGGGCACGACCTCGCCGGCGGCCACCCGCGCCTTCGCCCGCCGACTGGCCGAGCGCGGTTGCACCCTGCTCGATGCCCCGGTCTCCGGCGGCGAGGCCGGCGCCCGTGCCGGCACGCTGTCCATCATGGTCGGCGGCCCACAGGCGGCCTTCGTACGGGTCCTGCCGCTGCTCGAGGTCTTGGGCAGGAACATCGTCCATGTCGGCGAGAGCGGTGCCGGCCAAGTGGCCAAGGCCTGCAACCAGATCGTCGTCTCCGCCACCCTCATGGGCGTGGCCGAGGCCCTCACCTTCGCCCGCCGCCAGGGCGTGGACGCCGCGCGCGTGCGCGAGGCCCTGCTCGGCGGCTTCGCCTATAGCCGCATCCTCGAGGTACACGGCCGCCGCATGCTGGCCGGCGACTACACGCCGGGCTTTCGCGCCCGCCTGCACCAGAAGGACCTCGGCATCGTCAGCCGCGAGGCCCAGGCCCTCAACCTCGCCCTGCCCGCCAGCGCCCTCGCCGCACAATTGATGAACGCCCTGGTCGCCAGCGGCCAGGCCGAGGCGGATTCCTCTGCCCTGGTGCAGGTGATCGAACAACTTTGCGGCTTGGCCCCCGACAAACCCGCCGATTCCTGATCCCTGATCCCCGTGAAGGAATACATCGTCTTCCTCGACCGCGCCACCCTCGTGGCCGACCTGCCCATCCCCGCCTTCGATCACACCTGGGTCGAGCACCCCCACACCCCGCCCGAGGCGGTGGGCGAGGCCCTGTGGCGGGCCACCATCGCCATCACCAACAAGGCACCGATCACCCGTGCCGTCCTGGAGGCGGCACCCAAGCTGCGTCTGGTGGCGGTGGCCGCAACCGGGGTCAACAATGTGGACCTCGACGCCTGCCGCGCGCGTGGGGTGGCGGTGACCAACATCCGCGGCTATGCCGAGCACACCGTGCCCGAACACGTGTTCATGCTCTTGCTGGCGCTGCGCCGCAACCTCCTCGCCTGGCGCCAGACGCTCAGGGCCGGGGCCTGGCAGCGCTCACGCGCATTCTGCCTGTTCGACCACGAGATGCACGACCTCCACGGCTCTACCCTCGGCATCATCGGGCACGGCAGCATCGGCCAGGGCGTGGAGCGTCTGGCGCAGGCCTTCGGCATGCAGGTGCTGCTGGCCGAACACAAGGGCGCGACCACCTACCGGCCGGGCTATACCCCCTTCGACGAGGTGCTTGCCCGGGCCGACCACCTCACCCTGCACTGCCCGCTCACCGAGGCCACCCGCAACCTCATCGGTGCGCGCGAGCTCGCGCTCATGAAGCCGAACGCGGTGCTCATCAACTGCGCCCGCGGCGGCCTCGTCGACGAGGCCGCCCTAATCACCGCGCTCAAGGGCCGGCGCATCGCAGGCGCGGCCCTGGATGTGCTGGCGGTCGAACCCCCGGCGGCGGGCAACCCCCTGCTCGACCTCGATCTGCCCAACCTACTCATCACGCCGCACGTCGCCTGGGCGAGCCGGGAGGCCATGCAGGCCCTGGGTGAACAGCTCATCCAGGTCATCGAGGCCTTCGTCGCCGGCCGGCCCGTTAACCTGGTGGTTGCACCATCTTCTTGAACACGTCCCACTTCATGCATAGACCCCGCCATATTGAACGAAATCAAGTGCAATGTGCCCTGATCCGGGTGCCTGGGTATTGGATATTGTTGGGGTGCAGGATATGACGTGCGGCCCTCCGGCAACCGATTTCACGTATCATGCCGAAGAAGGGTAACGTCCAGGTTGGCCATGTCCATGGAATTGAGGAGAACTCATCAATGCGTCGTTTTCATCCGATTGCCGCCATCTGCGTCTATCTTGCCTCACTCTTGCCCGGACCCGTACAGGCGTGGACTGCCCAGGAGATACGCGCCATGCCGCCCTATTGCGCAGGTCGGTACGCACGCAACGATAACATGGCAGAGTACAAGCGCTGGGAGGCCCAGTATGGGCCTGACTTCATCCACACCCACCACTTGTGTGACGGAATAGGCCTTTTGAACAATTATCACAAGGCTAGAACCCCGCAGGAGAAAAGAGGCCTTCTAAATGAGGTCATGGGCAATCTCAACTACATGGTCCAGCACGCCAAACCGGACTTCAAGCTCATGCCAGAGGTCTACTGGTACCGAAGTCGCGTATACCATTTAATGGATCAACCGGGGCAGGCTGTTGGGGACCTACGCAAGGCGATTGAATTGGATCCCAAACAGGCCCGGTTTTACACGCAGGCGGCGGAATATCTGGAAAAGCTGCGTCAACAGGACGAGGCCTTGAAGCTGGTGAGCGAGGGCTTACGCAACCTGCCAGACCACAAAGGCCTGCAAGCTACGTATTCCAGACTAGGCGGAAAACTGCCCTATCCTGAGCCCTACGTCGTGAAGAACGCCACAAGTACTGTTGCTTCTGGTTCTGGCGAGGCTAAGTCAGGAATCGGTAGGGATATGCCCAAGGTTCCAAGATCTGCCATATTTGATCTCAGTCGTAATACGGGCGCGGCTCGTAAAGAGCCTGGCATCATTAATGCTGGGGCATACATTTTTGTGGAAATCAAAGAAGATCGTGCCTTCCCAGAAATCGTCCATATTCGTATTCAGTCTCAAATCCCAGAGTCAGCCGCCCGCATCATGAGCATAGCCATAGACACCGGTCGCTATACGGGGTTATTCTACTCGCTGGAGGTTAAGGACCCAGTCCTCGGAAAGTATTATCCACCACGGCCAACTGGTGGGGCTTATACACATGCCTATTATCCCAAGGACTTTACACCGGATTTTTTGGCTCAGTTCACAATCGATGCCAAGGAGGGCAAGATGTACGATCCGCGTGCATTGCCGCCCGGGAGCTCTCTGACTATGGTTGCACGGCTGACACAGGGTAGCCGTTTCGAGGATGTGGTGGAGGCCGTCAAGCTGGGGCTAAGCAGCCCCGAAGGATTGCGTTTCGGAGTGATCGCCCATCACCTCATGGGTTATCGTCCTGACCCCAGGAAGACAATCATGGACGACGCTGGATTCCTTACTGGGGCACTGAGGCAGCTCCAGGGTTTCGACGAAGAGCCCAAGCCCACATCAGCATCGTCTACACCAGAAGCTAGAGCGTCCGTCGATGAAACGGCCACGAAAGATACAAAGAAAGCGGATAATCCGATTGCTGCCGTCCAGGGACAGGATACTGGGCCTAATCCCACGCCTGATCGGGGTCGTCCGCCGAGTGGCTCACCACCGAATCCCTGGTGCCGTTTTTGTCCAGAGCAACCTACGAAGTGATCCGCGTGCGCCTATGTCCATGTGACGCGATTGTCTACGTCATACAATGACACGGAACCAATGCTTGGCTCCCACAACATCTGAACACCTGACCTGGCAATGGCCGGCCGCATAGTCGCATCAGGACTTTGTCATAACCGTCTCGTCACGGCGTAGGAAACAATGTGCGCTCGATCAGCCAGCACAGCGTGTGCCCCAGGCTGATATGCCCCTCCTGGATGCGCGGTGTGGCATCCGCCGGCACGTGCAGACAGTAATCGCACAACGGCGGCATGTCCCCACCCTTACGGCCGGTGAAGCCGACGGTGACCAGACCTTTTTCACGGGCCTTGCGTAGGGCGTTGAGCACATTGGGTGAGCGTCCCGAGGTGGAAATACCGATGAACACGTCCCCCCGCACCCCCACCGCCTCGATCTGGCGGGCGAAGAGATGCTCGTAGCCATAGTCGTTGCCGATGGCGGTGAGCACGGAAGTATCCGTCGTTAGGGCAAAGGCGGGCAGACCGGGCCGGTCGTAGTTGAAGCGGCTCACCAGCTCGCCGGCCAGGTGCTGGGCGTCGGCCGCGCTGCCGCCATTGCCGGCGAACAGGATCTTGTTACCGCGACGCAGGGCCTCGATGCAGGCGTGGGCCACCTGGGCCAGGGTGGCGTGCAGCGCGCCATCCTGGCTCATCGCCGTAAGGTTGTCGGCGGTCTCCATGAGCTGGCCTCTGATGGCCTCGATCATCCGTAAATCTTCCATCCTTGTGTCCCGATTTCCGTGAAATGGCAGTTGTAGACCTGGCCGCGGCCGGACAGGGCGCGGATGACGTCCATCCGCCGCGCCGGGTCGACCAGCAGCATCATGAAGCCGCCGCCGCCGGCGCCGGAGATCTTGCCCGCGCGGGCGCCGGCCGCCCGTGCGAGTTCATAGGCCTCCTCGATCTGCGGGTTGGAGATGCTGCTGGCCATGCGTTTCTTGGCCTCCCAGCCGGCCTGCATGGAGGCGACCAGGCCCTCGAAGTCGCCCTTGAGCAGGCTTTCCTTCA
Organism: Pseudomonadota bacterium; assembly: GCA_021826065.1. Lineage (GTDB taxonomy): Bacteria > Pseudomonadota > Gammaproteobacteria > Burkholderiales > Thiobacillaceae > JANWZL01. The sequence goes on from JAKADY010000003.1 coordinate 110,022, forward strand.
TGCTGATGGCCTCCTGTTTGAGGGCATGGGTGGCCTCGATCGCGGCCTGGTCTTGGCCGGCTACGTTCCTCGCCTGCTCGTCGATGATGCGGGCGGAATCGCGCGAGACCCCACCGAAGAACAGCAACAGAGAGGCCTCCAGCTCGGACATGATCCAGTTCTTGATCCGCAGTGGATTGACCACCACCCGCTCCTCGGGGTGGAACTCCATGAAGTTGAAGCCGCCAAATGTGGCGGCGTACTGGTCCTGGCGCCCGCCGGACAGGCCCACCTCCTTGCGCTCGATCTCATAGGCCAGGCGCGCGATGTCGTATTCCCCCAGAGGGAGGTTGAGCCACTCGACGAAGGCCTTGATCATCGCCACCACCAGGGTGGAGGAGGAGCCCAGGCCCGATCCCGGCGGGGCGTCGGTGTGGGTGGTGAGCCTCAGGGGCAGCGGCCGGCCGCCGTTGAAATCCCGCACGATGCGGTTGTACACCCCCTTGTGCAGGTCCAGGCGGCCATCGAAGGGCAGGAAGGGCTCGGCCGGGCCGTGCCAGGTCTCCTGTTTGTCGGCGGCGATGAACTGCACCTCCGACCATTGGGTCTCCGGCTCGAGGATGGCGTAGGCGTATTTGTCGATGGTGGCGTTGAGTACCAGGCCACCGTAAAGGTCACAGTAGGGGGAGACGTCCGTCCCCCCACCGGCGAGTCCCAGGCGCAGCGGCGCCCGCGCGCGGATGATCATGTCTCAACACCTTTCCAAGCGTGAGGGTCTTGACGGCGCCTGATCACGCAGCAGCTGGGCGTAGAGCGCCTCGTAACGGTCGGCAACCGCTTCGATGGAGTAGCGTGTTTCGACATGCCGCCGCGCCTCTGTACCCATGCCACGCCCTTCGGGGCCCAGGCACTGGCGCAAGGCACGCACCAGCCCATCGACGTCGCCATGCTGATAGGTAAAACCGGTGCGGCCCTCCTGGATCAGCTCGCGGCTGCCGCTCGCCCTTGCCGCCACGCAGGGCAGTCCACAGGCCATGGCCTCGAGCACCACGTTGGGCATCCCCTCCTTGAGCGAGGGCAGGACCAGAACGTCCGCACTTTGGTAATAGGGCAAGATCTCGGGTGTAAAACCGCGCAGCTGAAAGATTTCGGGCGCTGCCGCGCCCAGCGCGACCAGGCGGTTGCGCAGCACACCCTGCGGGTCATCCCGACTCTGCGGTCCGATCGCCAGCAGGAGCGCCCCTGTCCCCCACGCCCGATTGTCCACCCACTGTCGCGCCAGCCATTCGATGTTCTTGCGCTCGTCCAGGACACCTACGTAAAGGGCGACCGGGCGGTCATCGGGTAATCCCAGTGCGCTGCGCAGGGCCGCACGCGTCTCGCCAGTGGCTGGGTGGAAGCGGTGTGTGTCGACCCCGTTCGGTATGTAATGGATGTGCGTGTCGTCGATGCCGCCGGCCTGGAACTCCCTTGCCAGATCCTCGCTGATCGCCACGCAGGCATCGATACTGCGCAGCATCACCCGGTGCAGCCAGCCGATGATGGGGCGGTCGAGGTCCTGCAGGTCGTCATTGGCCAGGCTGGCCTTGGCCACGGTCCGCAGACCCGTCACACGTCCCAGCGGGCCGATGAAGGCATGGGTGTAATAGGCCCCGTGGCTGTGCAGGATGTCGAAATCGCGGCGATGCTGCCAGACCCAACGGCTCAGGTTGACCCAAAGCCTCAACTCGCGATGCTTGCGCAGCCGTCCCGGCTCCAGGCGCCACACCCGGAAGCCCTCCACCTCCCCGGATTCCGCTAGGTCTGGCCAGCGGTTGGTGAGGAATTCGATGTGGTGGCCGCGGCTGTGCAGTTCGCGGGCAAGCGTCAGCGCCTGGAGGGCTGCACCGCTGTATTCCGGATCGAAATAGGCGGTGTACATCAAAACCCTGCTGGGTTGTTGCATCGGCTGGCTCGCCCTGCTCATGGCGTTGGTCTGGTGGTCGGTATCGCGGTTGTCATGGTTGCTAGGCGGATCGACTGGATTGAGTCCGTAAACTGCTGTAAATCGGGTGTGGAGGTAGCCACCGCTTCGAATCGGTAAATTGACGGTGTCGAATCGTTGATCAACGGATAGGAGGAAGCGATGGCTGGGATTGATGTTAGCGT